>NZ_JBIAVF010000030.1:0-67483 GCF_042893755.1 Streptomyces sp. NPDC001568 | reverse complement strand
GAGGCGTTGTCGGGTGAGGTGGTGGCGCGTTGGTCGGCCGGTCGTGATCTGTTCAACGCGTACGGGCCCACCGAAACCACCGTCTGCGCGTCCATGAGCCGTCCGCTCACCGCGGCGGACCCCGTGGTGCCGATCGGCAGCCCGGTCATCAACAGCCGGCTCTACGTCCTCGACGCCCGCCTGCGACCCGTACCGCCCGGTGTCATCGGCGAGCTGTACCTCGCCGGCGCGAGCCTGGCCCGCGGGTATCTCGGTCGTCCGGGGTTGACCGCGGAGCGGTTCGTGGCGGCTCCGTTCGGTGCGGTCGGGGAGCGGATGTACCGGACCGGGGATCTGGTGCGGTGGCGGGCGGACGGGCAGTTGGAGTACGTGGCCCGGGCCGACGACCAGGTCAAGATCCGCGGGTTCCGTATCGAGCTGGGTGAGGTCGAGGCGCGGTTGGCGCGGCACGGGAGCGTCGGTCAGGTGGCGCTGATGGTCCGTGAGGACGTCCCGGGGGTGAGACAGCTCGTCGGTTACGTCGTTCCGCGTGGTGGGCACGACGTCGATCCGGCGGAGTTGCGCGCGTACGTCGCCGAGGCGCTGCCCGACTACATGGTTCCGGCGTCGATCGTGGTGTTGGCGGAGTTCGCGCAGACCCCGAACGGGAAGCTGGACCGCAAAGCACTGCCGGCGCCCGACCTGTCGGTGTCGACCTCGGGTGGCCGTCAGGCCCGCACGGAGAGGGAGGAGGCCCTCGGGGCCATCTTCAAGGAACTCCTCGGGCTGACCTCCGTCGGGATCGACGACAGTTTCTTCGACCTCGGTGGCGACAGCATCATGTCCATCCAGCTCGTCAGCCGCGCCCGCCGAGCCGGACTGGTCATCACCCCGCGCCAGGTGTTCGAGCACAAGAACATCGCCGCCCTCGCGGCCGCCTCCGGCAGCCTGGACCAGGTCGTCGGCGAAGGCCCCGACCTCGGCATCGGCGAGGTACCGCTCACCCCGACCATGCACTGGCTCCGCGAACGCGGCGGACCCATCGGCCGGTTCAACCAGTCCACGCTCCTCCAGGCGCCCGCCGGCCTCACCGAGGACCGGCTCACCGCCGCCCTCCAGACCCTGCTGGACCACCACGACGCCCTGCGCGCCCGACTGGTCCGGGACACCGGCAGCTGGCGGTTCGAGGTGCCCGAGCGGGGCACCGTCGACGCGACCGGGCGGGTACTGCGGGTGGACGCCGCCGGACTCGACGCCCTCGCCCTGCGCACCCTGACCTCCGCGCAGAGCGAAGCCGCCTGGGGCCGCATCGACCCCGACGCCGGAGTGATGCTCCAAGCCGTCTGGTTCGACGCCGGAACCGACGCACCCGGCCGGCTGCTCCTCGTCGCCCACCACCTGGTCGTCGACAACGTGTCCTGGCAGGTCCTGATCCCCGACCTCGCGGCCGCCTGCGACGCCCTCGCCGAGGGCCGCGAGCCGGCGCTCCAGCCGACCGGCACCTCGTTCCGGCGCTGGGCCGAGCACCTGGTGGAACTCGCCCACAAGCCCGAACGGGTTGCCGAACTCCCGCTCTGGGAGGCGGTACTGGAGGAACCGGACGCACTGCTCGGCGATCGTCCGCTCGACCCGGGCCAGGACGTGTTCGCCACCATGCGGTTCCTGACCACGAACGAGGAGCCCGAGCACGTCGCCCCGCTGCTGACCTCGCTGCCCGCCGCCTATCACGCCGGCATCAACGACGTCCTGCTCACCGCGCTCGCCCTCGCCGTCGCCGACTGGCGGGCGGGCAGGGGGGAGGAGGACGAGAGCGCCGTCCTGGTCGACCTCGAAGGACACGGCCGCGCGGACGTCATCGAAGGCGTGGACCTCTCCCGCACCGTCGGCTGGTTCACCAGCCTCCACCCGGTCCGGATCGACCCCGGCCCGCGCGACCCGGCCGAACTCGACCGTGGCGGGGACGCCGTCGGCGAAGCCCTCAAGGCGGTCAAGGAACAACTGCGGGCCCTGCCCGACCACGGTCTCGGCCACGGATTGCTGCGCCACCTCAACCACGACACCCGGGAGGTCCTGCGGGACCTGCCCGGACCGCAGATCAGCTTCAACTACCTGGGCAGGTCGGCCCCGGCCGGCAACGGCGCGAGCGCGCCCTGGACACCGGTCGCCGACGCCGACATGGTCGGCGGCGCCGACCTCGAAGGCGGCCGGCCCGACCCGCAGACCCCGCTGACCCACGCCCTCGCCGTCAACGCGATGACCGAGGACCATCCCGACGGGCCGCGCCTGCTGCTCGTCTGGTCCTGGCCGCAGACCCTGCTGCGCGAACAGGACGTCAAGGAACTGACCGCGTGCTTCTCACGCGCCGTGCGGGCGCTGGCCGCGCACGCCGCGCACGCCGGCATCGGTGGGCTCACCCCGTCGGACCTCTCGCTGGTCCGGCTCAGCCAGGACGAGCTCGACGCCTTCACCTCGGGCATCGGGCCGGTCGCCCCGGACGACTGGGACGACGAGGACGAGGACGACTTCACCGACGAATGGGAGATGGCCAAGTGAGCAGGTCCACGATCGAGGACGTCCTTCCGCTGTCACCCCTGCAGGAAGGCATGCTCTTCCAGGCGCTGTACGACGAGGAGGGGCCGGACCTCTACGTCCACCAACTCCTCCTCGACCTGGAGGGCCCGCTCGACAGCCGCGCACTGCGACTCGCGGCGCGCTCGCTCCTGAAGCGGCACGCCAACCTGCGCGTCGGATTCCGCCACGACAGCTCCACCGAGCCCGTCCAACTGGTCCACAGCCGCGTCACCGTGCCCTGGGAACAGATCGACCTCAGCGCCCTGGACGAGGACAAGCGGCAGGCCGAACTCGCCCGGCACGCCGACGAGGACCGGGCCCGCGGCTTCGACCTGACCCGCCCGCCGCTGCTGAGGTTCACCGTCTTCCGCCTCGGCCCGGACCGGTTCCGGCTGATGCTGACCAAGCACCACATCCTCATGGACGGCTGGTCGGTGCCCGTCCTGGTGCGCGAGCTGTTCGAGCTGTACGGGAGCAAGGGCGACCCGGTCGTGCTGCGCCCGGTCACCCCGTACCGCGACTACCTCGCCTGGATCGCCGCCCAGGACGCGAACACGGCCCGCGAGGCCTGGCAGTCGGCGCTGGCCGACATCGACGAGCCGACCCTGGTCTCCCCGGTCGACCGCGGCCGCGGCCTGGTGCGACCAGGCTGGCTCCGGCACGAGGTGCCGGTGGAGATCACCAGCGGCCTGCTGGCGCTGGCCCGCAGCCGCTCGCTGACCGTCAACACCGTCGTCCAGGGCGTCTGGGGCCTGCTGCTGTCCACCCTCACCGGCCGCGACGACGTCGTCTTCGGCGCCATCGTCTCGGGCCGCCCGCCGGAGATACCCGGCGTGGACACCATGGTCGGCCTGTTCATCAACACCCTCCCGGTCCGCGTCCGGTTCCGGCCGCAGGAGACGCTGCTGGCCGCCCTCACCCGGCTCCAGGACGAGCAGTCCGAGCTGCTGGCCCACCAGCACGTCCGGCTGACCGACGTCCAGCAGCTCTCCGGCCACCAGGAGCTGTTCGACACGACCCTCGTCTACCAGAACTACCCCGTCGACCCGACCACCGAGGAACTCGTCGTCGACGGAGTCCGGTTCAGCGGCGTCGACGGCCGCGACGGCGCGCACTACCCGCTCAACCTGGCGGCCGGCCTGATGGGCGACGACCTGCACCTGCGCCTGTGCTACGCCCCCGATCTGTTCGACGAGCAGGCCGCCAGGGCCGTCCTCGACCGTCTCGTACGCCTGCTGACGGCCGTCGTCGCCGACCCCGAGCAGCCCGTCGGCCGCGTCGACGTCCTCACCCCGGCCGAGCGCCGGCGCATCCTCGGCGACTGGAACGACAGCGCCCGCGACATCACCCCGCGGACCCTCCCGGAGCTGTTCGCCGCCCGTGTCACCGAGCACCCCGACGCCCCCGCGCTGCTCTTCCGGGACACCACCCTCACGTACGCCGAGCTCGACTCCCGCGCCAACCGCCTGGCCCGCCGGCTGATCGACGAGGGCGTCGGACCCGAACAGTTCGTCGCCGTGTCCGTGCCCCGCTCGGTGGAGCTGATCATCGCTCTGTGGGCGGTGCTCAAGGCGGGCGCGGGTTACCTCCCGCTCGACCCCGAGTATCCGGTCGACCGGCTCGCGTTCATGGTGGAGGACGCCCGGCCCAGCCTGCTGATCACCACCGGGGCCACCTCCCGGCTGCTCGGCGACGCCGCCGGGGACACCCCGCAGCTGGTGCTCGACGCCCCGGAGACCGCCCGCGCGCTCGGCGCGTACGACAGCGCCGACATCACGGACGCCGACCGCGTCGCACCGCTGACCAGCACCCACCCCATGTACATCATCTACACCTCGGGATCCACGGGGCGCCCCAAGGGCGTCGTCGTCCCGCACCACGGCCTCGCCAGCCTCGTCGCGACGCAGGCCGACGCCGTCCAGGCCGGCCCCGGCAGCCGGGTGCTGCAGTTCGCCTCGGTCAGCTTCGACGCCGGCTTCTGGGACATCTCCATGGGCCTGCTCTCGGGCGCCGCCCTCGTCCTCGGCCCCGCCGACGACCTGCTGCCCGGCGACCCCCTGGCCGACCTCGTCCGCCGGCACCGCGTCACCCACGCCACCCTGCCGCCGGTGGCCCTCGCCTCACTGCCCGCCGGCCCGGACGTCCTCGCCGGCGCCACCCTCGTCTCCACCGGCGACGCCTGCACCCCCGAGCTCGTCGCCCGCTGGGCGCCCGGCCGCCGACTGCTCAACGGCTACGGCCCCACCGAGACCACCGTCGGCGCCACCATGAGCGGCCCGCTCGGCGTCGGCGGCACCCCGCCGATCGGCAGCCCCTTCGTCAACTCGCAGGTGTACGTACTGGACCGCTGGCTGCGCCCGGTCCCGCCCGGCGCCGTCGGCGAGATGTACATCGCCGGAACGGGCCTCGCCCGCGGCTACCTCAAGCGGCCCGGGCTGACCGCGGAGCGGTTCGTCGCCAACCCCTTCGGCGCGGCCGGAACCCGCCTCTACCGCTCCGGCGACCTCGGGAGGTGGCGCGCCGATGGCCGCCTGGAGTTCGCGGGCCGCGCCGACCACCAGGTCAAGGTCCGCGGCTTCCGGATCGAGCTCGGCGAGATCGAGTCGGTGCTCACCGGCCACGACAGCGTCCGCCACGCCGCGGTGATCGTGCGCGAGGACGAGCCGGGCGACAAGCGCGTCGTGGCGTACGTGATCGCCGCCGAGGACCGGCCGGCCGACCCGGACACGCTGCGCGCGCACATCGCCGCCTCGCTGCCCGAGTTCATGGTCCCCGCCGCGACCGTCGTCCTCGACGAGTTCCCGCTCACCCCCAACGGCAAGGTGGACCGCAAGGCGCTGCCCGCACCCGAGCTGGCCGGGTCCACCACCGGACGGGCCCCCGAGACCCCCGAGGAGGAAGCGCTGGTCGCGCTCTTCGCCGAAGTCCTGGGGATCGAGCACATCGGCGTCGACGACAGCTTCTTCACCCTCGGCGGCCACTCGCTGCTCGCCACCCGCCTGGTCAGCAGGATCCGCTCCGACCTCGGCGTCGAACTCGCCATCCGTTCCCTGTTCGAGGCACCCACCCCGGCCGAGCTCGGCCGGCGCGTCGCCGCCGCGGGCGGGGCCCGGCCCCCGCTGCGCGCGGGTACCCGGCCCGAAACAGTGCCCCTGTCCTTCGCCCAGCGCCGGCTCTGGTTCCTGGGCCGGATGGAGGGCCCCGGCGCCACCTACAACATCCCGCTCGCGGTCCGGCTCCGGGGCACCGTCGACCACACGGCCCTCGACGCCGCCCTCGCCGACGTGGTCGCCCGCCACGAGAGCCTCCGCACCGTCTTCCCCGCGCCCGACGGCGAGCCCCGCCAGCAGGTGCTGCCCGCCGCAGCCGCCCCCGTCGCGTTCGCCTTCACCACGACCACCGAGGACCGGCTCCCCGCCCTGCTGGACGCACGGGCCGGCCGCGGCTTCGACCTCGCGGTGGACCTCCCGCTGCGCGCCGAGCTGTTCACCGTGGCCCCGCAGGAACACGTGATGCTCCTGGTGATCCACCACATCGCCACCGACGGCTGGTCGATGGCCCCGTTCGCCCGCGACCTGGCCACCGCCTACGAGGCCCGGACCGCCGGCCGGGCACCGGCCTTCACCCCGCTGCCGGTGCAGTACGCCGACTACGCGCTGTGGCAGCGCGAGGTCCTCGGCGACGAGAACGACGGGCGCAGCGTCGCGGCCCAGCAGCTCGACTACTGGCGCCGCACCCTGGACGGCCTGCCCGAGCAACTGGACCTGCCCACCGACCGGCCCCGCCCCGCGGTCCTCGGCAACAGCGGAGCGGGCGTGACCTTCTCCCTGGACGCCCGGCTGCACGCCCGCCTGGCGCGCCTCGCCCACGACGGCCGGGCCAGCATGTTCATGGTCCTCCAGGCCGGTTTCGCCGCCCTGTTCGGCGCGCTCGGCGCGGGCAGCGACATCCCGATCGGCACCCCCGTGGCGGGCCGCACCGACGACGCGCTCGACGACCTCGTCGGGTTCTTCGTCAACACCCTGGTCCTGCGCACCGACACCTCCGGCGACCCCACGTTCCGCGAGCTGGTGGCCCGGGTGCGGGAGACCGACCTCGCCGCGTACGGCCACCAGGACATGCCGTTCGAGCGGCTGGTCGAGGTGCTCAACCCGACGCGGTCGCTGGCCCGGCACCCCCTCTTCCAGGTCCTGCTGTCGGTGCACAACAACACCGAGGCCGAACTGCGGATGCCCGGGCTGGCCGCGAGCGCCCACGCCGCGGACAACCACGTCGCCAAGTTCGACCTGGAAGGACACCTGGGCGAACGGTTCGACGCCGCGGGCTCGCCCGCCGGCATCGACGGCGTCCTGCAGTACAACACCGACCTCTACGACCGGGCCACGGTCGAGCTCCTGCTGGAACGGCTGGTGCGACTGCTCACCGCGGTCACCGACCGTCCGGACGAGCCGATCGGCCGGGCCGACGTGCTGGAGCCCGCCGAGCGGCAGCAGGTCCTGCACGGATGGAACGCCACGGCCGAGCCCGTGCCCGACACCACCCTGACGGAGCTGCTGGCCGGGCAGGCGGCGCGCACCCCGGACGCCGAGGCCCTGCGCTTCGAGGGCAGCTCCCTGACCTACGCCGAGCTGCACGCCCGCGCCGACCGCCTCGCAAACGTCCTGCGCGCCCGGGGCGTCGGGCCGGAGAGCGTGGTGGCGCTGGCCGTGCCGCGCTCGGTCGAGCTGGTGGTCTCGCTGCTGGCCGTCCTCAAGGCGGGCGGGGCCTACCTCCCGGTGGACCCCGACCACCCGGCCGACCGCATCGCGTTCATGCTGGCGGACGCCGCCCCGACCCTCCTGCTGACGACCGCGGCGACCGCGCCCCGGCTCCCGGCCGACCCGGCCGTGCCCCACCTGCTCGTCGACGGGGCGGACCTGGCCGCGTCGGTTCCCGCCGAGGCCGCCGGGGCCGCGGCACCTGCCGCCGACCATCCGGCGTACGTCATCTACACGTCGGGTTCGACGGGTCGTCCCAAGGGGGTGGTGGTTTCCCATCGGGGGATCGTGAACCGGTTGGTGTGGATGCAGGACCGGTTCGGGTTGGCCGGTGATGATCGGGTGTTGCAGAAGACGCCGTCGGGGTTCGACGTGTCGGTGTGGGAGTTCTTCTGGCCGTTGGTCAGTGGTGCGACGTTGGTGGTGGCGCGTCCGGAGGGGCATCGGGATCCGGTGTATCTGGCGGGGTTGATCCGTGCGGAGCGGGTCACGACCGTGCATTTCGTGCCGTCCATGTTGCAGGTGTTCCTCCAGGAGCCCGCCGCTTCGGCGTGCACCGTGCTGCGCCGGGTCGTGTGCAGCGGCGAGGCACTGCCCGAGGAGCTTCAGAACCAGTTCGCGCGTCTGCTGCCGGACGTCGGCCTGCACAACCTCTACGGCCCCACCGAAGCCTCCGTCGACGTCACCGCCTGGGAATGCGCCGGGGGCGCCGGCCCCGTACCCATCGGCCGTCCCGTTCGGAACACTCGTACGTACGTCCTGGACGCGGCCCTGCGCCCGGTCGCCCCGGGCGTGTCGGGTGAGTTGTACCTGGCGGGGGTGCAGTTGGCCCGTGGTTATCTGGGGCGGCCGGGCCTGAGCGCGGAGCGGTTCATCGCGGATCCGTACGGTCCGGCGGGCTCGCGGATGTACCGGACCGGGGACCTGGCGCGTTGGACCGCGGGCGGGGTGTTGGAGTACCTGGGTCGTACCGATGACCAGGTCAAGATCCGCGGCTTCCGCATCGAACTCGGCGAGATCGAGGCGGCACTGACCCGCCACCCGGCCGTCTCGAACGCCGCGGTCCTGGCCCGCGAGGACCGCCCCGGCGACCGTGCGCTCGCCGCGTACGTCGTTCCCGAGCCGGGGACGGCGGCGCCGGGCGCCGACGAGCTGCGCGCGTACCTCGGGCAGCTGCTGCCCGAGCACATGGTGCCGGCGGCCTTCCTCGCCCTCGACGCCCTGCCGGTGACCACCAACGGCAAGCTCGACCGCAAGGCCCTGCCCGCCCCGGACCTCGCGGCCGGGGTCTCGGACCGGGCCCCGCGCACCCCGCGCGAGGAGCTGCTGTGCGCGCTCTTCGCCGAGGTCCTGGGCCTGGAGCGGGTCGGCATCGACGACGACTTCTTCCACCTGGGCGGCCACTCGCTGCTGATCATGCGGCTCGCGGGCCGGATCAGGGAGACCTGCGGCGCCGAACTCACCGTCCGCAGCATGTTCGAGGCGCCCACCGTCGCCCGGCTCGCCGAGCGGCTCGGTACCGACACCGTCGACGACGCGCTGGAAGTGCTGTTGCCGCTGCGCCCGCAGGGCTCGCTGCCCCCGCTGTTCTGCGTCCACCCGGGCCTGGGCATCGGCTGGGTGTACTCCGGCCTCGTCCCGGCGCTGGAGCCGGACCGCCCCGTCTGGGCGCTCCAGGCCCGCGGCCTGACCGGCGAGGACGAACTCCCCGCCACCTCGGCCGAGATGGCCGAGGACTACGTCGCGCGGATCCTCGAGGTCCAGCCGTCCGGCCCCTACCACCTCCTCGGCTGGTCCTTCGGCGGCGTGGTCGCCCACCTCATCGCCACCCGGCTTCAGGAACAGGGCCACGAGGTCGCCCTCCTGGCCATGCTCGACGCCTACGCGAGCGGCACGCGGCAGGCCGACCACGACGGCGAGGAGTTCCGCCGCGAGCTGGCCGAGGCCCTGCGGGGCGGCGGTGACGGGTTCGCGGGCCTTCAGGAACGGCACCTGGCGGCCGTCGAGCGGGTCGCCGCCAACAACGGCCGGCTCCAGGCGGACACCGCGGGGTTCGGCCGCTTCCGGGGCGACGTCCTGTACTTCTTCGCCACCGAGGGCCGGGGCGAGGACGCGCCGTCGGTCGCCTCGTGGGAGCCCCACGTCGACGGGCGGATCGACGTGCACGACATCGCCTGCGCCCATGAAGACATGACCCGGCCCGAACCGGTCACGCAGATCGGCCGGCGGCTCGCGGACCGCATCCGCGGGGAAAAGAGGAGTTGACAGTGGAGCTGGCAATCCAGGCGGAGGGACTCCGCAAGCGGTACGGCGCCCACGAGGCGCTGCGCGGTGTCGACCTCGCCGTCCCCGCGGGCTCGGTGCTCGGGGTGCTCGGCCCGAACGGCGCGGGCAAGACGACGACCGTCCGCATCCTGGCGACGCTGCTGGAACCGGACGCGGGCACGGCGAGGGTCGCCGGGTTCGACGTGGTCCGCGACCGTCGCCGGGTGCAGCGGGCGATCGGTCTCACCGGCCAGTACGCGGCGGTCGACGAGCAGCTCACCGGCCGGGAGAACCTCCGGATGGTGGGCATGCTGCTGCGGCTGTCCAGGGCAGCCGCCCAGGCGCGGGCCCGGGAACTGCTCGAGAAGTTCGACCTGGTGGAGGCGGCCGACCGACCGGCGGGCACGTACTCCGGCGGCATGCGCCGCCGGCTCGACCTGGCCGTCAGCCTGATCGGCGATCCGGCCGTGCTCTTCCTCGACGAGCCGACCACCGGGCTCGACCCGGCCAGCCGGATCGCCCTGTGGGCGATGATCCGCGAGCAGGTCGACGCGGGCGTCACCGTCCTGCTGACGACCCAGTACCTGGAAGAGGCCGACCAACTCGCCGACCGGATCGCGGTCGTGGACAACGGGCAGGTCATCGCCGAGGGAACCGCCGACGAGCTGAAGAACAAGGTCGGCGGCGAACGCCTCGACGTGGGCCTCGCCGACCCCTCCCAGCGGCCCGCGGCCGCCGCCGCGCTCACCCGCGCGGTCGGCGTCGCGCCGGTCGCGGACGACGACGGCCGAAGCCTGTCGGTGCAGTTGGCCACCGGCATGGAGGACATCGCGGAAGCGGCGCTGGCCCTGCGGGCCGCCGGCGTCGAGGTGGTCGACTTCGCCGTCCGCCGGCCCTCCCTGGACGACGTCTTCCTCCACCTCACCGGCCACGCCGGCACCAAGAACACGGAACGGAGCGCGGCATGAGCGCGGCGGTCGAAGCGGTCCAGGACGGCGCGGTCTGCGTCGAACGGCACCTGCGGCACCTGCGACGGGCCCCCGGCCGGCTGGTCAACGCGGTCCTGCTGCCCATGGTGTTCGTCCTGCTCTTCGGCGTGCTGTTCGGCAGCGTCATCGAGGTTCCGGACGGCGGCTACGCCGAGTTCATCATGGCCGGCATCTTCGTCCAGAGCGTCCTGACCGCCGTACCGGACACCTCGGTCGGCGCCGTGGAGGACCTGCGCAACGGCCTCGTCGACCGGTTCCGGTCCCTGCCCATGTCGGGTGCCGCCGTACTCATCGGGCGCACCGTCGGCGACACCGCACTGCGGGCGATCAGCTGCCTGGCGATGGCCCTCGTCGGCCTCGCCATCGGTTGGCGCACCCATACCGGCCCGCTGAGCGTCGCGGCCGGCTTCGGGATCCTGCTGCTCTTCGGCTTCACCGTCGCCTGGCTCGGTGCGCTGATCGGACTGTCCGTGGGCGACCCGTCGACGGCCTCGTCCGTGCCCGCGCTGCTGCTGATGCCGGTGATGTTCCTGTCCAACGCCTTCATCCCGCTCACCGGGCTGCCCGAGTGGCTCCGCGTGGCGGCCGAGTGGAACCCGCTGAGCTCCGTGGTCGGCGCCTGCCGCGAACTGTGGGGCAACCCGGCCGCGACCGCGGGCCACTCATTCCCGAACGACCATCCCATCGCGCTCAGCCTGATCTGGATGGCGCTGCTGCTGGCCGTCGCGGCACCGCTGGCGACCCGCAAGTACCGCACCGCCGTCGCACGCTGACGCTCCACCTAGGGGGAACACCACGTCATGACCGACACGATCGCCGAGCCGCTCACCGCCACCGCCGTCCCGGCCCCCGCCGCCGACGTCACGCCCCAGCCGCTCAGTTACGGCACCTACCTGGAGGTGCCCGGCCTGCTGGAACTCCAGCGCCCACGCACCGACGCCCACGACGAACTGCTGTTCATCGTCACCCACCAGGCGATAGAACTGTGGTTCTCCTGCGCCCTGCACGAACTGGAGCAGGTCCGCGCCTGCCTGGACCAGGACCTGCTCAGCCGGGCCCGCTGGGGTCTGCGCCGGCTGACCCGGATGAACTCCCTGTGGCTCGGCCACCTCGACGTGCTCGCCACCATGACCCCGGCCGGCTTCAACGAGTTCCGCGGCGCGCTGGGGGAGTCCAGCGGCTTCCAGTCCGTACAGTTCCGCGAGCTCGAAATGCTTTCCGGCCTGCGCGACCGCCGCTACCTGAACCTGCCGGGCGCCACCGTGGACGAACGGGAACGGCTGCTGCGCCGCTTCCACGAGCCCTCCCTCAACGACGCCTTCCACGCCCTGCTGGAGCGTCGCGGCCTGAGCGTCGAGAAGCTGTTCGCGCCGGGCGCGCCCGACGAGGAACTGCGCGACACGGCCGAGGACCTCCTCGCCTACGACGCCCTGTTCCACCAGTGGCGCTACCAGCACTGGATGCTGGTGGTACGGGCGCTGGGAACCCGCCCCGGCAGCGGAGGCAGCGCCGGATCGGAGTTCCTGCGCACCACTTTGGACAAATGGTTCTTCCCCGAACTGCACGAGGCGCGGAGCCAGGTTCACGCGGCGCCCACGGGGGAGACCACAGCCGAGGGCGACGGCGACGTCGTCTACGGATGCCCGATGGGCTACGGCCCGGACCCCTCCTCCTGACACCCCTACCGCGATAGGAACCGCATGCGCACCGCACCCGCCGACGCCAGCCGTAGGACGAGCCGCCTGGCGGCCCGCGCCGACCTCCACCCCGCAGCCACGGCCCGGCAGAGAGCGACGGGCGCCGCCGCATGCGTCTGGATGGTCCTCTTCGCGGCCTTCCACGCCTACTGGGCCCTGGGCGGTACCTACGGGCTGCCGCCGGGCGAGTCCCTCGTCGACAACAAGCCCCTGTTCATCATCGACCTGATCGCCATCCCGATGAACCTCGGCGGAGCCGCCCTCGCCCTCGCCCTGGTCCAGCGCTGGGGCCTGTTCTTCCCGCGCAAGCTGGTCCTGTTCGGGGCCTGGGGCTGCGCCCTGCTGATGGTCTTCCACGCCCTGCCCGCCATGGTCGACCTCGCGGTCTACCTGGCCGGCAGGCGCAGTGGGCCGCTGGAGGGCATGGACCGCTTCGCCGTCCTGCTCTACGAGCCCTACTGGATGCTCGGCGGCCTGCTGTTCACCGCACTCGCCGTGGCCTTCCAGCGGCGCACCCGCCCGCCCCGGCCCGAGGAGGCCTGACCGACATGAAGACCGAGACCACGGCACTGGAGCGGCTGCTGCCGCGCTACGACCATCACGAGCGGCACTCCGTCGCGGTGCGCGCACCGCGCGAGAGCGTGCTGCGGGCCGTGGACGAGACCCGCTGGCGCGACGTCCCCCTCTTCCACGCGATGATGGTGGTCGGCTCCCTCGGCACCAAACGCGACAAGGCCCAGGAGCCCTTCCTCGGCTCCATGACCGGCGGCGGCTTCACCGAACTGCACCGCGGCCCCGGCGAACTGGTCGTCGGCGCCGCCGTGTCCGTCCGTGAGCCCAAGGGGCCCGCCGAACTGGCCGAACCGGCCGGCGAGTCCTTCGCCGCCTTCGAGCGCCCCGGCCACTACAAGGTCGCCTTCAACTTCCGTTACGACAACGGCCGGCTGATCACCGAGACGCGCGTGCTCAGCACCGACGAGGCGACCCGGCGCAGCTTCGCCCGCTACTGGACGCTGATCCGGCTGCCCGGCGGCCTGATCCGCCGCGAGTGGCTGCACGGCATCCGCCGCCGCGCCGAATCCCCGTCGGACCGGACCCCCTGACCGCGTGCGCGTCGCGCACGGACCGAACTGAGAGCGGACATGACCACTACGACCGAGACCATCGGGACCGGCCCCGGTGTCCACGGCGACCTCGACGCCGTCGACCTCACGGACCCCCGGACGTTCGTCACCGAGGACCCCGCCGCGATCCACGACCTGTGGCAGCGGTTCCGCACCGAGCGGCCCGTCCACCACCACCGTGCCACCGCGGGCCTGCCCGGCTTCTGGGCGCTCACCCGCCACCACGACGTGATGGCCGTCTACAAGGACACCACCCACTTCACCTCCGAGCGCGGCAACGTCCTCTCCACCCTGCTCCAGGGCGGAGACTCGGCGGCCGGCAAGATGCTCGCCGTCAGCGACGGCGCCCGCCACCGCGCCATCCGGAACCTGATGCTGAAGTCCTTCTCCCCGCGGGCCCTGCGCCACGTGGTCGAGCAGGTCAACACCCGCACCCGCGACCTGCTCTCCCAGGTCGTCGACCGCGGCGACTTCGACTACGCCGAGGCCATCGCCGAGCACATCCCGATGGGCACCATCTGCGACCTGATGGCCGTACCGCCGCAGGACCGCCAGCGGCTGCTGGACTGGAACAAGCAGGTGCTCAGCGCCGACAGCAGCGACGGCACCGCCGACGAGGCGTGGTTGGCGCGCAACGAGATCCTGCTGTACTTCTCCGACCTGGCCCGCGCCCGCCGCCGCAACCCCGGCGACGACGTCATCAGCGCGCTGGCGACGGGTGAGGTGGAGGGGCGTCCCCTCAGCGAGGAAGAGATCATCTTCAACTGCTACAGCCTGATCATCGGCGGCGACGAATCCAGCCGCATGGCCTCCATCGGCGCGGTGCTCGCCTTCATCGAACACCCCGGCCAGTGGGAGGTCTTCAAGGCCGGCGGGGTGAGCGTCGAGAGCGCCACCGAGGAGGTGCTGCGCTGGACCACCCCGGCCATGCACTTCGGCCGCCGCGCCCTGGTGGACGTGGAGATCGACGGCCACACCATCGCGGCCGGCGACATCGTCACCCTGTGGAACACCTCCGCCAACTTCGACGAGAACGTCTTCGCCGACCCCCGCCGCTACGACCTGGCCCGCACCCCCAACAAGCACGTGACCTTCGGTTTCGGCCCGCACTTCTGCCTGGGCGCGTTCCTGGGGCGCGAGGAACTGAAGGCCCTGCTGTCGGCCCTGCGCGACATGGTCGCCTCGATCGAGTCCCGCGGCGAGGCCCGCCGGGTGTACTCCAACTTCCTCCACGGGCACAGCAGTCTGCCCGTCGCCTTCCGGGCGACCTGAGAACGCGCACCGGACGGGCGGCGCACAGAACGAAGGGGCCGGGGTCCACACCCCGGCCCCACCCCGCCCCCTTGCCGCCGGTCACCTGCCGGGAAGCCGCCGCTGGGCCTTGAAGATGCCGAACACCACCCGGATCACCAGCACGCAACTGACCACCAGCAGGTTGTAGCCGATCAGCTGGAACAGCGTCAGGGAGTCGTTCAGCGGCGGCCCGTGGTCCGTGTCCAGCAGCAGGACGCCGATCAGCCCCGTCACCCCGCCCAGGAACGCCAGCAGCACGTCGTGCACGAGGGAGCGCACGAACCGCCGGTCCCGCTCGTCGGCGAGCAGCCTGACCTGCACCCCCAACCGGCCGTGCTCCAGCGCGTTCGTGATCCGCTCCAACCGGCGCGGCAGCCGGCGCAGCATCGGCGCGAGCGCGAGCGCCTCCTCCGAGAGGACCTGGCCGATCGAGCTCGGGGTCAGCTTGCGCTCCAGCTGCCCCGCGGCGAACTCCCTGGCCTCCGCGACGATGTCGAAACCCGGGACCAACTGCTCCATCGCCCCCTCCAGGGTGGCGAGCGCCCGGAAGGTCGCGGCGATCTCCGGAGGCACCGTCAACCCGTGCCGGGCCACCAGCAGGAACAGGTCCGCGAACATCTCCCGGTCGGGCCGCACCCCCGGCGTCAGGTGCCGGGCCATGAACCGGCCGAGCGCCCGCTCCAGCCGCATCTCGTCGATGTCCTCGCGCCGGTCGACCAGCTCCAGCAGCGCGTCGGACAGCGCCACCGGGTCGCTGCGGTGGATGGCCAGCAGCAGGTTGCGCAGCGCGGCACGCAGCACCCGGTCGATGCGCCCCACCGACCCGAAGTCGAGCAGGCCCAGCTTGCCGTCGTCCAGCAGCATGATGTTGCCGGGGTGCGGGTCGGCGTGGAACACCCCGCCGATCATGATCTGCTCCAGTACGCACTCCAGCAGCTGCCGGGCCATCTCCGTACGGTCCAGCCCGCGCTCGTCGATCACCGCCCCGGCCGCGTTCAGCGGTACGCCGTCAAGGCACTCCAGGACCAGGATCCGGCGGGTGCACAGCTCCTCGTGCACCAAGGGCATGCGGACCGTGGACGCCATGTCGGGACGCTCGTTCGCGGCCCTGATGGTGGCCATGTTGCGGGCCTCGATCCGGAAGTCCAACTCCTCGTTGAGGGAGTTGGCGAAGCCCACGGCGAGGTCGACCGCACCGAGGTCCCGGCCCCAGGAGGTGTGCTCCTCGAACTTGCGGCTCATCCGGAACAGGATGTCCAGATCCCGGTCGACGACGGGCCGGGCGCCGGGCCGCTGCACCTTGACCACCACCTTCTCGCCGCTGGTCAGCCGGGCGCGGTGCACCTGGGCGATCGAACCCGCGGCGAGCGGCTCGCGATCGAACTCGGCGAAGAACACCTCCGGTTCCTTGCCGAGTTCCTGCGTCAGCACGCGTTCCACCTCGTCCCAGGAATCCGCGGCCACCTGGTGCTGGAGCTTCGTCAACTCCTCCACGAACTCGCTCGGCAGCAGGTCGTAGCGGGTGGACAGCACCTGGCCGAGCTTGACGAAGGTGGCGCCGGCCTCCTCCAGGGCCAGCCGTACGCCGGCCGCCAGCTGCTCCCGGTCGGCCGTCGCCTCCGGCCCGCTCCGCCCCCGGCCGCGCAGCGCCCCGCCCAGGCCGTGGCGTACGGCGATCCGGCTCAGCTGGGTGTACCGGCGGGTCCGGGCGACCCGTCGGCGCAGGGCCTGCGGCCAGCGCACCACCTCCGACAGCGACCCGGAGGGCACCACCATCTCGGAAAGGGCGAGGAAGACCACCGCGACCAGCACGGTCAGACCGATGTGCACGGAAACGAGGGCGCCGCGACGGGCTTCGCCCATCGCGGCTCCGATCAGGCCGCCGGCTCCCATGGCGACCAGTCCGGTGAGTGCCGCCCGCACCTTGCCGATCCGCAGGCCCAGGAGGCGGCGGGCGCCGACCGCGAGCAGCGCCACGGTCAGGACGAGGGTGATGGTGGCGATGAACAGGAAAACGGTCAGCTCCATGGGCGTGCGCCGCCCGGCCCGCGCCCCCCTCGGGAAGCACGGACCGGGCGGCGCCCTCCTCTCGCACAGGTCACACGGTGGATACGGCTCAGACCAGCGTTCGGTCGTCGGTACGGGACGTTCCCGACCCGGTTGCCCCGCTCCCCGGGCCGCCCGGGCCCGCGCCCGGGCCCCGATCGCCGGCGGTGGTCGGCAGGGTGGTCCGGTGGCCGGGCCACCAGGCGTGCCGACCCAGCAGGCTGGTCAGCGTCGGGACCAGCAGCATCGCCATGACGAAGGCGGACAGCAGGATGCCGAACGCCACGGCGAAGCCCATCTGCTGGAGCATCGAGTTCTTGGCGAGCATCAGCACGCCGAAGGTGCCGGCCAGGATGACCGCGGCGGCGCTGATCGTCGGCGTGGTGGCCGTGACGGCGCGCCGCACCGCCTCGCGCGGGCTGCGTCCGGCCCCTATCTCCTCGCGCAGCCGGGCCACCATCAGGATGTTGTAGTCCGTACCGATGGCGACCACGAAGAGGTAGACGATGATCGGCAGGGTGAACAGCAGGCCCTTCTCGCCCGCGCCGTTCTGGAAGAGCCAGACCGTCGCGCCGAGGGTGGCGGCGAAGCCGAGGGCGACCGACACCATCAGGTACAGCGGGGCGACCAGACTGCGCAGCAGCAGGCCCAGGATGAGCATGATGGCCAGGCCGGCGGCCGGGAAGACCACCTTGTAGTCGCGGTTGACGGCCGTGCTGATGTCGGCGAGCACCGCGGACGTGCCACCGACGAGGGCCCTGGCGCCCTCGGGCGCGGCCCCGTGGGCGGCGTCCCGCAGCGGACCCGAGACCAGGGAGAGCGCCTTGTCCTCGGTGGGCTTGAACTTCAGCACCACGCTGTACTGGGCGATGCCGCCGCCGGCCCCGGGCGTGGCGGGGGAGACGGAGGCGACCCCGTCCACGGCGCCCAGCGCGGCGCGGAACGCCTCCAGCCGGGCCGGGTCCAGGGCGGAGCCGTCGCGCTGTTCCAGGTAGACGGTGGTCGGGTCGGTCTGCCCGGCCGAGAAGCCGCGCTGGAGGTCCTTCATCGCCTGCACGGACTCGGTGTTCTGCGGCAGCGAACTGTCACCGTCGAACTCCGCGTGGAAGCTGAGGACACCCACGGCGAGCACCGCGAGCACGGCGGAGGTGACGCCCGCGACGATGCCCGGACGCTTGGCGGCGAGCCCGCCGATCCGGCCGGCGAGGACGTTCTTCGGCTCCTTGCGCCAAGCCTTGGACGGCCAGAACGCCTTGGCGCCCAGCAGCGAGAAGACCGCCGGGACCAGCGTCAGACCGGCCACCAGGGCGACCGCCACCGAGATCGCCAGCGAGGGGCCCATGGTGCGCAGCATGCCCATCGTGGACAGCAGCAGCGCCAGGAACGCGACGATGACCGCACCCGCGGCGGACGCGATGGTCTCGCCCACCAATGCCACCGTGCTGATCATGGCCTGCTTGGGGTCCTGGCCGCCGCGCAGCAGCTCGCGGTACCGGAACAGCAGGAAGAGGATGTAGTCGGTGCCGACGCCGAAGAGGACCACGATCAGGATCGCGGATATGGAGCCGTCCGCCTTCAGCCCGAAGAGCTCGACCGCCGTCGAGATCAGTCCGGTGGCCACCACGAACGCCATACCGATGATCACCACCGGCAGGACCGCGATGAGCGGGCTGCGGAAGATGAGCAGCAGCAGCACCACGATGAGCAGCAGCGTGGCCGACATGATCATGGCGTCGGTGTCGCCGGAAGCCTCCTTGGCATCCACCGCACTGGCCGCCTGCCCGGTGAAACCGAGCGAGAGGTCCGTGCCGACGAGGAGCGACTTCGCCTCCTCGCGCAGCTTCTTGACCGACTCCCCGAGCGCCGGGTCGTAGGGGTCCTTGACGGTCGCGACGACCTGCGCCAGCGCGACGGTGCCGTCGGGGGAGACCGCGTCGGGGCTGCTCTCCACCCGCTTGATGAGGTCCAGGCCCTTGGCCTGGAGACCGGCGGAGACCTTGGCCACGGCGGCCTTGTCGGCGTCGGTGAGCGTCTTGGAGTCGCCGCGCCGGAAGACGGCGATGGCAGCCGGCTGCTCATGCTGGGGGAACGCGCGTTCCTGTGCCTTCGCCGCCTGGACGGACTCGTAATGGGAGGGCAGGAATTCGGCCTGGTCACTGGTGGACTTCAGCTGGGGGGCGAGTACGGCCAGCGCCACCGCCGCTATCAGCCAGGCCGAGATGGTCACCCAGGGCCGGAGGACGACGAAGCGTCCGATCCGTCCGAACATGAGACTCCTTCACAAGCGTGGGACGTCAGGAATATGTCCCACGAGGCTAGGGAGCGGGGACGCGGAGCGCTGCGACCGTGTCCGGTTGCTGTCACGCCCCCGCCGCCCTCAGGAACAGCCGCGCTGCCAGTTCCAGCCGATGAAGGTGTTGCGCAGCTGTACGTCGAAGCGGCAGTTCGCGGTGCCGTCCGCATTCAGGTCGACGTACGAGTGGTGCGCGTTGGCGTAGGTGTTTCCGGAGAAGTCGAAGATTCCCTTGTACGTGAAATCGGCGTGCGCCTCGGTGCGCGAGGCGCCGCAGTCGGTCGTGCAGTCGGTGCTGTGCACGGCGGACTTCAGCGACCAACCGGCGTTCCACGGTTCCCGGTTCCAGCCCTGCGTGACCGTGGTGGACGCGGTGCTGATCCGGCCGTCCCCCGGGGTCCACCGGGAGGTGGTGTAGAGGCCGGTCATCCGGATGTTGCAGCAGTCGTACATCTCGTTCCAGCTCGTGAGCCGGCGCTCGGTGGCGGCCCGGGCGTCCCCGGCCGCGGCGGCCGGCCGGCTCCCGACCGCCTTCTGCGCGGCGCCGTCCCGCGGCGCGGGGACCAGCCGGGCCTCGCCGAACACCGGCTTGCAGTCGGCCCCGATGGTGACCTGCTGCCGCACGGCCATGCCGGCCGGGGGCGCGGGCAGCGACCCGGTCAGCCGCACCTCGCCGCACGCGCGCACGGACGGCGCGGGCACCGGGTCGGCCATCGGGGCGGCCGAAGCCGAAGAGACCGTCAACGACATGGTCGCGGCGGCGAATACGGCGGCGCCGAGCATCATTTTCCTACGCAATTCCTCAAGCCTTCCTCGGAGATTTCCGTGAGGGAGCGTAAGGGCCCGGCCGCGGGGCGAACCGGCCCGGGAAAGGTTTGGCAGGAAGCTGACACAGATCTGGTCAGGCCGTCGGAAGGCGCTCCGCGGAGCCGCTGTCAGCAGGCTGCCCGGGCTCCCGGCCCCGTGGCACGATCCTGACAGCCCGACGTCCGCGTGGCCATATCGATGCGACGTTGTTTCCCGGAAGTACACGAAGCGCACGGAAGCGCACACGATTCCACGGGCGCACTTTCGTTCGACCCATCAATTCGAGAGGGAAATCATCATGGCCAAGAAGGCCGTTTACGAGGCACCGCTCTTCTCCGCCGCCGGCTCCTTCCGCGAGATGACCGGACTGTGGGGCCCGCGCGGCAACGACTGGTTCACGCCGTACGCGATGGTCTGAGCGGACACCCTGGAGTGATGTGATGTCAGGCCACGGCATGCCCTTCTTCTTCGCGTTCCCGGACTGCGAGGCCGCGGGCGCCGTGGCCCGACGCCTGTGCGAGGACCGCCCCGGACTCGGGGTGGTCCCGCACGGCTCCGGACGGCCCTGGATCGTCGGCCACTGGCCCGACGGCGCGCCCCTGGTCGCCCGGCACCGCGACACCGCCGTCGCCCTCGTCGGCTCCTTCGCCGTCGACGGCGACGAACTGCGCGAGCGCACCCGCCACGTCCGCACCCCCACCGACCTGGACGCCCTGGCCGGCGCCCTGCCCGGCCAGTTCCACCTGATCGCCGCCGTCGCCGGGCAGCTACGGGTGCAGGGCACGGCGTACGGGACCCGCCGGATCTTCCACGGCCGCGCCGACGGGACCGTCGTCACCGCCGACCGGGCAGCCGAGCTCGCCGCGCTGCTCGGCGCGCGACCCGACACGGCCCAGTTGGCGCTGCGCCTGTTCCACCCCGTACCCGCCCCCCTCGACCAGCGCGCCATGTGGCACGGCGTCGAGGCGGTGCCGCCCGGCTCCTGCCTGGTCGTCCCCGACGGAGCCGCTCCCCGCGAACACCGCTGGCACCGGCCGCCCGAACCCCACCTCAAGATCGCCGAGGGCGCAGCAGCGGTGCGGTCGGCCCTGCTCGCCGCGGTGTCCGTACGCACGAACGGCGGCGGGCTGATCAGCGCCGACCTCTCCGGCGGCCTGGACTCGACCTCCATCTGTTTCCTCGCCGCCCGGCAATCCCGGGGCGCGCGGCTGATCGCCTGCACCTCCACCGGCGACGAGAGCGAGAACGAGGACGGCCACTGGGCCCGACTCGCCGCGCGGGAACTGACCGGCACCGAGCACCACGTCCAACCGGAGGACGAACTGCCGCTGTTCTACAGCGGCGTGCTCGACCCCCGCGACCGCTGGGACGCGCCCTCGCCGTTCGCCGTCAGCCGCCACCGGGCCACCGCCCTGGTCGCCCGGATGGCCGAACGCGGCTCCCGACTGCACCTGACCGGCATCGGCGGCGACCACCTCTTCTTCGGTGGCGCGGGGCACTACCACTCCCTGCTGACCCGCAGGCCCCTGCTCGCGCTGTCCCGCCTGCGCGGCTACCGCACCCTCTACGCCTGGCCCCGTCGCGAGGTGCTGCGCGAACTGGCCGACCGCCGCGACCACCACGCCGCCTTCGCCCGACTCACCGTCCGCACCTCCGGCTCGCTGTCCCTCAGCCGACCCGGCTTCGGTTGGATGCACCCGCCGGTGGTGGCCCCCTGGTTCACCCCCGACTGCCTCGACATCGCCGAACGCGTCCTGGCCGACGCCGCGGGCTCCGTACGACCGTACGCGCCCGACCGAGCCCGCCACGTCGAGCTCGCGGCCGTGTACGCGGGCACCCAGGAGGTGCGGGCCTACGACGATGCCGCGCGGCAGGCGGGCGTACCCGTCGCCCACCCGTTCTTCGACGACCGGGTGGTCGACGCGGCCCTGTCCGTACGACCCGAGGACCGCGTCACCCCGTGGGCGTACAAACCCCTGCTGGCCCGGGCCATGCACGGCATCGTGCCCGCCCGCAACCTGAGCCGCAGCACCAAGGGCGACGGAACCCCGGACGCCGTGGCGGGCCTGTACCGCCACCGCGAGGAACTGGCCGCCCTCTGGGAGGACAGCGCGCTCGCCGACGCCGGGCTGGTGGACGCCGCGGCGCTGCGCCGGCTGTGCCTGGCCCCCGGCTCGTCCGAACTCGCCGACAACGCCCTGTACTCCACGCTCGCCTGCGAGTCCTGGCTGCGCACGGCAGGCACGGCATCCACCCGAACCACTGGGAGAACGGCATGAAACTCCGCAACCGCGAGCACCTCAGCGTCGCCGACACCGAGTACGGAGGAGTGCTCCTGGACGGCCGCAGCGGCGAGTACTGGCAGCTCAACCCGAGCGCCGCGGTGATCGCCCGCACCCTGCTGGACGGGGGCGGTTCCACGGAGGCGGTGCTGCGCCTGACCGAGGCCTTCGAGGTCGACGAGGAACGGGCCGCCGCCGACGTGCACGCGCTCCTCGCGGCCATGCGGGCCGCCGGGGTGGTGCAGGAATGAGCCTGACCACCGCCCTCCCGAGAGACCGCGGCGCCCGACTGCCGCTGCGACGGCGGCTGTGGATCCGGACCCTGGTCGGCGCGGCCCGGCTGCTGGTCCTCCTCGCACCGCACCGCCTGAGGCGGGTGCTCACGTTCCTGAGCCGCGGAGCCGCCCCGGCGACGGCCGCGCAGGCGCTGCGGGCCCGCGGCGCCGTACTGGAGGCCAGCCTCGCCATGAACGGCATGCGCAGTTGCCTGCCGCGCTCCGTCGCGGTCGCACTGCTCTGCCGCAGCCGGGGCGCCTGGCCGACGTGGTGCGTCGGCGTACGGGCCGCGCCACCGTTCACGGCGCACGCCTGGGTGGAGGCCGAGGGCGGGCTGATCGGCGAGAAGGGACGCTACGAGAGCTGGTCCCGACTGATCACGGTCGGCCCGCACCAGGGGCGGCGTTCCCGCCGGGGGCCCGCCGGCTCGTCGGACCGGGACGGCGCCACGTCGGCAGGAAGCTGACAAACCGCTGGTCGGCGCCGGTGTCCGTCGTACTGGCACCTTCATGTCAGTGCTGTTGTCCGGCAACGGGAGCGCGACCGAGGCTGGTCCGAGCGCATATCTGAACGTCACCGGTTCGTCCGTTCGCGAAGGGGATTCCCCATGGGTGCTGTGGGTGCGGGACAATTACGCGGGGCCGACGCGTCCGTGTCGCCGGACCTCCCCGCGGCCGGGCTGCTGAGCCGACTGGCCCTGGACGAACCCGAGTTCGAGACCCGGATGCGGGAAGCCCTGACCCGGGCCGAGAAGTGGCTCCAGGCCACCGCGCACGACGCCCTCGACCCCCGGGTGGCCGCCCTCACCGGCCACCTTGCCGACGCCGGCGGCAAGCGGCTGCGGCCCCTGCTGGTCCTGCTCGGCGCCGAGTTCGGCGATCCGTGGACCCCCGGGGTGACGCAGGCCGCCGCCATCTCCGAACTCGTCCACATCGCCTCGCTCTACCACGACGACGTCATGGACGGCGCCGCCACCCGCCACGGGGTACCCAGCGCCCACGCCCGCTGGGGCGAGCGCGCCGCCGTCCTCGGCGGGGACTGGCTGCTCGCCCGCGCCGCCCAGCTCGCCGCCGACCTCGGACCCGCCGCCGTGCACCTCAACGCCCGGGCCGCCGGACGGCTCGTCGCCGGCCAGCTCCGAGAACTCGCCGGTCCGGGCCCCGACGAGGACCCGGTCACCCACTACTTCCACGTGGCCGCCGGCAAGACCGCCGCCCTGCTCGCGATGTCGCTCGGCATCGGCGCCACCCAGGCCTGCGCCCCCGCCGCGGCCGTCGCCGCCCTCACCGACTGCGGCGAGCAGCTCGGCATCGCCTTCCAGATAGCCGACGACCTCCTGGACCTGACCTCCCCGGCCGAACTCACCGGCAAGGAACGCGGCAAGGACCTGCTGGCCGGCGTACAGAGCCTGCCGGTGCTGCTGGCCCGCGAGAGCACCGATCCGGCCGATGCCGAACTGCGCGACCTCCTCCACGCCGGCCCCGTCCCGGCCGCCGCCCTCCCGCGCGCCCTGGACCTGTTCGAGCGCTCACAGGCACCGGCCGAGACCGAGGCCGTGATGCACCGTCGACTGGACCGCGCCCGTACCGCCCTCGCCTCCCTGCCCGCCCTGCCCGCCCTGCCCGCCCGGCGGGCCCTGCTCGCCCTCTGCGACTACGTCGCCCTCCGCACCAGCTGAACCGCAAGGAGCCGCTGCCCATGACCATGGCCGAACGCGTCGCCGAACTCGTCCGCATCCGCCGGGAAGTGCTCGACGGCGTTCCGGCCGCCACCGAGGCGCAGCACGCCAAGGGCAAGCTGACGGCCCGCGAGCGCATCGCGCTGCTCCTCGACGAGGGGTCGTTCCACGAGGTCGAGCAGCTGCGCCGACACCGCGCGACCGGCTTCGGCCTGGAGGACAGACGGCCGCACACCGACGGCGTCATCACCGGCTGGGGCGAGGTCGAGGGCCGTACGGTCTTCGTCTACGCGCACGATTTCCGGATCTTCGGCGGGGCGCTGGGCGAGGCCCACGCGACGAAGATCCACAAGATCATGGACATGGCCATCGCGGCCGGCGCCCCGCTGGTCTCCCTCAACGACGGCGCGGGCGCCCGCATCCAGGAGGGCGTCTCGGCGCTGGCCGGCTACGGCGGCATCTTCCGGCGCAACACCGAAGCCTCGGGCGTCATCCCGCAGATCAGCGTCATGCTCGGTCCGTGCGCGGGCGGCGCCGCCTACTCGCCGGCGCTGACGGACTTCGTGTTCATGGTCCGTGACACCTCGCAGATGTTCATCACCGGCCCCGACGTGGTCCGCGCGGTGACCGGCGAGGAGATCACCCAGAACGGGCTCGGCGGCGCCGACGTGCACGCCGAGACCTCGGGCGTCGCGCACTTCGCGTACGACGACGAGGAGACCTGCATCTCCGAGGTCCGCTACCTCATCACGATGCTGCCCTCCAACAACCGTTCCACCCCGCCCCCCGCACCCTGTGACGACCCCGTCGACCGGCGCTGCGAGCGCTTGCTCGACCTGGTGCCGCTCGACGGCAGCCGCCCCTACGACATGCGCGAGGTCATCACGGAGATCGTCGACGACGGCGATCACATGGAGGTCCACGAACGCTGGGCCACCAGCGTCATCACCACCCTCGCGCGGCTGGGCGGGCAGGTCGTCGGCATCGTCGCCAGTCAGCCGCAGTCCCTGGCCGGAGTCCTCGACATCCACTCCTCCGAGAAGGCCGCCCGCTTCGTCCAACTGTGCGACGCCTTCTCGATCCCGCTCGTCACACTGGTCGACGTCCCCGGCTTCCTGCCCGGCGTCGACCAGGAGCACGGCGGCATCATCCGACACGGCGCCAAGCTGCTGTACGCGTACTGCAACGCGACCGTCCCCCGCGTCCAGGTCATCCTGCGCAAGGCGTACGGCGGCGCGTACATCGTCATGGACTCCCGTTCCATCGGCACCGACGTCTCCTTCGCGTGGCCGGCCAACGAGATCGCGGTGATGGGCGCCGAAGGAGCCGCGAACGTCGTCTTCCGCCGCCGGATCGCCGCGGCCGACGACCCGGAGGCCGTACGCGGGCAGCTCGTCAAGGAGTACAAGGCGGAGCTGATGCACCCCTACTACGCCGCCGAACGCGGGCTCGTGGACGACGTCATCGACCCGGCCGACACCCGCTCCGCCCTGATCGGAGCCCTCGGCATGCTCCGCACCAAGCACGCCGTCACCCCCACCCGCAAGCACGGCAACCCCCCGATGTGAGGACGGTTCCATGCCCATGACCCTGCCCGCGGCACCCCCCGAGGCACCCCTCGAGGCCCGGCCCACGACACCGCCCGCCGCGACCCGGGCGCCGCTGCCCGCCGGAGCCGCCACCCCGGTACTGGACGGCCCCCTTGCCCCCGCCCTCTTCAAGGTCATCAACGGCCGCCCCACCCCCGAGGAACTCGCCGCCGTGGCCGCCCTGATCGCCGCCCTGACGGCCGCTCACCACGGCCCCGCCCGGGCGACGGCCGACCGGGCCGCGCCCTGGCAGCCCTCCGGACTGCTCCCGCCCGCCTCCTGGCAGGCAGGCGGCTGACCTGCGCCGGGGCCGGGGCCTGGCAGCTTGCTGCCGCCCGCGTTGTCCGCCCCGGGCGCGACCTGTACCCCAGAGGAAGGCGGCCCACCGGTCGCCGGGTACGGCTGCGGCCGAGTGAGGAGGGCAGCCGTGCTCCAGCTGGTGTTCCGGATCCTGGGCCCCCTGGACATCAGCGCGGAGGGCCGCCCCGTCGCCCTCCAGGGAGCCCGACAGCGCACCATCATGTCGATGCTGCTGCTCAGACCGGGCCGGGTGGTCTCCGTCGACACCCTCGCCGACGCCGTCTGGCACGGCAACCCGCCCGCCACCGCCCGCAACCAGATCGCCATCTGCGTCTCCGCGCTGCGCAAGACCCTCAAGACGGCCGTCGGCCTCGACGACCTGCTGGTCACCAGCCACCCCGGCTACATGCTCCACACCGGCGAGCACCGCATCGACGCCGTCGAGTTCGAGGAACGGGCCGCCGAGGGCCGGGAGGCGGCCCGCCGAGGCCGCGGCGACGAGGCCCGCGCCCACTTCGAGGAGGCCCTCGCCATGTGGCGGGGCCCGGCCCTGGCCGGCGTCACCGCCGAACGGGTCGAGGCGGAGGCGGCCCGACTGACCGAACTGCGCCTGGGCGTCCACGAGCAGCTGACCGCGATCCGCCTCGAACAGGGCGGGCACCGCGAACTGATCGGCGAACTCACCGGCTTCGTCCGGGAACACCCGCTGCGCGAACAGGCCCTCGGCCAGCTGATGCTCGCCCAGTACCGCTCCGGGCGCCGCGCCGAGGCCCTGGAGGCCTACCGGATCGGCCGCCGGCTGCTCGCCGAGGAACTCGGCATCGACCCCGGACCCGCCCTGCGGGAACTGCACGACGACATCCTCGCCGACTCGCCCCGGCTGACACCGGCCGACGGGAGCGTCACCCCGGCCGTCGCCGCGGCCGCCGTACCCGCCCACCTGCCGCCCGCGCCCGCCTCCTTCACGGGACGCGCCACCGAACTCGCCTCCCTGGACCGGCTGCTGGAACACCAGGGCGGCCCCTCCCTGCCCGTCGGCTCGATCGTCGGCACCGGCGGCGTGGGCAAAACGGCCCTGGCCGTGCACTGGTCGCACCAGGTCGCGTCCCGCTTCCCCGACGGGCAGCTCTTCGCCGACCTGCGCGGCTACGACGAGGAGGCCCCCCGCCGACCGGGCGCCGTCCTGGACCGCTTCCTGCGCGCACTCGGTGTGCCCGGCCCGCAGATCCCCGACGAACAGGCCGAACGGACCGCCCTCTTCCGGAGCGTCCTGGACGGCCGCCGGGTCCTGATCGTGCTGGACAACGCCCGTTCCTTCCAACAGATCCGCCCCCTGCTGCCGGGCACCTCGGGCTGCTGCGTGCTGGTGACCAGCCGCGACAACATGGGCGGGGCGCTGGCCGGTGACTACGCCTTCGTGCCGCTGCACCTGGCCTCGCTCGGCCAGGACGAGGCCATCACCCTGCTCTCCAAGGTCGCGGGCGACGACCGGTTCACCGCGGACCCGGTGGGAGCCAACCGGCTGAGCGAACTGTGCGACCGGCTGCCCCTCGCCCTGCGCATCGCCGCCGCCCGGCTCGCCGCGAAACCGCACTGGACGGTCCGTACCCTGGTCGCCCGCCTGGAGGACCAGCGCCGCCGGTTGGACGAGCTCAGCCTCGACTCGCGCGGCGTCCGGGCGGGCTTCAGACTGAGCTACCGCGACCTGCCCGCCGACACCGCCCGCATGTTCCGCCTGCTGGGCTCGCTCAACATCACCGAGTTCTCGGCCTGGTCCGGCGCGGCCCTCCTCGACATCGACCCCGTCGACGCCGAGGACCTCATCGAGCACCTCGTCGACGCCCAACTGCTGGAACCCCTCAGCGCGGGAGGCGGCCACGTCCGCTACCGCTTCCAGGACCTGCTGCGCCTGTTCGCCCGCGAATGCGCCGTGGCCGAGGACGGCGAGGCGGAACTGCGCGCCGCCCTGCGCCGGGCCTGCGCGGTGTGGCTGGGCCTGGCGAAGGCGGCGCACCGCCGCATCTACGGCGGCGACTACACCGTGGTACCCGGCACCGCCCCGGTGCGCGAGCTGCCGGACCACCTGGCCTCCGACCTGCTGGAGGACCCGATGGAGTGGCTCGAAGCGGAACGCCCCTCCCTCACCGCGCTGATCCAGCAGGCGGCCCGGGACGACGAGTCGGGCTACGCCTGGGACCTGACGATGTCCAGCGTGACGCTCTTCCAGAGCCGCAACTACCTGGAGGACTGGCGCGAGTCTGCCGAAGCCGCCCTGGACGCCGCCCGCCGCACCGGCGACCGGCTGGGGGAGGCGGCGATGCAGCAGTCGTTGGGCACCCTGGAGATCATCCGGTGGGACCACGACAGCGCGTACGCCCGCCTGAACTTGGCCCTCCACCTGTTCGAGGAGTTGGACCAGGCCCAGGGCCGCGCCCTGGTGCTCCGGAACCTGGCGCTGTGCGAACGCCACCGGGGCGATCTGGACGGTGCGGTGGAGCGGGGCCGGCTCTCGCTGGAGATCTTCCGGGAGGTCGGCGACCACTACGCCGAGACCCATGTGCTGGGCATGTTGGCGCAGATCGAGCTGGAACGCGGCAACGCGCAGGCATCGCTGATGCTGTCCTCGGAGGCCGTGGCCAAGAGCCGGGGGCTGGGCACCGTACGGGCGGAGGCGCACAGCACGGTGCGGCTGGCCGAGGCGCTGCTGCAGAGCAGGGACGGCGCGCGGGCGGAGGAGGCCTGCCGGCGGGCCATGGAACTGGTGCTGGGCAGCGGCGACCGGCGGGGCGAGGCCCATGTGCTGCGCGCCCTGGGCGAGGCCCTGTGGTGCCAGGACCGGCTGGACGAGGCCGAGTCGGTGCTGCGCGGCGCGGTGCGGACCGCGTCGGAGGTCCCGGACACGTTCCTGGAGGCACGGGCGGCCGGAGTGCTGGGAAGCGTACTGATGCTGCGAGGGGACCGGGCCGGCGCCGCGGGCAGCCTGCGGGCCGCGACGGAGCTGTTCACGGAGGTCGGTTCGCCGGTGTGGCGGGATCGGGTGGAGCGGATCCTGGTGGTGCTCGCGGAAGGCGAACCGGTCGGCTCACCACAGCTGTTCGCGCTCGTACGACCCTGACGTCGGCGGGGTCCCCGGCGGTCTCGGCGCTCCCGGCCCTCACGGCGTTCATGGCGTTCATGGCGTTCACGCGGGGATCGTGTCGTCTCAGACCCACGGGTCGTCCTGGAGGGTCGAGGCCGGGGCGGAGACCCACGGGTCGTCCATCGTGGCAGCGGCGCTGACCGAGACCCACGGATCGTCCCCGGCCGCGGTGGTGACCGTGGCCGCACCGAGGGCGGCCACGAGGACCGCCGTGGTGGCGGCGACCCGGCCCATCGGGGCGAGAACGGCGGTGGCGGCGGTGCGGCGGGCGGTGCGGGCGATGCGGTTCACGAGGGTCTCCTTCGGGTCGGTCTCGGCGCTGCCCTTCGGCATGTCCACCAAGCTAGGGAGACGTCGTTTTTCCCCGCTTTCAAAGCGCTTTCGCTCCACTGAAATCGATCCGAGGGCGATGAAAAATCGCAGGTCACTAGCTTTTCGCACGGCGGCACGGACGGTCCGGGCCCGCCGGCGAAGACGCGGAGGAGACCATGGACTTCACGCTCCTCGGGCCCGTGGCGGCCGAGCTCGACGGCCGTCCGGTCGCCCTGGACGGCGCCAAGCAGCGCACCGTGCTGGCCGCCCTGCTCCTCGCGAACGGCCGGGTCGTCACGGACGAGCGCCTCACGACCCTCCTGTGGGGCGAGGAACCGCCCGCCACGAGCACGAGCCAGCTCTACACGTACGTCTCCCGGCTGCGCACCCGGCTCGGGCCGGGCCACGGCCTGGAGCGGCACGGCGCCGGCTACCGCCTGGACACCGGTGCCCGCACCGTCGACTGGCACACCTTCCAGCAGCTCGCCGACGCCGGCCGCGCCGACCTCCGCGCGGGCCGGCACGCCGATGCCGAACGCCGCCTCGCCGACGCCCTCGCCCTGTGGCACGGCCCGGCCCTCAGCGACGTCACCGACCACCTCGCCACCGCCGAGGGCCCCGGCATGACCGAGACCCACCTGGCCACCGTGGAACACCACACGGAGGCCGCCCTGGCCCTGGGCGAGCACACCACGCTCGTTCCGGTCCTGACCCGCGCGGTCACCCGCCACCCGCTGCGCGAACGGCTGCGCGCGCAGCTGATGACGGCCCTCGACCGCTGTGGCCGCCGACCCGACGCCCTCACGGCGTACGAAGCGGGCCGCCGCCTCCTCGCCGAGGAACTCGGCATCGACCCCGGCCCCGAACTGCGCACCCTGCACCAGCAGATCCTCGCCGGGACCCTGCCGGGCCCGACGCCCCCGCGACGCGACACCGCGCTCCCGGCCCCGGCCCCGCCCCGAGACCCGGCCGCGACGCCCATGCCGCCCGTGCCGCCCGTGCCGCTCGCGGTGCCTGCCCTGTCCACGACAGCGGCAGTGGCAATGGCAGCGGCAGTGGCCGCGCCGACCGCCGTGCCCGCCCTGCCGGTGCAGGCGGCAACGGCCGTGGCGCCGGCGCCGACCGCCGTGCCCGCGACGGACGCCTTGCCCCCCACGGCCGCCGCGCCCGCGACGCCCCCCTACCCGACCCCGCACGGCTGCCCCGCCGCCCCCGGCGACTTCACCGGGCGCGGGACGGAACTGCGCGAGGTGCTCGCCGCGCTCGGCGCGGGCCAGGACGTGGTCGTGACCGGCGCCCCCGGCACCGGCAAGTCCGCCCTGGCCCTGCACGCCGCCGAACGCGTCCGCCGCGACTTCCCCGGGGGCCGGCTCTACGCCGACCTGCGCACCGCCGACGGCACGCCGTGCCCGCCCCGCCAGGTCCTCGGATGGTTCCTGCGCGCCCTCGGGGTGGACGAACACCGCATCCCCGACGGCGTCGAGGAGCGCACCGCGCTCTACCGCACCCTCCTCGCCGGCCGCCGCGTGCTCGTCGTCCTCGACAACGCCGCCGACGACACCCAGGTACGTCCCCTCCTGCCGGGCGGCGGGGACTCCCGTACCGTCGTCACCGGCATCCGCCCCGGCCTCGCCGGCCTCGCCGGCACCCGCCTGGTCCGGCTGGGCCCGATGACCCCCGCCGAGGCGACCCGCCTCCTCGCCCGGATCGTCGGCCCCGAACGGCTCGCCGCCGACGCGGCATCCGTCGCCCGGGTCGCCGAGTACTGCGACCGGCTCCCGCTCGCCCTGCGCATCGCCGCGGCCCGGCTCGCCGACCGACCCCACTGGCCCGTGTCCCGGCTCGCCGCCCGGCTCGCGGCCGAGGACGGCCGGTTGGCCGAACTCCGCATCGGCAGCCTCGACCTGGCCGCCACGCTGCGCCCGACCCTGGAAGGCCTCGACGGACCCACCGCGGCAGCCCTCGACGCGCTCACCGCCGCCGGCCTGCGGGTGCTCACCCCGGCCGACGCCGCCGCCGTCCTCGACCTCCCGCACCACGAGGCCGAGGACGTCCTCGACCGCCTCGCCGACGCCCGCCTCCTCGAACCGGGGAGGCACACCGAGGGCGCCGTCCCCCGCTACCACCTGGCCCCCCTGGTCAGGCTCTTCGCCCGGACCCGCGTACTCGTCCACTGACACGTCCCTCGCGACGCCCGACGTCCGTCCCGGCGTCTCTCCCGACGTCCGTCCCGACGTCCCGACATTCCGACGTCCGAGGCCCCCTCGGCGTCCCTTCCCGCGGCGGCCCGGTGAATCCCACCGGGCCGCCGGCGCCGTGTTCCGGCGCCGTCAGCCGCAGCCTCCCGCGTGCCCCTCGTCCAGGCCGTACGTCGCGATCCAGCCGTTCTCCGCGGTGCCCCGCACGGCCAGCTCGTTCAGCGCGTCGACGTAGTCCGCGAGCAGATCGGCCCACGGGGTGGCGCCGTCGCGCAGCAGCAGTTCCTGATCCACCGCCGCGGTGTTCTCGATCTCGGTCAGGATGTCCAAGGGGTGCTGGACCTGGGGCAGCTCGAACATTTCCGATTTCCTCCTGTCGGTTCCGGGCCCCGTTCAGGTCCCGCACCAACAGATTGGAATCAGCCCCTATGGGCGATCTCCTTTCCGGCTCGCACCCCGAATACAGCTGCTCCATGGATGGAATATGGAGGGAATGCAGAGCGGCTCCCCACCCTTTTCCCATGGACAAGAGCGCGGAACGGACCGCCCCCGCCCCCCGCACGGACGTGGTGATCGCCGGCGGTACCCTCACCGCCTGGATCGCCGCCGCCCGGCTCGCCTCCGCCTTCCCCGGCACGGTCCGCATCACCGTCCTGGAGACCCCGCACCGCCCGTCCGGGCAGGTCACGGCGCTGGCGCCGACCGCGCAGCGCACCCTCTTCGACCCGCTCGGCGTCCTGGAGGACGCATGGATGCGGGCCGCCGACGCCTCTTTCTCCGCGGCGGTCAAATACGTGGACTGGTCGGCCCCGCACACGCACGTCTACATTCCGCGGAGCAGCCCGATCCCGGACTGCGAGGGATTTCCGCTCTCCGACGCCTGGACCCTGCGCCGTACCTCCGGACGGACCGTCGCCCCTCCCGACCACGCCTGTTTTCGCGAGCCCCCGCTCATGGACGCGAAGAAATCACCGCGCTGGCTGGACGGCCGGGCGGCAATTCCCTACGGCTGGCACGCGGACACCACGATGCTGACCCATTTCCTGCGCGCGAGGGCTGTCCGGACCCACGGGGTCCGGCTGCTGACCGGTGACCTGCTCGGCGCCGACCGCGACACCCGCGGCAGGGTGACGGCCCTGCACACCACGCGCGGCACCCTGAACGCCGACCTCGTCCTGGACTGCACGGGCGAGTCCCGCTCGCTGATCGGCGGTGTGCTGGCCGAACCCTTCACCGACGAGACGGACCTCGTCCCCACCGACAGCAGCATCACCATGACGGTCCCTCACGACAGCGCCCTGCACGGCGTCGAGCCGTACACCACCGCCACCGCGGTACGCGGCGGCTGGACGTGGCGCCTGCCCCTGCTCGGCCGCCAGGGCGCCGGCGCGGCCTACGCGAGCGGCCGCACCACCCCCGACGAAGCGGCCCGGGGCCTCACCGGCGCCCTCGACCCGCGCGGGACGCCGCCGCGACTCACCCACACCCGGCACCGCCCGGGACGGCCCCGGCGCTCCTGGGTGAACAACTGCGTGGCCCTCGGTACGGCCGCAGGCTTCACCGACCCCCTGGCCGAGGACCACGCCGTCACCCTGGACCTGCTGGACCGCCTGATCCGGGACTTCCCCGCCGCCGACACCCCGGAGGCGCCCGCGGCCCGGTTCAACCGGGCGGCCGCGGCGCACCACGAGCGGGCCCTCGACCTCGTGCGGCTGCGGCATCCGGCCCGGCGGACGCCGGTCCTCTCGGACACCGCGCGAGCGGCCCTGGAAACCCACCGCGCCGGCCTCGCACCGACCCCCGACGAACTGCCGCTGCGCGCCCTGCTGACCGCCTTCAGCCCGGGTACGGCCGCCCCGCCCGCGGCCCTCGCACGTCATCCCGGCGCCCTGCGCGCCGCCGAGGAGCACTTCAGCCGTATCGAGCGCCACCAGCGCACCCTCCTGGAAACCCTCCCCACGGCCCACGACTACCTCGCCCGACTGCACGCCCCGACCGCCCACCGCGCCCTCCCGTCCCCCGGGCCGGCGGCTCGGGTCGGCGGTCGCAGGTGCTGACCGCACCCGGAGCGGGATGTCACGTCCGCGGTGCCGGGGGCGGGTGGGACGCGCGATACTGGCCCCATGGCGCAGCAGCTCTCCTCTCCCGTCCCCCCGACCATGGCCGGCGAGGTCCTGCGCACCCGGTACGCCGACCGGCTGCCCGCCTCCCTCGGCGAGCTGACCGGCCCCACCTGCGGACCGGTCGCGCTGCCCCCGCACATCGCCTGGTCGGGGCTGCGCACGTACGACCTGGACCGGCCGCGCCAGCGCATGAGCCTCTACCGCACCGTCCTCGCGGAAGGCCTGCGCGAGGACCTGACCGGCCTGCTCGACCAGCACCTGCTGATCGCGCAGTGGCCCGTCCTGCGCACCCTCATCAGCCGCCACGTCCGGCAGGTCTGGGAGGACGCCTTCCCGCGGCTCGCCCCCCGGGCGGCCTTCCCGGCCGCGTGAGCCCCGCCGGGTGAACCTCAGCGCGCTCCACCGCCGGCTCCTCGCCGACGTCATCGCCATCGGCAGCCCGTACCCCCTGGTGATCACCGGCGGCTACGCCGTCCAGGCCCACGGCCTCGTCGACCGCCTCAGCCAGGACCTCGACGTCGCCACCGAGAACCCGGCCCCGATGGACGACATCGCCGCCGACCTGGTCCACGAGCTCACCAAGCGCGGCTGGGGCGTCGACGTCATCGGCGTGGACCCGCTGTCCGCCCGCATGATGGTCACCGACCTCCGCGGCGGCGGGCGCTGCGAGGTCGACGTCCTGAAGGAGAACCTCTGGTCCGCGCCGCAGGACACCGAGTACGGGCCGGTCCTCGCGCTCGACGACGTCATCGGCACCAAGGTCCGGGCCCTGGCCGACCGCGGAGCGGTGCGCGACCTCATCGACGTCCACGCCGCGCACCGCCACCACCCCTTCGCGGGTCTGGAGCGACTCGGCGCCCGGCACGGCCGCGACGAGTTCCGCCTCGACGACCTGCACGCCCGCCTCGGCGGCGCCGACTGGTACGACGACGAGGAGTTCGCCGCCTACGGCCTCGACGACGACGCCATCGCCACCCTCCGGTCCTGGGCCCGGTCCTGGGCCGACGACATCGGCCCCCGGCTGTCCGCCGACCAGGACGACGAGCAGGACGACGACCAGGACGACGAGCCCTACGCGTAGCCCGTATGAGGGCCCCTCGACTTCCCGCCTGCGCCGATAAGAAACAAATAAGATTCATGCGCATGCTTCCCCGGGCGCCGGACAGAAGGAGCCTCGGAGGTAATACACATGGTTCCCCTGCTGCTTGTTCTTCTGCTCGCTCTGATCCTCTTCGGTGCCGGTTTCGCGGTGAAGATCCTTTGGTGGGTCGCCATCGCCGTACTGGTGCTGTGGCTGGTCGGATTCGTCGCCCGCCCCAAGGGCGGCAGCGGCCGCTGGTACCGCTGGTAGACCGGCGACGTACCCGCCCCGCATGTGAAACACGCGGCCCGGGGGAGTGTCGATCGGCATTTCCGGGGCAGGCGAATTTCTGACGGTGTGGCATCCCGGGGTCTTCCCAAAAAGAACTCCGGGAAAGCAATCACCGAAATCAATGAAGGAGTTGTTCGTATGACTGAGAACGTATGGGGTTACCGCGAGACGTCCGGCCACCTGGCCGGTACGGACCTGACCGGCTACAAGGTCGAGGCCACGGACGGCTCCATCGGCAAGGTCGACAAGCACTCCGACGAGGTCGGGTCGGCGTACCTCGTCGTCGACACCGGCCCGTGGATCTTCGGCAAGGAAGTGCTCCTTCCCGCCGGTACGGTCCAGCGCGTCGACGCCGACGAGCAGAAGGTCTACGTCGACCGGACCAAGGAGCAGATCAAGGCCGCTCCGGAGTTCGACAAGGACAAGCACCTCGGCAACGAGGACTACCACCGCCAGGTCGGCGGCCACTACGGCGGCCCGAACCGCATCTGACGGCGCATGGCCCAAGCGTCGGGGCCGGGGCGGCGACCACACGGTTGCCGCCCCGGCCCTTCGCCGTACCCGGGCCCACGCAACCGGAGCGGTGCGCCGATGCCGATGCCGATGCGGTTGACGAGACACGGCCAACCATCCCGTAGGTTCGGCGCATGCACACCACGTTGACGGAGCACGCCCGGTGCCTGTGGGGCGACGAGTACGCTCCGACGCCCGACTGTGACGTACGCGATCACCACTCGATGTACTTCACCGAGGAACTCACCTTCGCCGATGCCGACGAGATCCTCGCGATGCTGCACGCGCTGTGCCCCAACGTGGTCGACGGCTTCCTGCCCGTCTGGGTCCGCAACCTCGGATACCGCCTGATCCTGCTCCAGCGGCCCGACGAGCCGGCGCTGATGCGGGCGGCGGCCATCAACCTGGCGGCGTTCGGACCCTCCTGGGACGACATCTCCGACGACCTCCGCGACAGGGCGAACGCCCTGGACCCCGAGGGCTTCGTCACCTGGTGACGCGGGACTCCACTCGCCCCGGAAGCCCGGCGCCGGTCCACTTCCGCCCTACCGCGCCCAGTCGACGCCGAGTGCGGCGAGGGCGGCGAGCCGGCGCGGGTCGAGGCGGTCGCGGCGCTGCTCGTGGTTCATGAGCCACACCCCCGTGCGGTGTTCACCGCTGTACGGGAGCAGTTCGACGTGGCCGCGGGGGACCACGCCGGTGCCTTCCCTGCGCACGTACCGCGCGAGGGCTTCGAGGCCCTGCTCGAAGGCCGCGCCGCCGCGTTCGGGCGCCGGCCCCGTCGCGGTCCCGGGGACCCGGACGGCCGCCGTCACTCCCAGCCCGCCGAGCCGCCGCCGCTGCTCCGCGTTCAGCCGGTTCCAGTCGCGACGCTGCGTGGCGAGCCGGCGTCCGATGTCGTCACCGTGCCGAGTGACCCCGGGCACGATGTCGTCGACGCCCGCCCCGGCCGTCAGGGCCTGCCGCGGGTACGTGAGGTGACGTTGCCAATCCACGGTCCAACCCAGCGGACCGGGGTTCCAGTCCGGATCGATCGCGGCGAGCTCGTCGGCCCGCCGGCGGGCCCGCACGGGGTCCTTGCCCAGCCCGCCGGGCCTGCGCACGTTCGTCAGCCACAGCCCGAGCTGCGGGGCCGACGTCGTGGAGCGGACCCCCGGATCCGACAGGGCCGGGTCGTCATCCACCCACCGCCGGGGGTCCCCGAAGGCCACGGCGCCCGCACCCCCACGCAGCCGGGGTGCGCCGTACCCGGGCAAGCGGCGGCCTGGTTGTCGCCGGGGGACGGGCCGAGGCTGGGGACATCACCCACTGCGCGGAGGCGGCGACGGCGGGCGCGCAGGCGCGTCGCCGCGCGGCCGCACGGGCCCTCGCCCCCTCCGCCCCGGCATGACGGAACGGACGGACCTCCCGTGACTCCCCCCGACACCACCAGCCCTGCCGTACTCGAACAGCTCCGCCGACGGTCCGCCGACCGCGAGCGGCGGCGCATCCTGTTCACCGGCGCGACCATCGTCACCATGGACCCCGACCTCGGCGTCCTCCACGGCGCGGATCTGCTCGTCGAGGACGAGACCATCGCCGCGATCGGCAACGACCTGAGCCGGGACGGCGCCGTGGTCGTCGAAGCCACCGGAACCATCCTCGCCCCCGGCTTCGTCGACACGCACCGGCACGCCTGGCAAACCCAGCTGCGCCGGATCATGCCGGACGTCGACGACCTCGGCGCCTACGTGATGTCCACCCTCGCCGGCCACGCCACCGTCTACCGGCCCCACGACATGTACGTCGGCACCAAACTGGCCGCTCTCACGGCGATCGACGGCGGCATCACCTGCATGCTCGACTTCTCCCACAACGCGCGCACCCCCGAGCACTCCGACGCCGCCGTCCAAGCCCTCATCGACACCGGCATCCGCGGCGTGCACGCCTCCATGGGCCCGCACTTCGGTGACTGGGACCGACAGTGGCCCGGCGACCTGGCCCGCCTCAAGGACACCTACTTCGCCCACGAGGACCAACTGCTGACGCTACGGCTGGCAGCCCTCGCCACCGACGCGATAGCCGGTCCCGCCCTCGCCCACGGCACCGAACTCGCCCGCACGGCCGCCGAACTGGGGATCGGCGTGAGCGTGGACGCCGTCTTCGGGGCCGCGTCCTCGGAGGCCGTCCTCAGGTGGGAGAAGGCCGGCATCCTCGGCCCCGACCTCACCCTCATCCACGCCACCGGCCTGACCCCGGCGGCATGGCGGGCGATCGGGAACAGCGGCACGACCATCGCCCTGGCCCCGACCTCGGACGCCCAGATCGGACTGGAGACCGCGATCCCCGCGATCGACGAGGCCCTCTCGGTCGGGGTGCGCCCGGGTCTCAGCATCGACGTGGAGGTGGCCCTGGCCAGCGACATGTTCACCCAGATGCGGGCCCTGCACGCCATCCAGCGGATGCGCGCCGCCAACGCCGTCCACGGCACCGACCGGCAGCCGAACCGCATCACCACCCACGACGTCCTGGACTTCGCCACCCTCCAGGGCGCCCGCACCAACGGCCTCGCCGACGTCACCGGCTCGCTCACCCCGGGCAAGAAGGCCGACCTGCTCGTCATCCGGGCCGAGGACCTCAACAACATGCCGCTCAACGACCCGATCGGCACCGTCGTCCTGGGCTCCGACGCCCGCAACATCAGCGCCGTCCTCATCAACGGCGCGGTACGCAAATGGAACGGCCAGGTCCTCGACGTCGACCTGCCCGCCCTGCGCGACGAGGTCCACGCCTCGCGGGAGCACGTGCTCACCACCACCCCCGCGGCGGCCTGACCGGTGCACCCGACCCTTCCGCCGATGTCCCTCCACGGCTCCTCCGACGACCGAAGCAGGTACTGACATGACAACCGATCACCGGGGTGGCCCACGCCGTGACGGCGGCGTCCCACACGATCTGCGCGCCCCGGAAGGCAGGCCGCTGTTGCTGACCGGCGGCGCCGTGGTCACCGGCGACCCGCTGCTGGGCGACTGGCGGGAGGCCGACGTCCTCATCGGCGGCACGGTGATCGTGGGAATCGGCCCCGGCCTGCTGACCGCGGCCGGCGACGACAACATGATCGTCATCGACTGCGCGGGCACCCTCGTCCTGCCCGCCACCGCCGACTTCACCACCCGGCGCCCCGCCGCGACCCTCACCCCCGGCCGGCCCGCCGACATCGCCGTCCTGCGCCTGGCCGACGCCCCCGGCACCCCCACCGGCACGCACCTCGACATCCTGGTCACCGCCGGACAGGTCCGCCTCTGGAACGGTCGTCCCCTCGACCTGAACGCCGCCGCCGTGGAGCCCCGACGGGGCGAGCCGATCCACGACGCCGATCGGGCGCACCCGTTCCTGGGGACGTGGGTCGACGACAAGGACTTCGTACGCCAGGAACTGCTGCCCGACGGCCGCTACGACGAGGCACGCGGCGAGCGCCCCAGCGCTTACCGAGGCCGCTACTGGATCACCGGCAACCGCATCGACTACCTGGACGACCTGGGCTTCTGGGCCTTCGGCGAGTTCCGGGACGGCGTCCTGCACCACGCCGGATACCGCTTCACCCGCCGCCTCTGACGGAACCTCGCACCCCGCCGCGCTCCCGCGATCCGGTCAGTGCTCCGTCGCGGACTCCCGGCGGCGGGTGGCGTGCAGGCTCCCGAGCAGGGCGAGGGCCTGGGCGCCCGGGCTTCCCGGTTCGGCCTGGTAGACCACCAGTTGCTGACCCGACGCCCCGCGCACGTCGAAGGTCTGGAAGGTGAGCGAGAGCGGACCGACGTCGGGGTGGAGGAGCTCCTTGCCGTCACGGGTCTTGCCGTACACGGTGTGCGAGGACCACAGCGCGGCGAACTCCTCGCTCTCCTCCACCAGCGAGCCGACGAGATCGTGCAGTTGCCGATAGTGCGGGTCGAGGCCCGTGGCGTGGCGCAACGCGGCGACGACCCCCTCGGCCGCCCGCTCCCACCGGGTGAAGAAGGTTCGGGCGGCCGGATCGAGGAAGGTCATCCGGGCCAGGTTGTCCGGCTTCGCGAACGCTGAGAACAGCGCGTCGGCCAGCGCGTTCGACGCCAGGAAGTCGGTGGCCGGGTTCAGGACGAACGCCGCGGCGTTCGGGTAACCGTCCAGCAGCTGCCGCAGCGGGGCACTGACCGTTTCCCGAGGTCGCGGCCGCTCGCCCTCCGGTGCGGTGCCCGCCAGCCGGAACAGGTGCTCCCGGGCCTCGTCGTCCATCCGCAGGGCGTTGCCGATGGATTCGAGGATCTGCGGGGACGGGCTGCGTTCGCGGCCCTGTTCGAGGCGGGCGTAGTAATCGCTGTTCATCCCGGCCAGGACGGCGACCTCCTCCCGCCGCAGCCCCGCCACCCGGCGGGCACCGTACGAGGCCAGCCCGACGTCACCGGGTCGCAGGCGGGCACGGCGAGCGCGCAGGAAATCTCCGAGATCGTTGCTGGTCACCCGCTCAGGCTAAGCCGCCGCCCCCACGGGCTGCCTGGGTGCGCCGTACCCGGTCACGGCCCGCTAGTCGCCGGTCGTGCCGTCGAGCATCTCGCGCAGGATGTCGAGGTGGCCGTTGTGTCGGGCCGTCTCCTCGGTGAGGTGGAGCAGGATCCAGCGCAGGTCGACGTGCAGGCCGCTGCGGCCGGCCCGCCGGGCCTTCTCGTCCAAGCTGTTGCCCGCGACCAGCTCGCGGTGGCGCGCGCTCTCGGCGGCGTACTCGTCGAGCAGTTGCGCGAGCGGGAAGTCGACGGCGATGCGCATCTCGCGGTCGGGGTCCTCATCGGTCCAGGGACCCTGGTCCTCCTCCCCGAGGAAGACCACGTGGAACCAGTAGTACTCGACCCAGCGGAGGTGGTTGATCAAACCGCTCATGGTCATCAGTGGCGAGCCCGGGAGGAGCGCCTTGCGCGCGTTCTCCGCGGAGACGCCGTCGCACTTGGTGCGGGCGGTGTCGCGTGCGTAGTCGAGGAACGTGGTGAGCTGGGTGCGCTCGTCCCACGCGGGCGGCGTGTCGTCGATTCTGGTCATCGCCCGAAGAGTCCCCGATCGGTGCGACCGATGTCGAGCCGTTTATCGACGGCCCCTACCGGCGCCCCGCGGGCGCCCTGACCGCCACCGCTCACCGCCACCGCTCACCGCCACCGCTCGGCGGTCAGCGGTGGTCGGGGCTCAGCAGTGCGGCGGCCGCGGTGATGAAGGCGACGGACGCCGCCTTGGCCGCGTGCCGACGGGCGTCCAGCTCGCTCCGGTCGGCGGCCTTGCGCAGCACGTAGGTGGCGTCCGCGGCCAGTTGAGCCGGTCCGGCCAGTTCGGGGACCAGGATCTGAAGCCGGATGTGGGGCGCGGTGATCGCCGCCCGGGTGTCGTGGGACTTCGTCTGGGCCTCCAACTGGTGTTCGGTGCCCGCCCCGGTCAGCGCCAGACGCTCCCGGTGGAAGATCGCCGAACGGTGCGCGTCCAAGGCGGCCGCGAAGTCGGTGACGGCGCCGAGCTGGTCCTGGCGGTGGCTGACGGCACGCTCCTCGACGCGTGCGGTACGCGCCGAACGGTGCTGGAGGATCCCGGCGGTCAGGGCACCGGCGAGGGTACCGAGTACGGCGACGATCGAAGGCCATATGGACATCAGGTGTCGGGTCCTCTCGGGCGGTCGGTTGCGGCGATGAGGTGGGCGAACAGCAAGGGCCACGGCGGCACTTCCCCCACAGGGCTGCCCACGACGCGCGGCGAACCCACCCCCGCGACCGGCCCCCGGGACCATGATCACCCCTCCCGGGCCGCCCGGTGCACGGGACGCCCGACAAGAGCGCACCGGCACCGGCGCCGCGCCCCCTCGGGCGTTTCCCACCGGGATTCGCCGGACGCCGACCGATCGGCGGCCTACCGTACGGACAAGGTGCCGTCCGCGGCAGCCACATGAGGAGGAACCCGTGACATCGCCCTGCGACCCCGAGCACGCTTCCCCCGGTGACGTCGGCGCGGCGCTCATGATGATCGACTCGCGGCTCAAAGCCGTCTACGACGGCAGGACCGAGACCGATCCCGAGCAGCGGGCGCTGATCGACCAGCTCGCCGGTTCCATGGACGCCGACGGAGTCCGTGACCTGCTGGACGGCGCGTGCACGCTCATCTACATGTTCATGACGTGGCTGCGCACAGCGCACGAGGCCCAGGACAAGGACGTCATCGAGTACGTGGTGCCGAACCTGGTCGCCTCGATGCGCGCGATGCCCAGGAGCATCGATCCCGAGACCATCCCCACCATGGCCGGCATGGTCATCGCCGCGGGCATCGGCCTGAGCCCGAACCTGTGGCGCCGGCAGTACGGGGACTGGACCCGGGCCGAGATGAACCCCCTGGAGGCCACGGCCTTCCTCCTCGCGGAGCACATCAACCGGATCACCGGCGACCGCGACTTCGCCACCCGCCTGATCGCCAAGGCGCTGTCCACCGCGAACCAGGACTGACGCCCCGCCGCACCGGGACACCCCACTCCTTTTCGGGAGCTCGGTCGCAGCCGGCGAGCGCGCCAGGAATCGGACCGCGGGGGAAAACGAAAAAGCGGGGAGATCACTCTCCCCGCACTTCCAAGGTATAGCGCACCGGGGGGCTTGCGGCAAGGCCCCGGTGGTGCCGGAGAATCGTCGGCCGATGCCACTACCTGCGGAAATGAGGGCACGACGTGCGTGTGTTGTTGTCGGCGTACGAGGGACGCGATGACGCCGGAACAGGGGTCCGGCCGGAGACGGTGGGCCTGCCGGCGCTGCGCGAGGTCGAGCCGCCGTCCGGCTCGCCGAAGCGAATGCGACCGGCCGGCGCGGTGCGACGCGGCGCGGCCTTCCCGGAGGGACCGCGATGAGCGAGCCGTACGTGTGGGATCTACGAGAGGTCGACGAGACGCGGCTCGCGGTCGTCGGCGGCAAGGGCGCTCACCTGGGCGCGCTGTCGCGGATCGAGGGCATCCGCGTACCGGACGGTTTCTGCGTGACGACGCACGCGTTCCGCCGGGTCATGGCGCACGCTCCGTCCATCGACGACCGGCTCGATCGCCTCTCGCGTCTGAACCCGGACGACCGGGAGGCGATCCGTACGCTCAGCGCGGAGATCCGCCGGATCATCGAGGGGATCACCGTTCCGGATGATCTCGCGGGGGAGATCACCGGCGCGCTCGCCCGGTTCGGTGAGGAGGCCGCGTACGCGGTCCGATCCAGCGCGACCGCGGAGGACCTGCCGACGGCTTCGTTCGCCGGCCAGCAGGACACGTACCTGAACGTGGTGGGCCCGGCGGAGATCCTCCGGCACGTCAGCCGGTGCTGGGCCTCGCTGTTCACCGAGCGCGCCGTGACCTACCGCCGGCGCAACGGCATCGACGACCGTACGGTCGACATGGCCGTGGTCGTGCAGCGGATGGTCTTCCCGCACGCGGCCGGCGTCCTGTTCACGGCCGACCCCGTCACGGGCCACCGCAAGGTCGCCACCGTGGACGCCGGGTTCGGCCTCGGCGAGGCCCTGGTCTCCGGTCTGGTGAACCCGGACGTCTTCAGGGTGCGCGACGGGGAAGTGGTCGACAGGGCGATCGCCGCCAAGCGGCGTGCCGTGCACGCCCTCCCGACCGGCGGCGGTACGCGCGAAGTGGCGATCGACCCGCGGCGGCAGGAGGAGCCGGCGCTGACGGACGCGCAGGTCGTACGGCTGGTGCGGCTCGGACGGCGGATCGAAGCGCACTTCGGTCGCCCGCAGGACATCGAATGGTGCCTGGCCGACGGCCCGGTCGAGGACCCGCTCGATGACGGGTTCCGCATCGTTCAGAGCCGGCCGATCACGACCCTGTTCCCCATCCCCGCCACCGCACCCACCGCCGCCCCCGGGACCGGCGAGTCGGGGAACCGCGTCTACGTCTCCGTCGGTCACGGGCAGATGATGACCGACCCCATGAAGTCCCTCGGGCTCTCCATGTGGCAGCTGACGGCCATGGTGCCGATGCACGCGGCCGGCGGGCGGTTGTTCGTCGACGTCACCCGGGGCCTGTCCGCGCCCGCGAGTCGAGCCGGGCTCCTGGACGCTCTGGGGAAGGGCGATCCGCTGATCAGGGACGCCCTGGAAACCGTCCTCGACCGCGACGACTTCCTCCCGCGGATCCCGGACACGACTCCGGACACGACCCCGGACACGACTCGGGACACGTCCTCGGACGCGGACACGACTCCCGGCGGGCCCCCCGTCGGCGGCCCGCCCGCCCCGATCGGGACCGATCCGGCCATCGTCACCGCGCTGATCGAACGCAGCCGGACCTCCATCGCCGCCTTGGAACGCGGCATCCGGACGAAGACCGGACCGGCGCTCTTCGACTTCCTGTTGGAAGCCTTCGAGGAGCACAAACGAGTCCTCGGCGATCCGCTGAACATGCAGGCGATCATGGCCGGCATGGACGCCACCTGGTGGCTCAACGACCACCTGTTCGACTGGCTGGGCGAGAAGAACGCGGCCGACACGCTCACCCTGTCCGCCCCCGACAACATCACGTCGGAGATGGGGCTGGCGCTGCTCGACGTCGCGGACGTGATCCGTCCACGGCCGGACGTCGTGACGTTCCTGCAAGGCGTCCAAGGCGTCCAAGGCGTCCAAGGCGTCGAGGACGAGGGCTTCCTGGACGAACTGGCGAAACTCGCGGGCGGCGCCGAAGCGCGCGACGCCATCGAGGCCTACCTCGACCGGTACGGAATGCGCTGCGTCGGCGAGATCGACATCACCCGGCCACGTTGGCGCGAACGCCCCTCCACGCTCGTCCCCGCGATCCTCGACAACGTGAGGAACTTCGAGGCGGGCGCCGCCGAGCGGCGCTTCGAGCAAGGACGGCTGAAGGCGCGGGCGAAGGAACAGGAGGTCCTGTCCCGCTTGCGGACCCTGCCGGACGGGGACCGCAAGGCCGACGAGACCAAGCGGATGATCGACCGGGTCAGAACCTTCATCGGGTACCGGGAGTACCCGAAGTACGGGATCGTCAGCCGCTACTTCCTCTACAAGCAGGCCCTGCTGGCGGAGGCCGACCGCCTCGTACGGGCCGAGGTGCTCGCCGACCGGGAGGACGCCTTCCACCTCACGTTCCAGGAACTCCACGACGCCGCGCGCTCGCACCGGGTGGACGGCCCGCTCATCCAGGAGCGCAAAGAGGCGTTCCGCTCGCACCACGCGCTCACACCGCCCCGGGTGCTCACCTCCGACGGCGAGACGCTCAACGGGGCCTACCGGCGCGACGACGTGCCGGCCGGCGCCCTGGCCGGCCTACCGGTTTCCGCGGGGACCGTCGAAGGAAGGGCCCGCGTCGTCCTCGACATGGCGCAGGCCGATCTCGAAGCGGGCGACATCCTGGTCACGACCTTCACGGATCCCAGCTGGTCGCCGCTGTTCGTCGGCATCGCCGGACTGGTGACGGAGGTGGGCGGCCTGATGACGCACGGCGCGGTGATCGCCCGGGAGTACGGCCTGCCGGCCGTCGTGGGCGTGGAGGGGGCCACCCGGCTGATCCGGGACGGTCAGCGGATCCGCGTGCACGGAACGGACGGGTACGTCGAGATCCTGCCCTGACCGACCACGGACGCGCGCCCCGCTGAGGTATGACCCGAGCGGGGCGCGCGTCCGCCGCACGGCGGAGACGCTCCGCCGTGGCGGACGACGCGTGGCCGCCATGTTCACGGCCAGCATGGGGTCATGACCACAGCGACCGCTCCGCTGCCCGCCTCCGGCCCCGTACCCGCTCCCCGTTGGGCCCGCCGGGCCGCCCACGCCATCGCCCTGTGCGCCCTCCCGTCCGGCCTGTGGCGCATCGCCATGGCGTCCGGGATCCACGTCGGCTACAGCGAGCAGGTCCTGCGGGACGTCTTCGACATTCCCGGCTGGGGCATCGCGTACGTCGTCGGCCTCTCCGTCCTCGCCGAACTGGCGGCCCTGTTCCCGCTGCTCCTCGTCAGCGACCGCCGGCAGCCGCTGCGACCCCGGACCCTTGCCGCGCTCGCTTGGACGGCCTCGGCCCTCCTGGTCCTGGTGGCGCTGTGGCAACTCGTGGTCGCCTTCACTGTCGAGAGCCGGACGTACATGTCGGACGGTACGGCCCGGACCGTCTGGGCCCTCGCCTTCGCACCGCTGTTCGCGATCCCGCCCCTGATGACCGCGGTGACCTGGTCGTACGGGAGGCGGCAGCGACAGCGGCAGTGACGGCGACCCCCTTCGCGGCGAGCGGGCGAGCGGGCGAGCGGGCGGCCGGGCGTGACCCGCCCCGTACAGCGGGGTTCAGTCCTCGATCGCCTGGTAGAGGGTGGTCCAGAAGTCCTGGATGAGCCGCGGCGAATCCAGCGTGGACATCCCGACCTGGGTGAGCAGGACTCCGGTGAGCCCGTTGTCGGGGTCGGCGTGGACGGTGGTGCCGGTACCGCCGTCCCAGCCGAACTGGCCGACGGGCTCGTAGGCGCCGGGGTGGGTGCGGACGGCCATCCCGAAGCCCCAGCCACCGTGCAGTCCCTGGCCCCCCGTCAGATGGGCGATTCCCTCGTACATGGCGTGCCGAGAAGCCTGCTGCCCGGGCGTGAGCCGGTTGGTGGTCATCAGCCGGACCGCCGGCCGGGACAGGATCCGTTCGCCGTCGTGCGTCCCGTGGTTCAGCAGCATCCGGAAGAAGGCGTGGTAGTCGTCGACGGTGGAGACCAGCCCGCCGCCGGCGCCCTGGAAGACGGGCGGCCGGCTCGACCTGCCGCCCGCCGCCTCGTCCCACACGAGGAACTCCCCGGTCTGCGGATCGGGCCCGTACAGCGGCGGCAGCCGGTCGATCTTCTCGGCCGGGACGTGGAACGCCGTGTCCTTCATCCCCAGCGGATCGAGGATCCGTTCGCGCAGGAACGACTCCAACGACCGGCCCGTGACCCTGGAGACGAGCACGCCGAGCACCTCGTTGGAGAGGTCGTACTGCCAGCGCTCGCCGGGCTGGTACGACAACGGCAGCTCGCCGAGGCGGCGCATCCACTCGTCCGGGTCGGGCGCCGGTCCGGACGCCACGCTGTAGTCGAGCCGCTCGAAGGTCGCGGCCCTGATCGGGGAGTCCATCAACCCGAAGTCCACTCCGAGCCCGAACGTGGAGGTCAGCAGGTCCCGTACGGTGATCGGCCGGCGGGCCGCCACGGTGTCCTCCAGGGGGCCGTCGGGCCGCTTGAGCACCCGGCGGTCCGCGAGTTCGGGCAACCACGGGTCCACCGGTTCGTCCAGTCGCAGTCGGCACTCGTCGAGCAGGACCATCACCGCGGCCGTCGTGACCGGCTTCGACGTGGAAGCCATCCGGAAGATCGTGTCCCGGCGCATCGGCTCGCCACCCTCGGGGCGCATCGTCCCGATCGCCTCGACGTGCGTCCGGCCGCCGCGGCCGACCAGGGCGACGAGCCCGGGAATCCTCTTGGACTCGACGTGCCGTGCCAGTACGTCGCGCAGTGCGCGCAGGCCGGCTTCCGAAAAGCCGCTGTCACCGTTGTTCGTCCCCATCGTGAATCTCCCCTTCGAGGTGGTCTCGCGAGGAGCGTGCACCTTGACCCAAGGTCAAGGTCAACACCGACAGGACCGCCCACACCGCTGCGCAGGAGCCCAGCGGGGCGCGAACGCCCCCGCAGGCGGTGTGATCGACCGGCGCGGATGCGGCTACCCTCGCCCCTGCGACCCCCCGCGACCCCCGCGCCGAGGTCCGCGACACCGCTACACCGCGGCCGCCCCCGACGCGCGGCCGCCCACGACCCGGAGGTGCGCCGATCCGATGGCGAACGGACTCACGATCGGTCAGGCGGCGGCGTTCGTCGGCGTCACGATCAAAACCGTCCGGCACTATCACCGGCTCGGCCTGGTCGCCGAGCCGGAACGTGACGGGTCCGGCTACCGCCGTTACGGTTCGGCCGACCTGCTCCGGCTGGTCCAGGCCCGGACCCTGGCCAGGGCCGGGGTGCCGCTGGCCGAGGTCGGCGACCTCCTCGACGCCGAGCCCGAACGGTTCGCCGCCGCGCTGGACGACGTATACCGTCGGCTCACCGAGCGGATCGAGGACCTGACCGCACGCCGCGACACCCTGCACCGACTCGGCAACGGTGACCGGGTCCTGCTGCCCGACCGGGCCTGCGCGGTCCTGGACCGACTCACCGGTCTCGGCTTCGGTCCCGACTACGTGGCCACCCAACGCGAAGCCCTGGTGCTCACCCGGGCGCTGCTCCCGGAGATCTTCGACGGCTTCCTGACCCGGCTCCAACGCTCCCTGGACGATCCCGAGTTCGTCGAGCTGACCAAGCGCGGCTCGGAGGCGGCGTCCTGGGATCCCGACGATCCCCGGATCGAGGAGCTGGCATCCGCCCTGGCCGCCAGGCTGCTGACCGACCGCGCACTCCTGGAGATGCCGACCGGCTCCCACGGCCGGTCCGACACCGCCTCCCGGTACGGACTGGTCAACCACCACCGCGAGGACCGGGCGCCGGCCATCGCCCGACTGAACGCGCTGGTCGAGGCCAACCTCCGCGCAGCCGGTGTCGACATCCCGCGCCAGTGACACCACCCGGCGGCTGCCGTGCCGGCCCCGACCGACGCCGGTGCCACGGGAGGAACCGAGCGCGGACCCCGTCCGTCACCGGCACCGGCCTGCGTTGAGGCGGGCGGCCTGGCGCGTCAGGTGGTCGCGCTCGGCGAGGTTGGCCGCCTTGAGGGCGGCCTCGGCGTACAGCCGGGCCGCCGTCGACCGGTCGCCGTCGCGCTCGTGGAGGTAGGCCGCCACCGCGGTGTGGCGGGGGAGGGCGGCGTCCACCTCCGCGAGCGCCCGCAGGCCGGCGCGCGGCCCGTCGGCCTCCCCGACGGCGACCGCGCGGTTCAGCCGCACGACCGGACTGTCGGTCAGCCGCGCGAGCTCGTCGTACCACTCGACGATCTGCACCCAGTCGGTCTCCTCGGCGGCGGGCGCGTCCGCGTGGAGCGCCGCGATGGCGGCCTGCGCCTGGAACTCGCCCAACCGGTCGCGGGCGAGGGCCGCCTGGAGGATCCCGACGCCCTCGGCGATCATCGTCTTGTCCCACCGCCCCCGGTCCTGTGCGGCGAGCGGTACGAGGCTGCCGTCGGACGCGGTCCGGGCGGCACGCCGCGCGTGGTGGAGCAGCATGAGGGCGAGCAGCCCCGATGCCTCCGGGTGGTCGACCGCGGCCGCGAGCTGCCGGGTGAGCCGGATCGCCTCGGCGGCGAGGTCGACGTCGCCGGAGTAGCCCTCGTTGAAGACCAGGTAGAGGACGCGCAGCACGGTGGCGACGTCGCCGGGCCGGTCGAGGCGCACGCCGGAGACGGTCCGCTTGGCCCGACTGATGCGCTGCGCCATGGTCGCCTCGGGCACCAGGTAGGCCCGGGCGATCTGGCGGGTGGTGAGCCCGCCGACGGCGCGCAGGGTGAGCGCGACCGCGGACGCCGGGGTCAGCGACGGGTGCGCGCACAGGAAGTAGAGCTGGAGCGTGTCGTCCGCCGCGGGCGCCGGCCCGGGCGCCGGCTCCACCTCGACGCGGTCCTCACGCCGACGCCGTGAGACGTCGGCGCGGGTCGCGTCGAGGAACTTGCGCCAGGCGACGGTGACCAGCCAGCCCTTGGCGTCCCGCGGCGGGTCGGTCGCCCAGACCCGGAGCGCCTCGACCAGCGCGTCCTGCACGGCGTCCTCGGCCGCCGCGAAGTCGGCTCCGCGGCGGACGAGGACGGTGAGCACGCTCGGCGTCAGGCGCCTGAGTCGGAGCTCGTCCATCGGTGGCGTCACTCCGTGATGGTGGGCGGCGCGGCCAGGAAGGGACGCACCTCCAGCCACTCGTGGATCGGCTTGCCGCCGGCCCCCGGCGCGGCCGACAGTTCCCCGGCCAGCTCGACGGCCCGCTCGTAGCTGTCGACGTCGATGATCATCCAGCCGGCGATGAGGTCCTTGGTCTCGGCGAACGGTCCGTCGGTGACCGGCGGGCGCCCCTCGCCGTCGTAGCGGACCCACGCCCCCTCGGGGGCGAGCGCCTGACCGTCGACGAACTCGCCGGTCTGCTCCAGCCGGCCCGCGAAGTCGTGCATGTACTGGACGTGGGCCGAGATCTCCTCCGGCGTCCACCGGTCCATCGGCACGTCGTTGGCCGGAGCCGGGGCGCCGCGGTAGTGCTTGAGCAGCAGGTACTTGGCCATCGTGGTTCTCCTCACTGGTGCGACCCATTGTGGTCGCCGGTCGCTCTCACCACGGGGACGGAGCCGCCCGCGGGTTCTCGACATCGCCGCCGCGTTCTTTTTTCGACCCGTCCGGGCGAGCTCCCCGCCGGGCCGGGCCCGACATGCCGCCGGGGCGCTCCCGGTATCCATCGGGCGGCCTCACCCTGGCCTATAATCGAACTTGTGTCCGAAAATGAGTCATCGCGTCTCGACCTCCTCCGCTTCCTGGAGAAGGTCCAGGTCAGAGACCTGCAACGCACGCGCGACTGGATCGCCGCCGAGGAGCGGCGCACGGCGTACGAGGGCGCGCAGGGGCCGCCCGCGCCGCCTCCGGCGCCCGCCGAGTGGTTGGTCGAGCACGGGATCGGGACCGGCCGGCCGGCTGTCCGCGTGCACGTGGGCACCTGCTGGGACACCCGCACGCGCTGCAAGCCCGCCGACCGGGACGCCGTGCGACGCGCACTCGCCGAGGGCGTATCCGCCTGTCCCCAGTGCCGCCCGGACACCGCTCTCGGGGTGCTGGAGTGACCGGCCGGCGGCACCCTTGAAGCATGGATGACGCGCTGCCCGTGATCGTTTACCCGCCCGACGAACAGGGCGGGCGCCGCGTCCGGGTCGACGGCGAGATCCTCGGCCGCGCCTTCGGCCCCGCCGACGTCCTGGAATTCCTGCGCCTGGCCGGGCGCGATCCGGACGAGGTCGCCCCCTACGGCGAAGGCCTCATCGAATGGCGCGGCGGCGGCCCCGCCACCTGGCACACGGGGTAGCGCCCGGCACCGCGCGGGGGAGGGTCGTTCCTGCGTTCCCCCGTTCCCCCGTCAGCTGTCGAAGTGGTCGCGGGAGGCCTCGATGTGACCGAGGTACCGGTGGGTCCAGTCGCACAATCCGTCGATCGTGACCCGCAGGGCCTGGCCCGGCTCGGTGAGGGTGTACTCGACCCGCGGCGGCACGACGGGGTGCACGGTCCGTTCCACCAGGCCGTAGCGCTCCAGCATGCGCAGGTTCTGGGTGAGCATCTTGTGGCTGATGCCCTCGACCCCGTCCCGCAGCTCGCTGAAGCGCAGGGTGCCTTCGCCCAGCGCCTCGATGATCAGCAGCGCCCATTTGTTGGCGACGTCCGAGAAGATCGTCCGCGCCAGCGAGTCCGCGCGCCGCAGGTCCGCTTCGTCGGGCGAGCCCGTGTACTGCTTGGTCACCATGAGGTTCCCCAGTCACCGAAAAGTGCGTTCTTCCATGTCAGCGATCACTCTCCTACGGTTCCTGAGTAACCACAAGAGAGCGCCGGGCCCCCGTCCGGCGTAGTTGCGAGCCCATGGGCTCGGGTGAGAAGGAGGCGGGTCGTATGGCCATCACGCTGGTGAACCCCGAGGGACTTCCGGAGATCGACGTCTACCGGCAGGTGTCGATCGCGACGGGCACGAGGCTCGTCTTCGTCGCCGGGCAGGTCGACTGGACCGCCGAGGGCGACACGGTCGGCGAGGGCGACCTCGCCGCGCAGGTCGAGCGGTGCTACCTCAACGTCGCCACCGCGCTGGCCGAGGTCGGCGGATCCTTCGATGACGTGGCGAAGTTGAACGTCCACGTCGTCGACTGGACCCCCGACAAGATGCCCCAGCTCCTGGAGGGGATCCGTCGGGCATCCGAGAAGCTGGGGACCACCCCGGTCCCGCCGGCCACGCTGCTGGGCGTGGCGGCGCTGGACGTCCCCGCGCACCTGGTGGAGGTCGAAGCCACCGCGGTGCTCGACTGACCGGACCCGCACCCACCACGGTCGGGCCCGACGCGGCGCCCGAGGCCACCAACCGGTCGTTCGCCCCGCCGCCCGTCCGCGCGCCCTGCGCCGACGGGCGGCTACCGGCTCGCCGGCTCCCTTGTCACCGGTGCCCGTACCCGGTGCCGAAGCCGAGCGTTCACATCAAGTCAATGCAACGCACGGCGTCGTCGTGTTGCGTTGCTTCCTCAGGTAGTTGCAACGATTGCTGCCAACTGACCTGCAAATATGGCAATTACGCGCAACGAGCCTGTTGCCGAGTTCATGAAGGCAACGTAGCTTTTCGTTCATCAGAAACGACAAGGCGAAGGAAGCCATCATGCAGAAGTTCCTCACCCCCGCCACCGTCTCCGCCGTCCTCGACATCCCCGCCGGACGCATCCGGTTCGTCGCCGCCGACCGCGCCGACACCACGGTCGAGGTCCGGCCCGCGGACGACTCGAAGCGCCGGGACCTGGAGGCCGCGCAGCAGATCACGGTCGAGTACGGGGACGACGTCCTGCGGATCGCGGCCCCGGCACCGAAGAACAAGATCCTCGGGAACTCCGGCTCCGTGGACGTGGTCGTCCACCTGCCGGCCGGCTCCCGCGTCGAAGCCAAGGCGGCCGCCGCCGAGTTCCGGGGCGTCGGGCGGCTCGGCGACGTCACCTTCGAGGGCGCCCAGGGCTCCATCCAGCTCGACGAGACCGCGAGCGCCCGCCTCACCCTCCTCGCCGGGGACATCACGGTCGGCCGACTGGGCGGCCCCGCAGACATCAGCACGCAGAAGGGCGACGTCCAGGTCGGCGAAGCCGTGAGCGGCACGGTCGTGCTGCGCACCGAGGCCGGCGACCTGTCGATCGCCGCAGCCGCCGGGGTCCACGCCTCCATGGACGCCGGCACCGCCTACGGCCGGATCCGCAACACCCTCCGGAACACGGACGGCGCCGCCGACCTGAACATCCACGCGACGACCTCGTACGGCGACGTCACCGCCCGCAGCCTCTGACGAACCATCCGCAACCCCCGATCCTGCGCAACCCCCGATCCTCCGCGGCCCCGCCCCTCCGAAACCCTTCCAAGGAGCAGCACCCCTCATGACGAACCTGGCCATCTCGGCGCACGGGTTGCGCAAGTCCTACGGTGACAAGGCCGTCCTCGACGGCATCGACCTGACGGTCCCGGCCGGTACGGTCTTCGCCCTCCTCGGCCCGAACGGCGCCGGCAAGACCACCGCCGTCAAGATCCTCTCCACCCTCATCACCCCCGACGCCGGCGCCCTGCACGTGGCCGGCCACGACCTGGCCACCCACCCCGGAGCGGTACGCGCCGCGATCGGCGTCACCGGCCAGTTCTCCGCCGTCGACGGCCTGATCACCGGCGAGGAGAACATGCTCCTGATGGCGGACCTCCACCACCTCCCCAAGGGTGAGGGGCGCCGCACCGTCACCGAACTGCTGGAACGCTTCGACCTCACCGACGCCGCGAAGAAGCCCGCCTCCACCTACTCCGGCGGCATGAAGCGTCGCCTCGACATCGCCATGACCCTGGTCGGCAGCCCGCGGGTCATCTTCCTCGACGAGCCGACCACCGGCCTCGACCCGCGCTCCCGGCACACCATGTGGCAGATCATCCGTGAACTGGTCACGGGCGGCGTCACCGTCTTCCTCACCACCCAGTACCTGGAGGAGGCCGACCAACTCGCCGACCGCATCGCGGTCCTGAACAACGGTCGGATCGCCGCCGAGGGCACCGCCGCCGAACTCAAGCGCCTCATCCCCGGCGGACACGTCCGCCTCCGCTTCACCGACCCGGCCACCTACCGGTCCGCCGCCGCCACCCTCCACACCGCCGCCGGCGACGACGAGTCCCTCTCGCTCCGGATCCCCAGTGACGGCAGCCAACGCGACCTGCGCACCATCCTCGACCGGCTCGACACGGCCGGCATCGAGGCCGACGAACTCACCGTCCACACCCCCGACCTCGACGACGTCTTCTTCGCCCTCACCGGCAACACCACCGTCCCCACCCAGAGCACCCCGAGCGCCCCGAGCACCCAGCCGACCCAGTCCGAGGAGAACGTCCGATGAGCACCCTCTCCCTTGCCGTGCGCGACTCGTCCACCATGCTGCGCCGCAACCTCCTGCACGCGCGCCGCTACCCCTCCCTCACCCTGAACCTGCTGCTCACCCCGGTGATGCTGCTCCTGCTCTTCGTCTACGTCTTCGGCGGCGTGATGAGCGCCGGCCTCGGCGGCGGCGCCGACCGCTCCGCCTACATCGCCTACGTCGTCCCCGGCATCCTGCTGATGACCATCGGCTCCACCGTCATCGGGGCCGCGGTGTCCGTCTCCACCGACATGTCCGAGGGCATCATCGCCCGCTTCCGGACCATGAACATCCACCGTGGCTCCGTCCTCATCGGGCACGTCATCGGCAGCGTCCTGCAATCGGTCGCCAGTGTCGTCCTCGTCGGCATCGTCGCCGTGGCCATCGGCTTCCGCTCCACCGACGCCACGGTCCTGGAATGGCTCGCCGCCTTCGGGCTGATCGTCCTCTTCGCCCTGGCCCTCACCTGGATCGCCGTCGGCATGGGCATGGTCAGCCCGAACGCCGAGGCGGCGAGCAACAGCGCGATGCCGCTGATCCTCCTGCCGCTCATCTCCAGCGCCTTCACCCCGATCGACGCGATGCCGGGCTGGTTCCAGCCGATCGCCCAGTACCAGCCCTTCACCCCCGCCATCGAAACCCTGCGCGGCCTTCTCCTCGGCACCGGGATCGGCCACAACGGATGGCTCGCCCTCGCCTGGTCCGTCGCCCTGGCCGCCCTCGGCTACCGCTGGTCCACCTCCTCCTTCAAGCGCGACCCGAAGTAGCCGCTGTGACAGCGCGGGCCACCTCCCGCACCGGTTCCGCCCCAGGGGCGGCGTACCCCGACCCCCGTCGGAGCACGCCGCCCCTTTCGCGTTCGCACACCGGTCAGGACCCCGCGCTCCCTCCGTGAGCCCCTCGGTGAGCCCCGACCGAGCCGGCGGCCGGCCCCCGCCGGCGGCACGGGCTCCGTCCTCACCGGTCCGTTCCTGGGGCCGGTGTCCTGCCGGCCGATACCGCTTATCCAGGGCGAATCCAGACCTCCTCCACTCCCCCTGGCCAGGTCCGGACCACGGTGGTGGTTCGCGCGAGTACATGGAGGTAGCAATGGATCTGTCGAAGCAGGTGGCCATCGTGACCGGCGGCGGGCGGGGAATCGGCCGTCAGATCGCACTTTCCCTCGCCGACCACGGGGCTCGCGTCGCGGTCGTCGCGCGGACGCGCGACGAGTTGGAGGCGACGGCGGAACTCGCCGGCATCAACCGCTCGAACGTTCTCGTGGCTCCCGCCGACATGACGGAGGAGGCGTCCGTCGCCGAGGTCGTCGCCCAGGTCAACGCCCATTTCGGGCCGGTGAGTTTGCTGGTCAACAACGCCGCCACCTATACGGCGGGCGAACCTCCCTTCTGGGAGGCCGACCTCGACGCCTGGTGGCGGACCGTCGACATCAACGTCCGCGGCCCCCTCATCTGCATGCGCGCCGTGCTGCCCACCATGGTCGCCGAGGGGCGCGGCCGGATCATCACCGTCAGCAGTGACAGTGGCGTCCTGCCGTTCCCCGTCACCTCGTACTCCTTCGGCAAGAGCGCCCTGGTGCGCCTGACCGAAACCCTCGGCATCTCCCTCGACAGCGCCGCAACCGGCGTACGGACCTTCGCGATCAGCCCCGGCACCGTCCAGACCCGCCTGACCGAGTCGTTCGCCGCCAAGTACCCGGACATGGAGTGGACTCCCGCCGAGGACAGCGGCCGCCTCGTCGCCGCCCTCGCCTCCGGCCGGTACGACGCCCTGCACGGCCGATACCTCTCCGTCGAGGACGACCTCGACTGGCTGCTGGACCGTCTCGACGAGGTCCAGAACGAGGAACTCCTCGTCACCAGGATGCGCGCCTACGGACCCGGCGGCGCCATCGTCACCAACTGGGAGTAGCCGGCCCCCGCCCGCGCCCACCTCCGCCCGCGCACCCCCGCCCGTGCTCGCGCCCACCCCGCCCGAGCCCGTTCCACCTGCCCCGCCCCGCCCGAGCCCGTCCCGCACCCCACCACCGCAAAGGACCACGATGTTGGACCCGAGACAGGCAGCCATCCGCCCCGGCGCTGCGCTGCCGTCCCTGACCGGCATGCGTTTCATCGCCGCGCTGCTGGTCTTCCTCGCCCACATGTCGGCCGCCGGCATGTTCACCGACCAGCTCCTCAACACGCGCCTGGACAAGTACCTCGGCACGCTCGGCGCCGTCGGCGTGTCCTTCTTCTTCGTCCTCAGCGGGTTCGTGCTGACCTGGTCCGCCCGCGACAGCGATCGGCCCGGCCTCTTCTACCGGCGCCGCCTCGCGAAGATCTACCCGAACCACTTCGTCACCTGGATCGCCGGCCTGCTCCTCGCGGTGCTCGCCGGCACGGCCGTCACCGGCAAGGAGTTCCTGCCCGGCCTGTTCCTGGTGAACGCCTGGTTCCCCGAGTACCTCGTCATCCGGGGCACCAACGGCGCTGCCTGGTCCCTGTGCGTGGAGCTCGTCTTCTACCTCACCTTCCCCGCCCTGCTCCTGTGGGTGAAGCGGATCCGCCCGCAGCGGCTGTGGGCCTGGGTGGGCGTGATGGTCCTCGGCGCGATCGCCGTCGCCGTGATCGCCGAGTCCTTCCTGCCGTACGAGTCGCTGCCCGGCCTGAAGTACGGCTGGTGGCAGTTCTGGTTCGTCTACTTCCTCCCCGTCAGCCGCCTGTTCGAGTTCGTGATCGGCATCCTGCTCGCCAGGATCGTCATGTCCGGCCGCTGGATCCCGGTGAGCCGCCCCGTGGCCGCCCTCACGCTCATCCCCGGCTACCTCGGCACCGTCTTCCTCCCCGGTTCGTACGGACTGGTGCTGCCCCTGCTGATCCCCCTCGGCCTGATCGTCGCCTCCGGAGCGCACGCGGACGCGACCGGCCGCACCAGCTTCCTCGGCGGCCGCACCATGGTGTGGCTCGGCGAGATCTCCTTCGCCTTCTACATGCTCCACATGGTCGTCGCCTACCACGGACCCGCCGCCTTCGGCAGTGGCCGCCAATGGGACACCATCGAGGCCACCGCCCGCATCGCGGGCTGGCTCGCCCTGACCCTGGCGCTGTCCTGGCTGCTCTACCGCTTCGTCGAACTTCCCGTGATGCGCCGCTGGTCCCGTCCCCGCGCCCGCGCTGCTTCCCCGACCACCCCCACACCCCCTGCCACCACCCCATCCCCGACCCCGGCACCGGATGGGACGCCGCCCGCCCGAGAATCCCTGGTGAGCGTCCGATCCGACTGACGGCGCCCGTAGGGCCCCACTCGGGGGCCCTACGCCACCGGCGGCGACTTCGCCGGCATCGTCGACGGGATCTTCCCGTTTACCGACCGACTTCGCCCGGGCCACCCTTACCGGGGCTGAGCACCAGGCACGTACTCCCGACCACGGCCGGGGCCAGACGGACGAATCACGTCCGCCGGGCCCCGGCCGTGGTCGTCGTACGTCCCCCGTCAGTACCGGATCCGGAGGAATCAGCGTCGGAAATCACACCGGATCCGATTCCGATTCCGGATCCGATTCCGGATGGGCGGCGCATTCGGTCACTCGCGTATTGATGACCGCGCTGCCATAGGCGGTGAGGCTGGCGCGCAATTGGTCCCAGCCGTCTTCCGATCCGGCGACGAGACCGGCCATCAGCCGACGCTGCTGTTCCACCACGAAGGGCCAGGAGGCGATCCCGATCAGGGTCATCAGCAGATGGCCGACCTCCTGGGGCGAGGTGAGGGACAGGGCCTCGCGGAGCGCCTCGTTCTTGTTCAGGTAGTACGCGTGACGTTCTTCCTCCCCGGGGATTTCCGCGTCTCCGTAGTGCAGGCCCTCCCACGCGAGGAGGCGCACCAGGCTCGGGTCGCGCCGGTGGTAGTCGAAGACCTGGCCGACGTATTGCTCAAGATCCTCCCGCGTCGTCGGCACGGGAACCCGCTCGCTCAGATCCCGGTAGGCGGCCGCCAGGACCTTGGAGAAGAGCTGCTCCTTGCTGCCGAAATACGAGTACAGACGCTGTTTGTTCGCCGCCGCCTGTTCTGCGATGCGGTCCACACGGGCGCCCGCGATGCCGTACGTGGCGAACTCCCTGCGGGCTGCGTCCAGCAGGCGGGTCGGCGTGTCGCGAGTTGGATCATTGGCCATGCATCGAGCCTAGCACGAAAAACCAACTGGATGGTTGGGCCCAACCAACTAGATGGTTGCGCCCTCTCGAGCGTTCCCCTAGTGTCGATGACGTCAGCCCGGCCGGCGCCTCCGCCAAGGCCCCCGGGACCGGGTACTGCCAGGCGTCGTGAAGGGCGCATCGCCCCGCGAATGCCCTTCCTCTCGCATGCTCATCGCCCCGGGATCCGTCGTGGCATTCAATGCCGCGCGGTTCCACTACCGAGGAGTTCGTCATCAATCAGCCGATCCAGAGCATCGTCCTGGTCGGGGACCGGTTTATCGGGTTCGCCGCACAGGAGAACGTATTCACCGTCTCTCAGTTCATCGACGACCTGCGCCGCGGCGCATATGCGACGGAAGGCGAGCCGGTCCTCGCGGAAAGCGCGCAGGGCGTGTCCGAATCCGATGTGCTGCTCATCGTCGAGGAACTGCGCCACCGAGGCCTCGACCGCGTGCAGATCCGGCTCCAGCCCGCCGCCCTCAGCGGCGCCGGTGAGGTGCACAAGCACCAGGTGGCCAACGCGCTGATCGCCGACCTGCACCAGGTCAGCGACTCGTTATTCGGAGCGGGACTGCGGGTGCACAACGACAACGAGTTGCTGCTCGACCACCAGACCGGCCAGCACGTGCAGGGCATGATCGCCGTAGAGGCGTCGCGCCAGATGTTCCTGGCCGTCACGGAACGCTTCTTTGCCGCTCAGTGGCCGCAGCGCAAGTACTACTTCGTCATCGAGCACATGAACACCGCGTTCGAGAACTTCCTCTTCCCGCTGTGTTCCACCATCGAGTACCGGATCACCGAATCCCGTACGCAGGATCCGTCCCGGCTGTCCTTCCACGCCGAGGTCGGCATCCACCAGGCCGGCCGCCGGTCCTCCCTCACCCACCTGGCCTTCACCGCCTTCGACTCCGATGTGATCGAGGCCAAGGAGGACCGCCGCGCCCGCCAGGCCGTCGAGCACACGCTCCGGACCCCGGCCGCAGTCCTTTCCGGTGTCTGACCGACACCGGCTTCCCCGGCCGTACCGGCCACGCACCGGCTGACGTATCCGCCGCAGTCCGGCCGCAGGCCGACCGACCGCCGGGCCCCCGCCGCACCCCGGCCCCCGGCCGTCCCACGGGCACGGCCCGCTTCCCCGCGCCGGACCCCGTGCACTCCACCCACTCCACTCCACCCAGCCACTCCACCGAGGAGCAGTCATGTCCGCATCACTCATCACCGCCGTGGAACTGTCGGTCAAGCCCGATCAGGTCGATGCCGCCGCCACCGCCTGGAAGGCCCACCACGCCGCATCCGCGTTCGAGGGCCGCGCCCTGTTCCGGAGCCTGGAGGGAGCCGCCCTCCTGGAGCTGGCGCCGGTCGCCGGCTGGGAGCAGTTCGCCGACCTGCGCTCCGACTGGGCGCAGCTGTGGGACGCGCTGGCCCCGATGGCCGAGGGTGACTTCCGGCGTCAGGTGCTGGGCTTCGTCGACGCGCCCAAGCCGGCCGACACCGCGTTGCCGCAGACCCCCTATGTGCAGATGCGGCACATCGAGGTACCGCCGCGGGTCTACTCGCCGTACCGCGCCTGGCGCGAGGAGACGATCTACGACGTGGTGCGCACCGCCGACGAGGTCGAGGTCTTCGAGGCGTACCACTCCGTGGTGAGCACCGAGCCCGGTGTCATGTTCGTCTCGGGATTCAGCTGCGACCCGGCCGACTACACGGCGGTGTTCACCTCCCCGCGCTACCAGGAGATCGTCCGGCAGGCCGGGGACCGCTTCATAGCGGGCGGCGAGCGCGGCCTCTACACCACGATCTACGCCCGTGTGTCGTAGCACGCCCCACGTCCTGCCCTGCACCGGAAGGACGCGAGAAGCACAACACGCGAAGGAGAGGAGAAGCGGATGGGACCGTCGCGCACCTACCAGCTGAGTCTCACCACTCAGGGGCCGACCTACCCGCCCAGCGAAGTGATGGACGCGAACGGCGACTTCGTCGTGATCGGCCGCATCAACCGTGACGACGGCACGGGCGGCGTGTCGAACGGCTGGGGCTGCGCCATCGTTTCCGCCGAGAGCTCGTTGCCGCCGTTCGGCGGCAACGAGCCGTACCGCATCGTCCGTGACCTGCCGGATCATCCCGGCCAATTCAGTCCGGCCGACAACGAGATCGTGCTGCACACACTGCCGCTGCCCTTGCCCTGCAGCAACTATCCGATGGTCTTCGCCCCGGAGCAGTTCCCGAAGGCGTCCGAGGTGGTGCGCCCGAGCTACGCGTTCCACCAGGTCGACGTACCGGACATGCGGGCCCAGGACGGGCCGAAGGTGACGGAACCGGTGACGCTCGGCACGTGGGGACGGGCGCGCGGCGAGCTCGAGGTGCGGCTGGCCGACGACGCGAGGTCCGCGGAATTCAGTTTCGAGTTCGCCGGGATGCTCCCCAACAGCCTGTACACGGTGATGTCGCTCCGGGCACACGACCTTGACCCGTCGGGGCCGACCCGACCCGGACCGCTCGGCGTACCCAATGCCTTCGTCACCGACCAGGACGGCAAGGGCCGCTACCGGGCCTCCCTCCCCGATCCCTTCCCTGCGCCGGGCACCGGTGGCAACCGCGTCGTGAACGTCATCGTGCTGTGGATGAGCTACCAGCAGAACTACGGCGGAGCGATCGGCCAGTTCGGCCTGGGCGGGGACATCCACGCCCAGCTGAAGCTCCAGGGACCCAGCTTCGAGGAATTCACGACCACCGGCTGACGAGAGGAACCACCATGCCGATCATCTCCGTAACCACGTGGCCCAGTGAGAACGACGAGAAGTGCCACGAGCTGATGGAAGAGCTCACGGAGACCGTCCACCGGGTCACGGGAGCGCCCCGCGACCGGATCACGGTCTACATCCAGGAAGTGTCGCGCAACCGCTGGTCCGAGGGCGGGGCGGTGGGTTCGGACCCGGACTTCGCCCGGCTCAGCCGGGCCGCCCGGCCCGCCGCCGTCTGACGTCGCCCCCGCCGGCCTCGGGGGGCCGGGCGCGATGCCCGGCCCCCACCCGTCCCGTACCAGGAAGGACTTCCGCCATGAGCGCACCCACCTCCGCCGACAACGACGACCGGATGGAGCGCGGGCTACGGACCCTGCGCCGGATCGAGGCCACCGAGCGCCCCGGCATCCTCGACGGTTTCCAGGACATCGCCCCCGGCTTCGGTGAGCTGATCGTCGGCTTCGCGTTCGGTGACGTCTGTTCCCGGCCGGGCTTGGAACCGCAGACCCGCCAACTCGTCACCATCGCCGCGCTGACCGCACTGGGCAACGCCGCTCCGCAACTGGAGTTCCACGTCCGTGGCGCGCGCAACGTCGGCTGCGGCCGCCGCGCCATCGTCGAAACGGTCCTCCACCTGAGTGACCACGCCGGATTTCCCGCGACCCTGGAGGCGCTGGGCGTCGTCAGGACCGTCCTCGAAGCCGAAGCCGAAGCCGAAGCCGAAGCCGAAGCCGAAGCCGCCCGCGTCCGGCCCACCGACCGCTCCGAAGGCGGGCCGGGGGCGAAGGCCCACGACGGCCACGACGGTATCGGCGAGCAGGTCCTCGCCTCCGTACGGGCCATCGACCCGGATCTCGCCGACTTCCTCGTCGAGACCGTGTCCGGCGCCCCGGATCCGGACGCCGCGCGCGGCGGCCTCGATCCGCGCACCCGCGCGATCGTGGCCGTCGCCGCCTGCACGGCCATCGGCACGCGGCGACCGCAGCTCATGGCGAACGTGCACGAGATCCTCGACGCCGGCGGCACGCGGCAGGACGCCGTCGAGACGATCCTGCAGATGGCCGTGTACGCCGGCGTCCCGGCGGCGGTGAACGGCCTCAACGCGGCGCGCGACGTCTTGCGGACGCGATAGGGCGACAACGCCGCAACCGGGCCGCGCGCCCCCCTGCCCGTCCCACATTCCGATCACACACCCGTACCCGAAGGAGGGACCCACCATGACCGCTCGTCCCTACCTCGTCTTCGCCGACGTGGACGAGACACTCATCCACTGCAAGAGCATGTTCGACTTCCTCCACTACCACCTGACCGGCCGGCACGGCGCCGCGGGGACCGCCGAACACGACCGGCTCCTCGCCGGCTTCCAGCAGGCCGCCGCGACCGGCACACCGCGCGAGCTGATCAACCGCGCCTACTACGCCGCGTACGCCGGCGAATCCGAGGCCACCATCGCCGCCTGGGGCGAGCGCTGGTTCGCCGACCGTGCCGGGGACGGCCTCTTCATCGACGCGACCCGGGACGCGCTCCGCGCCCACCGCGAGGCCGGCGCCGAACTCATCCTGGTCTCGGGGTCGTTCCCCGCTTGCCTGGACCCCGTCGCCCGGGCCGTCGGCGCCGGGCACCTGCTGTGCAGCCGTCCCCTCGTCGAGACGGACGCGGCCAGACCGGGGACCGGCGGTACCTACACGGGCCTCATCGAGACCCCGATGATCGGCCCGCACAAGGCGACCGCCGTACGTCGCTTCCTCGCCGACCGGCCGCACATCGACCCGCGCGACTGCTACGCGTACGGCGATCACCCGTCCGACCTGGAGATGCTCGGCTGCGTCGGTCACCCGGTCGTGGTCGGCGACGACCCCGCCCTGCGCGCCCTGCTCGACGCCCGGCCTTCCCCCACTCCTCTGGAGCACCAGCGATGACCGTGTACTCACCCGCCACGACCGCCGTCGGCATCATCGGATCCGGCTCGTACCTCCCGACCGAGATCGTGCCCAACTCCGCGGTCGCGGAACTGGCCGGAGTGACCGCCGAGTGGATCGTGCGCAAGACCGGCATACGGGAACGGCATCGCGCCGCGCCCCACGAGGCGACCTCCGACCTGGCCACCGCCGCCGCGCGGGCCGCGATGGACGACGCCGGGATCCGCGCACGCGACGTCGCCTGGGTGATCGTGGCGACCTCCACCCCCGACTACCCGCAGCCGGCCACCGCCTGCCTCGTGCAGAACCAGATCGGTGCGACCCAGGCGGCGGCCTTCGACATCAACGCCGTCTGCGCCGGCTTCGTCTTCGCCCTGCAAACCGGTGCGCAGCTCCTGGCGGGCATCAGCGAACACACCGACGCCAAGTACGCGCTGGTCGTGGGCGCGGACGTCTACTCGCGGATCCTGGACCACAGCGACCGCAAGACCGCGGTGCTGTTCGGGGACGGCGCGGGCGCCGTCGTGCTCGGCCCGACCCGCCCCGGATTCGGCATCGTCGGGACCGGCACCAGCACCGACGGCAGCCTCCACGACCTGATCGGGGTCCAGGCCGGCGGCAGCCGCCACCCGGCCTCCGCGGGCACCCTGGCCGACGGGCAGCACTTCTTCAGAATGAGGGGGCGGGAGGTCCGCGAGTTCGTCAACGAGCGCCTGCCCGCGGCCGTCCAAGGCGTGCTGGCCGCCCACGGCGTCGATCCGGCCGAGGTCAAGCACTTCGTACCCCATCAGGCCAACGGCGTGATGGTCGGCGAGGTCATACCTCGACTGGGGCTGCCCAACGCCCACGCCCACCTGCCGGTCGACCTGCACGGCAACACCGGCGCCGCCTCCATACCGCTCGCGCTCGACCACGCCAACCGGTCCGGCGCGCTACGGGACGGGGATCTCGTACTGCTGGCCGGCTTCGGCGGCGGCATGGGAGTCGGCACGGCCCTGGTCCGCTGGGACGCCACGCGCCCCCGACACCCGGCCGTGCCGCACTCCGCGCAGCTCGTCGGGAGCGTGGCCCGATGAACCGACCCCTCACCGTCCCGGCCTCCGCGTTCCGCTCCGCCCCCGTGTCCGACGTGCTGTGCGCGGTGCCCGGATGCGCCATCGCCCACTGGTCGATGGGACGCGACGTCCTCGACGCCGGCCCCTGCGCACACGGTTGGAGCCCCGGCCCCCGGGCCGACCATCCCACCCCCACCCCCACGGGCGGCCCGACCGTCCCCACCCCCACCCACGGAGACCGGTAACCATGACACGAAGCTCCTCCACCCTCACCCCGGACAGGCAACGCCCCGCCGCCGCGCCCGGCCCCGCCCCCTCACCGGTGCGTGCCTGGCTGGCCGTCATCGCCCTCTCACTGGGCACGTTCTCCTTCGTCACCACCGAGACGCTCCCCATCGGACTGCTGCCGTCGATCGGCGCGGGCGTGGACGTCTCCGTCGGCACCGCCGGCTTCCTCGTCACCGGCTTCGCCGCAGTCGCCGCGATCACCGCGGCACCGCTGACCACACTGTGCGGGCGCGTGGACCGCAAGTGGCTGCTGGCCGGGCTGCTCGTGATGTACGTCGCGGGCAACCTGCTGGCCACCGTCGCCTCCTCGTACGGCGCCCTGCTGTCCGCCAGGGTGCTCGTGGCACTCGCACACGGCGTCTTCTGGTCGATCGCCGCGGCCATCGCGGTCCGCCTGGTCCCCGAGCGGCATGCCGTTCGGGCCACCGCACTCGTTCTCGGCGGGATCTCGCTGGCCTCGGTGCTCGGCGTCCCGCTGGGCACCATGATCGGTCAGCGGTCGGGCTGGCACACCGCGTTCGCCGCCGTCGCCGCGATCGGCTTCGTCGTCCTCGTCGCGGTGCTGCTCCTGTTGCCGAACCTCCCCGCGCAGGGCAACGGCAGCCTCGCCGCCCTACCGCGCGTCCTGCGCAACGGCCGACTGCGTGTCGCCGTCGCGGTCACCGCACTGGTGATGATCGGTCACTTCCTCGCCTTCACCTACGTCGCCCCCTACCTCGAGCAGATCACGGGCATCAGCGAAAGCATGGTCGGCGTACTGCTCCTGGTCTTCGGAGCCGCCGGGTTCGCGGGCAACTTCGTCGCGGGCGCCGTGGTCGGCCGCTCGGTGCACGGCACCCTGACGGGCGCTCTTGTCCTGATGACCGTCTCGCTCGCCCTCCTGTGGGCCTTCGGCGACTCCAAGCCCGTGGCGATCACCCTGCTCGTCCTGTGGGGCCTGGCCTTCGCGGCCCTGCCCGTCGGCCTCCAGACCTGGGTGCTGCAACTGGCCAAGGAGGAGTCCGATGCCGCCTCGTCGCTCTACGTGGCCGCCTTCAACGGCGCCATCGCCGTGGGATCCCTCGCGGGCGGACTGCTCGTGGACTCCGCCGCCGGACCGCGCGCCGTGACAGCCGTCGCCGCCGCGCTGACCGCCTGCGCCCTGCTGACCCTGCTGCTGTCCGCCCGCGGCACGCGCGCCCGCGGTCCCGCTCCGACCCCCACCCCCACGAACGCCTGACCGCGCCCCGGCGTACCAGCAGGCACACACCCCGACCGGAACACAGGAGAGCACCACATGGAGCACCGCACCCTCGGTACCTCGGGACTACGGGTCTCGGCGATCGGCCTCGGCTGCATGGGCATGTCCGCCTACTACGGGACCAGCGACGAAACGGAGTCCATCGCCACCATCCGCCGTGCCCTGGACACCGGGGTGACGTTCTTCGACACCGCCGACGCCTACGCCGCCGGCCGCAACGAAGAACTCCTCGGCCGCGCCCTCGGGGGGCGCCGCGACGAAGCGGTGGTGGCCACCAAGTTCGGCATCCGCAGCGTCGGCCCGGGCGGCACGGCCGGCGGCGCCGTGATCGACTCCAGCCCCGCCCACGCCCGGCAGGCGTGTGACGCGTCCCTGGCCCGGCTGGGCGTGGAGAGCATCGACCTCTACTACCTGCACCGCCGCGATCCCGACACGCCGATCGAGGAGACCGTCGGAGCCATGGCGGAGCTCGTCACGGCCGGAAAGGTCCGGCACCTGGGCCTGTCCGAGGTCAACTCCGACACCCTGCGCCGTGCCCATGCCACGCACCCCATCACGGCCCTGCAAACCGAATACTCCCTGTGGGAACGGGACGTGGAGAGCGACATCGCCCCCACGGCCACCGAGCTCGGCATCGGACTCGTGCCCTACTCGCCGGTCGGCAGGGGCTTCCTCACCGGGGCCCTCACCTCCCTCAGTCAACTGGAGCCGGACGACTACCGCCGCAACGACCCCCGCTTCCAGGGAGAGAACCTCACCCGCAACCTCGCCCTCGTGGAGCGCGTCCGGACCCTGGCCGGCGACATCGGTTGCACCCCCGTCCAGCTGGCCCTCGCCTGGCTGCTCTCCCGAGGCCCGCAGATCGTTCCGATCCCCGGCACCCGGCGCATCAGCTACCTCGAGGAGAACGCCGGCGCAGCCGACTTGCACCTCACCGCGGCCCAGCTGCACGAACTGGAGCAGGCCCTCCCGGCCACCGAGGTGTCCGGAGAACGCTACGCACCCGCGGCCCTGCGCCTGCTCAACACCTGACCCCGCGACCGTACGTCCCCCCACAGCTCGGCGGGCGCCGTGCCACCCGGCACACGGCGCCCGCCGTACGAAGCCGTCCCGGCCCGGAACACGCTTCACCGTGCGGCCGATTGCCCGGGTGCGGCAAGGAATCGTGGGACCGGACTGCCCGAGGCCCTCATTGTCCGCCCGCTTCCGGTTGAACGAAGCTGTGCGGACGGGGCTGGAGCACCATGGCGGCGCAGGGCCTTTCCGACCGGCCAGGAGAGGCATGTGAGGGCAGTGCCGAGTACGGACATCACCCACGGAACGGGCGGCCCGTCGCGGCCTCCGCCCGGCGCCGACCACCCCGCCCGGCGGTCTCCCGGCCGCGCGCGATTCGTGGGCGCGCTATTGATCGTGCTCTGCCTGATCCCGGCGCTGGGCTGCCAACTCGTCTTCGGCGTCTGGCTGCCCCACGACATCAAGCGGCACCAGGACTACGTGGCGGCCGTGCCGTGCGCTGCCGACGCGACGGCGAAGGACGGTGAGGACTGCCTCCGGACGGTCTCCTTCACCGTGGAGCGAGCCACGAACAATCCGGGTATGAGGTCCGGCGGCTACAAGGTGACCCTGTCGGGCACACCCTTCTGGAACGGGGTCGTGGAGTTCGGCGACCCGGATCCGGTACTGGAGACACTGCGGCCGGGCGACCGGGTCACCGGGACCGTCTGGCGCGGCGACGTCGTCACGGTCGGCAAGGGGCGCCTTCGGCAGAGCACGTCCGAAGCACCCCGGGACGAACCCCAGATGACGGTCGCCATCGGGACGTTCCTGGGACTCCTCGCGGTCATGGGGCTGGGGTTCGGCGCGGTGCGGATGGCCAGACCCCTCGACTACGAGCCCTTCACCTGGCGCCCGTACGGAAAGCCGCTGCTCGCCCTCATGATGATCACCTGTGCTGCCGTGGGGTTGCCCGCCGTGTGGCTCGACATCCCGTCGTGGGTGGTACCCGCCGTGGCCGTACCTGTCGTGGTGTTCACGGCCCGGCTGCTCCACCGAAGCCGCCGGCCGAACGGGGCATCCGCCCCAGCCGTATGAGGCGTGTCGGGCGGGGACGACGGACCGCGCGTGCATCGAACCCGGCGACCGCGGCCACCGGCACGGTCGCCGCACCGGCGCCGCGCGACGTCAACGCGAGAACGCCCGGCGGGATTGTCCCGGCCGGGCGTCGCTGTGTGCGTGCTGCTGTGTGCGTGCTGCTGTGTCCGCTGGTGGTTCGGCGCCGGCTTAGTACCAGTGGTGGGTCTGCCAGAAGTTCCAGGCGCCGACGGGGCTGCCGTAGCGGGAGTTCATGTAGTCCAGGCCCCACTTGATCTGGG
>NZ_JBIAVF010000029.1:5464-73545 GCF_042893755.1 Streptomyces sp. NPDC001568 | reverse complement strand
TCTCCCACACCCACGACACCCCACTCGTCTACCACAACCGCAACTACACCCAACCCGCCCACACCAAAACCCTCGCCACCACCCCCTCATAAAGGTCCTCCCCGGCCGCGCATCCGATCCAGGAGACAACAGTGACCGCAAGCTTCCCGTCCGCCGCTCGACTGGTCGAGGTCGCCGAGGAGGTCTACGCGTACGTCCAGCCCGACGGCGGGTGGTGCCTCAACAACGCGGGCCTCGTCACCGCGGGCGGCCGTCCCCTGCTGATCGACACCGCGGCCACCGAGGCGCGCGCCGTGGCGTTGAAGGACGCGATCGCGCGGGTCACTCCGCACGCACCCCGCTTCGTCGTCAACACGCACCCGCACGGTGACCACACCTTCGGGAACCGACTGTTCGCCGACGACGCGGTCATCATCGCCCACGAAGCGACCCGCGCCGAGATGGACCTCGCCGGACTGCACCTGACCGGTCTGTGGCCGGACGTCTGCTGGGGCGACGTCGCCGTCGAGCTGCCCGGTCTGACCTTCCGGGAGACGCTGACCCTGCACCTGGGCGACGTACGGGCGGAGCTGATGTACCTGGGTACCGCCCACACCAAGAACGACTCGGTGGTCTGGTTGCCCGAGCGCCGGGTGCTGTTCGCCGGTGACATCGTCATGTCCGGTGCCACGCCGTTCTGTCTCACCGGCTCGGTCTCGGGATCGCTCGAGGTGATCGGGAAGCTGCGCGCCCTGGACCCCGAGACGGTGGTGTCCGGTCACGGCCCGGTGGGCGGAGCCGAGATCCTCGACTCCACCGAGGCCTACCTCCGTCACGTGCAGGAGTTGGCCGCCGCGGGCATCGCCGCGGGTCTCACGCCGCTGGAGACGGCACGCGAGGCGGACCTCGGGCCCTTCGCGGCCCTCCTCGACAGCGAGCGTCTGGTGCCCAACCTGCACCGCGCCTACGCCGAGGCGCGCGGCGCCGAGCCCGGCCACCCGCTCGACATCGGCGAACTGTTCTCCGAGATGGTCGACTTCCACGGCGGCCTGCCCGCCTGCGCCGCCTGACGGACCCCGACTTCGCCGCCCCGGCCCGGACGCGACCGGCGCCGGGCGCCGGCGTGTCCCGGGGGCGGCCGGTCCGGCGGGTTCCGTGGTGCCGCCTTCCCGGGGCCGCGACCGCACCCGCGCTCGCGCGACCCGGCAGCGGGCGACGCGTGTCCGTTGCCGCAGCCCCGCCGACGGTCCCCGCCCCCGACCGCCGGTCCCGAGCCGTGCCGCGACCGCCACCACGCGGCGAGGGGCGGCCTGCCGGCGCTGGGTGTCGACCACGGGCGGGCGCCCTTCCGGCGGATCTGGACGCACACGGAAGTGGTCCTCAAGTGGCTTGGGACAGGGTTGAGTCGCTCTCCCGCCGAGGAGGCGCCCACGCCGCCACCGGGTGGCCCGGCATTCCAGGGGTGCCCGACTTCTGGACCGCAGATAAGGACGTGACCGGATGATCCGTACCGCCTTCGTCTTTCCGGGGCAGGGCTCCGAATGCGTGGGGATGGGCAGGGATCTGCTCGCCCTGCGCCCGGATTTGGCCGGAAGCTATTTCCGGGCCGCGGACGACCTTCTGGGGATCCCCCTGGCGCGGTTGTGTCTGGAGGGTTCGGCTCGGGATCTGGAGGATCCGGCGGTGGCGCAGCCGGCGGTGTTCCTGACGAGTTTGGCCGCTCTGGAGGTGTTGCGGGGTGAGGGGGTGGTGCCGGACGCGGTGGCCGGTCACAGCCTGGGGGAGTACGCGGCTTTGGTCGCGGCGGGTGTGTTGGAGTGGACGGAGGCGTTGTGGTTGGTCCGGTTGCGTGGCGAGTTGGTGGCCACGGTGGGGGATCGGGTGGGTAGTGCCACGGTGGCGGTGATCGGTTTGCGTCGTACGGATGTGACGCGGATGTGTGCCGAGGCGCGGGCGGCCGTGGGTGGGGTCGTGGAGGTGGCGGGGGAGAACGAGCCGCGGCAGACGGTGGTGTCGGGGCAGGCCGAGGCGGTTGGTCATGTCACGGCTGCGGCTCGGGTGGCGGGGGCGCGTACGCGGGTGTTGCGGACGGGTGGGCCGTTCCACTCCAGCCTGCTGCGCGAGGCCGAGGCCGAGTTCACCCAGACGTTGATCGCCACCGACTTCCGCGCGCCGCGCGTCCCTCTGGTCTCCGGAGTGACGGGGCAGTGGGTGACGAGCGCCGCGGAGGCGGTCGTCGCCCTGCGCACCCAACTCACCAGTCCGGTCCGGTGGACCGGGGCCGTCGAGTCGCTCGCGGCCTCGGGTGCGGACCGGTTCGTGGAAGTGGGACCGGGACAGGTCCTGGGCGCCCTGGTCCGCAAGATCCTGCCGGACGCCCGCGTCCACGCGACGAACACGGCGGACCGGCTGGAACGGACGGTCGCCGCGCTCACAGCCAGCACAGTCTGACCATCGCAACGACCCGCAGAGAGGGTGGGAGAACCATGTCCAGAACGGACGACACGATCCGGTCCCGGATCGATGAGCTCAACGGGATCAAGGAGTCCGCACGGAGCGGCGACGAGGGCGCGACCGAGCGCCAGCACGCCAAGGGCAAGCTCACGGCCCACGAGCGCATAGCGCTCCTCCTGGACAAGGGCTCGTTCACCGCGGTGGAGCCGCTGCGCCGGCACCGGGCGACCGGTTTCGGGCTGGAGGCGAAGAAGCCGTACAGCGACGGCGTCGTCACCGGCTGGGGCACGGTCGACGGTCGTACGGTCTTCGTCTACGCCCACGACTTCCGGATCTTCGGCGGGGCGCTGGGCGAGGCCCACGCCGAGAAGATCCACAAGATCATGGACATGGCCGAGAAGGCCGGCGCCCCGCTGGTCTCGCTGAACGACGGCGCCGGCGCCCGCATCCAGGAAGGCGTCTCGGCGCTCGCCGGGTACGGCGGCATCTTCCGGCGCAACACCCGGGCCTCGGGCGTCATCCCGCAGATCAGCGTGATGCTCGGCCCCTGTGCGGGCGGCGCCGCCTACTCGCCGGCGCTGACGGACTTCGTCTTCATGGTCCGCGAGACCTCGCAGATGTTCATCACCGGCCCGGACGTGGTCAAGGCCGTCACCGGTGAGGAGATCACCCAGAACGGGCTGGGCGGCGCCGACGTGCACGCCGGCACCTCGGGCGTCGCGCACTTCGCGTACGACGACGAGGAGACCTGCATCGCCGAGGTCCGCTACCTCCTGGCGCTGCTGCCCTCCAACAACCGTGAGCTGGCCCCCGTCGAGCACTCCGGCGACCCGGCCGACCGGCTCAACGAGGCCCTGCTGGACCTGGTTCCCACACAGTCCGGGCAGGCCTACGACATCCGCAAGGTCATCGAGGAGGTCGTCGACGACGGCGACCACTTCGAGGTCCATCCGGCCTGGGCGCCGAACCTCGTCTGCTCGCTGGCCCGGCTCGACGGACACGTCGTCGGCATCGTCGCCAACAACCCCGCCGCGATGGCCGGCGTCCTCGACATCGAGGCCTCCGAGAAGGGCGCGCGGTTCGTCCAGTTCTGCGACGCCTTCAACATCCCGCTCGTCACCCTCGTGGACGTGCCCGGCTTCCTGCCCGGCGTCGACCAGGAGCACAACGGCATCATCCGACGCGGCGCCAAGCTGCTGTACGCGTACTGCAACGCCACCGTCCCGCGGATCTCCCTGGTCCTGCGCAAGGCCTACGGCGGCGCGTACATCGTCATGGACTCCCGCTCCATCGGCGCCGACCTGGCGCTGGCCTGGCCCACCAACGAGATCGCCGTGATGGGCGCCGAGGGCGCCGCGAACGTGGTCTTCCGCCGCGAGATCGCCGCGGCGGACGACCCCGACGCCGCCCGCGCGCAGCGCATCGCGGAGTACAAGGACCAGCTGATGCACCCGTACTACGCGGCGGAACGCGGCCTCATCGACGACGTCATCGACCCGCGCGACACCCGGTCGGTACTGATCCGTTCGCTGGCCATGCTGCGCGCCAAGCACGCCGACCTGCCCGCGCGCAAGCACGGGAACCCGCCCCAGTGAGTGCCGGCGGTCCGGCACAGGACGAGGAGAACCCCATGGACCCGCAGCAGCCCGGACACCTGATCCGCGTCGTGAAGGGGCACCCCGACGCCGAGGAACTGGCGGCGTTGACCGCGGTCGTCCTCGCCCGGGCGGCGGCCTCGGAGGGCATGCACGGCGGAACGGCCGGCGGCGGCCCGGCCCTGGCCGTCTGGCGCCGGCCCGATCGGGTCCGCGGTTTCCTCGGCCCGCGCACCTGGCGTGACAACTCGAGCGAGGCGCGTTCCGCCTGACGGCACGGCCCTTCCCCCTTCTTCCCCCGCAAGGAGACAAGAACATGGCACACCTCGTCCTCGAGGGCCTCGGACGGACGCGTATCGAGGTGGCGGAATGAGGCTCCTGGTCACCGGCGGAGCCGGGTTCATCGGCTCGCACTTCGTCCGGACCCTGCTCGACGGCGGATACGAGGGGCACGGCGACACCCGGATCACCGTCCTCGACAAGCTCACCTACGCCGGCAACCGGGACAACCTGCCGGCCGCGCACCCCCGGCTGGACTTCGTCCGCGGCGACATCTGCGACGAAGCGCTGCTGCGCGACCTGCTGCCCGGCCACGACGCGATCGTCCACTTCGCGGCCGAGTCGCACGTCGACCGCTCCGTGCACTCCGCGGCCGAGTTCGTCCGCACCAACGTCGGCGGTACGCAGACCCTGCTCGACGCGGCGCTGGCCACCGGCGTGCGGCGCGTCGTACACGTCTCCACCGACGAGGTGTACGGCTCGATAGCCGAGGGCGCCTGGACGGAGGAGTGGCCACTGCTGCCCAACTCGCCGTACGCCGCGTCCAAGGCCTCCTCCGACCTGATCGCGCGCTCGTACTGGAAGACGCACGGCCTCGACGTGTCGATCACCCGGTGCTCGAACAACTACGGGCCCCACCAGCATCCCGAGAAGCTGATCCCGCTGTTCGTCACCAACCTGCTCGAAGGCCTCCAGGTCCCGCTGTACGGCGACGGCCGCAACATCCGCGAGTGGCTGCACGTCGACGACCACTGCCGGGCCATCGCCCTCGTCCTCGACAAGGGCCGCGCCGGCGAGGTCTACAACATCGGCGGCGGCAACGAGCAGACCAACCTGCACATCACCGAACGCCTCCTCGCCCTGTGCGGCGCGGACGCCTCCGCGGTCCGCCGGGTCGCCGACCGCAAGGGGCACGACCTGCGCTACGCCCTCGACGAGACGAAGATCCGCGAGGAGCTCGGGTACGCGCCGCGCGTCTCGTTCGAGCAGGGACTGGCCGACACCGTCGCGTGGTACCGCGACAACCCCGGCTGGTGGAAGGCCGTGAAACACCAGAGCGACGACTTCGGCCGACAGAGCCGGGAAGGAACCACGTCATGAACGTCCACAAGGGGCTCATCCTCGACGAGACCGCGAAGTTCCATCAGGACGCGCAGGACCAGGGGCCCTTCGTCCCCGGCACCACCGAGATCTGGCCCGCCGGCGCGGTCCTGGACGAACGCGACCGCGCGGCCCTGGTCGAGGCGGCCCTGGAGATGCGGATCGCGGCCGGGCCAAGCTCCCGCCGGTTCGAGTCGCGCTTCGCCCGGAAGATGGGGCACCGCAAGGCGCACCTGGCCAACTCCGGCTCCTCCGCGAACCTGCTGGCCATGACGGCCTTCACCTCGCACCTGCTGGAGGACCGTGCCCTCAAGCGGGGCGACGAGGTCATCACAGTCGCCGCCGGTTTCCCGACCACCGTGAACCCGATCATCCAGAACGGGCTCGTCCCCGTCTTCATCGACGTCGAGCTCGGGACCTACAACACCACCGCCGAGCGGGTCGCGCAGGCCATCGGCCCCAAGACCCGCGCCATCATGATCGCGCACGCGCTCGGCAACCCCTTCGAGGTCGCCGAGATCGCGCAGCTGGCGCAGGACCACGACCTGTTCCTGATCGAGGACAACTGCGACGCCGTCGGCTCCACCTACGACGGCAAGCTGACCGGCACCTTCGGCGACATGACGACGGTGAGCTTCTACCCGGCCCACCACCTGACGATGGGTGAGGGCGGCTGCGTCCTGACCTCGAACCTGGCGCTCGCGCGGATCGTCGAATCGCTGCGCGACTGGGGCCGGGACTGCTGGTGCGAGCCGGGCGAGACCAACAAGTGCCTCAAGCGCTTCAAGTACCAGATGGGCACCCTCCCCGAGGGCTACGACCACAAGTACATCTTCTCCCACGTCGGCTACAACCTGAAGGCCACCGACATCCAGGCGGCCCTCGGCCTGACCCAGCTCGACAAGCTCGACGACTTCTGCGACGCCCGCCGGCGCAACTGGCGCCGGCTGCGGGACGGCCTCGACGGCGTACCGCACCTGATCCTCCCCGAGGCCACCCCGCGCAGCGACCCGAGCTGGTTCGGGTTCGCGATCACCGTGGACCCCGAGGCGCCCTACAGCCGGGCCGCCCTGGTCGACTTCCTGGAGGACCGCAAGATCGGCACGCGGCGCCTGTTCGCGGGCAACCTGACCCGCCACCCCGCCTACATCGGCCAGCCGCACCGCATCGTCGGAGACCTCACCAACAGCGACATCATCACCGACCAGACGTTCTGGATCGGCGTGTACCCGGCGCTGACGGACGAGATGCTCGACTACGTCATCGCCTCCGTCAAGGAGTTCGTGGGAGGCCACGCGTGAGCGGCCCCACCACCACCGCGGCCACCGCCGCCCCGGCGCTGGTCGCCCGCGTGGACGAGGAGCTGCCGCTGCGGCTGGCCCGCTCGGCGGGCGCCGCGCGGGGCGCCGTCCGGCACGCCGCGGACGTCCACGCCTGGCTCGAGGAGCGCCGTCGGGCGCACCGCTTCCGGGTGGACCGGATCGCCTTCGCCGACCTGGACGGCTGGTCCTTCGACCCGGACACCGGCAACCTCGGCCACCGCAGCGGGAAGTTCTTCACCGTCGAGGGCCTGCGGGTCACCGCGGGCTCCGACGGCCGCGAGCGCACGTGGCACCAGCCGATCATCCGCCAGCCCGAGGTCGGCATCCTCGGCATCCTGGTCAAGGAGTTCGACGGCGTCCCGCACTTCCTGATGCAGGCCAAGATGGAGCCCGGCAACCGCAACCTGCTCCAGCTGTCGCCCACCGTGCAGGCCACCCGCAGCAACTACACCAAGGCCCACAAGGGCGCCGACGTCCGCTACATCGAGTACTTCACGCAGCCCGGCCGCGGCCGGGTCCTCGCCGACGTCCTCCAGTCCGAACACGGCTCCTGGTTCTACCGCAAGAGCAACCGCAACATGCTGGTCGAGGCGGTCGGCGACGTCCCCGAGCACGACGACTTCCGCTGGCTGACCCTCGGCGAGATCGGGGAGCTGCTGCGCCAGGACAACGTGGTCAACATGGACGCGCGCACCGTGCTGGCCTGCGCGCCGCTCCCGGACACCGAAGCCCTCGCCCTGCACTCGGACACCGAGCTGCTGTCCTGGTTCACCACCGAACGCTCCCGCCACGACGTGAGCGCCCGGCCGGTACCCCTCGCGGACATCCCCGGTTGGAAGCGCGGCGAGGACTCCATCGACCACGAGGAGGGGCGCTATTTCAGCGTCGTCGCGGTCGGCGTCCAGGCCGGCAGCCGCGAGGTCTCGGGCTGGACGCAGCCCCTGTTCGAACCGACGGGGGTGGGCGTCACCGCCTTCCTGACCCGGCGGATCGACGGCGTGCCCCACGTACTGGTCCACGCCCGCGTCGAGGGCGGGTTCGCCGACACGGTGGAACTCGGCCCGACGGTGCAGTACACCCCGCCGAACTACGCGCACCTGCCGGACGAGGAGCGCCCGCCGTTCCTCGACCTGGTCCTCGGCGCAGACCCCGCACGGATCCGCTACGAGGCCCTGCACTCCGAGGAGGGCGGCCGGTTCCTGAACGCGGAGAGCCGCTACCTCTTCCTCGACACCGACGAGGACCAGGCCCCGCTCCAGGCCCCGCCGGGCTACCTGTGGGTCACCCCGGGGCAGCTCGCCGGGCTGCTGCGGCACAACCACTACGTCAACGTGCAGGCGCGCACCCTGCTCTCCTGCCTGACCTCGGGGGCGGTAACGCTCTGATGGATCCCGTCCGCATCGGCGTGATCGGCTGCGCCGACATCGCACGCCGTCGGATGCTGCCCGCCCTGCGGGCGGCGTCCGGCATCGAACTCGTCGCGGTCGCGGCCCGCGACGCGGCCAGGGCCCGCGAGACGGCCGAGGAGGCGGGCTGCGAGGCCGTCACCGGGTACGGGGCGCTGCTGGCGCGCCCGGACATCGACGCCGTGTACGTCCCGCTCCCGGCGGCCCTGCACGCCCAGTGGGTGGAGGCGGTGCTGCGCGCGGGCAAGCACGTCCTCGCGGAGAAGCCGCTCACCACCGACCTCGCGGAGACCCGCCGACTGCTGGACCTGGCCGGGTCCGCCGCACTGGTGCTGCGGGAGAACGTGATGTTCGTCCACCACTCCCAGCACGCCGCGGTCCGGGCCCTCGTCAGCGGCGGAGCCATCGGTGAACTACGTTCGTTCCGGGCGGAGTTCACGATCCCCCGGCTCCCGGACACCGACATCCGCTACGACGCCGCCCTCGGCGGCGGCGCCCTGTGGGACACCGGGGTCTACCCGGTCCGGGCGGCCCTGCACTTCCTCGGGGACCGGCTGGAGGCGGAGGGCGCCGTCCTGGTCGCCGGGGTGCCCGGCCGGGCCGTCGACACGGCCGGCACGGCACTGCTCCGCACCCCCGAAGGGGTCACCGCGCAGCTGTCGTTCGGCCTCGACCACGGCTACCGGAGCGCCTACGAGATCACCGGCAGCCGGGGCCGCCTCACCGTCGAGCGGGCCTTCACCCCGCCCGCCGCGCACCCGCCCACGATCCGCCTCGAACGCCCCACCGGCGTCGAGGAGATCGGCCTCGCCCCGGACGACCAGGTGCTCCGTTCCGTCGCCGCCTTCGTCACGGACATCCGCGTCGGGGCCCGCCCGGAACCGGTCCTCCTGCGCCAGGCGGAACTGCTCGACGCCATCAAACGGAGCGCGCGCGTCGTATGAGGCGCGCACCCAGCGGGGGCGTGGCGGATCACGGTCCGCCGCGCCCCCGACCCATGATCTCCAACCCTTCCGGAGAGGCCATGCCTTCGACCCACGATGAGATCGCGGACCTGCGCGAGCAGGTGCGGATCCTGCGCGACCGCGCCGACCTGCGCGAACTGTTCGACCGGTACGTCAGTGCCCTCGACACCTACGGGGAGGCCGAGCCGGCCCGGGACCGGTTCGCCGAACTGTTCACCGAGGACGTCACCTTCGCCTTCCCGATCGGCACGTCCGAGGGGATCGAGGGCTTCACCGCCTTCCAACGGGAGGCGGGGGCGCGCTGGGCGCGCTCGCACCACCTCACCTCCAACCACTCCATCGGCCTCGACGGTGACCTGGCCACCCTGCGCGCGCAGCAGCTCACCTTCCACGTCCACCACGACGGGGACCGCTCCGCGGGGCGGTTCGACGTCGGGGGCCACTGCGTGGCCGCCGCCGTACGGACCGACTCCGGCTGGCGGCTGAACCGCATCGCCTATCACGTGGTGTGGGACTCCGGCGACCGCCTGCCCGAGTTCGCCGGAGCCCGGCTGTGAGAACCCGGTGAACGCCGTGCGGATGAACGCCGTGCAGATCGCCGGCTACTGGGTTCCCGCCCGGGGACCCGTACGCGAATCCGGTCCGGCGGCGGCGCGGCCGTGCGCCCCGGCCATGACCACGCTCCTGCGCCGCCGGGCCGTCTGGGGCCTCGCCGTGGTCCGCGGACGGTCCGTGCGCCGCGGCCCCTGACCCGCTCCCGCTCCGCCCGCCCGCCCCGCCAGGAGGTCCCGCCATGCCCCCCTCACCGCAGCCCGGTGCGCCCGCCGTTCGGGCCGTCACCCTCGACGGGGGCGGCATCCCGCTGTCCGGGCTGCTCGCCCTGCCCCCGGGCGGCGCGCCCCGTGCCCTGGTGGTCGCCCTGCACGGCGCCGGGATGAGCGCGGGGTACTTCGACAGCCGGGCCCGGCCCGGGCTCTCCCTGCTGGGACTCGGAGCCTCGCTCGGCCACGCCGTCCTCGCCCTGGACCGACCCGGGTACGGGGCCTCGGCCGCGGCCCTGCCCGAGGGACAGGACCTGGCGGGGCAGACCGGCACCCTGCTCGCCGCCCTGGCCGACTTCGCCGGCGCGTACGACGTCGGCGCGGGCCTGCTGCTCGTCGCCCACTCCAACGGGGGCCGCCTCGCGCTGTCCACCGCCGCCGCCCTCGGCGACCGCGGGCCGGGTGCGGATCCGATCGGCGGCCCGCTGCTCGGCGTGGACGTCTCCGGGATCGCCCGCCGCCTGGCCGTGGACCGCGCCGCGCTGCCCGGCTCCGGCGGCCCGGTGCAGTGGCGCAGGCACTGGGGGTCGCTGCGGTTCTACCCGCCCGACGCCTTCCGGCTCGGGCAGGAACTGCTGCGGCCCGTACCGGCGGTGGAGGCCCGGGAGATCCTGGAGTGGCCGGCGGCGTACCCCGCCGTCGCGGCCCGGATCCGGGTTCCCGTCCGCTTCACCTTCGCCGAGCAGGAGCAGTGGTGGAGACACGATCGGGCAGCGGTGGAGGAATTACTCGCTCCGCTGTGGATGGCGTCCACTGAGGTGGTCCGCCAGCCCGACGCCGGCCACAACATCAGCCTGGGATGGGCCGCTCGTACCTACCACCTGCGTGTCCTGTCCTTCCTGGAAGAGCGCCTACTCGCCCGGGACGTCGTCCGTACGCCTGTCCTGACGGTCCCTGACCGGGACCTGAAGAAGGTTGACGTGGATCTGACATAAAGCCCGTTGACCCGTGGATCGGTACCTACGAGTCTTTTCGTGAGCATCCCGAGACGTGTAACGAAATCCGTCCTCACCGGGACACGTCCACTCGTTCTGCCGGTACCCGCTTGATTCAGAATGATTCATCCCGAAAAGGAACACACATGAGTGACGTGAAGGACCTGGTGCAGGTCGCCGGAATCATCGACGCCGAAGAGGCCAAGCTGCTGGCCGAGGAGGGCGTCGACTGGTTCGGGTTCCCGCTCCGCCTCCCGTCGGGCAAGGACGACATCTCCGAGGCCGCGGCCACGGAGATCATCGCCGGTCTGGTCGCCCCTCAGGAGGGTGTCCTCATCAGCTACCTGACGGACGCGGACGAGATCAGCGCGTTCACCACCCAGCTCGGTGTCAAGGCCGTGCAGCTGCACGGTGACGTGGAGCCGGAGCAGCTGCGCAAGCTCAAGGCCAACCGCCCCGACCTGTACGTGCTCAAGAGCCTGGTCGTGAAGGAGGACAACGCCGAGGAGCTGCTCCAGCTCGTCGACGACGTCGCCGAGTGGGTCGACATGTTCATCACCGACACCTTCAACCCGGCCACGGGTGCCAAGGGCGCCACCGGCCTCACCCACGACTGGAACGTCAGCGCGGAGCTCGTCCGCCGCTCGCCCAAGCCCCTGATGATGGCGGGCGGTCTGAGCCCGGAGAACGTCGCCGACGCGATCCGCTTCGTCAAGCCCGCCGCCGTCGACGCCCACAGCCTCCTGGAGGGCACCGACCGCCGCAAGGACCGGGCGAAGGTCGCGAAGTTCGTGGCCGAGTCGCGCCGCGCCTTCGCCGAGATCGCTTCCTGATCCCGGCACTTCCCCACCACGTGGCTGTGGCGGCCCGGGGGCCCTTCGCGGGGCCCCCGGGGCCGGGCCGCAGCCCGTCTCCACCGACCGACGAGAAGCAGGTTCTCATGGCGACCGGCCACCACAATGTCCACCCGCTGCCGCAGACCAACCAGCTGCGGGCCATGCACACGATCGTCCGTGACCGCGGTGCGTCCCGCGCGGACTTCGTGTTCTACTCCCGCCGCATCATCCGCCTCCTCCTGGAATCGGCGCTCGACCAGCTGCCGTTCGACAAGCACGAGGCGATCACGCCGGTCGGCGAGACCTACGACGGACTGAAGTTCGGCGCGAAGCTGTGCGCGGTGCCCGTGATCCGGGCGGGCGACTCCATGCTGGACGAGCTGCGCACCGTCGTGCCCGACGTCCGCGTCGGCAAGATCCTCATCCAGCGGGACAAGACCACCAAGCTCCCGCACCTCTTCTACAAGAACCTGCCGGACGACATCGCCGACCGGCACATCCTGCTCCTGGAGCCGATGCTCGCCACCGGCGGCAGCGCCAACGCGGCCATCGAGGTGCTGCTGGAGGCGGGGGTGCGCGAGGAGAACATCGTCTTCGTGAACTTCATCGCCGCGCCCGAGGGGATCGAGGCCGTGCACCGCGTGCACCCGGCCGTCAAGATCGTCACCTCCTCGGTCGAACAGCGCCTGAACGAGAACGCGTTCATGATCCCGGGCATCGGTGACTTCGGCGACCGCTACTTCGGCACGACCGACTCGGCCGTGGTCCGATGAGGAGCAGCCGCACGCTGACCGACTCCGCGCTCACCGCGCTCGCGCCGGCGATCTGGGGTTCGACCTACCTGGTCACCACCGAGTTCCTGCCGGCCGACCGACCGCTGCTGGCGTCGCTGCTGCGCGCCCTGCCCGCGGGCCTGATCCTGGTGCTGATCGGACGGACCCTGCCGCGCGGCATCTGGTGGTGGCGGGCCCTGGTCCTGGGCGTCCTGAACATCGGCGCCTTCTTCTACCTCCTGTTCGTGGCGGCCTACAACCTGCCCGGCGGCGTCGCGGCGCTGGTGATGTCCATCCAGCCGATGCTGGTGCTGCTGCTGGGCGCCCTGCTGCTGAAGGACAAGATCAAGCCGGTCCACGTGGCCGCCTGCGCGCTCGGCGCGGCCGGCGTGGCCCTGCTCGTCCTCCAGCCGAACGCGGGCCTCAACACGACGGGCGTCGTGGCCGGTCTGCTGGGCGCCGTCAGCATGGCCTCCGGCATCGTGCTCACCAAGCGTTGGGGTCGCCCCGAGGGCGTCGGCCTGCTGCCCTTCACGGGCTGGCAGCTGACCGTCGGCGGTCTGGTCCTGCTCCCGATCGCCCTGATCGGCGAGGGACTGCCCGACGAGATCACCGCCGAGAACCTCTGGGGCTTCGCCTACCTCGGCATCATCGGGGCCCTGTTCGCCTACGCCATCTGGTTCCGCGGCGTGCAGCGGCTCCCGGCCCTCGCCGTCTCGTTCCTGAGCTTCGCCTCGCCCCTGGCGGCCACCCTGCTCGGCTACTTCGTCCTCGACCAGGCGCTGTCGCCGCTCCAGATCGCCGGCGCCCTGACCGTGGTCGCGGCCGTCATCCTGGCCCAGCCCCGCGGCGGCAGGAGCAAGCCGGACCCGGAGCCGGAGCCCGAGCCGGGCACCGATACCACCCCGACCAACCCGCGGGAATCCGTACAGGCCTGACCGGCCTGCTTCCCGCGCCCGAGCTCCGCATCCGGCCTGCCCCCCGGGCCAGGACGCGGAGTGGTGGTGGCACACCGCGGTCTCCCCCGTCCGCGGTGTGCCACCCACCCCACGACGACCCGTGAGAGGACCGAGTCCGTGCCCCACATCCACGTCAGGCACTACCCGAGGAACTTCACGGCCGAACAGCTCAAGGAGATCGACGAGGCGGTCACCGCCGCCGTGACGCGCACCTTCGCCACCGGCGAGGACACCGTCTCGATCTCCCTGGAGCCGGTCACACCGGAGGACTGGGACGTCCAGGTCCTCGACGACATAGCGGCCCGCCGGGACCTGCTCCTCAAGGCGCCCGGTTACTGGAACGAGAGTTGAGAGAGCCCCGATGAGCGCAAGCAACGGCATCCCCGTCGTCTACACCGAGGAGGTCCGCGAGGCCCTCCACGAAGGCCGGGCCGTCGTCGCCCTCGAGAGCAACGTCATCACGCACGGCCTGCCCTACCCGGACAACGCGGCCACCGCCCGCAAGGTCGAGGACGCCGTACGAGCCGGCGGCGCCGTCCCGGCGACGATCTGCATCGAGGCCGGTGAGATCCGGGTCGGCATGTCGGAGGCCGACGTCGAGCGGTTCGCCTCCCTGCCGGGCATCCCCAAGGTGTCCAGCCGGGACATGCCCGTCGTACTCGCGCAGGGCGGCCTGGGCGCCACCACGGTGGCGACCTCCGTCGTGGCGGCAGAGCTCGCGGGGATCCCCTTCTTCTCGTCCGCCGGGATCGGCGGCGTGCACCGGGGCGCCCAGGAGACCTGGGACGTTTCCTCGGACCTCATCCAGTTCACCCGCTCCAAGGTCGCCGTCGTCTGCGCGGGCGCGAAGATGATCCTCGACCTCGGCCTGACGCTGGAGTACCTGGAGACGCAGTGCGTCCCCGTCGTCGCCTACCGCTCGGACGACTTCCCCGCCTTCTACTGCCGTACGAGCGGCCACCGGGCGCCCCACCGCCTGGACGACGAGGAGCAGATCGCCCGCGCCATCGAGGCCCACTGGGCGCTCGGCAACAACAGTTCCTTCCTCATCACCACCCCGGTCCGCGAGGAGGACGCCATCGACTCGGTCGAGGTCGACACGGCCATCCGGGCCGCCGTCGCCGAGGCCACCCGCGACGGGGTCTCCGGCCAGGGCATCACCAAGTACCTGATGCGCGCCGTGGACGCCGCCACCGACGGCCGTTCCGCCCGCGCCAACATGGCGGTCCTCGCCACCTGCGCCGAAGCGGCGGGCCGCCTCGCCGTCGCGCACTCCCGCCACCTCGCCGAGCGGGCGGGCGGCTGATCCGCCCCGCCCTCGCGGCGTTCGTCGTTCCACCTCCGCACCACGCGTTGACCCGAATCTGGAGAGTCACATGTCCGAGAAGCTGTTCGAGCCGGTCACTCTGGGGAAGCTGGCCCTGAGCAACCGAGTGGTCATGGCACCCATGTCCCGCAACCGCGCCACCGCCGAGGGCCTGGCCACCGAACTGATGGCCACCTACTACGGCCAGCGCGCCGGCGCGGGCCTCATCGTCACCGAGGGCGTCCAGCCCAGCGTCGTCGGTCAGGGCTTCAGCAACAGCCCGGGCCTGCACTCCCAGGCCCAGGTCGAGTCCTGGAAGCCCGTCACCGACGCCGTGCACGCCGCCGGCGGCAAGATCGTCGCGCAGCTCATGCACGCCGGTCGCATCGGCCACCCGGACCTGTACCCGAGCGGCCACCAGTCCGTCGCCCCGTCCGCGGTCACCGCGGCCGGTCAGGCCTACGGTCCCGCGGGCCCGCTGGACTACCCGGAGCCGCGCGCGCTGACGGTCGAGGAGATCGCCGAGGTCGTCAAGGAGTTCGCGGACGCCGCGCAGAACGCCGTCGACGCCGGCTTCGACGGGGTCGAGGTCCACGCGGGCAACGGCTTCCTGCTCCACCAGTTCCTGGCCGAGAACTCGAACCGGCGCACCGACCAGTACGGCGGCCCGATCGAGAACCGCATCCGCTTCGCGATCGAGGTGATCGAGGCGGTGTCCGAGCGCATCGGCGCCGACCGCGTCGGCGTGCGCATCTCGCCCGCCAACCCGTACAACGACATCGTCGAGGGCGACACCCGCGCGATCTACGAGGCGCTCGTCGCGGCCCTGCCGCCCATCGCCTTCATCCACCTCCTGGAGGGCGGCGACCGCGACCACACCGCCGCCCTGCGCGCCCAGTGGACCGGCACGATCATCCTGTGCCCGCACCCGGAGAACGGCGTCGCGGTGTCCGCGGCGATCGCCACCGAGGCGCTGGAGACCGGCGTCGGCTGCGCCATCGCCTTCGGCTCGGCGTTCATCGCCAACCCCGACCTGGTCGAGCGCCTGCGCACCGGCGCCCCGCTGGCCCAGGACGACACGACCAAGTGGTACGGCGGCGACCACACCGGCTACACCGACTACCCGACGCACGTCGCGGCCGGCGCGGCGTGAGCGACTCCGGGCAGATGCTGCTCTTCTCGGGGCGGGCGCACCCCGGGCTCGCCGAGGCCATCTCGGCCGAGCTCGGTACGACGCTCGTCCCGACGAAGGCGATCGACTTCGCCAACGGCGAGATCTACATCCGCTACCACGCCTCCGTGCGCGGCGCCGACTGCTTCGTGGTCCAGAGCCACACGGCGCCGATCAACAAGTCGATCATGGAACAGCTCATCATGATCGACGCGCTGAAGCGGGCCTCCGCCCGCAGCATCACGGTCATCCTGCCGTTCTACGGATACGCGCGGCAGGACCGCAAGCACAGCGGCCGGGAGCCCATCTCGGCCCGCCTGGTGGCGGACCTGCTCAAGACCGCCGGCGCGGACCGGATCCTGACGGTCGACCTGCACGCGGACCAGATCCAGGGCTTCTTCGACGGCCCCGTCGACCACCTCTTCGCCATGCCGGTCCTCGCGGACTACATCGGCGCCAAGGTGGACCGCGAGTCCCTCACGGTGGTCTCGCCCGACGCCGGCCGCGTGCGCGTGGCGGACGGCTGGTGCGACCGGCTGGGGGCGCCGCTCGCCATCGTCCACAAGCGGCGCGACAAGGACGTGGCCCACCAGGTCACGGCCCACGAGGTGGTCGGTGACGTCCGCGACCGGGTCTGCGTCCTGGTCGACGACATGATCGACACCGGCGGCACGATCTGTGCCGCGGCCGACGCCCTGTTCGCGCAGGGCGCGCGGGACGTCATCGTGGCGGCCACCCACGGCGTGCTCTCCGGGCCCGCCGCGGACCGCCTGAAGAACTCGCGCGTCAGCGAGTTCGTCTTCACGGACACCCTTCCGGTGCCCGGGGCCCTCGGACTGGACAAGGTCACCGTCCTGTCGATCGCCCCGCTCATCGCGAGCGCGTCCCGTGAGGTGTTCGAGAACGGATCGGTGACCCGGCTGTTGCAGGGCCGGTGACCGCCCGGACGGACGGGCCGACGGGGGCCCGTCCGTCCGTACGGGGAAACAGGCGCACCCGCCTGCCGATCCGCTCCCACCGGGCGCCGCGGCCACCGCCCGGCGCCCTCGCTCTTCGGTTTCTCCTCGCCGAGTCGCCACCTCGGCTTCTGACGGTTCACCGCACCGCGGCGTCCGCCTCGTGCGGAGGTCCCCCCACGATCGGTGAGCCGTCGCACCACCGGGCCCGCCGCAACGCCGGAGCCCGGTGGGCGCGGGCGTCCGAGCACGCCCGCTGTTCCACAACGGAAAGTAAGGAAGCGGGAAATGACTCTTCAGGAGACCAGCGTGCTCGAGCCCACCCTTCGAGGGACCAAGACGTTGCCAGGCCTGCTCGCCGAGCGGGTCGCCGAGCACCCGGACGCGACCGCCGTCATCTACCGTGACGACAAGCTCACCTACCGGGAGCTGGCCGCCAGGAGCTCAGGACTGGCCGACTACCTCAGACACCTCGGCGTCTCGGCGGACGACTGCGTCGGTCTCTTCGTCGAGCCCTCGCTCGACCTGATGATCGGCGCCTGGGGCATCCTGTCCGCCGGCGGCGCCTACCTGCCGCTGTCCCCGGAGTACCCGGAGGACCGGCTGCGCTACATGATCGAGAACAGCCAGGCGAAGATCATCCTGGTCCAGCAGCGCCTGGTGTCCCGGCTGCGCGAGCTGGCCCCGAAGGACGTCACCGTCATCACGCTGCGCGAGTCCGAGGCGTTCGTCGTCCCCGACGGGCTCCCGACGGCCGAGGCGACGGGCGCGCGCCCGGACAGCCTGGCCTACGTCATCTACACCTCCGGCAGCACCGGCAAGCCCAAGGGCGTGATGATCGAGCACGACTCGATCGTCAGCCAGCTCGGCTGGCTCCGCGAGGCACACGGCATCGACCGCTCCAAGGTCGTCCTGCAGAAGACCCCGATGAGCTTCGACGCCGCGCAGTGGGAGATCCTCTCCCCGGCCAACGGCACCACCGTCGTCATGGGCGCCCCCGGCGTCTACGCCGACCCCGAGGGCCTCATCGAGACCATCGTCAAGCACGGCGTGACCTCCCTCCAGTGCGTCCCGACGCTGCTCCAGGGCCTCATCGACACCGAGAAGTTCCCCACCTGCACCTCGCTGCAGCAGATCTTCAGCGGCGGCGAAGCCCTCTCGCGCATCCTGGCGACCCAGGCCACGCAGGAGATGCCGGGCCGCGCCCTGATCAACCTGTACGGGCCGACCGAGTGCACCATCAACTCGTCCTCGTACACCGTCGACCCGGCCGCCCTGGACGAGGGACCGCAGTCCATCTCCATCGGCAGCCCCGTCAACGGCACCGAGTACCACATCCTCGACAAGGACCTGTCGCCCATCGGCGTCGGCGAGATCGGCGAGCTGTACATATCCGGCGTCCAGCTGGCGCGCGGCTACCTGCACCGCCCCGACCTGACCGCCGAGCGCTTCCTGGAGGTCGAACTCACCGAGGGCGCCCCGCCCGTCCGCCTGTACAAGACGGGCGACCTGGGCCAGTGGAACCCGGACGGCACCGTGCAGTTCGCCGGCCGCGCCGACAACCAGGTCAAGCTGCGCGGCTACCGCGTCGAGCTGGACGAGATCTCCCTGGCGATCGAGAACCACGACTGGGTCCGCAACGCCGCCGTCATCGTGAAGAACGACGGCCGCACCGGCTTCCAGAACCTGATCGCCTGCGTCGAGCTGAGCGAGAAGGAAGCCGCCCTGATGGACCAGGGCAACCACGGCTCCCACCACGCCTCGAAGAAGAGCAAGCTCCAGGTCAAGGCGCAGCTGTCCAACCCGGGCCTGCGCGACGACTCGGAGCTGGCGGGACGCGCCACGTACGACCTGCCCGGCGCCCAGGCGACCCCGGAGCAGCGCAGCCGGGTGTTCGCCCGCAAGACGTATCGTTTCTTCGAGGGCGGCGCGGTCTCCGAGGCGTCCCTGCTGGAGCTGCTCGGCGCGCAGGTCGCCTCGGCCTACTCGCGCAAGGCCGCCGACCTGGCACCCGCCGAACTGGGCCAGATCCTGCGCTGGTTCGGCCAGTACGTCAGCGAGGAGCGACTGCTCCCCAAGTACGGCTACGCCTCGCCGGGCGCGCTGTACGCGACGCAGATGTACTTCGAGCTGGAGGGCGTCGCCGGGCTGAAGCCCGGTTACTACTACTACCAGCCGGTGCGTCACCAGCTGGTCCTCATCAGCGAGAAGGCTCCGACCGGCCGGCCCACCGCCCACATCCACTTCATGGGCAAGAAGGGCGGCATCGAGCCGGTCTACAAGAACAACATCCAGGAAGTCCTGGAGATCGAGACCGGTCACATCGTCGGCCTGTTCGAGCAGGTGCTGCCCGCCTACGGCCTCGACATCCGGGACCTGGCGTACGAGCCCGCCGTCCGCGAGCGCCTCGACGTGCCGGAGGAGGACTTCTACCTGGGCACCTTCGAGCTCGTCCCGCACGCCGGGCAGCGCGAGGACCACGCCGAGGTCTACCTCCAGACGCACGGCGGCAAGGTCGCGGGCCTGCCCGCCGGCCAGTACCGCTACGCCGACGGCGCGCTGACCCGCTTCTCCGACGACGTCGTCCTCAAGAAGCACGTCATCGCGATCAACCAGTCGGTCTTCGAGGCCGCCAGCTTCGGCATCACGGTCGTCAGCCGGGCCCCCGAGGCGTGGATGCACTACGTCACCCTCGGCAAGAAGCTCCAGCACCTGATGATGAACGGCCTCGGCCTCGGCTTCATGTCCTCCGGCTACAGCTCCAAGACCGGCAACCCGCTGCCCGCGGCCCGCCGGATGGACACCGTCCTGACGGAGCGCGGCGTGCCGAGCGGCCCGTCGTACTTCTTCGTCGGCGGTCGCGTCAGCGACGAGCAGCTCGGTCACGAGGGCATGCGCGAGGACACCGTCCACATGCGCGGCCCGGCGGAGATGATCCGCGACGACCTCGTCAGCTTCCTGCCGGACTACATGATCCCGAACCGGGTCGTGGTCTTCGACCGGCTGCCGCTGTCGGCCAACGGCAAGATCGACGGGAAGGCGCTGGCCGCCTCCGACCAGGTCAACGCCGAGCTCGTGGAGCGTCCCTTCGTCGCCCCGCGCACCGAGACCGAGAAGGAGATCGCGGAGGTCTGGGCGAAGTCCCTGCGCCGCGAGAGCGTCTCGGTCCAGGACGACTTCTTCGAGTCCGGCGGCAACTCGCTGATCGCCGTCGGCCTGATCCGCGAGCTCAACTCGCGCCTGGGCGTCTCCCTGCCGCTGCAGAGCGTCCTGGAGTCCCCGACGGTCGAGAAGCTCGCCCGGCGCCTGGAGCGCGAGGTCGCGCAGGAGTCCTCGCGCCTGGTGCGGCTGCACCAGGAGGGCACCGGGCGGCCGGTGCTGTGCTGGCCCGGTCTGGGCGGCTACCCGATGAACCTGCGCACCCTGGCCGGCGAGATCGGCCTGGGCCGCTCGTTCTACGGCATCCAGGCGCACGGGATCAACGAGGGCGAGAGCCCGTACGCGAGCATCGGCGAGATGGCCGCGGCCGACATCGCGGCCATCAAGGAGCTCCAGCCGAGCGGCCCCTACACCCTGTGGGGCTATTCCTTCGGTGCCCGGGTCGCCTTCGAGACCGCCTACCAGCTGGAGCAGGCGGGCGAGACGGTCGAGAACCTCTTCCTGATCGCCCCGGGCTCGCCGGCGGTGCGCGCCGAGAACGGCGCCCAGTACGGCCGGGAGGCCTCGTACGCCAACAAGGCGTACACGACCATCCTCTTCTCCGTGTTCACCGGCAGCATCAGCGGCCCGGACCTGGAGAAGTGCCTGGAGGTCGGCAAGGACGAGCAGTCCTTCGCCGAGTTCATCGGTGAGCTCAAGGGCATCGACGTCGACCTCGCGAAGCGCATCATCGACGTCGTGGGCCAGACGTACGAGTTCGAGTACTCGTTCCACGAGCTGGCGGAGCGCACCCTCACCGCGCCCGTGACCATCTTCAAGGCCCGCGGTGACGACTACTCGTTCATCGAGAACAGCAGCGGCTACTCGGCCACCCCGCCGACGGTCATCGACCTCGACGCCGACCACTACAGCCTGCTGCGCACGCCCGACATCGGCGAACTGGTGAAGCACATCCGCTACCTGCTCGGAGAGTAGGAACGCGGCGGTACGAAGAAGCGGCCGCCCCGCCGGATCCATCCGGCGGGGCGGCCGCTTTCGCGTCTCCCCTTCCGCTTCCCCTTCCGCGACCGCGCGGCGCGGACGGGCCGGCGGGGACGGGTCAGGGAGAGCAGAGCCCGTCGACGGGGTCCGCGAGGAGCGCCCCGTAGGCGTCGCCGACCGGATCGAAAGCCAGCGCGACGTGCCCGGACAGGCTGTGCACGTCGCGCCAGATGCGTTGCAACGGATGCCCGGCGAGCTGCGTCGCGCTGCCGACGGCGCGCTGCAACCGCTCCACGACGTCGACCAACTGCTCCACCGCGTACGCGCAATCGGCCGGGGTGCGCGCCAGCTCCAGTTCCGTGGCCCGCGGGGCGTCCGCGACCCGGGCCGCCCGCGCCAACAGCAGCCCGGCCGCGTCGACGGCGATCACGGCCCGGGCGAGGGACAGGCACAGCCGGCGGTCGGCACCGTCCTCGGAGCCCCCCGTGTCCGCGGCCCGTACGCGCAGGGCGGCCCGGGCCGCGCCGAGCGCGGGGGCGCCGAAGAGCAGCCCGCTCAGGAGCCGCAGCGGGGCCGTGTGGCAGCGGGCGTCGGAACCGACGCTGCGCCCCTCGAGCATGTCCCGCCGGGCGAAGCCGCGGTGCCCGGGCACGAAGACGTTGTCGGCGAGCAGGGTGTCGCTGGCCGTGCCGCGCATCCCGAACGAGGACCAGGTGTCGGCCACCTGGTAGTCCCGGCGGGGAAGGGCGAAGAACCACGGCACCTGACCGCCACCGGCCTGCGGCAGCCGGGCGCACACCAGGGCCCACTCCGAGAAGCCGACCGCGCTGGTGAAGTCCCACTCGCCGGTCACCCGCCAGCCACCCTTGACGGCGGTCGCGCTGCCCCGCGGCATCAGCGCGCCCACCACGGGGGTGTCCGCGCCCCCGGCCCACAGCTCCCGCTGTCCCGCTTCGGGGAGGAAGGCACCCATCCGACCGGCGCCCGCGATGACCGACGCGCACCAGGCGGTCGAGGTACACCCCTGGGACAGCACGTCGAGCGCGCCCAGCAGGCCGGTGGCGGAACCGGCGTCACCGCCCCAGCGGGTGGGTACGAATAGGCGGGCGAACCCGGCGTCGACGATGCCCTCGGTCACCGCGGGCGGCAGCACGCGCTCGGCGTCGGCCCGGTCCGCGTACCGGACCGCCACGGAGGCCAACCGCTGCGCCCTCGTGTACAGGTCTGCGTCCGACGTCCGGCTCGGCATCAGTGCCACTTCCTTGTTTCTCCGGGTTTCGCGCCAGGCATGTGGCATGGCGCCCAACCCTCCCCCCGCCGGATCCAGCACCGTTGGAAGTCCGCTCGACACGGCCCGGCCGACACCCGGGTGCCCCCACCGCGGGCCGGAACCCGCGGGACCGGTACCGGCCCTTCCGTTGCTGCGGGGACGGTCGTGTCCGGTGGGACGCTCCGATGCCCTGACAGGCGGGCCGCGCGGATGTCACGATCGGCTCCGCGCGCGGGTACGGGGCCCGCCGAATGCAGGTGAGGACGCGTCATGAATCCGGACAGAGCGGTACCGGGGCAGGATCCACACGGCCGGGCGACCGGGGAACCGGCCGCCGGTGGCGGTGCGCGGGCGGCCGGGGGCGGTGCACGGGCCGCCGGGATGCTGCTCGGTGTGGCGACGGTGCTCGTCGGCCTGATGGCCGGCCTGTTCTTCGCCTTCGACGTCTCCGTGATGCCGGGGCTCGCCCGCCTCGACGACGCCGCGTACGTCGCCGCCATGGACCGCTTCAACGCGGCCATCGACGGCAACGGCCTCTTCGGAAGCGCCTTCGTCCTGGCCCTGCTCACCACCGCCGCCGCGGCGCTGGTCTCCCTGCGCACGGGCCACCGTACGATCGCGCTCTGGGCGGGCGCGGCGGCCGTCGCCTACCTCGCCGTCCTCGTGATCACCTTCGCGGTGAACATCCCGCTGAACGGCGAGCTCGCGGACGCGACCGGCGCGGCGCGGTCCGCCGCCCCGGTGGTGGAGAAGTTCAAGGGGACCTGGGTGACCACGAACATCCTCCGCACCCTGCTGTCCACGCTGGCGCTCGTCGCCCTCGTCAGGGCCCTGCTGCTGCACGGCCGCGCCACGGCACGCTGACCGGGCCGGGACGGCCCCCGCACGGCGGGGGCCGTCCGCGGGGATCAGGCGCCGCCGTGCAGGACCAGCGCCCAGGCCAGCAGGCCGGTCGCGGCCGTGCACAGCAGGGTGCGCCAGACGTTCGCCCGCACCCACGGGCCCTCGAAGGCCCGCCGGACGGCGCTCGGGTCGGCGAGGCCGTCGGCCGGACCGGCCTGCGCCAGCGCGTTGTTGAGCGGGATGTTCACCACGCCGGTCACCACCATCGCCAGCACGTAGCAGACGAACGCCCCGATCAGCGGCCCCAGCGCCGCCCGCCCGTCGGCCGGGACGTGCAGGCCCACGGCGAGCCCGGTGAACAGCAGCGCCCCCAGATAGCCCAGCATGAACCAGCCATTGAGGATCGCCACGTTGATCCGCTGCATCACCTCGACCACGGTCCGGTCGCCGGTGGCCCGCAGGCCGGGCATCACGGCCACCGAGAACCCGTAGAAAAGGCCGCTGACCAGGCCCATGGTGATCGTCGCCGCGATCAGTGACGCGAACCGTGCCGTTTCCATTTCGATCTCCCCCGTACGTAGTCGAAATCCGGTCATCGAGCTGACGGACGCGGCCGATCCTACGGGCGGAGATCCACCGCGTCCCGGGAAAACCGATGAGCCGGTACCACCCGGTTTCAACCGATGGACACCGTTCGGCGCGCACAGGGGCACGGGGTACCCTCCGCTTCCGCGGGCCCGCACGCCCGCCTGCGAAGCCTGGAGAGGAAACAGACCGTGACCGAACCGAAGCACCGGCTGGACGCATTGCGGGCCGACATCGAGCGCCGCAACCCCGCCCAGCCCGAGTTCCACCAAGCCGTGCGCGAGGTCCTGGACACCCTGGCCCCGGTGTTCGCCGCACGTCCCGAGTACGCGGAAGCGGGCCTGGTGGAGCGGCTGGTCGAGCCCGAGCGGCAGATCATCTTCCGGGTGCCGTGGACGGACGACCGCGGCCGGGTCCACGTCAACCGCGGCTACCGCGTGGAGTTCAACAGCGCGCTCGGCCCCTACAAGGGCGGCCTCCGCTTCCACCCGTCGGTCGACATCGGCGTGGTGAAGTTCCTCGGCTTCGAGCAGATCTTCAAGAACGCCCTCACGGGCCTGGGCATCGGCGGCGGCAAGGGCGGCAGCGACTTCGACCCGCACGGCAAGTCGGACGCGGAGGTCATGCGCTTCTGTCAGTCGTTCATGACGGAGCTGTACCGCCACATCGGCGAGCACACGGACGTTCCGGCCGGTGACATCGGCGTCGGCGGTCGCGAGATCGGCTACCTCTTCGGCCAGTACCGGCGCATCACCAACCGCTGGGAGGCCGGCGTCCTGACCGGCAAGGGCACCGGATGGGGCGGCTCCGCGATCCGTCCGCAGGCCACCGGCTACGGCAGCGTCCTGTTCGCCGCCGAGATGCTCGCCGTCCGCGGCGAGTCCCTCGACGGCCTCACCGCCGTCGTCTCCGGCTCCGGCAACGTCGCCCTGTACACCATCGAAAAGCTCCAACAGCTCGGCGCCAACCCGCTGACCTGCTCGGACTCCCAGGGCTACGTCATCGACGACAAGGGCATCGACCTCCCGCTGCTGCGGCAGATCAAGGAGGTCGAGCGCGGGCGCGTCAGCGAGTACGCGCAGCGCCGAGGCTCTTCCGCCCGCTTCGTGCCGGGCGGTCGGGTCTGGGAGGTCCCCGCGGAGGTGGCCTTCCCGTCGGCCACCCAGAACGAACTCGGCGCCGACGACGCCCGCGCGCTCATCGCCGCCGGGGTCAAGGCCGTTTCGGAGGGCGCCAACATGCCCACCACCCCCGAGGCCGTCCACCTCTTCCAGGAGGCCGGCGTCGCCTTCGGACCCGGCAAGGCCGCCAACGCGGGCGGGGTCGCCGTCAGCGCCCTGGAGATGGCCCAGAACGCCGGTCGCACGGCGTGGGGCGCGGACCGGGTCGAGGAGGAACTCGCGGGCATCATGCGCGACATCCACGCCGTGGCGCACGAGACGGCCGAGCGGTACGGCGCCCCGGGCGACTACGTCACCGGCGCCAACATCGCCGGCTTCGAGCGGGTCGCCGACGCGATGCTCGCCCAGGGCGTGATCTGACGCCGCAAGCCCGGGCACCCCGGCCCGGACACCGGGCCGGGGGCCGTAGCCTGGTCTCCCACCACTGACAGGGAGCCATCCGTGTTGAGCGCGCTTGACGGGACGTACGGCGACCGGAAGGACGCGCTGAGCGTCGCCGGACGTACCGCCTCGTACGAGGAGTTGCTGGGCGCCGCGAGCGCCGTCGCCGCCGACGTGGCGGGTACGGCGGCGTTCGCGGTGACGGCGACGGCCTCGCTGGAGACCGTCGCGGCCACCGTCGGCGCCCTGCTCGCCGGAGTGCCGCTCGTACCGCTGCCGCCGGACGCCGGACCCGCCGAGCGCGAGCACATCCTGCGGGACTCGGGCGCCGTCGAACTCGACGTCGACTTCGCCCGTCGGGCCCCCGCCCGGTCCCTGCCGACCGTGCCCACCGCCGACCCCGCGCTCATCCTGTACACCTCCGGCACCACCGGGCCGCCCAAGGGCGTCGTACTGAGCGGCGCCGCGATCACCGCCGACCTCGACGCGCTCGCCGACGCCTGGCAGTGGACCGCCGAGGACACCCTCGTCCACGGGCTCCCCCTGTTCCACGTGCACGGCCTGGTCCTCGGCGTGCTCGGCGCGCTGCGCACCGGCAGCCGGCTCGTGCACACCGGCCGACCGACCCCGAGGGCCTACGCGGAGGCGGGCGGCAGCCTCTACTTCGGGGTGCCCACCGTCTGGTCCCGCATCGCCGCCGAACCGGAGGCCGCGGCCGCCCTGTCCGGGGCCCGCCTCCTCGTCTCGGGCAGCGCCGCCCTGCCGGCCCCCGTCTTCCGCGACCTGGAACGACTCACGGGGCACCGACCGGTGGAGCGGTACGGGATGACGGAGACGCTGATCACCCTCAGCGGCCGGGCGGGCGGCGAGGTCCACCCGGGTACGGTCGGCACCCCGCTGCCCGGCATCCGGACCCGCATCGTGGCCGAACCGGGCGCGGAGATCGGCGAACTCCAGCTGACCGGGCCCACGTTGTTCTCCGGCTACCTGGGCCGCCCGGAGGCCACCGCCGCGGCGTACACCGAGGACGGGTGGTTCCGCACGGGCGACATCGCCGCCGTCGACGGGACCGACGGGGTCCACCGGATCGTCGGTCGGGCCTCCATCGACATGATCAAGTCCGGCGGGTACCGGATCGGCGCCGGCGAGATCGAGAACGCGCTGCTCGACCACCCCCGGGTGAGCGAGGCGGCCGTGGTGGGCGTTCCCGACGCCGACCTCGGACAGCGGATCGTCGCGTTCGTCGTCGCCGAAGGGGTCACGGGCGGCGAACTCACCGACTTCGTCGCCGCGCACCTGTCGGTCCACAAACGACCGCGCGAAGTCCGGTTCATCGCAGCCGTACCGCGCAACGCCATGGGCAAACCGCAGAAGAAGCTCCTGCTGACGGACGACACCGGGGACCACGCATGACCATCGCCAAGACCACCAAGGACGTCCGCGCCACCGGCAGCCGGTGGATCCGCCGCTTCCACACCGCGGTGCGACCGCAGGACGCGCCCGTCCTCGTCGTGCTCCCGCACGCCGGCGGCAACGCCTCCTTCTACTTTCCGCTCTCCCGGGACCTGGCCCCGCACGCCGAAGTGCTCACCGTCCAGTACCCCGGACGCCAGGACCGCTTCGGCGAGCCGAGCCCCGAGACGGTGACGGGACTCGTCGACGAGGTCGAGCGGGCGCTCCTGCCCTGGCGGGAGCGGCCCCTGGTGCTCTTCGGGCACAGCATGGGCGCCGTCCTCGCCTTCGAACTGACCCGCCGGCTGGAGCGGGCGGGCGCGGCCCCGCGCGGGCTCGTCCTGTCCGGCCGCCGCTCCCCGCTGCTGCCCGAGGAGGCGGCCGTCCACATCGAGGGCGACGCCGCCCTCCTCGCCCGGCTGGGCGAACTCTCCGGCACCGACCCGCAGTTGCTTGCGGATCCGGACTTCCGGGAGCTGATCCTGCCGTCGCTGCGCAGCGACTACAAGGCGATCGAGACGTACCGCTACGAGCCGGGACCGCCTCTGAGCACCCCCGTCAGCGTGCTCTGCGGGCAGTCCGACCCGCGGGCGAGCCTGGCCGGGGCGATGGACTGGCGCCGGCTGACCGGAGCCGCCTTCACCTTCCGGTCGTTCCCCGGCGGGCACTTCTACCTCGCGGAGCAGCACGACGCGGTGGTCCGGGCCCTCACCGAGGACCTTTCGGTCTTCGCCGGCGCCTGACGGGCCGCGGCCGGGCCGACCGCGGCCCGGCGGCGGGCCCGGCCGGCCGGATCCCGCCGGAGATCATCTAGGCAGGGCCGGGGGGCGTCGGTACGTTGCTCGCATGGACCAAACGGCTGGCGATCCCAGAACCGATCATCGCGCCCTCATCGCGGCTTCCGTCACGGTCGTGCTGTGGGCCTCCGCATTCGTCTCCATCCGCGCCGCGGCCGAGCACTACGGGCCCGGGGCGCTCGCGCTGGGGCGGCTGCTGACAGCCTCGGTCGCGCTGGGCGTCGTACTCCTGATCAAGCGGGTGCCGCTGCCGCCGCGTCAGGCCTGGCCGGGGATCCTCGTCTCCGGCGTGCTCTGGTTCGGGTTGTACATGGTGACGCTGAACTGGGGCGAGCAGGAGGTCGACGCCGGCACCGCGGCGATGGTCGTCAACATCGGCCCCATCGTCATCGCCCTGCTCAGCGGCTGGCTGCTGAAGGAGGGTTTCCCGCCGATGCTGCTGGCCGGCATGGGCGTCTCCTTCGTCGGCGCGGCCGTCGTCGGCGTGTCCACCTCCAACGGCGGCTCCTCCTCGGTCCTCGGCGTGCTGCTCTGCCTGGTCGCCGCGCTCGCCTACGGGGCCGGGGTCGTCTCGCAGAAACCCGCGCTGCGCCACGCCACTCCGCTCCAGGTGACGACGTACGGCTGCTTCGTCGGGACGGTGTGCACCCTGCCCTTCGCCTGGCAGCTGATCTCCCAACTCCCCGAGGCGCCGCTCAGCGCCACCCTGAACATGGTCTACCTGGGCCTGTTCCCGACCGCCCTCGCCTTCACCACCTGGACGTACGCGCTGTCGCGCACCACCGCCGGGAAGATGGGCGCCACCACGTACGCGGTGCCCGCCGTGGTGGTGGTCATCGCCTGGTTCGCCCTGGACGAGGTCCCCGGCTGGCTGACCCTGCTGGGCGGGGCGATCTGCCTCGGCGGCGTCGCGGTCTCCCGCAGGCGGCCCGAGCCCGCCACCACGGAGGTCCCCGCGGGGAAGTGATTCCCTTGGTCCGGGCGGTCGTTCGGAGCGGGCGGCCGTCCGGTCTCAGTCGCGTCCGGTGAATTCGGCCTCCAGCCCGGCCAGCAGGATCCGGAGGCCGAACTCGAAGGTCTGCTCGGGCGCCGCCGCGTACGCGGTCGCCGCCGGGCCGTCGACGCGCGTGCGCAGCCGGGGGAACCGCATGGCGACCTCGGTCGCCTTGGCCACGGTCTCCCGGATCAACTCCTGCGGGTCGCCGCCGTCGCGCCCCAATCGCCGGGTCAGCGAGGCTTCCGCGGAAGCGCCGAGGGCGCTGCCGAGCACGTACGTGAAGACGGTGCCCGCCGCCCGGTCCGCCTCGGGGCCGGTGAACCCGGCCGCTTCGTAGACGGCGAGGCTCAGGTCGTCGTACCGGGCCTTGCCGGGGCCGTGGAAGAGGTACGAGCCGAAGGCCGGGACCAGCCACGCGTGCCGGCCCAGCATCGCGTGCAGGCCCAGCGCCATCGAGCCGGCCGCGGCGCGCCAGCCGACCGCCTCCGGGTCCGGCAGCTCGATCTCGTGCCACACGTGGTCGCCGGCGAGCAGGACCAGGTTGTCCTTGTTCTTGACGTGCCAGTAGACGGCCGTGGCCGCGGTGCCCAGGCGCTTGCCCAGGCTCCGCATGTTCAGGCCCTCCAGTCCCTCCTCGTCGAGCAGCTCGATCGCGGTCAGGACGATGTGCTCCTGCGTGAGCGTGTCGCGTGCCATGGCGCTCACGATAGGTCGCCGCCCCCGACTTGCACAAAGTTCAGCCCCAGTCTTGCACTTAGTTCAAGTCTCGACCTACAGTCTCCTTGAACTTAGTAAAAGTCGAACGCGGCGCCACCCGGCGCCGCTTGAGGGGGACTCACCATGAACGCGCTCGTCGCCACGCTCCAGCTGCTCGTCGCCGCCGCCTTCCTGAGCATCCCGGTCGTCCGGGCCCGCTACGGGGCGACCGCCATGGGGGCCGCGGAGGCGGAGCTGCGCCGCCAGGGCGTACGGCCGAGCGTCCTCACCGAGAACGGCATGCGCTTCGACGCCGGCGGCCACGAGACCTGGGCCCCCGTCTCCTTCGCCGCGATGATGGCGGCCGCGGCCGGGGTCAACCTCGGGGACCTCTCCTGGGCGCCGGTCCTGACCTACGTCCTCCAGTCGCTGATCCTGCTGGTCAACTGCGTGATCCTGTACAGCAACCTGACCGCCGTGCCCTCCGTGACGGCCGCCTTCGCCCGCAAGGGCGACGAGGAGCTGGCCCGCGTCGACGTCGCGGCCCTGCTCGAGGCCGCCGAGGACGGGTTCCCCGCCTGGGTGTGGGTCCTGCAGAACGCCCGCCACGTGGTCGTGTTCGGCGCCTCTATCGCGGCGATCGTCATCACCGCCCTGGTCTGAGGCCCCTACGGGCCGCGTCCCGGCCCGGCCCGCTGTGACCCGCCCCCGCCCGGGGGCGGGTCACAGCACGTACGTGGCCTCGTTGCGCCCCAGCAGGTAGCCGAGCTGCAACCGGTTGAGGGCGCCCATCTCCTGCTTGATGGCCGCGATGTGGGCCTGGAGGGAGCGCTCGCTGATCCCGATGCGGCGGGCGATCGCCTTGTCCGCGTAGCCCTCCACGAGCAGCCTGCTGATCGACTCCCGGATTGCCGGAACCACTTCGTCCGCCGCTTTCGCGGCGTGCAGCGGCACGAAGGGAAAGGGTTTCGCCCGGTCCCAGGCCTTGTCGAACGTGTCGCGGAGAAATCGTACGATCGTCGGTTCGGTAATGGAGATCGCCGTGGTACGGTCCTCGTTCGCCGAAATGAAGGCGATGTCGTCCACAATGATCAGCCGGTCGAAGAATTCCTCCAATGTGCGAACCTGGGCTCCGTATTCGGTAACCGCGCGGACATATTCCTTCGTCGCCTCGTCGAATCGCGTGGTGTGCTGATAGAGCGTCCGCATCGCGATCCCCGCCGAGATGTGCCGGCGCACGGATTCCAGCGCCTCCTTCAGCACCGCGCTCGGCCGCGCCCCGTCGGGCTGCGCGGTGAGGATGTCCCGCCGGACCGCGCCGAGGGCGTCGTTGATCGCGGTGGAGATGCTGCCCAGGCCGTGCAAGTAGCGGACCCCGGGGCCCACCACCACCTCGTCCGCGCCGGCCTCCACCGCCGCCGCGACGGCCGGTCGCGCGGCCTGCTGCGCGGCTTCCTGAGCCAACAGCCCGAGGTGCGTTGCGAGTTCCCGCAAGAACGCCTGCGGTTCCCCCGCCGCGGCCGCACACAGCGCTTCAGGTGCACCGCTCTGTGCGGTTTCGACGTATTTGACTACGTCCACGTGCCACCCCTGTCTGTCCGGTATGCAGCTGTTTGTAGCGGTCTGGACCCCGTCGGTTCCCGCAATGCGTAAACCGGAGCCATCGTAGGTCTACCTCGTCGTGACCCGGCAGGGGAGATTTGGTCTCACCGCAGGAACGAACACGCAGAAGGCGCCCGACGATCACCACCGCCGGAAACCGCCTCGGTTTGGCGTTCCTGGAATCGCCGAACACGAAACGACTTGAGGGGACTGGGCAAAATGGGGAAGAACCACATGGTGACTCGTCGGACCGGCCGCGTTTCGGGAATCCGTGGTCGCGTCGCACTCGCCGCCGCGGGCGTCGCCTTCGGCGTCGGCACGGTCGTCACCGGGATCGCCCAGGGCGCCCTCACCACCGACTCCGGTAGCCACCTGCGGCTCGGCGACGTCGGCTGGAACAACACGAACCCGCACGTGGTCGCCGGTGACGTGGGCTGGAACAACCCGCAGCCCGGCACGACCCCCCCGGCGCCGGCCACCACCACCCCGGCTCCCGGCCCCACCAACGACGTTGGCTGGAACTGACCGTCCGCCGCCGCCCCGTCCTGCACTGCGTCCCCTCCCGCCCCTGACCGACCGGCAAGAGAATGGCTGATCCTCGTGGTTGCCCCCTCCCCCTGGTTCCTGACCTCCGAGACCGCCGCCGCCGACGGTGCCACGGCCGCCACCCGCGTCTACTGCTTCCCGCACGCCGGCGGCAACCCCCGGACCTTCCTGGACTGGCAGGCCGACCTGGGAACGGACGCGCGGATCCTCGCCGTCTGCCCGCCCGGCCGGGGCCACCGCTTCCGTGAGCCGGCCCTCACCTCCGTCGCCGACCTCGCCGACGGCGCCGCCGCCGCCATCGCCCTCGCCCACGCCACCACCGACCGGCCCTTCCTGCTCTTCGGCCACAGCTTCGGCGCCGCCCTCGCCTTCGAGGTGGCCCGCCGGTTGGACGGCGTACGCGGCCTCGCCGGCCTCGTCGTCTCCGGATGCAGCGCCCCCAGCCTGCTGCCGACCCGCCGCGTCGTCGAAACCGCCCGCCTGGAGGGTCGGGCCTTCACCGAGGCCGTCGGCTTCTTCGGCGGACTGCCGCCCGAGGTCGTCGAGGACGAGGCCGTCCAGGAACTGCTCCTCCCGCCCCTGAAGGCCGACTTCCGGCTCGTCGCCGGCTACCGCTACCGGCCCGCCGCCCCGCTCGACGTCCCGGTCACCCTGCTCAACGGAACCGAGGACCCGCACGTCGACGCGGGCGCCCTGGACGCCTGGGCCCGCGAGTGCGCCACGCCGCCGCGACGGCACTGGGCCGACGGCGGCCACTTCTACTTCGAGGGCCGGCCGGACGCCGTCACCCGCGTACTGCGCCCGCTGGCCCGTGCGGCCGCGACCGCGACACCCGTCGGGGATGGGTACGTTGAGCTGATCTGAACCCGGCCGACGCACCCCGACAGCTCACCAGCGAGGACCCCCATGAACCACGCGGCTCCCTTCGACGCGCCCCTTTCCGAATCCCCGGCCGCCGCCCGGCTGCGGCGTGCCATCGCCTTCCGGGACCTGCACGAGGGCCCGCACCCCTTCGTCGTCCCCAACCCCTGGGACGCGGGATCCGCCCGCATCCTGGCCTCCTTCGGCTTCGCCGCGCTCGCCACCACCGGAGCCGGCCTCGCCCACAGCCTCGGCCGCCCCGACGGGGCGAACCGCGTCGGCCGCGCCGAGCTCCTCGCCAACGCCGCCGCGATCATCGAGGCCACCGACCTGCCCGTCACCGCCGACCTGGAGAGCGGCTTCGGCGAACGCCCCGAGGACGTCGCCGAGACCATCCGCCTCGCCGCCGCCGCCGGCCTCGTCGGCGGCTCCGTCGAGGACTCCACCGGCCGCGACGAGGACCCCGTACGCCCCCTGGAGGAGGCCGTCGAGCGCGTCGCCGCCGCCGTGGAGGCGGCGAAGGGGCTCGACTTCCCCTTCACCGTCACCGCCCGCGCCGAGAACTTCTTCCAGGGCCGCCCCGACCTCGACGACACCATCCGCCGCCTGCGGGCCTACGAGGCCGCCGGCGCCCACGTCCTCTACGCCCCGGCCCTGCCCGACGCGGACGCCATCCGCGCCGTCTGCTCGGCCGTCGACCGGCCCGTCAACGTCCTGATGGGCGGCGCCCTGCCGCTGTCCGTCGCCGAACTCGGCGCCCTCGGCGTACGCCGCGTCAGCACCGGCTCCGCACTGTCGCGCGCCGCCCTCGGCGCCCTCACCCGGGCCGCCCGCGAGATCAGCGAGCTCGGCACCTTCGGCTTCGGCGCGGACGCCCTCCCGTACGCCGAGGCCAACCAACTCCTGGCCGACCCCGCCCCGTCCGCCGACCGAGAGAGCGAACCGGCACCGTGAGCCTTCCGCACGCGTTACCCGCCCCCGTCACCGCCGGCACGGCGCCCGAGGCGCCCCCCGCCGCGCCCGCCGTCCACCTGTCCGCGCCCCGCTACGTGCTCGGCGAACTCCACGACGACCACACCTCCATCGAGGGACTCGCCGAGCGCGCCCGCCGGTTCGGCATGCCGCCCCGTGCCGAACTCTGGGGCTGGGGGAGCGTCCACCGCACCGCCAAGTGCCTGGAGACCCTGGCCGCGGAGACCGTCCGGGCCACCCTCGACGCGGCCCGCGTCGCCCCGTCGGACGTCGACTGCCTCATCCTGTGCTCCACCCGCTTCCCCGGCGGACCGCGCACCCACGGCACCTTCGTGGAGAACGTGCTGGCCGCCACGGGCCTCGGCGCCGCCGCCTTCATCGGACTCACCCTCGGCCGCTGCGCCAACCTCCTGGCGGGCATCCGCACGGCCCAAGCCTACGTCGCCGCGGGCATGTACCGCCGGGTCGTCGTCGTCACCGCCGACCGGGTCACCGACGAGTCCGTCCGCATGGACAACTTCGCCCTGTTCAGCGACGGCGCCGCGTCCTGCCTGGTCGCCGCCGCCCCGATCGGCCCGGACGCGTACGAGATCGTCGCCGGGGCCGGCGCGCAGGACCCGGCCGGCCTCGACTGGTCCAACGAGATCAGCTCCGACCTCGCCCGTGAGGTCAACGACCGGATCCTCGACGACGCCGGCATGAAGATCGGCGACATCCACGGGGTCCTGCACCCCAACCTCTACAAGCCGCTCGTCGTCCTCAAGGAACGCCAGGCCGGCTTCGGCCGCGACCAGCTCTTCCTCGACAACATCCCGCGCGTCGGCCACTGCTTCGCCGCCGACCCGCTGATCAACCTCGTCGACCGGGCCGCGGCCGGCGCCCTCAAGCCCCACGGGCACTACCTGCTGGCGTCCAGCGTCCCCGGCGTCCGCATCGGCGTCCTGCTGCGCCGGATGCCGCCGCCCGCCGGCGCCGCCCCTGCGCACGCCACCGCCCCTGCCCGCGCCGCCGCCCCTGCGCACGCCACCGCCCCTGCCCACGCCGCCACCGCCCCTGCCCGCGCCACCGCCCCTGCCCACGCCACCGCCGCCCCTGCCCGCGCCACCGCCATCTCCGCCCGACGGGAGGGCCGCTGACATGACCGCCGACACCACGGCCGACGCGACCACCGGCAGGGCCGCCCTCGCCGACACCGGGAGCGCCCCCGCCGACGACAGCTTCCTCGACCTGGCCCGCAGCTCCTTCGCGCCCGCCTTCCCGCTGCCCGACCTCACCACCTCGCTGCCCGCCGGCCCCTTCGAGGCCTCCCCGGCCGGCGCCGCCGAAGCGGCCCTCATCGCCGCCGCCCCGCCCGCCGACCTCTTCCGCCGGCTGCTCGCCGACCAGGAGGGCGAGGCCGCCCTGCTCGCCGCCCGTCGCGTCCTCGCCGCGTTCCTCGCCCCCGAGGGCGACCCCGCGGCCGACGACCCCCTCCCCGAGCCGGCCGACGCCGACGCGGTCGCCGCGTACGTCGGCGCCGCCCGCGCCGAACTCGCCGCCGTACTGGCCCCGTTGCGCGAGCACCCCGACCCCGAGGTCCGCGCCGCCGTGCTGCGCCAGCGCGCCCCGCTCACCCTGATCGGCGGCTGCTGGCTCGACACCGTCTCGCAGGCCGCGACCCAGCCCGCCGAGATCGTCGGCCGCCTCTTCGGCCAGCACTGGCTGCTCCAGGGCGAGGGCACCGCCGAGGCCGGCCTGCTGGGCCGCCGCCGGCGGGCGCTCGCCGGGCACGGGGTGTTCCTGCCCGCCGTCGAGGCCGCCGCCTTCCTCGACGCGGCCGGGGCGCGTCCCCTCACCGCCCTGCACGCGGCCTTCCACGTGGCCCTGTCCCGACTGCCCGCCTCCTTCCTCCCCGAGGTCGTCGGCGTGCACTACGCCACCCACGCCCTGGGCCTCGACGAACTCCTGATCGGCGGCGAGCCGATGCTCGCCGAGAGCGACGTACGCCCCGTCCTCGCCGAGTACCTGGCCCTCGCCGCGCAGTCGCCGACCGGCGCCGAGGACCGCCGCCGCGCCCTCGCGGCCGTACGCCTCGTCGTCCGCCTGGAACGCGAGCACACCGCGGCCCTCGCCGAGCTCGCCGCCTGGCACGAAGGGCTCTCCCTCGACGCCAAGGTGGCCCTGATCGTGCAGCGGCACGCCCCGCACGCGGGCCGCCAGCACCGCGCCGTCCGCCTCGGCACCCGCAAGCTGACCGACTGGCTCGACGACGGGCAGCTCGACCCGGCCGCCTTCGTCCGGGAGTTCCGCACCGCCCGCCAGTTGCGGCCCGGCCGCGACGGCGGACCCTGCCGGTTCCTGAAGTCCATCAAGTTCGGCGGCCCCATGTTCGGCATCTTCGACGAGCGCGAAGCGGCCGTCTTCGCGGCCTGGGCCCGGTCCGTCGCCGCCGGCGAACCCGCGGGCGCCGACCTCGTACCGCTCACCGCCGGGGACGAGCCCGCCCGCGCCTGGAGCGGACGCCTGGCCTCGGTCGAACCCGCCGACCTGGTGGTGCGCGAGCCCGACCCCACCCACGACCACCGCCGCTTCTTCCACCGCCTCGTCAACTTCGAGCGCCACCCGAACGTGCTGCCGGCCGCCCGGGCCCGCGCCGAGGCCGGACTCACCGACGCCGAGCTGCTGTTCGCGCACGGCGCCGGGGGAGTGCTCACCGACGCCTCGTACTTCGACTACACGCCCGAAGCCCTGATGGAGCGGGTCGAACGGATCTACCGGGACAAGCTCGTGGACCCGTACGAGCCGCTCACCGAGATCCCCCCGCGCGACGAGGTCGTCTTCGAGCAGTCCACGTACGCCCTGGGCAGCCTCATCGACGGCACCTGGGCCCACCGCGTCGGCAACCTCGGCCGCCGGCACCGGCGCGGCGACGACATGCTCTTCTCCATCTACGCCGACGAGATGGGTCGCGGCGACATGGCGAAGAACCACATCACGATCATCCACAAGGTGCTGGCCAGCATGGACATGGACCTGCCGCACATCCGGCAGGAAGCCTTCCTCCAGCAGGGGGACCTGCCGGACCACCTGTACGGCTTCTCGATCCACCAGATCTGCCTGTCGCTGTTCCCCGACACCCTCTACCACGAGATCCTCGGCTACAACCTGGGCATCGAGATGTTCGGCCTCGGCGCGATGCGGCTGCACGAGATCCAGAAACTGCGCCGGCACGGCCTCGACATCTCCTACGAAGAGGCCCACCTGTCCATCGACAACTTCTCGGCCGGCCACGCCCGCCAGTCCGCCGAGATCATCGTGGCCTTCCTCGACGACGTGCGCACCGCCTCCGGGGAGGAGGCCGTCCAGGGCGCGTGGCGCCGGATCTGGCGGGGCTACGCCTCCTTCGCGCACTTCGTCGAGCACGGCCTGGTGAAGCGCGTCCGCGCCGAGGCGACCACCGCAGCCGCTGCCGCAGCCGAGAACACCGCCCGGACCCCCGCCGACCTGGTCATCTGAGGAGCCTCGCCATGGAACTGACGACGAGTTTCGACCCCGAGGTCCTCGCCCTGCCCTTCTACGAGGACTCCCACCGCCGGCTCGCCGAGTCGGCCGGAGCCTGGTGCGACAGCAACCGGGTGCTGTGGGAGGAGATCCGCGCCCTGGACCCCGACGCCGCCGGACGCCGCCTCGTGCGCGCCCTCGGCGCGGCCGGTTGGCTCTCCGAGCTGGACCCGCGCGGCGCCCCCGTCAACGACTTCCGCGCGGTGTGCCTGCGCCGCGAGGCCCTCGCCTACGCCGAGGACCTCGCCGACTTCGCCTTCTCCATCCAGGCGCTCGCCGCGACCCCGCTGCTGCGCTTCGGCAGCGAGGCGCAGCGCCGCCGCTACCTGCCCGGGATGGCCGACGGCACCCTGATCGGGGCGTTCGCGGTCTCCGAGAAGGAAGCGGGCTCGGACGTCGCCTCGGTCGGACTGGAGGCGGTGCGCGCCGAGGACGGCTCGTACGTGCTCGACGGCCGCAAGGCGTGGATCGCCAACGGGACCATCGCCGACGTGTTCGTGGTCATCGCCCGCACCGGGCAGGGACCCGGACCACTGGGACTGTCCGCCTTCCTGGTGCCCGCGGACACCCCCGGGCTACGGGTCGAACGGATCGACGCCATCGCCCCGAGATCCTTCGCCCACCTCTCCTTCGAGCAGTGCCGGTTGCCCGCCGACGCGCTCCTGGGCCGGCCGGGCAAGGGCTTCGTGATCGCGGTGGACCTGCTGGAGCGGTTCCGCACCACCGTCGGCGCGGCGGCCCTCGGCTTCGCCCGGCGGGCCTTCGACACCGCCCTCGCCCACGTGCTGGGCCGGGAGGCGTACGGGGCCACCCTCTTCGACCTCCAGTTGGTCAAGGCCTCGCTCGCCGACATGGAGGTGCAGCTGAACGCGGCCGCGCTGCTGGTGGCGCGCGCCGCGTGGGAGACCGACCGGGGCAGCCGCCGGTTCGCCCGGCACTCCAACATCGCCAAGGTGCACGCCACCGAGGCCGCCCAGGGCGTCGTCGACTCCGCCGTGCAACTGCTCGGCGCGGCGGGCATCGTGCAGGGCGGCGTCACCGAGCGGCTCTACCGGCAGGTCCGGTCGCTGCGCATCTACGAGGGCACCTCCGAGGTGCTGAGGATGGCCATCGCGGGCTCCCTCGACATGCGTCGGGCGGCCCGCGCCGCCGCCTGACCCGGTGCCCGCTCCGGCGGCGCCGTCCGTACCAACCGCCTGACCCGTACCACCCGTTCAGCAAGGAGTCGGCAGTGAGCACCACGAGCCCCCGGGCCAGTACCGCCCGTCCCGTCAGCCCCGCCCGTCCCGTCAGCCCGGTCGAAGCGGTGAGCCTCCCGGACCCCTACCCCTTCTACGCGCACCTGGTGGCCGAGCGTCCCTTCGCCCGCGACGAGGCGCTCGGGGCCTGGGTCGCCGCCGACGCGGCCGCGGTGCGGGCGGTGTTGGGCAGCGAGGCGCTGCGGGTCCGGCCGCCGGCCGAGCCGGTCCCCGCCGGGATCGTCGGGACTCCCGCCGGCGAGGTCTTCGGGGACCTGGTGCGCATGACGGACGGTCCGGTCGCGGCCCGCCTGAAGGCGGTGGTGGCCGAGGCGCTGGCCCGCGCCGACACCGCCCGCGCGGCCCGATCGGCGGCCCGACACACCCGCGAGGTGCTGGCGGCGGGCGGCGAAGTCCCGTACGAGGAGCTGATGTTCGGGGTCCCGGCCCGGGTGGTCGCCGAGCTCGCCGGGCTGACGGAGGGGGCGGGTCGGGAGGCGGCCCGCGCGATCGGCGACTTCGTCCAGTGCATCCCCGCCTCCGCGACCCCCGCCCAGCAGCGGGCCGCCGCCACGGCTGCCGCCCGGCTGCGCGAACTGCTCACCCCGCCGCTGGAGGGGGCCCGCGCCGGCCGGTCGGCGCGGGCGGGCGACGCCCCCGCGTCCGGGTTGCTGTTCGAGCTGGTGAACGCCGCCGACCGGCACTCCTGGCCGCACCTTGCACCCCTGCTCTCCAACGCCGTCGGCTTCCTGTCGCAGACCTACGACGCCACCGCCGGCCTGATCGGCAACACCCTGGTCGCCCTGGCCCGGGGCGCCGCCGCGCCGGACACCCCGGGGGCCGTCGAAGCGCTCGTGCGCGAGGTGGTCCGGCACGACGCCCCGATCCAGAACACCCGCCGGTTCGCCGCCCGATCCTTCGTCCACGCCGGGTCCGAAGTGGAGCCCGGACAGCAGGTGCTGGTGGTGCTGGCAGCCGCCAACCGGGACCCGGCGGTCAACCCGGACCCCGACGCCCTGTCGCCCGGCCGGGTGAATCCGGCGGTCTTCACCTTCGGCGCGGCGGCCCACCGCTGCCCGGGGGAGGAGCTCGCCGTGGCCCTCGCCGGCGCGGTCGTCACCGAACTCCGCACGGCAGGCTTGAGCACCACCGCGACCCCCGCCTACCGCCCTCTGGCGAACGCCCGGATCCCGCTCCTCTAGCGCGCAGGTACTCCTCCCCCCAGGACGACGCCGCCCCCGTGACCGCGATCAAGGCCGGGAGTCGGTCACCTCCATGCCTTCAGACAGGACAAACAGCAACATGTCGGACACCATTCACCTCTGGATGCGGCACGAGGCCCGTGCCACCGAACGCCGCGCCCCCCTCACCCCCGAGGACGCCGGCCGCCTGGTGGCCGAGGGCATCCGCATCACCGTCGAGGAGTCGGACCAGCGGGTGTTCCCGCTCGCCGACTACGCCGCCGCCGGCTGCGCCACCGCCCCGACCGCCTCCTGGCACGAGCAGGCCCCCGACGACGCCTACGTCCTCGGCCTCAAGGAACTGCCCGCCGGACCCGACGCGCCCGCCCTGCGCCACCGGCACATCTACTTCGGCCACGCCTACAAGGGCCAGTCCGGAGCCCGCGAACTGCTCGCCCGCTTCACCGCCGGCGGCGGCGCCCTCCTCGACATGGAGTACCTCACCGACGGAGCCGGCCGCCGCGTGGCCGCGTTCGGCTACTGGGCCGGGTACGTCGGCGCCGCCCTCGCCGTCCTGCACCACCGCGGCGCCCTCACGACCCCGCTGCGCCCGACGGACCGGCCCGCCCTGGACGCCCTGCTCGCCTCCGGAGCCACCCCCGGCGACCCCACCACCGCCCTCGTGATCGGCGCGCTCGGCCGCAGCGGCCGCGGCGCGTGCGACGCGCTGACCACCGCCGGCCTGGACCCGACCCGCTGGGACCTGGCCGAGACCCACGACCTCGACCGCGCCGCCCTCCTCGGCCACGACCTGATGGTCAACACCGTCCTGACCACCACGCCCGTACCGCCGTTCCTGACCAAGGCCGACCTCGACGACCCCCGCCGCCGGCTCTCCCTCGTCTCCGACGTCACCTGCGACGTCACCTCCGACTGCAACGTCCTGCCGGTCTACGACGAGACCACCACCTGGACGGAGCCCGTCCGCGCCCTGCGCGCCGGCCCGGAGCGGCCCCTCGACCTGATCGCCATCGACAACCTGCCCTCGCTCCTGCCCGTCGAGGCCGCCACCGCGTTCTCCGCCGAACTCGCCCCCCAGCTCCTGCGCCTGGCCGCCCCGGCCGACGACGTCTGGGAGCGCGCCCTGCACACCTACCGGACGGCCGTCCGAGCCCAGGAGGATCCCCTTGTCCGCTGACCAACCCGCGACCGCCGCGCCCGCCGCGGCCGCGGCGTCCGGCACCGTCCACTGGATAGGCACCGGCCTGTCCACCGGCCGCTCCGGCCTCTCCCTCGTCTGCGAACGCGCCCGACGGGTGGTCCTGTGGGACCGCACCGCCGAGCGCGGCGCCGCCCGCCTCGCCGCCCTCGGCCTGGCGGGCCGCGCCGAGGTCCGCGCGTTCACCCCGGCCGCCCTGGCGGCCGGGGTGGGCCCCGGCGACGTCCTCGTCTCCATGCTCCCGGCCGGTGAACACGCCGAGCTGCTGCGCCTCGCCACCGACAAGGCCGCCCACTTCGCCTGCACCAGCTACGTCTCCCCGGAACTCGCCGCACTGGCCGGGGAGGCCGCCGACCGCACCCGTACCGTCGTGCTCACCGAGGCCGGACTCGACCCCGGCATCGACCACCTGCTGGCCCACGACCTGGTGGCACGGGGCCGCGCGGCCCTCGGGGAGATACCCGCGACCGCCGTGTTCACCTCCTACTGCGGAGGCGTACCGGCGGTCCCCAACCCCTTCCGCTACCGCTTCAGCTGGGCCCCGTACGGGGTCCTCGCCGCCCTCGGGTCCCCGGCCCGGCACATCGAGGCCGGCGCCGAGAGCACCGTCCCGCGGCCCTGGGAGGCCACCCGCTCCCTGACCCTGGCGGGCGAGGAGTTCGAGGCCTACCCGAACCGCGACAGCCTCCCCTTCGTCGCCCAGTACGGCATGCCGGACCACTGGCGGCTCGACACCTTCGTCCGCGGCACCCTGCGCAACGCCGGGTGGCACACCGCCTGGAAGGAGGTCTTCGACACCGTCTCCACCGGGGACCAGCGGGCCGTCCGGGCCCTGGCCGGCTCGCTCGCCGCCCGGTACCCCACCACCCCCGCCGACCGCGACCGCGTCGTGCTGTCCGTCGCACTCGAACTGCGCACCCCGGCGGGCCCGTCCTGGCGCGGCTCCCACCTGCTCGACCTGACCGGCGACGCCGAGGAATCCGCGATGGCCCGCTGCGTCTGCCTCCCCGTGGCCTACGGCGTCACCCGGATCCTGGCCGGCGCCCTCCCCGCCGGACTCAACCGCGCCGCCGCGCCCGGCGACACCGGCCGCTGGCTCGCCTTCCTCGGCGCCCACGGCCTGGGCGGCGCCCTCGAAGAAACCACCACCCCGTCAGGAGTCCCGGCATGACGCAGCCCGTCCGCCTCCCCGAAACCCCCGCACTGCCCGAGGCGTTCGTCCTCACCGGAGCCTTCCGCGTCGTCTGCCGCAACCCCCGCTACCTGGAGGAACTCGCCGCCCGCGGCCTGCGGATCCTGCTCATCACCCCCGACACCAACCGCGACGCCGTCCGTCGGGCCCGCAAGGACCCCGAGCACCCGGCGTCCCTGATCGACGAGATCGCCTACGTCGACGGCTCCCTCGACCTCGACGGCTCCTTCACCCCCGGCTTCGTCGCCGCCGCCCGCGCCTGGCGCGACCGCTACACCGTGCGCGGCGCGTACGCCGTCGGCGAGACCCTCGTCGAGCAGACCGGCCTGCTGTGCGACGCCCTGGGCCTGCCCGGACCGGGCCTGCGCGCCACCCGGGTGTGCCGCAGCAAGTACCTCCAGCGCTGGTACCTGGAGGAGTTCAGCCCCGCCACCCTCGTCCTGCCGCCCGGCGCCCGCGAGGACGCCGACCTGACCGCCCTGCGCTACCCGGTCGTCGCCAAGCCCGCCACCCGGCACTCCAGTTCGGGCGTCGTCGCCGTCGCGGACGCCGCCGAACTGCACGCCCTGCTGCCGCAGTACCCCGAGCACGAGACGCTGATGATCGAGGAGAAGGTGACCGGCCAGGAGTACTCGGTCGAGTCGCTGGTCCAGCACGGCGAACCGCTCTTCACCTCGGTGACCCGCAAGGAGACCACCGAGTCCGGGGACCGGACCTTCGTCGAGCTGGCCCACTCCGTCCCCAACGCCCGCACCGGCGAGGACGAGGTCCTGCTGGCGGCCAACCGCCGGATGCTGGCGGTGCTCGGCTTCCGCGACGGGATCGCCCACGCCGAGTGGCGCATCGGCGAGGACGGCGAACCCCGCCTGATGGAGGTCGCCGCCCGCACCCCCGGGGACGGCCTCGTCGCCCTCTACCACCTGGCCACCGGGCAGCCCCTGGAGCCCGAGATCGTCCGGATCGCCCTCGGAGAGGGCGCCGGCTACCCGCCGCCGCGCCGCTTCACCCGCCAGGTCTACCTGGAGCACGAGGCGGGCTGCCTCGCCGACGTGACCCTCGACTGGCCCGGCGTACGTCCCCAGTGGGTCGGCGAGGCCGGCACCTGGCCCGAGTGCGCGCCCGGCGAGCCCGGCGACGGGCCCGCGCTGCGCGCCCTGCTCGTCCTGAAGGAGGCCGGCGCCCGGCTCCAGCCGCTCGCCTGCTCCGACGACCGGGCGGTGACCTTCCTGATCGACGCGCCCACCCCGGACGGGCTCGACGCCCTGGAACGGGCCGTCCGGGCCGCCGTCACCGTCGTCGTCGACCCGGAGGACCCCGATGAGCACTGACGTCCGGCCCGCCGAAACGGAACGGGAAGCCGCTGCGCCGGCCCCGGCCCCCGGGGTGTGGATCACCTTCAAGGAGGCCCCGAGCGCGGTGAAGACCGTACTGGCCGGGGTGCTCGTCAACCGGCTCGGCGGCTTCCTGCACGTCTTCCTGGTCCTCTTCCTCACCGCCGAGGGCCACTCCAAGGGCCGCACCGTCATCGCGCTGGGCGTGTACGGGGCGGGGGCCGTCGTCGGCTCGCTCGTCGGCGGGACCCTCGCCGACCGGCTCGGCATCCGCGGCGCCACCGTCCTGTCCATGAGCAGCACCGCCGTGCTCACCGCCGCCCTGCTGTACCTGCCCGGCTTCCTGCCGCTGCTCGCCGCGATCGCCCTCGTCAGTCTGGGCGCCCAACTGTTCCGGCCGGCGTCGGCCACCCTCCTCGCCGAACGGACCGACGGCGACCGGCAGATCATGATCTTCGCGATGTACCGCTTCGGACTCAACGTCGGAGCGACCGCCGCGCCCCTGCTCGGCTACGCGCTCTACCACGCGGGCGGCCGGACGTACACGCTGCTGTTCTGGGGCGAGGCCGCCCTCGCCCTGGCCTTCGCGCTGGTGGCCCGCGCCACCCTGCCCGCCCGGACGAAGTCCGCGCCGGGCGCCGGGCGAGCGAGGGTCCCCGTGGGGACCGGCGGTTACGGCGCGGTCCTGCGCGACCGCCGCTACCTGCTCTACCTCGTCGCGGCGTTCTTCCACTCCGCCGTCTACATGCAGTACCTGTCCACCCTGCCGCTCTACATGGCGGAAGCCCGGATGGCGCTGTTCTGGTACACCTTCGCCGTCGCGCTCAACGGCGTCATCGTCATCGCCTTCGAGCTGCTGGTCACCAAGGTCTCGCAGCGCTGGCCCATGAAGATCACCATCGGCCTGGGCTTCGCCCTCGTCGGCGCCGGCGTCGCCTGCTACGGACTGCCGATCGGGCCGGCGGCCATCGTCATCGGCACGCTCGTCTGGTCCCTGGGCGAGATCCTCGGCGGCCCCGCCGTCTTCGCCTACCCGGCCAACGCCGGTCCCGAGGCGCTGCGTTCCCGCTACATCGGCAGCTTCCAGTTCGTCTTCGGCCTGGGCTCCGCCCTCGGCCCGATGGCCGGCACCTGGCTCTTCCTCCAGTTCGGCTCGCTGGTCTGGCCGCTGGTCGGCGCCGCCTCCCTGCTCGCCACCCTGTTCGGCCTGATCGCCGTCCGCACCCGCCCGGCCGCGTAGGCCCGGTGTCGCCACCCTCCCCCCTGCACCCACCTGCTGATCACCGATTCGAACGAGAGGTTCCGATCATGGGGCACGAGAGCTTCCGGCCCGGCACCAGGCACGTCCGCTGCCTCGGCGTCGGCGTGGGCCCGGCCAACCTGAGTCTGGCGTCGCTGCTGCACGGCAGGCCGGACGTACCCAATCTCTTCCTCGACCGCAAGGAGTCCTTCGGCTGGCACGACGGCCAGCAGATCCCGGGCACCACCCTCCAGGTCTCCCAGTTCAAGGACCTGGTCAGCCTCGCAGACCCGGCCAGCCCCTTCTCGTTCCTGGCGTACCTGCACGCCAAGGGCCGCGTCTACCACTTCCTCAACGCCCAGTTCGACGACGTGCCGCGCCTGGAGTTCCGCAACTACCTGGCGTGGGCCGGCCGCCGCAACGAGAACGTCGTCTTCGGCGAGGGCGTGCGCGCGGTCGCCTTCGACGACGACCGCCAGGTGTTCACCGTCGACACCGACCGCCGCACGGTCACCGCGGACAACGTCGTCGTCGGAGTCGGCAGCCGGCCCTGGGTGCCGCCGCAGGGGGCGGACCTCCTCGGCCCCACCCAGTTCCACGTCGCCGACTACCTGGGCTCGGCCCGCGACGTCGGCGGCAAGCGGGTCGTCGTCGTCGGCGGCGGCCAGTCCGGCGCCGAGGCCTTCCTCGACCTGATCTCCCGCAGCGGCTGGGAACTGCCCCGCCGCGTCTCGTGGATCTCCCGGCGGCCGAACTACCTCCCCATCGACGACTCGCCCTTCACCAACGACTACTACATGCCCAGCCACGCCGACTACTTCTACGGACTGCCCCGCGAACGCCGCGAGGCCATGAACTCCCGCAACCTCCTGACCAGCGACGGCATCTCCGAATCCACCCTGCGGGAGATCTACCAGAGCATCTACGTCCACCGGTTCGTCGAGGGCAACGAGGACCTGGTCGCCCTGCACCCGAGCCGCGAGGTCTTCGACGTCAGCCCCGGCCCGTTCGGCGGCTGGGAGGTCGGCGCCCGCCACACCGGCGAGCCCGACTCCGTGGAGAAGTTCGAGGCGGACATCGTCGTCTGGGCCACCGGCTACCGGCCCGCCGCCATGGACTTCCTCGCCCCCCTCGCCGACCGCCTGGAACGCGAGGGCGACGAACTGCGCGTCGACGAGGACTACGCCGTCCGCTGGGACGGCCCCGCCGACCGCCGCGTCTTCGTCCAGAACGGCGTCCGCGGCCAGCGCGGACTGGCCGACCCCAACCTCAGCCTCAACGCCTGGCGCAGCCGGCGCATCGCCGACCGGCTGTGCGGCGTACGCGGCGACGAGCAACTGTCCTCCTTCATCGAGTGGTCCTCCAAGGCGCCCCAGGACGAACGGTGGAGCGCCTGATGCCCGCCGACCGCGGCGCCGAACGCGCCGCCGAACCCGGCATACCCGCGACGGGCGCCGCGTCCCCCGCGCCCGCCGCGTCCCCCGGCGGGCCCGCACGCGCCCGTACCGACGTGGCCGTCGTCGGCGCCGGGATACTCGGCGTCCTCATCGCCCGTGAAGTCCTCGCCCGGGACCCCCGCGCCACCGTCACCGTCCTCGACCGCGACATGACCGGCTGCGGCGCCACCCGCCGGTCCGCCGGACTGCACTTCCCGCGCGGCGCGAACGAAACCGTCCGCACCCTCGCCGCCGAGAGCCAGCGCTTCTACGAGGACCTCCGCACCGCCCGCCCCGACCTGCCCATCCACCCGCTCGGGATGACGGTGATCGCACCCGAACGGGCCGAGGAGCACCTGCGCGAGGTCCACCTCCCCGAGGCCAAGCTCCGCTGGACCGCCGAACTGCCGGCCGTCGTCCCCGCCCTGCCCCGGGGTCACGGCGCCTGGGAGGGCGACGGCTGCCAGTACGCCGACGTCCACGCCCTGACCCAGCGCCTCGCCGCCGACCTGCGCCCCGCCGTCACCTTCCGGGAGGGCGTCGAGGTCACCGCGCTGGCCTCCGGCCCCGGCGGCACCCGCCTGACCCTGACCGGCGGCGCTTCCCTCGACGCCGACCACGTCGTCCTCGCCCCCGGGCCCTGGCTCGCCGCGCCCGCCTGGCGGGAGCTCGTCGCGCCCCTCGGCGCCCGCGTCAAGAAGATCGTCGCCCTGCACATCGACGTCCCCTGCGCCCCCGGCGACCGGGCCGTGGTCCTGCACACCGAGGACGCCTTCCTGCTGCCCCTGCACCACCGGGGCCACTGGCTGTTCAGCTACACCTGCCAGGAGTGGGACGTCGACCCCGACACCGTCGACCCCGCCCTCACCGCCGGCCACCTGCGCGACGCCCGCGCCCTGCTCACCCGCTACGCCCCGGGCCTGGCCGCGCACTGCCGGTCGGGCCGGGTCTTCTGCGACGCGTACGGGGCCGCCGGCACCCCGGTCGTCACCCCGCTGGACCCCTACGGCCGGCTCCTGTTCGCGGGCGCGGCCGGCGGCTCCGGCTACCGCCTCGCGCCGGCGCTCGCCGCCCGCGCCGCCGACCTGATCCCGTCCCTGCCGCCGCCCGCGTCCCTTCCGTCCCGCCCGTCCCCGCGAAAGGCCACGACATGATCATCGCCAGTTATGACGCCGACGTCCTGGAGCAGGCGTTCGGCATCGACATGAGCGGTGTGGAGGGCCTCGGCACACCCGCCGGCTGGGGCCGGATCGCACCCGGCCGGGCCACCGACCACCACCGCCACGACGAGACCGAACTGTTCGTGATCACCGCCGGGCAGGGGGAGTTCGTCATCGACGGCGAACGCCACCCGGCCGCCCCCGGCACCGTCGTCCTCTTCGAACCGTTCGAGTCCCACGTCCTGGAGAACACCGGCGGCCCCGACGCCGGCGACCTCGTCTTCTTCACCCAGTACTGGCGCGACGCCGAACGGGCCGCGACCTCCGCCGCGAACCCCGCCCGCAAGGGCTTCGGCGACCGGCCCGTCTTCGTCTTCTCCACCCCGCCCACCCCCAACGGGGACCTGCACCTCGGCCACCTCGGCGGCCCCTACCTCGGCGCCGACGCCTTCACCCGCTACCAGCGGATGAACGGCGCCGAGGCCTACCACCTCACCGGCAGCGACGACTACCAGAGCTACGTCCTCGGCGCCGCCCGCGCCGACGGCCGCACCCCCGCCGAGACCGCCGCGCACTACAGCGCCGAGATCGCCGAAACCCTGCGGCTGATGGACATCCCCCTCGACCAGTACACGGTCACCGACCAGGACCCCGGCTACCGCGAGGGCCTCCAGGACTTCTTCGGCCGCGTCGTCGCCTCCGGCGAGGTCGCCGTCACCGAACAGGACGCCCTGCACGACGCCACGACCGGCCAGTACCTCTACGAGGCCGACGTCAAGGGCGGCTGCCCCGGCTGCTCCCACCCGACCAACGGGAACATCTGCGAGGAGTGCGGCGAACCCAACACCGTCACCGACCTCACCGACCCGCGCTCCACCGTCTCCACCGCCGCGCCCCGCACCGCCGCGACCGCCCGCTGGACCCTGCCGCTGCACACCTTCGCCACCGAGGTCCGCGCCCACCACCGCACCGGCCGCGTCCCCGCCCGGCTCCGCGAGCTCGCCGACCGCCTCTTCCGCCGCCCCCGCGTGGACATCCCGCTGACCCACCCCTCCGACTGGGGCGTGGAACCCCGCGAGCCGGCCACCGAGGGCCAGGTCATCTGGGTCTGGCCCGAGATGAGCTACGGGTTCCTGCACGGCATCCAGTCCCTGGGCGCCCGCCTCGGCCGGTCCTGGCGGGCCGCCGAGCCGGCGCCCGACTGGAAGATCGTCCACTTCTTCGGCTACGACAACAGCTTCTACCACTCGGTGCTCTACCCGGTCCTGTACCGGCTCGCCTTCCCCGGCTGGAACCCCGACATCGACTACCACGTCAACGAGTTCTACCTCCTCGAAGGCGCCAAGTTCTCCACCAGCAGGCGGCACGCCATCTGGGGCAAGGACGTCCTCGGCCCCGACACCGTCGACGCCGTCCGCTACTTCCTCGCCGCCACCCGCCCCGAGGGCCTGCGCACCGACTACACGCGCGTCGCCTACGAGGCCGCCCTGAACGACACCCTCATCGGCGCCTGGCAGCACTGGCTCACCGACCTCGGCGCCCGCGTCGCCAAGCACCACGGAGGCCGCGCCCCCGACGCCGGCAACTGGACGCCCGAGCACTCCGCGTTCCTCGCCCGGCTCGGGACCCGCCTCGGCGCCGTCACCGCGGCCCTGGAGAACGACGCGTTCTCCCTCAACCAGGCCGCCGCCGAACTCGACGGCATCGTCCGCGACACCCTCCGTTTCGGCCGCGCCGAAGGCCTCCTCACCGACACCCCGGGATGGGAGGCGGAGAACCGCACCGCCGTCGCCCTGGAACTGGCGGCCGCCCGACTCCTCGCGCACGCCGCCGCCCCCGTCATGCCCCGCTTCGCCGGCCGGCTGGCCGCCGCCCTCGGCCAGGACGCTCCGAGCACCTGGCCCCGTACCGTCGAACTCCTCACCCCCGGCAGCGCCGTCGACCTCGCCGACGCCGTGTTCTTCCGGCCGTCGCCCGATGCCGAACCGGCTGCCGAACCCGCTGCCGAACAGGCCGCCGAACCCGCCCTGACGCCCTGGCTCACCCGGATCGCCCGTACCGTCCTGCGCCTCGGCGACGACGAGCCGATCGCCGACCGCACCCTGACCCAGCTCGCCGCCGGATCCCTCCAGGCCGTCACCGTCCAGTACCAGATCCTCGACGCCCTCGACGTCGACCTGTCCATGGACGAACTCCTGCACGGCGGCACCCTCACCGAACTCGCCGCCGTCATCGCCGAACGCGCCGAACCCGCCGCCGTCGCCGCCCTGACCTCGGGAGAGCCCCGATGAACCACCTCCAACTGCTGCGCGAAATGGGCCGACGCGGGCTGTCCGTCACCCTCACCGACGGCGACCTGCGCATCCAGGGCAACCGCGACCGGATGGACCCCGAGTTCATCGCCCGCCTCAAGGCGGCCAAGCCCGCCCTCGTCGCCCACCTCGCCCGGGAGGCCGAGCACGGCCCCGGCTTCCCCCTCACCCCCCTCCAACGCGGCTACTACGCGGGCCGCAGCGGAGTCTTCGAGGTGGGGGACGTCGCCAGCCACGTCTTCCACGAGATCGAGGGCCACTGGGACGTCGACCGACTCCGGAGCGCCCTCGCCGGCGTCGTCGCCGCGCACAGCGCCCTGCGCTCGCGCTTCCTGTCCGCGGACCGGCAGGTCACCGAACACGGCGACCACGGACCGCGCATCGGCGTCCTCGACCTGCGCGCCCACACCCCCCGCCAACAGGAACTCATCCGCGCCGAACTCCGCGAGATGCGCTCCCACCAGGTACTGCCCGCCGACCAGGCCCCACTGCTCACCGCCGACGTCACCCTCCTCGCCGACGACCGGATGGTCCTGCACGTCGGCCACGACGGCCTCGTGATGGACGGGATCAGCATGTTCCTGTTCTTCCGCGCCTGGTGGCACGCCTACCGCAGCCCCGCCGCCGACGCCCCCGAGGAGGTCCCCTGCGACGAACTCCCCTTCGAGGACTACGTCGCCGCCCTCGAAGCCGCCCGCGACCGGGCCCCCGCCCGCCGCTCCCGCGACTACTGGACGGCCCGCGCCGACGACCTCGCCCCCCACCCCGACCTGCCCCTGCGCACCAGCCCCGCCGCCCTGTCCGGCTCGCGGTTCACCCAACGCTCCGTCCGGCTGGACCGTACGGCCTGGACCGCGCTCAAGGAGCGGGCCGCCGAGGCCGGACTGACCCCCTCCGCCCTGCTGCTCGCCGCGTACGCCGAAACCCTCGCCACCTGGGGCGCCGGCGAACGCTTCACGCTCACCACCACCGTCGCCAACCGGCCGCCGATCCACCCCCGGATCTTCGAGGCCATCGGACCGTTCTCCGACACCCTCCTCGTCGAGGCCGCCACCGACCGGAGCCTGACCTTCGCCGAACGTGCCCGCGCCCTCCAACAACAGCTGCACACCGACATGGACCACCGCCACTTCTCCGGCATCGAGGTCCTCAGGGAACTGGCCCGCCGGCGCGGCGGACTGGCCGGCGCCCGCATGCCGTACACCTTCAACAGCGCCATCGGGCACGTCAGCAGCGAGGTCGACGGCTCGGCCCTGGAACTGTTCGGCAAGGAGGTCTTCTCCGTCAGCCAGACCCCCCAGGTATGGCTGAACGCCTTCGCCATGGAGCAGCACGGCGGGCTCGTCGTCCAACTCGACGGACTCGACGAACTGTTCTGCGAGGGCCTCCTCGACGACCTGGCGCACGGCTACACCACGCTCCTCGAAACCCTCGTCGACGCGCCGGCCTGGCAGCGCCACGGCTTCGACCTGCTGCCGCCCGCGCAACGCGCCCGCCGGCTCGCCGCGAACGACACGGCCGTCGCCCTGCCCGACGAGATGCTCGGCGACGCCATCGTGGCGCGGGCCGCCCGCACCCCCGGGGCGCCCGCGATCCTCACCGCCGACCGGACCGTCGGCTACGGCGAACTCCTGCACCGGGCCGCCACCGCCGCCGCTTGGCTGCGCGCCCACGGGGTGGGCCGGGGCGAACTCGTCGGCCTCGTCATGCGGCGCGGACCCGAGCAGATCATCGGCATCCTCGCCACCGTCCTCGCCGGAGCCGCCTACCTGCCCGTCGACGCGGGCCTGCCCGCCGCCCGGCAGGACTACATGCTCGCCGACGGCCGGGTGCGGTGCGTGCTCACCGACACCACCGCGCCCGACACCGGACTCCGCGCCTCCCTGCACACCCTCGACCTCACCGGCCCGGCCACCGGCCGCGCCGAGGTCCCCGACCGGCTGCCCGGCTCCCACCCCGACGACCTCGCGTACGTCCTCTACACCTCCGGCACCACCGGAGCCCCCAAGGGCGTCATGGTCACCCACCGCAACGTCACCAACGTCGTCGCCGACTGCCACACCCGCTTCCGCATCACCCCCGACGACCGCTTCTTCGCCATCAGCGCCTTCAACTTCGACCTCTCCGTCTGGGACGTCTTCGGCGCCCTGTCGGCGGGCGCGGCCCTCGTCATGCCCGACCAGGACAAGGCCGTCGACACCGCCCACTGGCTCGACCTGTGCCGACAGCACGGCGTCAGCGTGTGGAACTCCGTCCCCGCCATCGCCGGCCTGCTCCACGAGCAGGCCCGCACCGACGGCTCGCCGCCGCCCGCCCTGCGCCTCGTCATGATGAGCGGCGACCGGATCCCGCCCGAACTGCCCGCCGCCCTGCGCGTGATGACGCCCGGCCTGGAGGTGGTCTCCCTCGGTGGCCCCACCGAGACGACCATCTGGAACATCCTGCACCCCGTCGGCGAGGACGAGGACGGCAGCGAGTCCATCCCGTACGGGCGGCCCAACGCCAACAACCGCGCCTACGTCCTGGACCGGGACGGCCTCGACGCACCCGACTGGGTCACCGGGGAGATCGTCGCCGCCGGCACCGGCCTCGCCCGCGGCTACTGGGGCGACGAACAGCGCACCGCCGAACGGTTCTTCACCGACGACGTGCGCGGCGAACGCCTCTACCGCACCGGCGACCTCGGCCGGTACCTGCCCGACGGGAACATCCAGATCCTCGGCCGCAGCGACTTCCAGATCAAGATCAACGGATATCGCATCGAGGCCGGCGAGGTCGAGACCCGGCTCGCCGCCCTGGCCGACGTCACCCGGGCCGTCGTCGCCGCCCACGGCAACCGGCTCGTCGCCCACCTCGTCCCCGCCGGCTCCCACCGCCCGCACCTCGACGAGGTCCGTCGGGCGCTGCGCGCCGACCTGCCGGACTACATGCTGCCCGCGGCGGTGCTCTGGCACGGCTCGCTCCCGCTGACGAAGAACGGCAAGGTCGACCGTACGAAGCTGGCCGCGCTCGGCGCCGAGGACCCGACGGCCCCCGCCCCGCAGGCGGGTGGCAGCGCCCCCGCCAGCCAGGCCGAGAAGGTGCTCTGCGACATCTGGTCCACCGTCCTGCGGCGCCCGGACGTCGGCGCCCTCGACACCCTCGCCTCCCTCGGCGGCGACTCCATCGCGGCGGCCCGGATCCTGACCGCGGCCCGCAAACGGTTCGGCGTCACCCTCACCCTCGACCGGTTCGCCGAGGTCGACACCGTCCGCGCCATGGCCGCCGTGCTGCGCCCGGAGGTGCCCCGATGACCGGCGCGGCGCCCTCACCGGCGCCCGTACGCCCCGCGCCCGGCGGCGCACCGGGCGCCGGGCCCGACACGATCCGGCGGATCGTCGGCGGGCCGCCCGCCGCCGGCAGGATCTCCGTCGCCCGCCTCGACGGCACCCGCACGATCGAGCTGCGGGAGCTGTACGAACGCTCCGGCCGCCTCGCCCACCACCTGCGCGACGCCCACGGCATCGGCCCCGGCGACCGCATCGGGATCCTCGCCGCGAACAGCCTGGAGTGGGTCCTGCTCGACCTGGCCGCGCTGCGCCTCGGGGCGCAGACGGCCGGCCTGGAGCCCGGCAAGTTCACCCCGTCCGCCGAGCTGATGGACCGCTACGGCCTGCGCCTGCTGTACACCGACCGGGCCGCCCCGGCCGGGCCCGCCGAACCGTCCGCCGACCGCCCCGCCCAACCGTCCGCCGAGCAGCCCGCCCCGTGGCCGCCCGGCGTCCTCGGCACCGACCCGATCCTCGGCCTGACCGAGCCCGACGGCGCCCCGGACCGGCCCCTGCCCCCCGTCCACTGGGGGTTCCGCGACGTCACCACCATCAAGTTCACCTCCGGCAGCACCGGCGTCCCCAAGGGCCTCGGCGCCACCGCCGGCAGCATCGACAGTTCCCTCACCGCCGTCCAGGAGATCTTCGCGCACGGCCCCGGCGACGACCTGTTCGTCTTCCTCCCGCTCTCCCTGCTCCAACAGCGCTACTGGGTGTACTCCGCGCTGCTGCACGGCCACGACGTCACCCTCACCACCTACGAGGCCGCCTTCGCCACCCTGCGCCGCGTCCGTCCCACCGTCGTCATGGGCGTACCGGCCTTCTACGAGAGCGCCCGCCGGCAGATCGAGGGCCGGCTGCGCCGCTCCACCGGCCAGGACCCGCGCCGGGCCGCCCGGGCCCTGTTCGGCGACCGGATCCGCTACCTGTGGACCGGCTCCGCCCCCGCCTCCCCGGCCGTGCTCCGCTTCTTCACCGACGTCGGCCTGCCCCTCTTCGAGGGCTACGGCCTCAACGAGACCTGCATCGTCACCAAGAACCACCCCGGCGCCCACCGGGAGGGCAGCGTCGGCCGGGTGGTGCGCGGCAAGGAGGTGCTGATCGGCGAGGACGGCGTCATCAGCGTCCGCAGCACCCACCCCGTCAACAACCACTACGCGTACGCCCGCCCCGGCGACTCGGAGAAAGTGTTCGACGCCGAAGGAACCGTCCGCACCGGCGACCTCGGCCGGCTCGACGAGGACGGCTACCTGTTCGTGCGGGGCCGCGCCGACGACGTCATCGTCCTCGACAACGGCAAGAAGGTCATCGTCCGGCCCATCGAGGAACTGATGCGGGCCGACCCGGCCGTCGCCGAATGCGTCCTGTTCAGCCCCACCCAGACCGACCTCGTCGCCGTGGTGTCGCCGGCCGCGCTGCCCGCCGACCGCGCCGCCATCGCGGCCCGCCTCGCCGCCGTCAACGCCGCCACCGGCGCCGACGAGCGGATCAGCCGTGTCCTCGTCGCCGATCCGCCGTTCAGCATCGACAACGGCCTGCTGACCTCCCAGTACAAGCCCAAACGGCCCGCCATCGCGGCCGCCCACCACACCCCGCTGCACGACCAGGAGGCCGGAATCCATGCCTGACACCCAGCTCGTAGAAGAGGCCGCCCGCGCCCAGTTGTCCCTCGTCCTGATCCCCGAGGTCGAGCCCGAGGACATCGACCTCGACGCCGACATGGTCGCCGCCTACGGCCTGACCTCCCTCAACAAGGTCCTCTTCCTCACCGAGGTGTGCGAGGAGACCGAAGTGGACCTCGCCCACTTCACCGAGCACGACCTCGCCGTCATGCGTACGCTGCGCGACGTCACCGACGCCCTCACCCGCCACCACGCGACCACCGGAGCCTGAACCATGAGCTCGACCGACCACGCCTCCTGGACCGACCACGCCGCCACCGTCCTGGAGAACGACCGGGTGCGCCTCGCCCCGATCACCGAGGCGGACCGCGAGGGCATCCGGGCCGTCGCCATGGACCCGGCCATCTGGCGCTACTTCGTCGCCGCCGTCGAGACCGAGACCGACTTCGAGTCCTTCTTCGACGCCAACCTCGCCGACCACGCCGCCGGCCGCCGGGTCGTGTACGTGATCACCGACAAGGACAGCGGTCGCATCGCGGGCAGCATGAGCTTCGGCAACATGGCCGAGGCCGACCGCCGCCTGGAGATCGGCTGGTCCTGGCTCGGCCGGGACTTCCGCGGCCGCGGCGTCAACCACTGGGCCAAGGCCCTGCTGCTGGCCCACGCCTTCGAGGTGCTCGACGTCGAACGCGCCGAGTTCAAGACCGACGTCCTCAACGTCCAGGCCCGCCGCGGCCTCGCGAACATCGGCGCCACCGAGGAGGGCACCCTGCGCAGCTTCAACTACATGCCGGGCGGCCGCCGCCGCGACGCCGTCTTCTACAGCATCCTGCGCGCCGAGTGGCCTGCCGTCCGCGAGGCCCTCGCCCGCGGCCCGAAGAAGGCCGTACCGGCGTGAACACCGCCGACGGCATCACCTTCATACGGGCCGGCGGCACCCCCCGCGACATCGGCCGCGCCCACGGCCGGGCACTCGCCGCCCCCCTGCGGGCCTTCCTCGACGACGGCCTGGCCCGGCTGAACCACCTCACCGCCCGGCCCCTGACCCTGCCCGACCTGCTGCCGACCGTCTCCGCCCACCGGGCGGAGGTGGCGGCGGCCCTGCCCGACCTCGCCGAGGAGGTCGCGGGCCTCGCCGAGGGCGCCGGCATCGGCGAGGACGAGGCCTGGCTGCTCCAACTCCGCCGGGAGATCATGGGCTACTCCAAGGTCCCCACGGCCGGCGACTGCACCACCTGGGCCCGCACCACCATCGACGGCACCCCCGTCCTCGCCCAGACCGTCGACCTCAACGGGAACCTCGACAGCCACATCGCCGTCCTGGAGACCGCCCGCGCCGGCTCCCCCCGCCGCTCGCTGGTCCTCAGCTTCGCCGGGCTCCTCGGCTACCTCGGCCTCAACAGCGACGGCCTGGCCGTCGGCCTCAACCTGGTCCTCGGCGGCACCTGGCGCCCCGGCGTCCCCCCGTACCTCGCCATCCGCCACCTCCTGGACCACGCAGGCAGCGTCGACGAGGCCCTCAAGATCCTCGCCGGCCTGCCGCTGGCCAGCTCCCGCTCCCTCATGCTGTGCGACCCCGAACGGGCCCTGTACGTCGAACACCTCGACGGGGAACTGCGCGTACGGGAGGCCGGACCCGCCGGCCTCGCCCACACCAACCACTTCCTCCACCCGGACTTCGCCCCGGCCGACGAGCTGAACGTGTTCGCCCGCAACTCCTCGGTGCGCCGGCTGCGCGCGGCCACCGACGGGCTCGCCGCCCTGCGCGGCGACGCCGACGCCGAGGACCACTTCGCGCTGCTCGCGAAGGAGCCCCTGCGGGTCCCCGACCGCGGGGACATCCGGGCGGAGCGGACCGTCGCCGCGGTCGTCATGCACCCGGCCGCCGGCCGGCTCCACGTCCGCCCCGGCGACCCGGCGCTCTCCGCCACGCAGGTGTTCTCCCTGTAGGCCGCCCCTTCCGCGACGAAGGACCGTACCCATGGAAGGAGCACGATGGACGCATGGCTGGTCGACCTCGACCGGGTCGACCCCACCGACATCAGCGCGCACTATCCCGAGGGCCTCACCGAGGACGAGCTGCGCCGCGGCGCCGAGTTCGTCCACGCCCGGGCCGCCCACCGCTTCTACCGCGCCCGGCTCACCGTCCGCCGGCTGCTCGCCGAACGCCTCGGCATGCCCGCGTCCGAGTTGCGCATCCACTACGACCCGGCGGGCAAGCCGTACCTGCCCGACCGACCCGGCACGCACATCAGCTGGTCCCGCTCGGACGGGCTGCTGCTGCTCGGGGCCACCGAGACCGGACCGGTGGGAGTGGACGTGGAACTGGTCCGCCCGGCCGCCACCAACCTGGACGTGCTCACCTTCGTCTACCCCGGCGTACCGGCGAGCGCGACCCCGGAGACCTTCTTCCACGCCTGGACCCTGCTGGAGGCCGCGGTCAAGGCCACCGGCCGCGGCCTCACCGACGGCGCCCGGGAGGTCGACCTGGACTTCGGCCCCGACGGCGCCGTCACCCTGCGCGGGATCAACGGCCACGGCCCCGCGCCCTGGCACGGCCGGACCGAACTCCGGCCGACCCACCGGGACGCGCCCTGGGCGATGACCGCCTTCGTGTCACGGGACCTCGCCCCCGTCACGGTCCTGCCGTGGCCGGACCGGGAGCGCGACCGGGACCGGGACCGGGCCGCCGACCGGGGCCGGGGGGCCCTGCTCACGCGGCCCCGCTGAGCGCCCCCGTACCCGCCGGGCCGGCCGGCACGGCAGTACCGTCCGCGGCGATCGCGGTGAAACCCGTGTACGGAACCAGCGCGGGCGGCACGGTCACCGAGCCGTCCGCGCACTGGTACTGCTCCAGGATCGCGACGAGGGTCCGGCCGATCGGCAACGCCGAACCGTTCAGCGTCGCCGCGAAGGCCTTGCCGCCGTCCCGGTCGCGGACCCGGATGCCGGCCCTGCGCCCCTGGAAGTCCCCGCAGTCGGAGCACGAGGAGATCTCCCGGTAGGTGCCCTGGCCCGGCAGCCACACCTCGATGTCGTACGTCCGCCGGGCGGCGAACCCGAGGTCCCCGGCCCGCAGTTCCACCACCCGGTGCGCGAGCCCCAGCCGGCGCAGCGCGCTCTCCGCGTGCCCCACCAGCAGCTCCAGCTCCTCCTGCGACCGATCGGGCCGGCAGATCCGCACCAGCTCGACCTTCTCGAACTGGTGCAGCCGCACCAGCCCCCGGGTGTCCCGCCCGTACGAGCCCGCCTCCGCCCGGTAGCAGGGCGTGAACGCGGTGAGGGCCAGCGGGAGTTCGCCGTCCTGGAGGGTCTCCCCGCGGTACAGGTTGACCAGCGGCACCTCGGCCGTCGGGATCAACAGCAGCTCCCGGTCGGCGGCGTCCGTCGCGAACAGGTCGTCGGCGAACTTCGGCAGTTGCCCGGTGCCCGTCATCGACTCGCGGTTCACCAGGTGCGGCACGCCGTGCTCCACGTACCCGTGCTCCCCGGTGTGCAGGTCCAGCAGGAACGAGGCCAGCGCCCGCTCCAGCCGGGCTCCCGCGCCCCGGGTCACCGCGAAGCGCGAGCCCGAGAGCTTCGCGGCCCGCACCGGGTCGAGGATGCCGAGCCGGGTGCCGACGTCCACGTGGTCGCGCGGGGTGAACCCGAAGCCCGGAGGTTCCCCGAAGACCCGCCGCACCACGGGCGGATCCTGCTCGGTGCCGTCGGGGACGTCCGGGTGGGGCCGGTTGGGGACGGCCAGCAGCAACGCGTCCAAGGACTCCTGCGCCACCCGCAGCTCCTCCGACACCGACCGCAGGCGCTCCTTGGCCTCCTGGATCCGGGCGCGCCCGGCCGCGTCGGGCCGCACCCCGCTGCGGGCGGAGCGGTTCTGCTCGGCCCGCAGCTTGTCGCGTTCGGCGATGAGCAGGGAGCGCCGGTCGGTCAGCTCGCGCAGGGCGGCGCGGTCCAGGTGGTGTCCGCGGCGGGCCAGGTCGGCCCCGGCCGCGTCCTGCAACAGGGCGTGCGGGTCGTGCATGACGGCTCCTCGGTCCTCGGCGGTGACGCGTTGACGTGCGCGGTGACGCGTTGACGTGCGCGGTGACGCGCTGACGCACGTGATGACGCGGGTGACGTGCGCGGTGGCGCGGTGCCGGCGCCCGCCGTCACCGGCTCACCGCGGGTGGTTGCGGATGATGTCGACGGCCTCCGGGATGCCCATGTACGGCAGCCGCACCTCGGCCATGTCGTCGGTCCACTGCTCGGCGAGGTCGTAGCGCTGCTTCGGAGTGGTCTCCAGCAGCTTGCAGCCGGGGAAGACCTCGTACCCGTCGAGCAGTTCGGCGTGGGCGAACATGCCCTCCTGGAACAGCTCCTCGCGTTCCAGTACGAACTCCTCCGACGGCAGCTCGTCCCACAGCTGCCGGCCGCGCCGGATCAGCTCGATCAGCCGCGGCCGGTACGAGGGGTTGAGCGCCAGGTGCTCGCGCACGATGGAGCTGCCCACGGTCAGGTGGCGGATCTCGTCGATCGAGGCGCCGCGCGCGATCTCGGCGGCGGCCGGGTCCAGGAGCGTCCACTTGCGTTCGCTGAGCTCGGCGGCCGGCGCCAGCACCCCTTCGATGACGATCGTGAACACGGCGACCGCGCCGATGAAGTCGCCCTCGTCGCGGACCACGGTCGTCGCGAACTCGGCGATCGGGTTCAGCACCCGCCGCGTGTAGTCGACGCCCTGGTCCTCGATGAAGTCCAACAGCCCCGCCGCGGGCACCCCGAGGTCCACCAGGTGCTTGCGGAAGATCATCGCGTGCCGGGCCTCGTCGACGACCTGCGTGGCGAAGAACTCCTGCTCGACGACGCCCGGCGCGCCGATCACGTAGTGGGACAGCACCTCCACCGCACGGGACTCCGCCAGCGACCGGTTGCCCAGCTCCAGCACCAGCGCCCGGCGCAGCGGACCGTCCTCGCGCATGTGGTCGGGGGTGACGGCGTCGTGGCCGGCCTCGGCCCGCCCGCGCAGGGTGCCCTGGGCGACGGCCGACAGCCAGTAGCCGAGGTCGCACTCGTCGGCGGTCAGGGTCATCTCCTGCGCGCCGTCCAGCAGGTTGGGCGCGCGGTCCCAGTCGGCCTCGACGGGGATCTGCGGAACGGTGGTCATGACACCTCGCTGGGAGAGACGGAAACGGTGGAAGCGGCGGGAACGCCGGAAGGGGCGGTGCCGGACGCCGCGGGGGTGACGGCGGCGCTGTGCATGCGGCCGGCGAAGCTGAGCATGGGGGAGTTCACGGTGTGGCTGCCGCCCGTCACCTCGGCGAGGAGCATGTCGTGGTCGCCGACCTGGTGCCAGCCGAGGATCCGGCAGGCCATGTGCGCCAGGCTCCCGCCGAGCAGCGGAGCACCCGTGAGCGGGTCGGTGGACCAGTCGAAGCCCTCGAACTGGGCGTCCCCGAGAGGCCGCCCCGGGTTCGCGAACCGCCGCGCCACGTCGTTCTGCGCCGAGGACAGCACGTTCACCGAGAACCGGCCCGCCCTGCGCACCAGCGAGGCGAACGTCGACGTGGGCCGCAGGCAGGCCCCCAGCACCAGCGGGTCCCGCGACAGGGTCACCACCGCGCTCGCCGTGGTGCCGTGCCGGACCCCGCCCTGGCTGACGGTCAACACCGTCACGCCCGACGCCAACCGGCGCAGCGCCAGCCGGGCCGCCTCCGGATCCTCGTACCCTTCCGCGGACGCCGAACCCGAACGGTCCGTGAGCCAGGTCTGATAGCGGCTCACCGGTGTGCCCCGACCGCCGCGGCGGCGCCGGTGGCGGCGGCCTGCTCCTCGTAGGGCAGCGGCACCGGGCCGTCGGTGGCCGCACGACGCTTGAGCATCGCCGTGACCCGGTCGACCAGCGGCGTCGGCACCGGCTCGAAGGGCAACCCGAACGGCTTGAGGAAGTTGCCGAAGACGCCCCGGTCGCCGAACACGTGGAACGGCAGCGCCAACAGCGCCCACTCGGGTCCGATCAGCCACATCCACAGCACACCCACGAGGGCCACGCTGAGCAGGCTGTGCATCGTGTTGTACAGGACGTAGTACGCCTTGTGGATCCGCCCGTCGGGGCTGCGCCGGTAGGCGATGGCCCCCGGGATGTAGCCCAGCAGGTCGATGTAGAGGAACAGGCCGATCGCCGCGAACCACCGGATGTCCGTGAAGTGCCACAGGATCAGGCCGATCGTCACGGCGAAGGCGACCAGGTACTCGGCGCGGTGCAGGTTGAACGTGACCGGTGACTCGACCGGATTCTTGATGTCCATCAGGGGTGTCCTTCCGACAGGGCGACTGCGGGCGGGGCGGCTGGGGCGGGGCGGCTGATCAGGACAGCCGCAGGGGGCTGCCGGCGAAGTAGTCGGCCAGCTCCGCGGCCACGCTCGCGCGCGACGGCGGGTGGAAGGCCAGGGCACGGACCGCGCCCGCCAGGTACGCCACGTCCGCGGAACGGATGAACGCCATCCCGCCGAGCATCTCCACGGCCTGGTCGACGGCCGAGGCCAGCAGGTCCTGGGAGGCGTAGCGGGCGGTCAGCACCGCCGCCACCGCCTCGTCGCCCTCGGTGCCGTCCTCCAACGCCCGCGCCGCGCCCTCGACGAGGGCGACCGCGGCGTCCAGCCGGACCACCAACCGCGCCCGCTCGTCGGCACTGCCGCGACCGCCGGCCACCACCCGGGCGACGAGCTCCGAGGCGGCGCCCACGTAGGTGGCGGTGGCGAGCAGCTCGAACCAGGTGAACCCGGCCGTCTGCAGGTCGTCGAGCCGGTCGGCGTCCTCGGGGGTGCTGTGGATGACGAGGTCGGCCGGCACGTCGACGTCGGTGAACACGACCTCGTCGCTCTGCGCGGCCGCCAGCACGGGAGTCCCCCAGAACGGGCGGGTCGTGATGCCCGGCGACGACGCCGGAATGAGCATCAGCGCCAGCCCGGAGCGCCCGTCCTCGTCCGTCACCGCCACACTGGCCGTCAGCACGTCCATCGAACGGGACAGACTGCACGGCTTCTTCGACCCGTTGACCCGGTACCCGCCCGGGGTGCGCTCCGCGACGACCGACGGCGTCAGGATGTTCTGACTGGTGCGCCCCTCCGCCCAACCGGACGCCAGCAGCAGCCCGTCCGAGGCCACCGACGTCATCACCTTCAGCTGGCTCGGGGTGAGCCGGTCGGTGACCTCCGCCAGCCGGAACAGCATCGCGACCGTGAAGTGGTGCATCGTCGAGGCCACCCCCAACGACGGCGACGCCGCGGCCACGGCCCGCTGCACCCGCACCGCCTCCAACGGGCCCGCGGCCGCGCCCCCGTACGCGGCGGGCACGAGCAGCCCCGGACCGCCGCGCTCGCGGTACAGCTCCAGCACCGGGCTGTCCGCACTCTCCCGCGCCCCGCCCTCGGCGGCGGTCAGCGGCAGGTTCTCGAGCGCGTCGAGAAGACCTGGATGGAATTGCTCGCAGATCTCGCGCGCAGTCGTCAGGGAACGCATCGGCGTTTTCTCCTCGGGCTCTCTCGGAATTCTCCTCCGGACCGGTCGGGACATTCCCTGCGATCCGAAAGGCAATATTCGGAAAGAAGTGTTCCATCCACCGTCTGACTGAGGCCTGACACTCATCTGACCAGCGGTTTCAGCTGACTTCACCCTGACGGGCGGCTGACCGGGGACCCATCCGACACTTGTGGCGCCGCGCCACCCGTGCCATAAGTGGGGAAGTGCTCGCGGGAGAATGGATCTGAAATGACCGGAACGATTCTGGAGACGGATGTCGCCCTCGACGCCATCCGGCAGTACGCGGACGCCGGAAATCCGAGCGCGTATTTCGCCTTCAGTGACGGGAACAGCTACTTCCGGCTGCCGGACGAGCCCGGGATCATCGTCTACCGGCCCGTGGGCCGCTACCTGGTGCAGTTCGGCGGCCCCTTCGCCCCCTTCGCCCCGGCCGGCCCCGACGGCCCCCGCGCCCGGTTGCTGGCCGGCTTCACCGCCTTCGCCGCCGAACAGGGCCGCGAGATCGTGTCGGTGCAGCTCCAGGGCGCGGACGCCGACGTCTACGTCGACCAAGGCTTCACCGTGAACCAGATGGGCTCCTCCTACGCCGTCGACCTGGAGACCTTCACCCTGGCCGGCACCAAGTTCATGCAGCTCCGCAACAAGATCTCCCGGGCCCTGCGCAGCGGCCTGGAGATCCGAGAGGTCCCCTACGAGGACTGGGCCGACCGGATCGCCGCGCTCGACACCGCCTGGCTCACCACCAAGGGCGAGGGCGTCAAACCGCTGGAGTTCCTCGTCGGCCAGACCGGAGGCCGCTACCAGCCGCTGCGCCGGCTCTTCGCCGCCGTCCACGACGGCCGGCTGATCGGCTACGTCTCCTACGCGCCCGTCTACGGGCCGCAGCCCGGCTGGATGCACGACCTGAGCCGCCGGCAGCCCGACTCCCCGCCCGGGGTGATGGAGGCCCTCAACAAGGCGGCCATGGACGTGTTCACCGCCGAGGGAACCCGCTGGCTGCACTTCGGCTTCACCCCCTTCACCTCGCTGACGGCCCCCCAGTTCCCGGGCCACAGCCAGGGCTTCCACTGGTTCATGCGACACCTGTGGGAGCACGGCGCGCACATCTACCCGGCGCGCACGCAGCTGGAGTACAAGCAGAAGTGGGCGCCCTCCGCGGTGCTGCCGGAGTACATCGCCTTCCAGCACCGGGCCAGCCTGCCCGCGCTGGTCCACGTCTTCCGCGCCTGCAACGCGGTCTGAGAGGGAGGCTCCCCGATGCACCCGACGTCCCCGACGTCCCCGACCTCGCCCACGGACGAGGAGATCCAGGCCCAGGGCCTGCTCGTCGTCGAACAGTTCCAGGCCTGCGCGGCCGCCCCCGACGACCTGGCGGCGGCCCGCGCCAGTGACGAGGGCCTCGCCCGCCTCGACGCCCTGCTGCGGGAAGGAGCCGCCGCGTCCTGAGACCCGTACGTCCTCCCCGCCCGCGCCCCCGTACGGACTTCCGTGCGGGGGCGCGGCCGTGGCCGGACCCGGGACGCACGGAGGGCGGGGCGGTGGGGAACTCCCACCGCCCCGCCCTCCGTCGCGGTCCGGCCCTCAGCGCAGGGCCGGCCGGGTGCGCACCACGCTGCCGGTCGGTCCGCGCACCAGCATCGGGCGCCGCCGCAGGGCCGGGCCGGGCGCCGCCTCCACCGGCCCGGAGGCCGGGGACAGGTGCGCGACCAGGAGGTCCTGGACCACCGGCCCGCCGGCCGCGGCCAGCAGCTCGTGCCGGTCGTCGACGACGGCCCGTCGGTCCAGCAGGATCCCCTGCCCGGGCGCGGGGGCCGCCTCCACGAGCGGCCCGACGCGACCGGGACCGTACAGCCGGGAGCGCAGGCTCCCCGTACCCTCGCGGCCGACCACCGCCACCAGGCCGAACGCGCAGCCGTCCGGCCTCGGCCCGGGCGGCTCGACCCGCACCGCCTCCCCGGCGGGGGCGACGGTGCGGACCCGGTGCAGGTCGATCAGCCAGTCCGCGTGGATGTCGAGCCACGGCCCGCTGAGCGTCGACCGCAACAGGGCCGACAGCCCCGCCGCGAGCCGCCGCTCCGCGAGGTCCCGTACGGGGCTCGCGGGTCCTGCGGCCGGGGCGCAGGGGACGTACTGGAACAGCCAGTCGTCGTCGGCCGTCCAGGACATCCGCAGCCGCAGGGGCCGCCGCGGGAGGTCCCCGAAGCCGGCGGCGACCACCGCGGGCACGGGCGGCAGCCCGGTGAGGGCGAACCCGTGCTCGCGCAGCGCGTGCCCGCTCGGCGACGCCACGGCCGTCAGCCCGCGGCGACGGGAGTGCGCTCGGCGGACAGCCGCGCCAGTTCGAGGCGCTCGTCGAGGTGGCGGGCGGAGGAGTTGGCCCGCCACAGGGCGCCGCGGGCGATGCCCCGACGCATGTAGGGGGTGTCGGCGCTCGGGATGACCACGTTGTGGAACCAGCCCGCCGCGTGCTGCGAGTCGATGGTGATGTGCAGCCGGTGGTACGTGATGCCGACCTCGGGCAGCCCGAGCCGCTCCCAGGCCCGGACGACGTTGCGGAACCGGTCGGGGGCCAGCCACTCCGTCATCCCGAGGAAGCCGACCGCCTCCGGGTACAGGTGGCGGTAGCGGCAGAGCAGCACCGCGAGGTTGCCCGAGTGCAGGTCGGTGGTGGTCATGGCGGCTTCCAGGTCCTCGGCGCGGACGTCGAAGACCTCGTAGATCTTGTTGAACAGATGGGTGTGCACGGCCTCGGGGTCGCCGTTGCCCATCTCGTCCCAGTAGTTGCCGGCGATCTCCATCTTGCTCGCGCCGGCCGTGCCGATCTGCATCATCGCGAGGAAGTCGTCGAAGCGGCCGTCGATCAGCGACTCCTGGATGACGTACGTGCGCAGGTCCTCGCTGCGCGCCTCGCGGTTGATGAAGTCGGTGTAGTAGGGGTGCTTGAAGGCGCGGTGCTTGCGGACGAGGCCCTTGAGCCAGGACAGGAACTGCTTGGGTTCGGTCGGTGCGGACTCCAGCAGCCCGGGTTCGAGGTGGGTGTCCTCGGTGGTGAGGGTGGCGTGCTCCAACAGGCGGGTGACCTCGTGGAGCAGTACGGAGCCCTCGGCGGTCGGCCGCGACGGTATCTGCATCACCGTCTGGTAGATCCGCGACAGCAGGAGTTGTTGCTGGTAGTGGGCGTCGTCCCGGTCGGGGCCGGCCACCGCGGCGGCGTTCATCCGGGTGACCGCCTCCACGACGCGGCCCCGTTCGCCGAGGAACTTGGCGTCGATCTCGTCGGCGTCCACGGTCAGCCAGGACGAGACCTCCTCGACGAGCGCTGCGGCGTCGGTCCTGCGGATCGCGGGACCGGTGTGGTTGTCGGTGCTGGGCAACTGCGTCTCCATGTCTCTCAAGGTCGCTCGGGAAACGACGCCTGGTCGGGTCGCGCGGGGGTGGTGAGGGAATCGGATCCGTCGACGCGGACCCGCGGGCGGATCGGCTGGATACACGTCCTCGCTCCGCGGGTCCGGGCGGGAGGGGCGCCGGAGGGGGCCCGGGCCGGTGCGGCGGGGGCCCCTCATGCCAAAGACACGCGCACCCCTTGGTTCGGATCGGGATGCGCGTGCCTGGGATGAGCACCTGCGGAGAGGGCAGGATTCGAACCTGCGTGGGCAGAGCCCGTCCGGCGAGTAACCCCACCGGACCCCATTCGGCCGCTTTGGGAACCTCTCCAACGGCCTTTCTCTGCACTCAGCTTGGCACGCCGTCGCTGACACGGCGCTGATGGATTTCTGAGACCCGAATTCGGGGACGGTCAGGGGCCCATCAGTGGCCGCTGGGATAGTGAAGGGCGATCGAGCCACTTCACCAGATACCCCCGGGAGTTCCCGTGAGCGCCGAGACCGCAAAAATCGCCGTATCGCGTCTCTACAACGACGAGAACGGCGAATCGCATTTCATCGACGAGACGCTGGAGGTGACCGCCGTCAATTTCGCCCCGCCCGCGCCGCCGATCTTCGTCTCCGAGGGCGTGCCGGCCAAGCAGGCCGTCTACCTCTTCCTGCCGGCCGGGTACGTGGGCGACTTCCACCCCGCGCCGCGCCGCCAGATCATGACCCTGATCAGCGGTCTTCTGGAGTGCGGGGTCAGTGACGGCACCTGGCGGACCTTCACCCCGGGCAACACCCAGCTCGTCGAGGACACCCAGGGCAAGGGGCACGCCACCAAGGCCCTCCAGGACTGCGTGATGATCGTCTCGCAGCTCGACTGAGCGGGGGCGCGCCCGCGACGGCGTCAGCACAACGGGAAAAGGGGGGCCCGGGCCGATCGGCCCGGGCCCCCCTTTCGGTTGACGCGCTCGTTCTGCTCGTTGCTCGTTCTCCGCGCGTATCGCGCGCGTGCCGCGCTCGTACCGCGCCCCGGGATCAGCCCTTGACGTAGCCGAAGCTCTCGGCGATCAGACCGTTCTCCAGCCGGGTCACGTTGACGCCGCGGACGAAGTCCTTCGGGCCGGAGCCCCAGCGCAGCGTCCAGCGGCAGACCGCGCGCTCACCCGCGACCCAGACCTCCTCCACCTCGAACGTGGCCTGCGCGTTCGACGCGATCGAGGACCAGAACCGCAGACATTCGTCGTATCCGACGTGCTTCGAACCGTCCGGGGCGGGTCCGGAGTTCTCCAGCCGGCAGTTCTCGGCGAGGAGGTCCTTCAACAGGCCCGGGTCGTGCTGCTGGAATGCCTGGTTGAACTGGTCGATAACCTTGCGTGTCTGCTCGTCGGACATTGGTACTCCTCATGTCTCATGGCTCACCGCGGTGTGGCCCGCCGGTCGGAACGGGTCGCAAGGAAAGTAATACAGTCCAACGGGCCGCGCAGTCCAAGTAACCGGATGTTCCGGCCATTTGAGTCAGTCGCACGTCAGTACCCGCCACCTACGTTCGTAGTATGACCACAGCAGACAGTGCGCCTCTCGCATTGGCCTATCAGCAGGCCATCGAATACCTGACGGGTCTCGCCGATCGGCCGGTGGGTGCCACTGCCGGCTCCGAACAATTGCTGAAAATGTTCGGTGGCCCGCTGCCCGCCGGCCCGGCCGAGGCCACCGACACCATCGAACTCCTCGGCCGGGCCGTCGCCGAGGGCGGCATCCCGACCGCCAACGGACCCCGCTACTTCGGCTACGTCACCGGCGGCACCCTGCCCGTGGCCATCGCCACCGACTGGCTCGTCTCCGCCTGGGACCAGACCGCCAGCCTCTACAACCTCTCCCCGGCCATCGCCGTCGCCGAGGACGTCGCCGCGCAGTGGGTCCTCGAACTCCTGGGCCTGCCCGCACACGCCTCCGTCGGGTTCCCGACCGGCTGCACCATGGCCCACCTGACCTCCCTCGCCGCCGCCCGCCACAAACTCCTCGCGGAGGCGGGCTGGGACGTCGAACGCGACGGCCTGGGCGGCGCCCCGGACATCGCCATCGTCGCCGGCGCCCAGCACCACATGACCATCGACCTCGCCGCCCGCTACCTCGGCTTCGGCACGGCACGCATCCGCAACGTCCCCGTCGACGACAAGGGCCGGATGGTCCCCGCCGAACTGGCACGCACCCTCGCGGGCCTCGACGGGCCGGTCATCGTCTGCGCGCAGATCGGCGACGTCAACTCCGGCGCCGTCGATCCCGTCGGCGAGATCTGCGACATCGCGCACCGGCACGGCGCCTGGGTCCACGTCGACGGCGCCTTCGGCCTGTGGGCCGCGGCCAGCCCCCGCCTGCGGCCCCTCGTCGAGGGCGTGGAACGCGCGGACTCCTGGGCGCTGGACGCCCACAAGTGGCTCAACGTCCCCTACGACTGCGGCATCGTCGTCATCGCCCACCCCGAGGCCCACCGGGCGGCCATGCTCAACGAACGGGCCGGTTACCTGCCGCCCGGCACCGACGGCGAACGCGACGCCATCGAGTGGGTCCCCGACTTCTCCCGGCGCGCCCGCAGCCTGCCCGTCTGGGCCGCGCTGCGCTCCCTGGGCCGCTCCGGCGTCGCCGACCTCGTCGAACGCTGCTGCTCCCACACCCACCGGTTCGCCGAGCGGCTGACCGGCGTGCCCGGAGTCGAGCTCCTCAACGACGTCGTCCTGAACCAACTGCTGGTCCGCTTCGGCGACGACGACGCGGTCACCCGCGCCGTCATCGCCCGCATCCAGCGCAGCGGCGTGTGCTGGTTCGGCGGCACCGTGTGGGAGGGCCGGGCCGCGATGCGGGTGTCCGTCGTCAACTGGCGCACCACCGAGGAGGACGTGGACCGCAGCGTCGAGGTGATCCGCGAGGCCCTGACCGCCGAACTCACCGCGACCTGACACCCTGGCGCAACCCGTCGGAACCCGCCCGACGCACCCCTTCCCACGCACTCCGTCGTCAGCACCTCGACGCGACCCATCGGAAGCGCCCACGCCCAGGCCGGGCCCGCCACCGCGGGCCCGGCCCGCGGCGTTCCCGGGGCCTCCGTACGCGCACGGCGGGGCGGGGCCGCGGGGGGGGCCCCCCGGGGCCCCCCGGCCCCCCCCGGGGGGGGGGCGCCCCCCCCGGGGCCCCCCCGGGGGGGCGGGGGCCCCAGGCCCGCCGGGGGTCCCCGGGGCCC
>NZ_JBIAVF010000029.1:0-5454 GCF_042893755.1 Streptomyces sp. NPDC001568 | reverse complement strand
CGACGCCCCCCCCCCCCCCCGCCCCCGCCCCCCCCCCGGCGGCCCCCCCCCGGGGGGGCCCCGGCCCCCCCCCCCCCCCGGGGGGGGGCGCCGGGGGGGCCCCCCCCGCGGCCCCGCCCCGGTACGCCGCGTGCGGTGGGCCGCTACCTCAGGTCCTCCTCGGCGCAGCGTGCGACCCATGCCGCGAAGGGTTCCGACGGGTCCGTCCGGCCGGCCAGGTAGCCCCGCGTCAGGCGTTCCACGTAATCCGGCAGATCCGCCGCGGTCGTCTTCAACCCGCGCAGCTTCGTGCCGAAGGCGCCCTCCTGGTCCGCGGCCAGCGTCAGACCGCCGCCCAGGTGCACCTGGAAGCCCTCGACCTGCCGGCCGTCCTCGTCGGCCACCAACTGCCCCTTGAGACCGATGTCGGCGACCTGCGTGCGCGCACACGAGTTGGGGCAGCCGTTGACGTTCACGCTCAGCCCCGCGTCCTCGCCCGCCAACCGCTTCTCCAACTCCGCGACCAGCGTCGCCGCCCGCTCCTTCGTCTCCACGATCGCCAGCTTGCAGTACTCGATCCCCGTACAGGCCATCGTGTTGCGCCGCCACGACGACGGCCGCGCCTCCAGCCCGATGCCCCGCAACTCCTCCACCAGCGGCTCCGGATCGGCCACGTCCAGCACCAGCAGCTTCTGGTACGGGGTCAGCCGCACCCGACCGCTGCCGTGCGCCTGCGCCAGATCGGCCAGCGCCGCCAGCCTCGTCCCCGACAGCCGCCCCACGACCGGCGCCGCACCCACGTACGACAGCCCGTCGTGCTGCGGATGCACCCCGATGTGGTCGATCGGCGCCGCCGGGAGCTCCGGCAGCGGCCCGTCCGACAACGGCCGACCCAGGTACTCCTCCTCCAGCACCCGACGGAACTCCGCCACGCCCCAGTCCGCGATCAGGAACTTGAGCCGGGCCCGCCCCCGCAACCGCCGGTAGCCGTAGTCACGGAACAGCCGCGCCACCGCCACCCACACGTCCGGGACCTCCTCCAACGGCACCCACACCCCGACGTGCTGCGCCAGGATCGGCACCGTCGACAGCCCGCCGCCCACCCACATGCCGAAACCCGGACCGTGCTCCGGGTGCACGGCGCCCAGGAACGCCAGGTCGTTGATCTCGTACGGGATGTCCGGCAGCCAGGACACCGCCGACTTGTACTTGCGCGGCAGGTTCGACAGCGACGGGTCCCCGACGTACCGGGCGGCGATCTCCCGCACCGCCGGCGTCGCGTCCAGCACCTCCGCCGCGCCCACCCCCGCCACCGGACTGCCGACGACGACCCGGGGACAGTCCCCGCACGCCTCCGTCGTGGACAGCCCGACCTCCTCCAGCCGCCGCCAGATCGCGGGCACGTCCTCGATCCGCACCCAGTGCAGCTGGATGTTCTGCCGGTCGGTGATGTCCGCGGTGTCGCGGGCGAAGCGCATCGACACGTCGGCGATCGCCCGCAACTGCGCGAGGTCCAGGGTGCCGCCGTCGCTGCGCACCCGCATCATGAAGTGCTCGTCCTCCAGCTCCTCCGGCGCCAACGAGCCCGTCCGCCCGCCGTCGATGCCCGGCTTGCGCTGCGTGTACAGCCCCCACCAGCGCATCCGACCCCGCAGGTCGTCCGGATCGATGCTCGCGAAGCCCTCACGGGCGTACACCCGCTCGATGCGCTCGCGCACCAGCAGCGGGTCCTCGACCTGCTTGAACTCCTCGTTCGCGTTGAGCGGTTCGCGCTCGCCCAGCGCCCACTGGCCCTCGGGTCGCTTGGCGGCGGGACGGGCGGTCCGTGCGGTCCGGACCGGCGGCGCGGCGGTTTCCGTCATCTGTCCGTGCTCCTACGTGGGCTGGGGGAGGGGTTCCGGCGTCCGGCCGGCTCAGGTCGTGCCGAGGCCCGCGACCGGGACGACCATCCCGCTCGGCAGCCAGCTCGTGGCCTCCGCGTGGTGATGGCCGCCGGCAGCGCCGGGCCCGCCGCTGCCGGGGACGTACAGCACGGCCGTGGCGTACAACGTGGCGGGCGCCGGGGCGGCCGTGCCGCGGGCCCGACGCCAGGCGTCGTACCCGGCGGACGTGGGCGCGTCGCCCGGGAAGCGGGCGCCGAGCGCCTTCAGGTACTCCACCGCGGCCGGGCCGTTCGGCGCGTACCGCAGCGGGATGAGCTGGCCGGCGCTCGGCGAGAGCAGCGGCGCGGTGAACAGCCAGGGCGCCAGGTAGGTGCCCTCGGCGAAGGTGCGGCCCGCCTCCACGTCCCGTACGGCCGCGTCCGCGCCCGCCCAGCCGGAGGTCACCACCAGCGGCTGCCGGTTCGAATCCGGCACGCCCACCGCGATCCCCGCCCGGCCCGCCGCCGCCCGCACCTCGGCGGCGGCGGCCCGCCCGCGCGGCGAGGAGTCCTCCACGAGCCCGAGCGAGCGGGCCCCGCGTCCGGCGAGGAACGCCACCGTCTCCCGCAGCGCGGCCGCGTCCGCCGGGGCGAGCCCGTCGGCCGGGCAGCCCGACGGCGGCTTGGCGTCCCCGCCGAGCAGCGCCCCGGCGGCGGCGCTCGCGCACTCGGGGCCGTCGTCGCCGCGCAGCGCGGCGAGCCCCGCGTCCCCGCCGGCTCCGGCCGCGGCCCGGCCGGTGTCCACCGCCAGCGCGGCGACCGCGCCGCCCGAGGACACCCACACCTGCCCCGGCCCCGCCGGCAGCTCCACCGGGACCCAGGTCAGCGCGGAGCCGGGCCGCTGCCCGCCCTTGGCGAGCCGGCCCCGGTCGGTGCCCGCCGAGGCCTCGTCGGCCGCGACGGCGACCAGGTTGAACCCCGGCCGGTTCGGCACCACCAGCACCGGCACCTGCTGGCCGCCCAGCCCGAGCGAACCGAGCAACGGCCCGCCCAACGCCCCGACGGGACCGCCGCGCGGCAGCGGCGAGCCCGCCGCGACCCCGGCCAGCACCGTGCAGGCCACGGCCGCGGCGAAGTACGCCGACACGCTCACGCGCCGCCGCAGCAGGCCGCGGCGCAGCAGCAGTACCCCCAGCGCCAGGGCGGCGGTCAGGACGACCGCCGCCAGGAGGACCGCGCTCACCGTCGGACGACGCCGTCGCTGACGACGAACAGCACGCCGTGCGGCTGGCTGTCGCCGAAGTCGCCGTGCGGCCAGGAGGCCCGGTTGAAGCCGACGCACGGCTTGCCCGTGTGCTCGTCGCGGAACGACCGGTCGAGGCTCACGTTGCCGCGCCGGTCCAGGTCGAACATGCACACCCGGTGGTCGCCGCCACCACCGAACGAGCCGGCGACGAAGTAGTTGGCCACCGCGATGCGGCTGACGTTCTGCGTCTCGCGGTACACGCCGTCCCCGCCCCGCTTGAAGTTGTCCATCGCGCCCCAGTGCGGGCCGCCCGAACTCACGTCACGGATCGGCACGGTGCTCACCAGCTCCGGGCAGTCCCGCTCACGACCGCCGCGCGCGGCCTCGTTCAGGTCGTCGATGGAGCACTTGGCGCCCGTACCGGCGGCGAGGAGCTTTTGGATGTCCAGGACGTAGATCATGCCCGTGGTGTCGTCCAACGGCTTGCCGTACGGCACCGACTGGCCCATCACCGTGTGGAAGAGGAACCGGTCGTCGGGGCTGACGGCCAGCCAGCTCGCGTTGTCGCCGCTGCCGGTGGCCCCCGGGTCGCGCCGGAAGCTCCGGTAGGCCGTCGTGTCGTCGAAGACCTCCTTCCACTGCGGGGCGGGCGCGGTGATGTCCGGGGTGTAGAACACGGCGCCGCCGGCCATCGAGGACACGAACGCGCCCTTGTGCCCGGGCCGGTTGGTCAGCGCGGTCTCCATGACCACCCGCGACTCACGGAAGAACGCCCGCGGCTCCTGCGCCCCGCGCGGACCGTCGGCGACCTTCGACACCGAGCGCAGCGTCGGATTGTTCCGGTCGGCGATGTCGAAGACGCGGACGGTCTGGCGGGCCAGGTTCTCCCGCAGTTCGGAATCGGGCGTCATGAAGTTGCGGGCCTCGGCGAAGTCGCTGGCCACCATCACGTTCAGGTCCTCGCGGACGGCGATGCCGTGCGGGTTCGCGCAGCTCGCGGCGGGCAGCGCCGGGACGTTGCCGCACTGCGCGGGGTCCTCGCCGCCCGCGGTCGCCGCCGGGATCTCGGCGAGGGTCCTGCCGTCCTTGCCGATCCGGACGATCTCACCGGGCGACCCGGCGGCGCCGTTGCCGACGCGCACCTCGCCGTTGGTGTAGGTGCAGGGACCGGTCACGTTCGGGCCGCCCATGTACGTCCCGTACGCGGTGCCGTCGCTCAGCACCTGGTAGGCGTCGGGCAGCGTGCCGCACGGGGTGTCGACGGGCGTGTTGACCCCGGCGATCGTCAGCGCGGGCAGTGCCTTCGCGTCGAAGACGAACGTCGTGTCGCCCATGATGCCGCCGGCGTAGATCCGGTCGCCCTTGTGCCACACGTACTGCATGTGGTGCGGCTCGTTGCCGTTGTTCGGGCCGACGGTGACGGTGTTGGCGACCTTGCCGTACGAGGGGGAGCCCGGGGTGGCGTCGATGACGGCGAGGAAGTCGGGTGCGGGCTGCTTCGCCGGACCCGACCAGACGAGCATCCACTGCCGGCCCGGCCCCTTGGAAGCCGACACGAGGTGGTTCGTCGCCGTGTAGGTGACGCCGTCGCTGCCCTGGAAGCTGGAGGTCCAGGTCTCGGGCGTGCCGGCGGCGGCGGGTTCCGCTCCGGTGAGCATGGAGGCGGTCAGTCCCACCGCCGACAGACAGAGTGCGAGGCGGCGTAACAGCCTTCCTCGGCGCAGTCCTTGCAGGCTCATTTCTCCGCGTGCCCTCTCCGGGGGTAACGGCCGGAATGCGTAAACCGGCCGGTCGGTGGCTGATTCGGTTTCGGTCGACGGAAATTCTTGGCCCGCCGGCCGGCGCGGGATTCTGTGCAATTTCGGCCCACTATGACACAGGGGTGCTGGCGGTCCGCTGATGCCGGACTTACCGTGCGCTGACCGCGCTCCACAAAACCCCTGAACGATATGAAACCCCTGGTCAACGGCAGGTTGAGGGTGAAATTGATGCTGATCAGCGGACCGTCAGCGAATTATGTGCCCGGATTGCTATTCTCGGCCCAGAAATTTATGCCCGCTCGCCGCGCCCCCCTTTTTTCATCAAGGAGCCGCCGGATGGCGACGACTCACGCAAACGGAGATCTCATCACGCTGGCCGAGCGCGCGGGCCGGGAACTCGAAAATGCTCCTCCGCAGGAGATCCTGCGCTGGGCGGCCGACACCTTCGGGAGGAAATTCTGTGTGACGTCCTCGATGGAGGACGCGGTGGTCGCCCACCTCGCCTCCCGGGTTCGCCCCGGCGTGGACGTGGTGTTCCTCGACACGGGTTACCACTTCGAGGAGACCATCGGGACGCGGGACGCGGTGGAGGCGGTGATGGACGTCAA
>NZ_JBIAVF010000028.1:0-89677 GCF_042893755.1 Streptomyces sp. NPDC001568 | reverse complement strand
CCGGTCCGACTCCAACGCGGCCAGGTCACCCGTGAACTGCGGGATCGTGCACGGATTGATCGGTACGTGATCCGTCACTTCTGACCCGCCCCCGGCAGGTCGATCTTCGGCTCCTTCAGCGCCTCGCGCTGGGCGTTGGCCGCCTGCTCCAGGTTGCCCTGGACGTACGCCGTCGTCGCCGCGATGGCCCCGTTGACGGAGGCCGACGTACGGGCTCCGATGAACTTGAGGCGCTGGTCGTGGGCGTCCATGAGGCCGCCCAGCGCGGCGGCGATCACACCCATGCCGCCGCCCTCACCGGCCGTGGACCCGCCGCCCGAGATGGTTCCCGCGTGCTTCGCCGCGTCCGGCAGCGCCGTCTGCAGCGACTTGCCGGCCGTCTGGAAGCCGCCGGCGGCCGTGACCGTCTTGTTCACGACCCCTTGTACGCCGGACGGTTTGATGTCCCAGTCCATGGCCTACCCCCGTTCTCCCGAATTCCCCGCGTCAGCCGCAACCGTCCGAGCGAGCGGCTAGCCGATCCCGTCCACGGCCGCCTTGGCCTTCTGCAGCGTCGCCTGCGCCGTCGCGTCGTTCTGCTCCAGCGTGGTGCGCACGAGGCGGATGATGTTGCGCACCTCGTTCGCCGCCTTGTTCCAGCGGGCTTCCTTGCCGTGGTACTCGTCGGAGACACCGTCGGCCGTGAACTCGGCCATCGCCGCCTTCACCGCCGTCTCGCGGTCGCCGAGCACCCGCTCCAACTGGCCGATGATCCCGGCCAGACCGCCCTGCACCTCCACGGAGGCACCGGTGTCGTACGAAGTGCGGTCCTGGTTCTGTCCCATGTGTCGAGTCCCCCGGGGCTCAGCGCGCGCCGAAGCGAGCGGCGTCGAAGTTCGCGGTGCCCATGTTCTGGTGGGCGTTGTCCCCCTGCTCGGTGGCACCCGTGGTGAACGAGGTGTCCATGCCGGCCTGACCGCCGAGGATCGCGCGCAGCGAGGCGTTCAGCTCGGTCGTGATCGCGTCCGACCGCTGCTTGAACGAGTCGAAGGCGATCCGACCGGCGCCGTTGAACTTGCCCTCCAGCGGGTCCGCCGCGGCCACCAGCAGCCTGATCAGCGTGCCCAGGTCGTCACTGGATCCCGTCGTGGCCTTGCCCAGGTCGGACAGCGTGGTGCCACCCATGTCGAACTTCATCCACCCACCCCTGACGTGTCGTCGCGTCACTTGCGTAGATCCCTGTCTACCGAAGGGACGTTGCGAACACAAACACGGTTTCATCCGGCCGGGACCTCTGGCCGAAAATCACTCACGGCTGATTCGGGTCGGCTCAACGGGCCGTGTGCGTACGGCTACGCGTACGGTCGGGCGTCCGCCCGGGCGATCCGGTCGGACCCCACCCGACCGACCGCCGTCAGGTCATCCAGCGGTCCGGGCGGGCCGTCGCGCGGGAGGTGCGGGAGCGGACGGCCTGGGCGTCGAGGAGTTCGGCGGCTTCCGCCGAGGCGCGCAGGCGGGCGGTGACGGTTTCGTTCGCGCCGGTGTCCACGTGCAGGTCGGCGACCCCGCGGGCCCGGGACCAGGGGCCCTGCGAGCGGCGCACGCTCTGGACCTTCGCATGCGGAACGATCTCCGTACGCCGGCACAGGCGCCCGCGCCGGGCTGCGAAGAGCTCCGCCGACACGGCCAACCCGTACCCCTTCCACCACACCGGCACCACCCACCGCGAGCCCGCGCTCGGGGACGGGGTGAAGGCGAGGACCCCCAGGTCCGCGCCCGGCAGCACCCGGGCGATCACGGCGTGGGCGGCCTCGCGGGTGGCCACCGGGACCAGGATCCCGTTCTTGGAGCCCGCCACGGACAGCTCCACCCGGACCCAGCCGCGGCGCCGCCACAGCAGCGGTTCGATGATCCGTACGGTCTGCACGCGCCCCGGCGGGACCGTCTCGTGGGCCCGGTCCAGCAGCCCGTGGTCGAGGCGCAACCCGTCCGGGGATTCGGCGACGGTCCAGTCGTACTCCGTGAACAGGCGGCCGAGGCTGCCGGTCCAGACCGCGCCGACCATCGGGACCAACGTGGCGACGGTCACCCAGAAGCTTTCGCTGAACCACCACACGAGCGCGGGGCCGACGAGCCCGCCGACGAGCGCGGCCCACACGCCGAGGCTGAGCAGCATGGACACCACCAGCTGCGCCACGGGTACCCGGAGCAGTTCCCGTTCGGGGGCCTGGCCGACCGTGACGGCCTCGGCGGGGGCGAAGCCGGCGGCCCGGGCGAGCAGTTCGGCGCGCAGGGCGACGGCGTCCGCCTCGCCGAGGAAGGCCAGCTCGTCCTTCGCGTCGGTGCCGATGACGTCGAGCCGCAGCTTCGCGACCCCGGCGACACGGGCCAGCAGCGGGCGCGTGACGTCGATCGCCTGGATCCGGTCGAGCCGGATGTGGGCCGTGCGGCGGAAGACGAGGCCGGTGCGGATGCGCAGTTCGGTGTCGGTGACGGAGTAGTGGGTGAACCACCAGCTGAGGAACCCGTACACGCCGAAGACGAGGAGCAGGCCGGCGAGGGAGAGCACGCGCAGCCCCTGGGACAGGTCGGTCACCCACTCCCGGGCCTGTTCGCCCTGCTGGGCGATGACGCCGATGGTCGCGGCGATCGGGACCCAGGCGCGGCGCAACGGGGTGAGGACGTGCAGCCGCCGCTCGACGCCGCCGCCGGCCGGGCGGCCGTCCGCCGGGCCGTCCGCCGGGCCGGAGGCGCCCGCCGGCCCCGGCTCGTCCGCCGGTGTGCTCACAGGCCCGCCGACCTTGCCTCGCCGAGCTCCGTCAGCCGGTCCCGCAGCCGCTCGGCCTCGGCCGGCACCAGCCCCGGGATCTTCGCGTCCGTCGCCGCGGCGGCCGTGTGCAGTTGGACGGAGGACAGGCCGAAGCGGCGCTCCAGCGGCCCCGAGGTCACCTCGACGAGCTGCATCCGTCCGTACGGGACCACGGTCTGCTCCCGCCACAGCACGCCCCGGCTGATCAGCAGGTCGTCCGCCCGCTCGGCGTAGCGCCAGGACCGCCAGTTCCGCCCGAGCATCACCCAGCCCCAGGCGAGCACCCCGAGCCAGAACACCCCGAGCAGGGCCCACCCGGGCCCGACGAGCAGGCCCAGCGGCACACCCGTCGCCACCGCGAGGAGCAGCGTCCAGACCACCAGCAGCAGCCGCCGCATGGAGAGGAGCCCGCCCGGCAGCCCCACCCATTCGGGCGGGGCCGTCTCACCCTGCGTCCCGGTTTCCATGCCCCCAGCGTAGGGCTGAGACAATGCGGCCATGACGGAGACCACGGTCGGCATCGGCGGAGCGGCGGAGAGCACCGACATGGTGCTCAACATCGGACCGCAGCACCCTTCCACGCACGGTGTGCTGCGCCTGCGGCTCGTCCTGGACGGCGAGCGGATCGTCAGCGCCGAACCGGTGGTCGGTTACATGCACCGCGGCGCCGAGAAGCTCTTCGAGGCCCGCGACTACCGCCAGATCGTGATGCTCGCGAACCGCCACGACTGGCTGTCCGCGTTCTCCAACGAGCTCGGCGTGGTCATGGCCGTCGAGCGGATGCTCGGCATGGAGGTCCCCGAGCGCGCGGTGTGGATGCGTACGCTCCTCGCCGAGCTGAACCGGGTCCTGAACCACCTGATGTTCCTCGGGTCGTACCCCCTCGAACTGGGTGGGATCACCCCGATCTTCCACGCGTTCCGTGAGCGCGAGGAGCTCCAGGCCGTGATGGAGGAGATCTCCGGCGGCCGGATGCACTACATGTTCAACCGCGTCGGCGGCCTCAAGGAGGACCTCCCGGCCGGCTGGCTCGGGCGGGCCCGCGCGGCCATCGCCGACGTCCGGACCCGGATGGACGTCTACGACAAGCTCGTCCACGGCAACGAGATCTTCCGCGGCCGCACCCGCGGCGTCGGCGTCCTGTCCGCCGAGTCGGTGCACGCGTACGGGGTGTCCGGGCCGATCGCCCGCGCCTCCGGCGTCGACTTCGACCTGCGCCGCGACGAGCCCTACCTGGCGTACGGGGACCTCCAGGACGTCCTGAAGGTGGTCACCCGCACCGAGGGCGACTGCCTGGCCCGCTTCGAGGTGCTGCTCGACCAGACGCACAACGCCCTCGACCTGGCGGTGGCCTGCCTGGACCGGATGGCGGAGCTGGCGCCGGGGCCGATCAACCAGCGGCTGCCCAAGGTGTTGAAGGCGCCCGAGGGGGCGACGTACGCGTGGACCGAGAACCCGCTCGGCATCAACGGCTACTACCTCGTCTCCAAGGGCGAGAAGACCCCGTACCGGCTGAAGCTGCGCAGCGCCTCCTTCAACAACATCCAGGCGCTGGCCGTGCTGCTGCCGGGGCAGCTCGTCGCGGACATGGTGTCGATCCTCGGTTCGCTGTTCTTCGTCGTCGGCGACATCGACAAGTGATCGCCCGATAAGACGCGTGCCGGGGCGCCCGCGCGTCCTATCGTGCGGAGATGACCTCTGGCATACGCGCCGGCTACCTGCGGCGACTCGGCATCACCGATCCCGGTACCCCTTCCGCGGAAGGGCTGTTCGCGCTCCAGCGCGCCCACCTGGAGCGCGTTCCGTACGAGAACCTCGACATCCAGCTCGGCCGGCCGCCCGGCATCGACCCCGAGCTGTCGGCCCGCCGCATCGCGGAGGGGCGCGGCGGCTACTGCTTCCACCTCAACGGCGCCTTCGCGCTGCTCCTGGAGACCCTCGGGTACGAGGTGACCCGCCACGTCGGGGGCGTCATGCACCGGGCCGAGGCCCATCGGCGTGACGTCAGCGGCGACCACCTGGCGCTGACCGTACGGGTCGACGGGCAGGAGTACCTCGTCGAGACCGGCCTCGGCGACGGACCGTACGAGCCGCTGCCGCTGCGCGCCGGCGCGCACGTGCGGGGCGGCACCACCTACCGCCTGGAGGAATCCGCGCCGGACGCGGAGCCGGGCTGGACGTACCTCAACGAGGGTGCTTCCGCCCCGGTGATGAACTTCCTGCGGGCCCCGGCCGCGACGGCCGACTTCGAGGCCGAGCACGTCCGCCTGTCGACCTCGGAGGACTCCGGCTTCGTACGGACCTGCGCGCTGCTGCGGCGCGACGAGCACGGCGTCGACGCGCTGCGCGGCCGGGTCCTGACGCGCGTCGAGCCCGGCAAGCCGGTGTCGGAGCGGGAACTGACCACGCCCGACGAGTACTTCGACACGGTTGCCGCCGTCTTCGGTCGGGAACTGGACGACTTCACCCCGACGGACCGGGCCGCGCTCTGGTCCCGCGTGAGCCTGGCCCACGAAGCCTGGCTGGCGAGCCGCCGGGCCTGAGCCCCGCAGCGCCCGCCCCACCACCGGGACCGGGCACCGGAGCCGTCGCCGGGACCGGGGGCCGGATCGGTCGCGGTCCGGTCGGCGGTTCCGGTGTCGGCGGGGCAGGGCAGACTGGGGGCATGTCCCACTCCCCCCGCCGGGCCTGCCCCGCCTGCGGCCGCGACTGCGCCGTGACGGCCGGCCGGATCGCCCGCCACGACCCTCCCGCCGGCCGGGACCGGGCCGGCCTGGTGTCCTGCCCCGGTTCCCGCGCCCGTGTCGTGCTCGGGGCGACGGCCCCGACCCTGGACGGCCTGGTCCTCGGTCCCCTCCCGGGCCAGCTGCCGCTGTTCTGACGGGCGCCCGGTCACCCCGGGCGCCCGGTCGCCCCGGCTCCGTGGCGGCAGCGGAGCCGGCCCACCCCGGGACTCGCGCCCCACCCCGCGGCCGGCACCCGGCGACCGGATCGACCCGGCCTCGCACCCCCCGAACCCGTGGCCGGCCCCGGGCGACCGGACCGTCACGTACTCGTGCCCCCGCCCCCGTAGTCGGCCCGGGCTCGCACTCCACGGCCCCGCAACCGCCCCCCGCGAGCCGACCCCGGCCCCCGGTCGGCGGCGGCTCCGCCGGTGTGGGCCATACCCCCGGCGGGGGGCTTTCCCCCGCCCCCGCAGGGGTGGTGACGGGATGTCACCGACCCGCGCCCCGCGCCTAGCGTTCGGGGCATGACAACGACGCACACGGGACCCCGGACCCGCAAGCAGTGGCTCAGGCGCGGCGCGGCGGCCGTGGTACTCGCCGCCGTACTCGGCGGCGTCGCCGCCCCGGCCGCCCTCGCCGACCCCACCGGGGCCGAGCGCGACGCCGCCACCGCCGACCGGGCCGCCGCGCGCGGCACCCTGATCTCCGTCGTCCCGCTCGGCGGCCTCGACCGCGAGCAGGTCGCCGCCGAACTCACCGGCTTCGGGATGGACGCCGGCACCGTCCGGCTCGGCATCGACGCCTACCGGCTCAGCTACGCCACCGTCGACCCCCGGGGCCGCGCCACGACCGCCACCGGGCTCCTCGTCCTGCCGCGCGGCGGCCCGCACCGCCTCGACCTGGTCGCCGACCACCACGGAACCGTCCCCACCCGCGACCAGGCCCCGTCCGGCGCCACCGGGTACAACCGGCTCATCCCGTACCTGCACGCCTCCGCGGGCCGCGCCGTCGCCGCCCCGGACTACCTGGGTCTGGGCGGCGGCACCGGCAGCCACCCGTACATGGACACCCGCTCGTCCGTCACGGCGTCCCTCGACATGCTGAAGGCCTCCCGCACGGCCGCGGACCGGCTGGGCCGTCCCGTCACCCGGGACGTGTACGCCACCGGCTTCTCCCAGGGCGGCCAGGTGGCCATGGCGGTGGGCCGCGAACTCTCCCGCGGCCGCGACGGCTTCCGCCTGCGCGCCCTCGCCCCGATCGCGGGTCCGCACGACCTGCTGGGCGCCGAGATGCCCGGCATCGCGGACGGCAGCGTCGCCCCGGCCACCGCCGTCTTCTACCTCTCCTACTTCCTCACCGCGCAGAACCGGATCCACCCGCTCTACAAGGACCCCTCCGAGGTCTTCCGGGCCCCCTGGGCGCGGACCGTGGAGGGCCTGTTCGACGGGAACCACCGGCCGGAGGAGATCGCGGCGGCGCTGCCCGCGACCCCCCAGGAGCTCCTCACTCCGGAGTGGGCCGAGAACGTCCGCAACCCGCGCGGGGCCCTGCGTGCGGTCCTGGACGCCAACGACGGCTTCTGCGACTGGAAGCCGGCCGTACCCGTACGCCTCTACGCGGGCTCCGCCGACACCGACGTGCCGATCGCCAACGCCCGTTCCTGCGCGCAGGACCTGGCCCGCCACGGGGTCCGCGCGAAGCTCGTCGACCAGGGCGCCGACGCCGACCACACCGTCACGGCGATCCGCTCGGCCCCGCAGACCGTCCGCTGGTTCGACGCGCTCCGCTGAGAGCGGCCCGGCCGGAGGGGCGGCCGGAGGGGCGGCCTAGGAGATCGCTGTGCGCAGCTGGACCACGTCGATCGGCTCGGTCTCGTCGTGGGCCGTCAGGTCGATGACCTGGCCCAGCGCCCGCTGTTCGGCGGTGACCGGCTTGAACTCCGGTCCCGCGTCGGCTCGTACGGACTCCGCCTTGTGCGCGGCGAGCGCCTCGGCGCCGACCACGTCGGCCAGGTCCTCGTTCTGTACGGACTCGATGACGGCGCGGGCCTGCTCGGCGTTCTTGGTGCCGAAGAAGTCGAAGCCGCCCTCGACGCGCGAGGCGGAGCGGCGCTGGGCCGCGTACGGGGCCATCGTCGCGGCCGGCCTGCGCGCCGGAAGCGGGACCGACGCCGATGCCGACGCCGGGGTCGGCGCCGGGGAGCCGGCCGGACGGGAGTGGTTCTCGGCGACCGGCGCGGCGCCGGCCGTGAGCGCCCGGCCCGCCGCGGACCCGGCCGAACCGGCCGTCCCGGCGGACCCGGCCGAACCGGCCGTCCCGGCGGAGTCGGCAGACCCCGAAGGCCCTGCCGGCCCGGCAGGCCCTGACGGCCCCCGCTCCGCGCGGCGGACCAGGGCGGTCATCGCCGCGTGGGCGCGGGCGTAGCCGACCGGGGTGGGCGCGCCGCTGCTGGTGCGCTCCTCGGACACGGCCGGGAGCTGCTTGGTCTCGCCGCTCTGGGCCGTCGCGGCCTCGATCGCCAGCAGTCGGCGCTTCTCCAGCGCGCCGGCGCGCTCGGTCTCGGCGGTGGCGTACCGGCGCAGCAGCGCGGCGTGTTCGCCGCGCAGGCCCGCCAGTTCGACGCGCTTGGCGCGGAGCTTCGTGTCGAGCTTGGCGCGCAGGGCGCGCGCCTCCTCCAGATCGGATTCGAGCTCGGCTATCCGCTCCTCCGTCTTCCACTCGTCCTTGACCCGTTCCCGGGCCAGTTCGGCGACCCGGCGGCCGGCGGCCCGGTCCCAGGAGCGCATGAGGACGGCGCCGCCCACACCGGCGACCGCGGTCAGCGCCACGAGCAGGCGCAGCGCGAGCGGTTCCGCCAGGAGCCAGGCCGCGCCGGCGCTGGCGACGGAAACCCCGGCGACGGCCGTCGGCGTGAGGAGTCGGTGCAGGGGCTCGGGATTGCGGTGGCGTCCACGGGGCATGGCCAGAAATTTACAGGGCGTGGGCGGCCGGTGGGATACCCGCCCGGCAAACTCTTACCGGGCGGCTGCCCCACAATTTCCCATCAACGAGGTAACTGTTACTTCTTGAGGAGTCCCTTGGACTCCAGGTAGGCCTTCGCGACGTCCGCCGGCTTCGCCCGTTCCGCGTCCACCTTCCGGTTCAGCTCGACGAGGTCGGCGGTGGTGAGCGCCTTCGTGAGCTTGCCGAGGGCCTCGGCGACCTCCGGGGAGCCCGCGTCCTTGGCGTTGACGACCGGCAGGATGTTGTCCGCGTTCTGGAGCTTCTTGTCGTCCTCCAGCAGGACCAGACCGTAGTTGTCGAGGGTGGCGTCCGTGGTGGTGGTCAACACCAGCTGGTCGACGCCGTCTTTGACGGCCTGCTTGGCCTGCGGGGTGCCGACGCCCTTGGGATCGATGCCGGCGACGGAGATTCCGTACGTCTTCTCCAACCCCGGTGCGCAGAAGGGGCGGACGGCGCATTCGTCACCCGCGGCGATCTTCACCTTGATTCCGGATTTGCCCAGGTCGGAAAGGCTCTTCAGGTTGTTCTTCTGCGCGAATTCCTTGGTGACCGCGAAGGCGTTCTGGTCGACCGCCTCGCCGGCCGGCAGGGCCTTGAGGCCCAGCGGCGCCGCGAGCTTCTCCAGGGCCGCGACCGTGGCGGTCGCGTCGCTGGAGGCGACCGGCTTGTCCTTCGGCGCGTCGGGGCCGTTCACCTTGGCGTTCAGGAACTCCGCGAGGGTGGCCGCGTACTCCGGGACGACGTCGATCTCGCCCTTTTCCAGCGACGGCTCGTACAGCTCGCGGTTGTTGACCGTGGTGATCGAGGTGCCGTAGCCGGCGTCCTTCAGGAGTTGCGCGTACAGCTCGGCCAGCACGTTGGACTCGGTGAACCCGGCCGCGCCGATGACCAGCTTCCCCTTGGCCCCGCCCTCGGAGGAGGACGCGGCGGCGGAGGAGCCGCCGTCCTTGGTCTTCTCCAGGCTGTCACCGCCGCACGCGGTGAGCGAAGCGGTCAGGGCCACCGCGCCCAGGGTCGCGCCGAGGATGCGCGTGGACTTGATCATCAAAGCTCCTTCAGGGGAAACGTTCGAACGGACAGGGGTGTGCCGCGCGCCGGCACGGTCGGATCAGCGCGATACCGCCGGGCGGCGCAGCAGCAGCCGGTCGGCGGCGATCAGCCCGCCCTCCACCAGCAGGGCCAGCAGGGCGACCAGGACGGCGCCCGCGACGACCTGCGCCGTGTTGTACGTGTTGAAGCCGGCGGTGATGATCCGGCCGAGGCCGCCCTGCCCGACCATCGCGGCGATCGTGGCGGTGGCGATGACCTGGACGGCGCCCGAGCGAAGGCCCGTCATCACCAGGTCCCGTGCGAGCGGCAGTTCCACCCGCAGGAAGAGCTGCCGGCCGGACATGCCCATGCCGCGGGCGGCCTCGACCACCGACCGGTCCACCTCGCGCATGCCGACGTAGGCGTTGGTGAGCAGCGGCGGGATCGCGAAGAGGACCAGCGCGACGATGGTCGGCAGGTAACCGGCGCTGCGCAGCGGCGACACCATGAACAGGGCCAGTACCGCGAAGACGGGGATGGCCCGTCCGACGTTGGAGACGTTCACGGCGAGGGCGCCGCCCTTGCCGATGTGGCCGAGCCACAGGCCGACGGGCAGGGCCACCGCGCAGGCGACGGCGAGGGCGATGCCGCTGACGTAGACGTGTTCGCCGAGCCGGTGCCAGACGCCGTTCTCGCCGGCCCAGTTGGCCCCGTCGGCCAGCCAGTCCCAGGCCCCTGTCAGCACGCCCACGGCCTCAGGCCCCCTTCACGGACGCCGGCAGGGCGGGCCCGCCGGTACGGGAGCCGCGGGAGCCGCCGGACGTACGGGAGGTACGGGTGGTGCGCCCGGCCCGGGTCCACGGCGTCAGCAGCCGCTGCACGCCGAGCAGCAGCAGGTCCGCGACCAGCGCGAGCAGCACGCACAGCACGGAGGCGGTGAGCACCTGGGCCTTGAAGGAGCTGTTGACGGCGGGCGCGATCAGGTTGCCCAGTCCGCCCTTGCCGACGATCGAGCCGACGGTGGTCAGCGCCACCGTCGAGACGGTCGCGATCCGTACCCCGGCGAGCAGGGCGGGCAGCGCCAGCGGCAGTTCGACCTGCCACAGCAGGCGGGCCGGGCCGTAGCCCATGCCGCGCGCGGCTTCCCGTACGTCCTCGGGGACGGCTTCCAGGCCGGCGATCACGTTGCGGACCAGGATGGTCAGCGAGTACAGCACGAGCCCGGTCACCACGAGCGCCGCCGAGAGCCCGAAGAGCGGCAGCAGCAGCGAGAACATGGCGAGGGAGGGGATCGTGTAGAGGAGGGTGGTCAGACCGAGCACGGGCGCCGCCCAGTGCCGGCCGCGACGGGCCAGCAGCGCCAGCGGCACGGACACGGCGACGCCGATCAGGACCGAGAGGGCCGTGATCCAGACGTGTTCGACGGTGGCGTCGGTGAGTTCCTGCGAGCGGGAGGTGACGTACTCCCAGCACAGCCAGTCGTTCGCCACGAGACAGCTCTGTCCGGCCATCCGCCCCTCACCCCCTCACCGAACGTATGTCCCAAGAACCGGTCGACAATCCAGGAGCGACCATAACCCCCGACGCCCACAATGGCCGGAAAGCTTCGCAGTCCCGCAACACTCTCCTGACAATCGCTTCGCCAAAACCGCCGGCCGGGTGCGCGAGGATGGTCGGGTGATCCGATTCGAGCACGTGACCAAGCGGTACCCCGACGGGACGACGGCCGTGGAGGACCTGTCCTTCGAGGTCGCGGAGGGCGAGCTGGTCACCCTCGTGGGCCCGTCCGGCTGCGGCAAGACGACCACGATGAAGATGGTGAACCGGCTGATCGAGCCGACGTCCGGGCGGATCCTGCTCGGCGGCGAGGACATCGCCGCCGCCGATCCGGTCGAGCTGCGCCGCCGCATCGGGTACGTCATCCAGCAGGTCGGCCTGTTCCCGCACAAGACGGTGCTGGAGAACACGGCGACGGTCCCTCAGCTGATCGGCACTCCCAAGGCCAAGGCCCGCGCCCGCGCCGCCGAGCTCCTCGAACTCGTCGGACTGGACCCGTCCGTCTACGGGGGCCGCTACCCCGAGCAGTTGTCCGGCGGGCAGCGCCAGCGCGTCGGAGTGGCCCGCGCGCTGGCCGCCGATCCGCCGGTGCTGCTGATGGACGAGCCGTTCGGCGCGGTGGACCCGGTGGTGCGCGAGCGGCTCCAGAACGAGTTCCTGACGCTCCAGCGGACGGTCCGCAAGACGATCCTGCTCGTCACCCACGACCTGGACGAGGCCATCCGGCTCGGCGACCGGATCGCCGTGTACGGAACGGGCACCATCGAGCAGTTCGCCCGCCCGGCCGCGGTGCTCGCCGCCCCCGCGACCCCGTACGTGGCCTCCTTCGTCGGCTCCGACCGGGGGCTGCGCCGCCTCGCCGTCACCCCCGTCGGGGAGGCCGTCCTGGCCCCCGTCGACGGCGCGGCCCCGGCCGCCTCCGTGTCGCTCGGGGCCTCCCTGCGCGAGGCGCTGTCCGCCCTGCTCCAGGAGGACTCGGGGCGGCTCGGCGTCACCGATCCGGACTCCGGCGCGCTGGTCGGCGTACTCACCCCGGAGGCCGTCCACCAGGCCCTGCGCGAATCCCGGCCGCACGAAGCGCGATGACGGTCGGGGCCGGGGCCGGCGGCCGGCCACCGGGCCCGGACCGCGCACCCCGTGCCGGACACGAAGTGGGGGCCCGGCCTTCCCCCGGCCGGGCCCCCACGTCGTGTCCGCGCACCGGCCTCAGGCCTGGATGCGTCCGCTCATCCACGTGAGCATCGGCGGGATCTCGCGGCGCCACGTGTTGAAGTTGTGGCCGCCGCTGTCGAGGATGATCGAGGAGACCCGGTCCGGTCCCTTGACCAGCTTGATGAACTTGCGGGTGTCGCCGAGGTTCGGCTCGCCCTTCTCGCTGCTGGTGACGAGGAACGAGGTTCCGGCCGGCTTCCTGCCCGCCATCGTGTGCAGCACGTCCGCGCGCTTCTTCAGCTTCTCGTCACCCTGGAACAGGTCACCGGTGGTGGGGTCGTTCGGGGCGTCGTAGTAGGCGGACAGACCCGCGGCGGCACCGAAGGTCTGCGGGTAGTGCGCGGCGATCTTCAGGGCGCAGTAACCACCCGTGGAATTCCCGATGAAGCCCATGTTCTGCGGCTTGTCACCGACCCGGAAGGTCTCCTGGATGGCCTTGGGCAGGTCCTGCGCGAAGAAGGTCTCGGTCTGCGGTCCACCGGGTATGTCCACGCACTCGGTGTCGCGCGGCGGCGCGATGGTCGGCCGCAGCATGACCAGGATCATCGGCTTCATCTTGCCCGCCTTCGACAGGCTGAAGGCCTTCATCGGGTAGTCGAGCCCCTTGATCAGGTTCTCGGCGGTGCCCGGGTAGCCGGTCAGCACGATCGACGCGGGAAAGTTCTGGTCCTTGTGCTGTGGCTGGAAGTACTCGGGCGGGAGCCACACGTAGCCGGGACTCGTTATCTTCGACTTCTGCCCGGTTATGGCAACCTTCAGGATCTGACCACCGACCTGGGGCTTGGCGCCGCCCGGCACGTCCAACTTCTGCTTGTCGACGACCTTGATGTCCTTGCTGCTCATCGAGTGGTCGACGACCTTGCCGATGGACGTCTCCTGGCCGAACAGGTCGGCCCAGGACCCGTAGAACAGGAACGACTTGTTGGCCGCGAGCCCGATCGCCGAGAACAGCGCCAGCTGGGTCGCGAGGAGCAGACCGATGCGGCCGGCGACCGAACGCCAGGTGCGGCCCGAGAGCTTCGGCCAGAACCACACCGTGGCCGCGAACAGCAGCACACCGGCGACGATGGCCAACGCCAGAACCGTATTACTGGTGAGACCCATGAGCAGTCAGTCGACTTTCTGATGGCAGGACTGGAAATTTCCGACGGAAGAGTGAACCCGCTCCTCGTCGACGTCGTCCTAATGGACGCACCACACACCGGAGGCTGTCGCGGCCTTCGGCCACATGATCTCTCGCGGAGCAACGGGAAGCGATGTCTAGCAGGATAGATGGCGATAAGTCGGGACAGGTTCCGAGCAGGGTCCGCCGAATCCTCCGTGGTCCACGGCCGGAGTCGGTGCCCGGTCTCGTAGGTACGGCCGTCATGATCGTCGGCCTTCTGGACATCGCGGCGGGGGTCTTCCCCCGCTTCCGGCACAGCCGGATCCACGCGGTCACCGAAGTGCTGCCCGGTTCGCTGGGCCCCTTCGCCGCGGCCATGTCGATCAGCGCGGGCGTGCTCCTGCTGCTGCTCGCCCACGGCCTCAAGCGGCACAAGCGGCGGGCCTGGCGGGCCTCCGTCGTCCTGCTGCCCGCGGGCGCGGTCGCACAGTTCACGTACCGGCACTCGATCATCGGCGTGGTCATCGCCGCGGTGCTCCTCGCACTGCTGCTGCGCCACCAGAGTGAGTTCAAGGCACTGCCGGACCCGCGCAGCCGCTGGAAGGCGCTCGCGAACTTCGTCCTGATGAGCGCCGGCTCCATCGGGCTCGGCCTGGTCATCGTCAACGTGCACCCGGGCAAGGTCGTCGGCCGGCCCAGCCTGTACGAGCAGATCACCCACGTCGTCTACGGGCTCTTCGGTTTCGAGGGCCCCGTCGACTACGCCGGTCGGGTGTCCTGGACCGTCGGCTACTCGCTCGGCGCCCTCGGCATGCTGACCGCCCTGACGACCATCTACCTGGCGTTCCGCCCCGAGCACCCGGCCGCACGCCTCACCGCCGACGACGAGACGCAGCTGCGCGAGCTGCTCGCCAAGCACGGCGGCCGCGACTCCCTGGGCCACTTCGCGCTGCGCCGCGACAAGGCCGTCGTCTTCTCCCCCAGCGGCAAGGCCGCCGTCACCTACCGGGTCGTCTCCGGCGTGATGCTCGCCTCCGGCGACCCCATCGGCGACGTCGAGGCCTGGCCCGGCGCCATCGAGCGGTTCATGGAGGAGGCCAAGGCCCACTCGTGGACCCCCGCCGTCATGGGATGCAGCGAGACCGGCGGCGAGGTCTGGACCCGCGAGACGGGGCTGGACGCCCTGGAACTGGGTGACGAGGCGATCGTCGACGTCAAAGACTTCTCCCTCGCGGGCCGCGCCATGCGCAACGTCCGCCAGATGGTGAAGCGCATCGAGCGCAACGGCTACACCACCAAGGTCCGCCGGGTCAGCGAGCTGACCGAGGTCGAGCTGGAGCAGGTGCGCGGAGCCGCCGAAGCCTGGCGCGGCACCGACACCGAGCGCGGCTTCTCCATGGCGCTGGGCCGGGTCGGCGACCCGGGCGACGGCGACTGCTACATCGCCACCGCCCACCGCGTCGAGGAGGGCGACACCAGTCCCTTCGGCGACCTGAAGGCCGTCCTGCACTTCGTTCCGTGGGGCAAGGACGGCATGTCGCTGGAGCTGATGCGCCGCGACCGCGCCGCCGACCCCGGCATGAACGAGCTGCTGATCGTGGCCTCCCTGGAGGCGGCCCCCGCGCTGAAGATCGAGAAGGTCTCCCTGAACTTCGCGATGTTCCGCTCGGCCCTGGCCCGCGGCGAGAAGATCGGCGCCGGCCCGGTCCTGCGCATGTGGCGCGGGCTGCTGGTCTTCCTCTCCCGCTGGTTCCAGATCGAGTCGCTCTACAAGTTCAACGCGAAGTTCCGCCCGCGCTGGGAGCCCCGCTTCGTCGTGTTCCGGCAGACCCGCGACCTGCCCCGCATCGGCTTCGCCGCGATGCAGGCCGAGGGCTTCGTGACGCTGGCGCTGCCCCGGCTGTTCGCGGCCCGCCGCCGCCCCAAGCCGGTCCGCACCTGCGCGCACGAGCAGCCCTCCACCAAGGTTCCGGCCCAGGCGGAGCGCGAGGTACAGCCCGCCTGACGCACGACCGGGCGCGGCACGCACCGAAGGGCCCGGCGGCACCACCCCCGCCGGGCCCTTCGCCGTTCCCCGCCGCTCTCCGCCCGGGCGGGAGCGGCCCCCGGCTCCCGTGGAGGGACCCCCCGGGGTGCGGGCTCTACCCTGGGACCCATGAACAACAACCGCGGAGCCGCCGCCAGGGGCCGGGTGACGGGGCTGCCCGACTGGGACCGCTGCGGGGTCATGGGCGTCGTCAACGTCACCCCGGACTCCTTCTCCGACGGCGGCCGCTGGTTCGACACCACCGCGGCCGTCAAGCGCGGCCTGGACCTCGTCGCGCAGGGCGCCGACCTCGTGGACGTCGGCGGTGAGTCCACCCGCCCCGGTGCCTCCCGCGTCGACGAGGAGGAGGAGCTGCGCCGGGTCGTGCCCGTGGTCCGCGGCCTCGCCTCCGAGGGCGTCGCCGTCTCCGTCGACACCATGCGCGCGGCCGTCGCCGCCCGGGCCGTCGAGGCGGGCGCCGTCCTGGTCAACGACGTCAGCGGCGGGCTCGCCGACCCCGGCATGATCCCGGCCGTCGCCGCCGCCGAGGTGCCCTTCGTGGTCATGCACTGGCGCGGCTTCAGCGAGGGCATGAACAGCCTCGCCGTGTACGAGGACGTCCTCGGCGAGGTCACCGCCGAACTGCGCGCCCGCATCGACGCCGTCGTGTCCGGCGGCATCGCCCCCGAGCGGATCGTCGTCGACCCGGGCCTGGGCTTCGCGAAGAACGCCGAGCACGACCTGGCCCTCGTCGCGCGCCTGCCCGAGCTGCGCGCGCTCGGCTTCCCGCTGCTGGTCGCCGCCTCGCGGAAGCGTTTCCTCGGACGGGTCCTGGCCGGCGCGGCCGACACCGCGCCACCGCCGGCCCGCGAACGGGACGCCGCCACGGCCGCCGTCTCGGCCATCGCCGCCCACCAGGGCGCCTGGGCCGTGCGGGTGCACGAGGTACGGGCGACCGCGGACGCGGTTCGGGTGGCCCGCGCCGTGGAAGGGGCACTGTGATCCGCCGGACGGACCTCCGCCGGCCGTACTGGGAAGGGGCACGGTGAGCCGTACCGACATCGAAGCGGTCGAAGAGGCCAACGCGGCCTTCTACGAGGCCATGGAGCGGGGAGACTTCGACGCCCTGTCGGCGCTCTGGCTCGACGACGAGATCTCCTGCGTCCACCCGGGCTGGCCGGTGCTCTCGGGTCGGGGCGAGGTACTGCGCTCGTACGCGCTGATCATGTCCCACACCGAGTACATCCAGTTCTTCCTCACCGACACCAAAGTGGCGCTGATAGGTGACACCGCGCTCGTCACGTGCACCGAGAACATCCTGAGCGGCGGACCCGCCGAGGACGGCGGTGAGCTGGGCCCGCTGGTGGGTCAGCTGGTCGTCGCCACCAATGTGTTCCGACGCACACCGCAGGGGTGGCTCCTCTGGTCCCACCACGGTTCTCCGGTGCTCACGGACTCCGATGACGAGGAAGAAGAGGGCACCGACTGACCCCAAGGGCGGGGGCCGAGCTCCGTCGCAGGTAAATTCGAAGGCGGACGACGCCGACCGCACTCGGCGTAGGCCCATGGCCCCGGGGAGTCCCGGGACCGGAAGCACCTACGAAAGCAGGAGTGATTCGCGTGGATCGTGTCGCGCTGCGCGGCCTCAAGGCTCGCGGGCACCACGGCGTCTTCCCCCGGGAGCGCGAAGAGGGCCAGACCTTCATCGTCGACCTCGTACTGCACCTCGACACCCGCCCGGCCGCGGCCGGGGACGACCTGGCCAAGACCGTGCACTACGGCGTGGTGGCCGAGGAGGTCGTCGACGTGGTGCGGGGCGAGCCCGTCGACCTGATCGAAACCCTCGCCGAGCGGATCGCACAGCAGTGCCTCAAGCACGAAGCGGTGGCACAGGTGGAGGTCGTCGTCCACAAGCCGGACGCACCCATCACCGTCCCCTTCGACGACGTGACCATCACGATCACCCGGAGCCGCGCATGAACAACGGAATGACCGCCCAGAGCGATCCCACCGTCCAGCCCGTACCCGCCTCCGTCGTCGAAGCGGTCGACGCGGCGGACGTGACGCTGTCCAACCCGAAATGGGCCGTCGTCGCACTCGGCGCGAACCTCGGCAACCGGCTGGAGACCCTCCAGGGCGCCATCGACGCCCTCGGCGACACCCCCGGCCTGCGGGTCAAGGCCGTCTCCCCCGTCTACGAGACCGAGCCGTGGGGCGTCGAGCCCGGCTCGCAGCCCTCGTACTTCAACGCGGTCATCGCGGTGAAGACCACGCTGCCGCCGTCCTCGCTGCTGGAGCGCGGCCAGGCCATCGAGGAGGCCTTCGACCGCGTCCGCGAAGAGCGCTGGGGCCCCCGCACCATCGACGTCGACATCGTTTCCTATGCCGACGTGGTCTCCGACGACCCCGTCCTCACCCTCCCGCACCCCCGGGCCCACGAGCGGGCCTTCGTGCTCGCCCCGTGGCACGACATCGACCCCGAGGCCCAGCTCCCCGGGATCGGCGAGGTCGCCGCGCTGCTGGCCGGAATCGGCCTGACCGGGGTCACGGCACGCCCCGACCTGGAACTCCGCCTCCCGGAGTAGTCGTTAGCCTGTTCACTGCTACTGGCTGAGAGTGGGGAACGGGCAAGTGAAGCAACTGAGGCCGGCGGTCCTGGCGGGCACCTTCGTGATCGCCGGCATTCTGTCCTGGGCGGGCGCCCGGCTGTGGAACGCGTACGGGAGCCTGCCGGGCGTGCCGCTGGCCGCCCCGATCGTGCTGGCCGTCATCGCGGCCGTCCTGTTCGCCACGGCCCTGTCGATGCGCTCCCGGCTCAAGGCCCAGCGCGAGCGCCGCCCGGGGGCCAAGGGCGTGGAGCCGCTGATGGCGGCCCGCGCCGTGGTCTTCGGGCAGGCCAGCGCGCTCGTCGCGGCCCTGGTCGCCGGCATGTACGGCGGGGTCGGGGTGTTCTTGCTGACCGACGCCCTCGACGTGCCCGCCCGCCGCGACCAGGCCTGGTACGCGGGCGGCTCCGTCCTCGCGGGCGCGGCCGTCATCGCCGCCGCCCTGTTCCTGGAGCACGTCCTGAAGCTCCCGGAGGACGAGGACCCCGGCAAGGCCCCGGCAACGGCCTGAGCCGCCGCAGGGGCGGCCGGCACGGCGGCCCCGTGGAACACGCCGTGCAGCCGCCACCGGTGTCCGCCCGGCGGGCGGCCGGCCGTCGTGGCCGCCTCCGGCGTAGAGGGGCGGGGCCCCGGGGGCACGCTCAGCGGGCCACGATGAGGCTCATGGCCTCGCTGCGGGTCGCGGGGTCACGGAGTTGGCCGCGCACGGCGGAGGTGAGGGTCTTGGCGCCCGGCTTGCGGATGCCCCGCACCGACATGCACATGTGCTCGGCCTCGATGACGACGATGGCGCCGCGGGCGTCGAGGATCCGCATCAGCGAGTCGGCTATCTGAGTCGTGAGTCGTTCCTGCACCTGCGGGCGGCGGGCGAAGACGTCGACCAACCGGGCCAGCTTGGACAGGCCGGTGATCTTGCCCGACTCCGCGGGGATGTAGCCGACGTGCGCCACACCGTGGAACGGCAGCAAATGGTGCTCACACAGCGAAACGATCTCGATGTCCTTGACCAACACCATCTCGTCGTGGCCGAGGTCGAAGGTGGTCGTCAGCACTTCCTCCGGCGACTGCCGCAGACCCGCCAGGATCTCCCGGTAGGCCCGCGCCACCCGCGCCGGGGTCTCCAGCAGGCCCTCGCGGTCGGGGTCCTCGCCGACGGCTATCAGGAGCTCTCGGACGGCCGCCTCGGCGCGCTTCTCGTCGAACTCGCCGATCGTGCCCTCGCCACCGGTCAGGGTCACTGGGTCGGTCATCTCATCCTCGTTCCTGTGGTGCGCACACGGCCACGTGAAAGTGCCGCGCCCCCCAGGCTAGAACCTGGGGGGCGCGGCATCCATTCGGGGCCTGATCAGGCCTCCGGACGCTCCTCCGGGGAGGGCTCCGGGTCCTTCTCCACCGACACGGCCGGCGAAGCCGCCGAGATGCCGTTGGCGGCGTTCGTCAGCTGGAGCTCCTTGGGAGAGAGCACCGGCGGACGGGTGGAAGGGGTGCGGCGGGAGGAGCCGGTCCACGCGGGACGGGCCGGACGCTTCACGATCGTCGAGAAGACCTCGGCGATCTGCTCCTTGTTCAGCGTCTCCTTCTCCAGCAGCGCGAGGACCAGGTTGTCCAGGACGTCCCGGTTCTCGACCAGGATCTCCCAGGCCTCGTTGTGCGCGGTCTCGATGAGCTTCTTGACCTCTTCGTCGACCAGCGCCGCGACCTCCTCCGAGTAGTCCCGCGGGTGCGACATGTCGCGGCCCAGGAACGGCTCGGTGTTGTCGCCGCCGAACTTGATCGCGCCGAGACGCTCGGTCATGCCGTACTGCGTGACCATGGCTCGCGCCGTGGCCGTGGCCTTCTCGATGTCGTTCGCCGCGCCCGTCGTCGGGTCGTGGAAGACCAGCTCCTCGGCCGCGCGCCCGCCCAGCATGTACGCCAGCTGGTCGAGCATCTCGTTGCGCGTGGTCGAGTACTTGTCCTCGTCGGGCAGGACCATGGTGTAACCCAGGGCCCGACCGCGGGACAGGATCGTGATCTTGTGGACCGGGTCGGAGTTCGGGGAAGCCGCCGCGACCAGGGCGTGTCCGCCCTCGTGGTACGCGGTGATCTTCTTTTCCCGGTCCGACATGATCCGGGTCCGCTTCTGCGGGCCCGCCACGACGCGGTCGATCGCCTCGTCCAGGGCGTGGTTGTCGATCAGCTTCTTGTCCGAGCGGGCGGTCAGCAGGGCCGCTTCGTTCAGGACGTTGGACAGATCGGCACCGGTGAAGCCGGGCGTGCGCCGGGCAACCGCGCCCAGGTCGACGTCCGGGGCGACCGGCTTGCCCTTCTGGTGAACCTTCAGGATCTCCAGACGGCCCTGCATGTCCGGGCGGTCGACCGCGATCTGCCGGTCGAAACGGCCGGGGCGCAGCAGCGCCGGGTCGAGGATGTCGGGACGGTTCGTCGCGGCGATCAGGATGACCCCGCCCTTGACGTCGAATCCGTCCATCTCGACGAGCAGCTGGTTGAGGGTCTGCTCGCGCTCGTCGTGACCGCCGCCGAGACCCGCACCGCGGTGCCGGCCGACGGCGTCGATCTCGTCGACGAAGACGATCGCCGGCGCGTTGGCCTTGGCCTGCTCGAACAGGTCACGGACACGCGAGGCGCCGACACCGACGAACATCTCGACGAAGTCGGAACCGGAGATCGAGTAGAAGGGCACACCGGCCTCGCCCGCGACGGCGCGCGCCAGCAGGGTCTTGCCGGTGCCGGGCGGGCCGTACAGCAGCACGCCCTTGGGGATCTTGGCGCCGACGGCCTGGAACTTCGCCGGCTCCTGGAGGAACTCCTTGATCTCGTGGAGTTCCTCGACGGCCTCGTCCGAACCCGCGACATCGGCGAACGTCGTCTTCGGGGTGTCCTTGGTGATGAGCTTGGCCTTGGACTTCCCGAACTGCATGACCCGGGAGCCGCCACCCTGCATCTGGTTCATCAGGAACAGGAAGACCACGACGATGAGGACGAAGGGCAGGAGCGAGAGCAGCACGCTCAGGAACGGGCTGGTCTTGTCCGGGGTGACGGAGTATCCGTCCGGGATCTGACCGGCTTCGTACTTGGTCTGGAGGTTCTGGGCGAGCTGTACGCCCTGATCCCCGATGTAGTTGGCCTGGAACTTGGTGCCGTCGTTGTTGCCGAGCTTCTGGTCCTTCTTGAGCTCGATCTTGATCATCTGGCTGTCGCCGGTGGTCAGCTTGGCGCTGTCCACCTGGCCACTGTTGATCGCCTTGATGACCTCGCTGGTCTCCACCGACTTGTAGCCGCCGCCGGAGCCGACGACGTTCATCAACACGACCACGGCGAGGACGGCCAGCACGATCCACATGACCGGCCCACGGAAGTATCGCTTCACGTCCATCCATACGGGGCGCTAGGCACCCCGTCCCTCCTGCCCGTAGGTAAATGCTGCTCTGAGTAAAGACTGTTCTTCGGAATGTACCCCTGTATTGTCACCCGCGGCCTCGTGGGACGGCTGACAGACCCGCCTTCCCATGCTCCAACGGCGGGAATCGCCCCGAGGTTCCCCAGGTTTCCCTGCGGTCTTGTCGGGAGCGGGTCCCACGGCCGCCGGGCACGAGGTGCGCGGCGGACGCGACGGACGCTGCCAGGGGAAGCGCGTCAGCCGCCGTAGACGTGCGGGGCGAGGGTGCCGACGAACGGCAGGTTGCGGTACTTCTCCGCGTAGTCGAGGCCGTAGCCGACGACGAACTCGTTCGGGATGTCGAAGCCGACCCACTTCACGTCGATCGCGACCTTCGCGGCGTCGGGCTTGCGCAGCAGCGTGACGACCTCCAGGGAGGCCGGCTGGCGCGAGCCCAGGTTCGACAGCAGCCAGGACAGCGTCAGACCGGAGTCGATGATGTCCTCGACGATCAGGACGTGCTTGTCCTTGATGTCGGTGTCCAGGTCCTTGAGGATCCGCACCACGCCCGAGGACTGGGTCCCGGCGCCGTAGGACGACACCGCCATCCAGTCCATGGTGAGCGGGGTGGACAAGGCACGCGCCAGGTCCGCCATCACCATCACCGCGCCCTTGAGCACACCGACGATGAGCAGGTCCTTGCCCGCGTACTCCGCGTCGATCTTCGCCGCCAGCTCGGCCAGCTTCGCGTCGATCTCTTCCTTGGTGATGAGCACCGACTGGAGGTCGCTGCCCATGTCCTTCTCGTCCACCCGCATCACTTTCGTTGTCGGCCGGGGCTCCGGGGGTGCCCCCGGAGGACTCAGCCGTGTTTCGAGCGCCAATCAGCCCTGCCGAATGACAAGTCTGCCACCCTGCCGCTGGGCCTCGACGCGGCCGGGCAGGTTGATGGCGCCCTGACCGCGCCAACCGGTGATGAGGCGGTCGACTTCCTCGATGTGGCGGGCGAACAGGGAACCCGCGGGGGATCCGGCCGCGACGACGGCCCTGCGCAGCACGCGGCGCCTGACGGCGGGGGGCAGGGCGTACAGCTTCGCGCACTCCAGGCGGCCGTCCGCGTCGCGTACGCCGGTCTCCGCGTCGGCGGCCCAGGCGTCCAGGGCGTCGGCGTCGTCCCGGGAGAGCTGCGCGGTGCGGGCGAGCGCCTCGACGACTCCCTTGCCGAGCGCCTTCTCGAGGGCGGGCAGTCCCTCGTGGCGCAGCCGGGAGCGGGTGTAGGCCGGGTCGATGTTGTGCGGGTCGTCCCAGACGGGGAGGGACTGGACCATGCAGGCCTTGCGGGCGGTCTGCCGGTCGATCTGGAGGAAGGGGCGGCGGTAGCGCTTGGTGCGGCCCGGCCCTCCCGAGACCTCCGCCATGCCGGACAGGGAGCGGATCCCGGAGCCGCGGGCGAGGCCCAGCAGGACGGTTTCGGCTTGGTCGTCGCGGGTGTGGCCGAGCAGTACGGCGGCGGCGCCCAGCCGGTCGGCGGCCTCGTCGAGCGCGGAGTACCGGGCGTCACGGGCGGCGGCCTCGGGTCCGCCGTCACGGCCGACGCGTACGGCCACGGACTCCACCGGGTCGAGGCGGAGGGCGGTCATGCGGGTGACGACCTCGGCGGCGCGCAGGTCGGAGCCGGCCTGGAGGCCGTGGTCGACGGTGATGCCGCCCGCCCGGATGCCGAGCTTGGGGGCTTCGAAGGCGAGGGCGGAGGCGAGCGCCATGGAGTCGGCGCCGCCGGAGCAGGCGACGAGGACGAGTGGCGCGGCGCCGTCCGGGGTGCGACGGTCGGCGGGACGGTCGGTGAGGTCGGTGAGGACGTCGTGGAGTACGCGGCGGACCGCCAGGCGTATCGCCGCGACCGCAGGATGGGGACCCATGTCCGGTGCCCTTCGTGGAGTTCGGATGCTCAAAGGCGTTGGGGTGGTGCGGGGGTGCTGCTCGGTGGTGCCCGACGCGCTGTCCGGAGGTCCGCGACGGGAGGGCCGCGGAGGAAACCCCGGAAGTCGCGGGTTGTCACTCAGAGTGCGTCGATGGTGACAGAACCGAGCCGTTCCCCGAGCATCGCACGCCCTTCCACGGCCTACGGTCCCTCGGACGGGTGACGCTGCTTCCCCCAGTGGGACATCTTCACGCCCCTTGTGTCACCTTCCTTCGCTTCCCTCGTTCCCCTTGCCGTGCACCCGGGACACCCAGTCGGCGGGCTTGGCGATCTCCGCCTTGGTGGGCAGCGTGTTCGGCGAGGTCCAGACGCGGTTGAAGCCGTCCATGCCGACCTGGCCGACGACGGCCCGGACGAACCGCTCGCCGTCGCGGTACTGGCGCAGCTTGGCGTCGAGCCCGAGGACCTTGCGCAGGGCCGCGTCGAGGCGGCCCGCGCCGCTGGCCCGGCGCTGCTGGAACTTCTCCCGGATCTCGGCGACGGAGGGGACGACCTCGGGGCCGACGCCGTCCATGACGAAGTCGGCGTGCCCCTCCAGCAGGGACATCACGGCGGTGAGCCGGCCGAGCACCTCGCGCTGCTCGGGGGTCTGCACGAGCTCGACGAGCGAGCGGCCCTCGTCGCCGTTCTCGGCTTCGGGGCGGGCGCCTGCGAAGGACTGGACCGCTTCGCGCAGCCGTTCCAGGACGGTGGAGGGGTCCATTTCGGTGGCGCCGAGGAACGTCTGGATTTCGCCCTCCAGGTGGGCGCGCAGCCACGGGACGGCCGTGAACTGGGTACGGTGCGTCTCCTCGTGCAGGCAGACCCACAGCCGGAAGTCGTGCGGGTTCACCTCCAGCTCGCGCTCGACGTGCACGATGTTGGGGGCCACGAGGAGCAGCCGGCCGCCGGTCGCGGCGGAGCCCGGCAGGTCGAGGCCGCCGGGCGCGAAGGTCTCGTACTGGCCGAGGACCCGGGAGGCCAGGAAGCTCAGCAGCATGCCCAGCTCGACGCCGGTGACCTTGCCGCCGACGGCTCCGAGGACGGCGCCGCCGGGGCCGGCGCCGCGGCGTTCCTGCATCTTGCCGAGCAGCGGTCCGAGCAGTTCCCGGAAGCCGGCCACGTTGGCCTTGATCCATCCGGCCCGGTCGACGACCAGGACGGGCGTGTCGGGGACGGAGGCGCCGCCGTCGGGCAGCGCGGCCATCATCCGGGTGAAGTCGCGCACGTGCTGTTCGGAGGTCCTGGCGTGCCGGCGCAGTTCCGCCACCACGGCCCGGGCCTCGTCGCGGCTGACCTCAGGACCCGGCCGCACGAGCCGGGTCGCGGTCGCCACCGCGAGGTTCCAGTCGACCATCTCCGCTCCACCGATGCTCGTCATGCGTAAACCGTACGTGGACCTGCGCCGGAGCGGACCCCCTACGGGGTGGTGGCCACCGCGGCGGCGAGCTTGTCGAGGCCCTTCTCGGCGGCGGGACCGTCCGGGGCGCCCGCGGTGAGGAAGGCGAAGGCCAGCAGCCGGCCGGAGGGGTCGACGGCGGTGCCGGCAAGGGAGTTCACGCCGGTCAGGGTGCCCGTCTTGGCCCGTAGCAGGCCCGCGGCCGGGGAGGTTCCGGCGTTGCGGGAGCGCAGCGTGCCGGTGAATCCGGCGACGGGCAGGCCGGTGAGGGCCGGTCTCAGTTCGGGGTGTCGGGGGTCGGCGGCCTTGGCGAGGAGTCCGGTCAGGAGGCGGGTGCTGACCTTGTCGGCGCGGTTGAGGCCGCTGCCGTCGGCGAAGCGGTAGCCGTTCACGTCGAGGCCGAGGGAGGCCAGCTTGTCGGTGACGGCCTTCTCGGCGCCCTCGAAGCCGGCGGGCGCGCCGGCGGCGACGGCGGTCTGGCGGGCGAGGGCTTCGGCGATGTCGTTGTCGCTGTGGGTCAGCATCCGCTCGACGAGGCCGGCGACCGGGGTGGAGTGGGTGGCGGCCAACGGTTGGGCGCCGGCGGGGGCGTTGACCCGGGCGGGTTCGCCGGTGACCTTGATGCCGCGTTCGCGCAGCAGGCCGGCGAAGGCGCGGGCGGTGTCCCCGGAGGGGTCGTCGCTGCGTTCGACGGGGCCGGAGACGGAGTCGTCGGGGCGGCCCTCGTCGGCCGTGAGGGCGGTGACGGGGGCGATGTTGTCGTTGCGGCCGATCGGGTGGCGGACCGCGCCGGGGTAGAGGAAGTCGTCGTAGCCGAGGGCGACGGTGTCGGTGCCGGCGGCCTTGAGGGCCTGCGCGGTGTCCGCGGCGAGGGCGACGAGGCTGCCTCCGGAACCGGCGGGGCTCTTCTTCTTCGCGGTGAGCGAGGGGTCGCCGCCGCCGACGAGGACGATCCGGCCGGGTTCGGCCGCGGGGGTCACGGTGGTGCGGATCCGGTGCTCGGGGCCGAGGGCCGCCAGCGCGGCCACCGCCGTGGCGATCTTGACGGTGGAGGCCGGGGTCATGGCCTCGCCGGGGGCGGACTCGTACAGGACCCGGCCGGTCGCGGTGTCGATCACCGAGGCGCTGCGGACGGTGCCCAGCGCACGGTCGGCGAGCAGCGGCCCGAGCACCCGGGCCAGCGCCTCGGACCCGCCGGGGGCGGAGGCCGGGCGGTCGCCGGCCGGGGCGGACGGGCCGATGCCGGGGAGGACGCCGGGGGCGCTGGCCGCGGGCTCGGGCAGACCCGGACCGGCGACGTGATCTGTGCCACCCGCACGGCTCCAGGAGGCGGCCCTGTCCCGCTCGGCCTTACGCTGACCGGAGTCCCACGGCCCGGCGGATGCCACCGTCACCGCCGAGAGGGCGAGGCCGGCCACGGCCGACCCCGCGATGAGCTGCCACGTCTTGGCCAATGGCACCTCGGACCAGCCCCTTTCGCGATCACACATATGCGTGAGGGACACTTAACCACTGCGTCTTGCCGCGAGCATGGCAGCCCACCCCGCAGGCGGGGCCGGACGCGCGCGCGGTTGAATCAAATGCAGTCTCGAAGCAATGAAGCTGATCATGGAGGAGCAGGACGTGGAGTTCGACGTCACCATCGAGATCCCCAAGGGTTCGCGGAACAAGTACGAGGTGGACCACGAGACCGGCCGGATCCGTCTGGACCGTCGTCTCTTCACCTCGACCAGCTACCCGGCCGACTACGGCTTCGTCGAGAACACCCTCGGCGAGGACGGCGACCCGCTGGACGCCCTGGTCATCCTGGACGAGCCGACCTTCCCGGGTTGCCTCATCAAGTGCCGCGCGATCGGCATGTTCCGCATGACGGACGAGGCGGGCGGCGACGACAAGCTGCTGTGCGTGCCGGCCTCGGACCCGCGTGTCGAGCACCTGCGCGACATCCACCACGTCTCCGAGTTCGACCGCCTGGAGATCCAGCACTTCTTCGAGGTCTACAAGGACCTGGAGCCCGGCAAGTCCGTCGAGGGCGCGAACTGGGTCGGCCGCACCGAGGCCGAGGCCGAGATCGAGGCCTCGTACAAGCGCCTGGAGGCGCAGGGCGGCCACCACTGAGCTCCGCTCGGTGAGATCGCGTCGGCGCCTTGCGCCGAGCGGCTGACGTGACCGCGGGCGGTACCCCTTCCGGGGGTGCCGCCCGTTCGTCGTGTCAGGGGCCGGTGCGGCGCCGCCGGAGGATCGCCGCAGGGGCGCCGCAGGACCGGCGGAGCGCCGACGGGGAACTCCGCCGGCCGGCCGAGGGTCGCCCGCCGCTCCGGCGACCTAAGTGGCGGATGGTCGTCCGCTTTCGCCGGGGAGTAAACGATTCCGCATACTTGGGTCCGAGCCGGAACCGGCGAGGACGGGAGGACGCGTGGCGGAGGCCGAAGGATCCGGGTTCGAGGACCGGAAGCCGAAGTCGGACGAGGCGCGCAGCGCCTTCACCCCGCCGCGCGGCATCGCGTCGGAGTCCCCGGAGGACGAGCAGCCGACGTCGGAGTTCACCGTCCCCGACGGTCTGGCCGCCCTGCCGGTGGAGCCCGAGGGTTCCGCCTTCGCCGCGCCGGCCACCTACAGCGCCCAGCACTCCCCACCGGCGTACACCCCCGGCATGAGCGCCGGCTTCCCCGGCTCCCGGATGAAGGAATCGCCCTGGCAGGACCGCATGCGCGTCATGCTGCGCATGCCGGTGGACGTCCGTCCGGTGGCCGAGCCCGTGCAGAAGAGCGACAGCGGGCCCGCGGTGGGCCGTGTGCTCGACCTCACGCTGCGCATCGGCGAACTGCTCCTCGCGGGCGGCGAGGGGGCCGAGGACGTCGAGGCGGCCATGTTCGCCGTCGCCCGGTCCTACGGCCTCGACCGCTGCGAGCCCACGGTCACCTTCACCCTGCTGTCCATCACCCACCAGCCCTCCCTGGTCGACGATCCCGTCTCGGCCAACCGCACGGTGCGCCGGCGCGGTACGGACTACACGCGGCTCGCGGCGGTCTTCCGGCTGGTGGACGACATCAGCGCGCACGAGGTGGAGATCTCCCTGGAGGAGGCCTACCGCCGCCTCGCCGAGATCCGCCGCAACCGCCACCCGTACCCGGGCTGGGTGCTCACCACCGCCGCCGGACTACTCGCCGGGGCCGCCTCGACGCTGGTCGGCGGCGGGGTCACGGTGTTCTTCTGCGCCGTGCTCGGCGCCGTCCTCGGTGACCGGCTGGCCTGGTTCTGCGCCGGGCGCGGGCTGCCGGAGTTCTACCAGTTCGTGGTCGCGGCGATGCCGCCGGCCGCGATCGGGGTGGCGCTGAAGATCGCCGAGATCGACGTCCGCGCGTCCGCGGTCATCACCGGTGGGCTGTTCGCCCTGCTACCCGGGCGGGCCCTGGTCGCGGCCGTGCAGGACGGCCTGACCGGCTTCTACATCACCGCCTCGGCCCGCCTCCTGGAGGTCATGTACCTCTTCATCGGGATCATCGTGGGCGTGCTCGTCGTCCTCTACGTCGGCCTGCAGTTCGGCGCCGAGCCGAACCCGGACGAGGTGCTCCAGATCCCCTCCCGGCCGATCATCCAGATCCTGGCCTCGATGGTCCTGGTGTTCACCTTCGCCATCCTGCTCCAGCAGGAACGCTCCACCGTGCTGATCGTGACGCTGAACGGCGGGGTCGCCTGGGTGACCTACGGGGCGCTGCAGGCGGCCGAGCTGCCCCCGGTGCCGTCCACGGCCATCGCGGCCGGCCTGGTCGGCCTCTTCGGGCAGCTCTTCTCCCGCTACCGGTTCGCCTCGGCCCTGCCGTACGTCACCGCCGCCATCGGGCCGCTGCTGCCGGGCTCCGCGACGTACTTCGGACTGCTGTCGATCGCCGAGAACCGGCTCGACGCGGGGCTGGCCTCCCTCACCAACGCCGCCGCCATCGCGCTCGCCATCGCGGTCGGCGTCAACCTCGGGTCGGAGACCTCCCGCCTGTTCATGCGGATCCCGGGCGCGGAGAGCGCCGCGAAGCGCCGGGCGGCGAAGCGCACCCGCGGCTTCTGACCCCCTCCCCCGCCCTCCCCCGCCTTCCTCCGCCTTCCCCCGACGCCCTCCGGCGCCCTCCGCCGCGCTCCGGCGCCGGGAGGAGGCTGGGCGGCCGCCTGCGGGCATACGAACGCCCCGGGGACTCTCGGGTCCCCGGGGCGTTCGCGTGCGTCCGTACGGGCGGTCAGCGCTTGGCGTGGCGGCCGCGCGGTTGCGGGTCCTCGGGGGCGCCGAGGCCCTGCGCGGGACCGGAGGCGGCGGACTTCGCCTTGTTCTTGCGGGCCTTCAGCACCTCGAAGATCACCGGGATGATCGAGACCAGCACGATGCCGATGAAGATCGGCTCGATGTTGTTCTTGATGACGTCGAACTGGCCGAGCTTGTAGCCGAGCGTGGTGACGCCCGCGCCCCACAGCACGCCGCCGATGATGTTGTAGGTCAGGAAGGTCCGGTACTTCATCGCGCCGGCGCCGGCGACCATCGGCGCGAAGGTGCGGATGATCGGCACGAAGCGGGCGAGCACGATGGCCTTGGGGCCGTGCTTCTCCATGAAGTCGTGCGCGGCGTCGAGGTTCTCGCGCTTGAACAGCCGGGAGTTCGGCCGGTTGAAGAGCTTCGGCCCGAAGTGCTTGCCGATCAGGTAGCCCACCTGGTCACCGATGACGGCCGCGAGCACGATGAGCGTGCAGACCATCCACAGCGGCTGGCTGATGTTGCCGCTCGCCACGAACAGGCCCGCCGTGAACAGCAGGGAGTCGCCGGGCAGGAACGCGAACAGTCCCGATTCGGCGAAGACGATGATCAGGATTCCGATCAGGCCGAACTCCCCGATCAGATAGTCCGGGGACAGCCACTCAGGGCCGAGCGCAAGCGTGTACACGAGTTCCGGGCTCTCCTGGATCGAGGGGGGCAGCGGGGATGCGGGGCATGACGGGTGGTTCCAATTATGAACGCACACCGCCACCGCCAGGTTCCAGGTACCTGCGGGGACGGTGTGCGCACTGTGCGGCGGCCCTGCGGCGAACTGCCGGCGACCGGGCGGCTACGCCTTCCGGATCGCGTTCGCGAGGATCGCGTCCCGGACGAAAACGGCCAGACCCGGACGGACGGCTTCGTAGTACGCCGTGAACCGCTCGTCCGCGACGTACATCTCGCCGAGGCAGGTGTGGATCTCGTACGTGCAGAAGTAGTAGGAGCCGTTGATCCAGCTCCGGTGGTCCTCCGCGAGGTCCATGGCCGGCTCGGCCTCGGCGGACGCCCCGGAGTCCAACAGGGCGGCGAACCGGGCGTTGATGTCCGCTGCCGCCGCTTGGATCCGCTGCCAGTCCTCCTTGGTGTACGAGGCCGTGCGGCGGGTCGACTCCCGGTAGGCGTCGGTGCCGCCCCAACGGCGCTCCGCCTCCTCGGTGTGCTCGTCGGGATCGAAGTCCCCGAAGACCTCGAACTTCTCCTCGGGCGTGAGGTTGATGCCCATCTTCTTCGCCTCCATGGCGTGCTCAACGGCCTTGGCCATCTGCTGGAGCCGGGCGATCCGGTCGGACAGCAGGGAGTGCTGCCGGCGCAGGTGCTCCTCCGGGTCCGAATCCGGGTCGTCCAGCAGGACCGCGACCTCGTCGAGCGGGAAACCGAGCTCCCGGTAGAACAGGATCCGCTGCAACCGGTCGAGGTCGGCGTCGTCGTACCGCCGGTGCCCCGCCCCGCTGCGGCTGCTCGGGGAGAGCAGCCCGACCTCGTCGTAGTGGTGCAGCGTGCGCACCGTCACTCCGGCGAACCCGGCGACCTGACCCACTGACCAGCCCATCGCTTCCCGCTCCTTCGATCGGTTGGGTACGCCCTTCACTGTGGGACCTCACGCCGCGTGAGGTGCAAGTCCGCCGCGCGGCCTACCTTCCGAGGCCCCGGTAACGGGCCACGGCCAACGGGAAGAACACGCCGAACAGCAGCAGCGGCCAGCCGACGGCGAGCAGGGCCGCATGCTCGGAGGCCCACGACGGCGCGGAGGACGCCGCGCCCGCCGGGTTCCCGAACAGGTCGCGCACCGCGGTGGCCGTCGCCGACATCGGGTTCCATTCCACCACCGCGCCCAGCCAGCCGGGCATCGACTCCGGGGTGGCGAACGCGTTGGACAGGAAGCCGACGGGCCACACCAGGATCTGCACGGCCTGGACCAGCTCCGGCCGGCCCGCGACCATGCCGAGGAAGATCCCGATCCAGAGCATCGCGAAGCGCAGCAGCAGGAGCAGTGCGAAGGCGGTCAGCGCCGCCGCCGCCGAGCCGTGCGGGCGCCAGCCGAGCAGCAGGCCGACGCCCGCCAGGACGGCCAGGCCCAGCGCCGACTGGAGCATGTCGGCCGCGCTGCGGCCCACGAGCACCGCCGACGAGGACATCGGCATCGCGCGGAACCGGTCGATGACCCCCTTGCCGAGGTCCTGGGTGACGGCCGTCATCGTCGCCTCCAGGCCGAAGGCCATGGTGAGGGCGAACATGCCGGGCACCAGGAACTCGACGTACTCGCCGTCGATGCCGCGCCCGCCGCCGACGAGGAAGCCGAACATCAGCAGCATCATCACCGGGAAGACCAGCCCGACGATGACCTGGACCGGCTGCCGCGCCCAGTGCGCGAGCTCGCGGCGGGTCATCGTCCAGGAGTCCGTGACCACCCAGGGCGTGCTCATACGGCCACCTCGGCCTTCTCGTCGGTACCGGCGTCGGCGGCTGCGGGGGTGCCCGTCAGCCGGAGGAAGACCTCGTCGAGGGTGGGGCGGCGCACCGAGAGGTCCGCCGCCTCGACGCCCGCCTCCTCCAGGGCCCGCAGGGTCCGGGTGAGGCCCGCCATCCGGTCCGCCACGGGGAAGCTCAGGGTCAGCGCGTCCAGGTCCGTGGACGGGTCCGGGTGCGGTACGAGTGCCGCCGCGCGGGCCAGGTCCGCCGCCTCCCGCAGGACGACGACGATCCGGTCCGACCCGACGCGGGCCTTCAGCTCGTCCGCCGTGCCCTCGGCGGCCACCCGACCGGCGTCGACGAGGGAGATCCGGTCGGCCAGCCGGTCGGCCTCCTCCAGGTACTGGGTGGTCAGCAGGACGGTCGTGCCGCCGCCGACCAGGGAGCGGACCGCGCCCCACACCTCGGCGCGGCCGCGCGGGTCGAGTCCGGTGGTCGGCTCGTCCAGGAACAGCACCTGCGGGTCGGTGATCAGCGACGCCGCGAGGTCCAACCGGCGGCGCATGCCCCCGCTGTACCGCGCGACCGGCTTGCGGCCGGTGTCGGCGAGTTCGAAGCGGGCCAGCAGCTCGTCGGCCCGCGCGCCGGCCCGCCGGGAGCCCAGGTGGTGGAGGCGGCCGAACATCTCCAGGTTCTGCCGCCCGTCCAACTGCTCGTCGAGGGCGGCGTGCTGGCCGAGCAGTCCGATGCGGGCGCGGACGGCCGCCGGGTCCTCGCGCACGTCGTGTCCCGCCACCCGGACCACGCCCTCGTCGTGCCGCAGCAGGGTGCTCATCACCCGGACCGCCGTGGTCTTGCCGGCGCCGTTGGGGCCGAGGACCGCGTGGACCGTCCCGGCGGCCACCTCCAGGTCGAGCCCGGCGAGGGCCCGCTTCTCCCCGTACCTCTTGTGCACTCCTTCGACGGAGATCGCCAAGACCGCTCCTCATTAGTCAAATTTGATTAGCTGGATCGGCAAAGCTATGCCCGCCTCGCGGGTTAGTCAAACTTGATTACTTGCCGTCGTCCGGAGCCTGCTGCTCCGCATAGGGGTTCTCCCGGCCGTCCGCCAGGACTCCCACGAAGGGGTCGCCGCCCTCGCCCGCGAAGGAGTACGCCCCCTCCTCGATCCGGGCGATCAGCCCCCGGGTCCACTCGGCCTCGGCGTCCGACGAGTGGACCCACATGTGCATGATCTCGCCGATGTGCCCGAGCTGACCCGGGCCGCCCTCCGGCGTGTAGTAATCGGTCACCGCGGACCGCCAGCCCGCCAGCTTCGCCAACCGCTCGCCCAGCAGCGTCAACACCTCGTCCCGCGGCAGGTCGACCATGAAACCGATCGCCGCCGACAGCACGTCCGTCTTCTGGTCGTAGGCCGCCAGGGCCTCGCGCAGAAGACGGAAGTACTCCTCGCGGCCCGCTTCCGTCACCTCGTACTCGGTGCGCGGCGGCCCGCCGGCCGCGCTCGGCGCCACCTCGTGCGCGAGCAGGACGCCCTGCTTCGCCATCTGCTTGAGCGCGTGGTAGATCGAGCCCGGCTTGGTGTTGGACCACTCGTGGGCGCCCCAGTACTCCAGGTCGTTGCGCACCTGGTAGCCGTGCGCCCTGCCGTGCTGGCGGACCGCACCGAGGACGAGGAGCCGAATCGCTGACATCGGGCCAGGCTACTCATCCCCGTCGGGCGCCCCGCCTCACCCCATGGCCTTCGTCCCGTCCAGGGACTCGCGGATGATGTCCGCGTGACCGGCGTGCCGGGCGTACTCCTCGATCAGGTGCAGCAGCATCCACCGCATCGAGACCTTGCCGTTCTCCGGGAACCAGGGGGCAGGCGGCAGCGGGAAGGTGTCGTCCAGGCTCGGGACGGCTCCGATGAAGGCCTCGGTCTCCTGCCGGACGCCGTCCCAGAAGGCCAGCACCTGCGGCATCGACTCCCCGCCGACCAGACGGAAGCCGTCGCTCCAGGACTGCTCGTCGGGCGCGTCCTCGGCCTGGCGCCGCTGCGCCATCCGCAGCCAGCCGAGCTCGCACCCGGCCGCGTGCTTGAGCAGCCCGGACAGCGAGAGCTCGCTGACGGTGGGCCGGCTCGCCGCCTGCTCCTCGGTCAGACCCCGCGCCGCCTCGCGCAGCCCCTCGCGCTGGGCCTCGACGAAGGCGAGGAGCGTCCCGCGCTCGTCACCGGGGACCTCTGTGGAAACCTGAGCCATGGCCGACCGCCTACTTCCGTGGGGTTCTTCTCCTGCTGACGAGAACCACGCTACGGAGCCTTGCGGTCAGCTTCTGTCCTCAACTCGCGGCCACCGCAGCGGCCCCGCGTCACTGGCCCTGCTCGTCCTGCCGGATCACGGGCAGCGCCGTCGCGGGCTGCGGGAGCAGGGCCTTGGAGAGGTCCTGCTTGCCCGTCGGGTCGAGCCCGTACATGGCCTCGTAGATCTTGCGGACCGCCGGCCCCGAAGCGCCGGAGCCGGTGCCTCCCTGGGAGATCGTCATGACGATCGAGTAGTCCGCCGTGTACGAGGCGAACCACGAGGTGGTCTGCTTCCCCTGGACCTCGGCGGTACCCGTCTTGGCGTGCATCGGGATCTGCTTCTGCGGCCAGCCGCCGAAGCGCCAGGCGGCGCTGCCGTTGGTGGCCACCCCGGCGAGGGCCTCGTCGATGTCGTCGCGGGTCTTGGCGTCCATCGGCAGCTTGCCCTGCTCCTTCGGCGCGATCTCCCGCACCGACCGGCCGTCGGCGCTGATGACCGCCTTGCCGACGCTCGGCTGGTGGATCGTGCCGCCGTTGGCGATGGCCGCGTACACGGAGGCCATCTGGACCGGGGTGACGAGCGTGTCGCCCTGTCCGATCGAGTAGTTGATGGCGTCGCCCTCGCGCAGCTGGTTGCCCTGGCGGCAGTTCTCGTAGGCGATCTTCTCGGCGAAGGTGCCGTTCTTCTTGCCGTCCCGGCACCAGGCGGCCTTGTTCGCCTCGAAGAAGTCCTGCTTCCACTTCCGGTCCGGGATCCGGCCCGGCACCTCGTTGGGCAGGTCGATGCCGGTGCGCTTGCCCAGGCCGAACTCGTGGGCGGTCTTGAGGAACCAGTCGTTCGGGTCCTTCTTCGGCTTGATGCCGCCGTCCTTCTTCCACTCCTGGTCGGCGATGGCGTAGTAGACGGTGTCGCAGGAGACTTCCAGCGCTCGCCCGATGGTGATGTCGCCGTGCCCCTGCGACTCGAAGTTCGTGAAGGTCTGGTTGCCGACCGTGTACGCGCTGGGGCAGGGGTAGCGCCGGTTGAACGGGTAGCCCGCGTTGACCGCCGCCGCCGAGGTGACCACCTTGAAGATGGAGCCGGGCGCCGCCTGCGCCTGGATCGCCCGGTTCAGCAGCGGGTAGTTGGACTCCTTGGCGGTGAGGCCCGCGTAGTCCTTGGCGGAGATGCCGCCCACCCAGGCGTTGGGGTCGTACGTCGGGTTCGAGGCCATCGCGACGACCCGGCCGGTCTTCGTCTCCATCACCACGACGGAACCCGAGTCGGCCTCGTAGTTGCGGCGGGTGTTCCTGTCGTACCCCTTGCGCGCCTCGATCATCGCGGCGTTCAGCTCGCGCTCGGCGACCGCCTGCACCCGCGAGTCGATCGAGGTCACGATGTTCGAGCCGGGCTGCGCCGGGTCCGTCTGCCCCTGACCGAGGATCCGGCCCAGGTTGTCCACCTCGTAGCGGGTGACGCCGGCCTTGCCGCGCAGCTCCTTGTCGTACGTGCGCTCCAGGCCGGAGCGCCCCACCTGGTCGGACCGCAGGTACGGGGAGTCCGACTTCTTCGCCTTGACGATCTCCTCGTCGGTGACCGGCGACAGGTAGCCCAGCACCTGGGAGGTGTTGGCCTGGTCGGGTCCGGCGTAGCGGCGCAGGGCCGTCGCCTCGGCGGTGATGCCCGGGAAGTCCTCGGGGTGCTCGCGGATCTGCAGGGCCTGCTCGGTGGTGGCCTCGTCACTGACCGGGATCGGCTGGTACGGGGACCCGTTCCAGCAGGGCTGCTTCGTCTTGGAGTCGCAGAGCCGGACCTTGTCGAGGACCTCCTGGGGGTCCATGCCCAGGATCCCGGCGAGCCGGGTGAGGACGGACCTGCCCTTGTCCTTCATGGCGAGCAGCTCGGTGCGGCTGGCCGAGACCACGAGGTGCGTCGCGTTGTCGGCGAGCGGAACCCCGCGCGAGTCCAGGATCGAGCCGCGCACGGCGGGCTGGATCACCTGCTGGACGTGGTTGTTCTTCGCCTCGTCCGTGTACTCCTGGCCGTTGCGCACCTGTAGGTACCAGAGCCGCCCGCCGAGCGTGAGGAGCAGCGAGAAGACGACCACCTGGATGACGACGAGCCGGTTCTGGACCCGAGGGGTCCGGCCGGTCTCCGGAATGTTGCTCAACCCTGATCTCCCCCGGACGCGAGCCGTACGCCCGGCCGAGTGTAGGGGGCCGCGACCGGCGACCTAGAACGGGAACCGGGTACGACCGTGCTGGACCGATATCCACTTCTGGGTCGTGAAGGCCTCCACGGTGGCCTCTCCGCCCAGCCGGCCCAGGCCCGAGGCCTTCTCCCCGCCGAAGGCGGTGAGGGGCTCGTCGCCGATGGTCGAGTCGTTGACGTGGATCATCCCGGTCTCGACGCGGCCGGCGAACCGCACCCCGCGCTCCACGTCACGGGTGTGCACGGCGCCGCTCAGCCCGTACGGAGTGGCGTTGGCCAGCCGCACCGCCTCGTCCTCGCCGTCGAAGACGACGAGCAGCGCGACGGGGCCGAAGATCTCCTGGGTCAGCAGCGGGGAATCCTCCGGGAGCCCGGCCAGCACGGTCGGCTCGACCAGGTTGCCGCGCGTAGACCCCCGTACGAGGGCCCGCGCGCCGGATTCCACGGCCCGGTCCACGAGCGCGGTGAGCGCGTCGGCCTGGAAGGAGTTGATGAGCGGCCCGATGTGGGTGTCGGCCTCGCGCGGGTCGCCGGTCTTCAGGGCGCGCACCCGGGCGGTGAACTTCTCGGTGAACTCCTCGGCCACGGAGGCGTCGACGAGGATCCGGTTGGCGGCCATGCAGACCTGGCCCTGGAAGACGAACCGGCTGAAGACGGCCGCGTCCACCGCGTAGTCGAGATCGGCGTCGTCGAGGACGACCAGGGCGCTGTTGCCGCTGAGTTCGAGCACGGTCCGCTTGAAGTGGCGGGCGGCGACGGCTCCGACGTGCCGGCCGGTGCGGTCGGACCCGGCGAAGGAGATCACCTTGGGGACCGGGTGGGTGAGGATCGCGTCGCCTATCTCGGCGATGTCCGTGACCAGGACGTTCAGCAGCCCCGCCGGCAGACCCGCGTCCTCGAAGATCTTGGCGATGATCCCGCCGCCGGACACCGGGGCGTTCTGGTTCGGCTTGATGACGACCGCGTTGCCCAGGGCCAACGCCGGGGCGACCGACTTGAGGGTCACCAACAGCGGGAAGTTGAACGGGCTGATCACGGCGACGACCCCGACGGGCAGGCGCTGGACCCGGTTCTCCTTGCCCTGCACCAGCGAGGGGAGGATGCGCCCCTCGGGGCGGATGGCCAGCTGCACCGCCTCGCGCAGGAACTCCATCGCGAGGTGGACCTCGTACTCGGCCTTGGGACGGGTCCCGCCGAGCTCGTCGATCATCGCCTCGACGATCTCCTTCTGGCGCTCCTCCGTGATCCGCAGGGCGCGTTCCAGGACCGCGCGTCTCGCGTACGGGCTGGTGGCCGCCCATTCCTTCTGCGCCCGCTCGGCCGCGCGGTAGGCCAGGTCGACCTGCTCGACCGTGGCCACCGTGATGGCGGCGAGCTTCTCCCCGTTGTACGGATTGACGTCGATGATGTCCCACGAACCGGTGCCGGCCAGCCATTCGCCGTCTATGTACTGGTGAGCAAGGTCGGTGAATATGGACATGCCATCCCTTACTGCGAGCGCGCACCCTTGCGCTGCACCGGAGACCGGTCGGTCGTCATACACTGATCAGACGTCATAGTACGTGCGGATCAAGACAGTTGGAGCAGTCCTCGCAGGAGATCGCGGGTCCTGTCGGGATCCGGGCAGTCGGCCTGGAGCCTGCGCATCGCCCGCGCGTACTGCGCCACTTCCTCTTCTTTGTCCAGGTAGAGCGCACTGGTGAGCTGTTCCAGATAGACGATGTCCTGGAGATCGGACTCGGGGAAGCGCAGCAGTGTGAAGGCCCCGCTCTCGCCCGCGTGGCCGCCGAAGGAGAACGGCATCACCTGGAGCTGCACGTTCGGCCGCTGACTGATCTCGATCAGGTGTTCCAACTGGCCGCGCATGACGTCGCGGTCGCCGTACGGGCGGCGCAGCGCGGCTTCGTCGAGGACGGCGTGGAAGACCGGGGCGTTCTCGGAGACGAGGACCTTCTGGCGCTCCAGGCGCAGCGCGACGCGGCGGTCGATCTCGGCGGCGCTCGCGCCGGGCATGCCCCGGCTGACGACGGCATGGGCGTACGCCTCGGTCTGCAGGAGCCCGTGCACGAACTGGACTTCGTAGATCCGGATGAGCGACGCGGCGCCCTCCAGGCCGATGTACGTCTGGAACCACCCGGGGAGCACGTCGCCGTAGCTGTGCCACCAACCGGTGGCGTTGGCCTCCCGGACCAGCCCCAGCAAGGACTCGCGCTCGGCGTCGTCCGTCACTCCGTACAGCGTGAGGAGGTCTTCGACGTCCCTGGCCTTGAAGCTCACCCTTCCCAACTCCAAGCGGCTGATCTTCGATTCGGATGCGCGGATCGAGTAGCCGGCCGCCTCACGGGTGATGCCGCGGGATTCTCGGAGTCGCCTGAGCTGAGAGCCCAGGAGGATGCGTCGCACCACAGAACCGCTGGCTTCTGCGGTCACTTGTCCTGCCCTCCCCATCGCGAAGGTGTGCGCGTGGTGTGCGCGTGCTCGGCGGGGCCCCCGTACCCCGGTGCCGCAGTCTGCCACCAAAACGCATCGGCCCGTACTCGTTCTGTAACGGAATCCGGTGTCCCGGAAAAGAAGTCCGTAAGTATGCGTAGGAAGAAATGAGCAAGAACCGTCACGGGAAGGGACGGGTCGGGCGCGTGCACGTGCATCTGCCCTTGCATCCGGCTTCGGCATTCGGAACGATGGTGCCGCGCACCTGCGTGCTCTTCGCGCCGGCGCGGGACCCACCCCGCAGTTCTCCATGGACAGAGCCGCCGCTTCGTCCGCGAATCCCGGGAGTGCCTCGCATGGGGACGAATGGATCGACCATGCTCGAGCCGTTACGGCAGGGGCTGCCCCCGGTCGACCCCACGGCTGTCTCCGGATCCGCGTCGTGCGGTCTGCCCGCCCGCTTCGACGCGGTGCGGGGCGCGCGTTCGTTCACCCGGTCCACGCTGTCCCAATGGGGCCTCGACGACCGCTTCGACGACGTCTCCCTGGTCGTCTCCGAACTCGTCACCAACGCGCTGCGCCACGCGCTGCCCGACGACGCACGCCCCTGCGGCGAGCCGGAACCCGCGGTACGGCTGCACCTGATGCGGTGGAGCACCCGCCTGGTGTGCGCGGTACGGGATCCCAGCGAGGACCGGCCCGGCGGGTCGTTCGTGCCGGAGCGGACCGACGAGAACTGCGACCTGGAGTCGGGGCGGGGCCTGTTCCTGGTGGACGCGTACAGCGACAGCTGGGGCTGGCATCCCCTCGCGGGCCGACTGACCGGCAAGGTCGTCTGGGCGCTGTTCCTGCTCCAGGACTGACGCGCGCGGGGTTCGGCGGACCCCGTACGCGGGGCGCGCGATCAGGACACGAAGCGGGGCCACTGGCCGGGGTTGATCGTTTGGATCAGTCCCGGCCAGTGCACGTGCATGGCGTGAAACGATGCGCTGTTCCGTCAGCCGATCAGGTGATCGAATTCGCCGTCCTTGACGCCCAGGAGCAGGGCCTCTATCTCGGCCGGCGTGTACACGAGCGCCGGACCGTCCGGGAAACGCGAATTGCGCATGGCGACGTCGCCGCCGGGCAGTCTGGCGAACTCCACGCAGGATCCCTGCGAGTTGCTGTGTCGGCTCTTCTGCCAGGTCAGCTCAAACATGGAAGCGAGTTCTGCAGCTGCCATCCCGTTGTACGCGTGGTCCACAGGAAGCCCCCGATAGTGCAGATGTCAACTCCACCGGATCATAGCTGTGTTCATAAGCGCATGCATGGGCAGATGCACGTGCACGCGCGGTACCGGATCGATCACTGTCAGGGGCGAAGAGCCTCCGCGACCTCGTCCAGTGAGTCCAACAATCGCCGCGCCGCTCCCCCCAAAGCATCTGATTCCGGGGCATTCCACTCGGCCGGCAGCCTCCGGACCCCGTCCCAGTCGGGGACCCGCCGCTCCCGGATCGCCCGCGCCCCCGCCTCCGTCGCCCCGCGCAGGGCCTCGGCGAGCTCGGCCGCGCCGGGAACGGGGGCGTGGGTCCGGTCCGGGAGGTGGGCCTCCAGCAGCATGGCGTTGCGGCCGAAGGCGGCCACCGCGTCACCCGCCCCGTCGGCGGCGGCCCGGGACAGCCCACGGTGGCGCACCGGCTCCCCCTCGGCCCGGGCGAGCGCCTCCTGCCAGGCGATCCGGGCGTCGCGGGTCTCCAGCAGGGCCTCCCGGACGTCGGCGCGCCGGGCCCCGGCCGGGTCGGCGTACTGCCCGAGCACGGCGGCCGCGTACCTCCCGACGGCCGCGACCCAGTCGGCGAGCCGGGTGCGCAGCCTCGGCGTCTCCCAGGCCGGGTAGAGGGCGTAGCCGACCATGGCGAGGACGCCGCCCACGAGGGTCAGGGCGATCCGGTCGGGCACGGTCTGGTCCCAGCGGACGCCGCCCATCCCGAGCAGGAACACCACGTACGCGGAGACGAAGGTCTGGGCGACGGCGTACCCGGTGCGCATCAGGACGTACATCAGGCCCGCGCTGAGCACCGCGAGGAACCCCGACAGGTACATCCCCGGCTGCGCGAGCTGCACGATCGCGGTGGCGACCCCGACGCCGACCAGGGTGCCGCCGAACCGGGCCACGGCCCGGGACCAGGTCTGGGAGAAGTCGGGCCGCATCACCATCACCGAGGCCATCGGCGCCCAGTAGCCGTGCCCGAACGGCAGCGCGCCGCCGATGAGGTACCCGGAGCAGGCGACGACCGTCACCCGGACGGCGTGCCGCAGCACGGGCGAGCCCGGACGCAGCTCGGCCCGTACGGCCCGCATCACGTGCGGCACCATCCGGGGCAGGGTGGGCCGCAGCATCGCCTCGCCGGGGTCGGCGGTGCGCCCGGAACCCGGTTCGGCCGTCTCCAGTACGTCGTCCAGCAGCGCGGTGAGCCGGCGGGCCGCCCGCAGCGGCGCCCCGTCGAACAGTTCCGACAGGTCGGGGGCCTTCAGTACGGCCAGCTCGGGCGCGGGCAGCCGTACGGGCTCCCCCCGCCGGATGGCGCGCGCGGCCGAGTCCAGTACGGCCGCCGCCGCGGCGAGCAGCTCCCGCACCCGGTCCCGGGCCGGGCCCTCGGCGGGCGCCCCGACGGCCGGGTCGGCGAGCGAGGCGAGCACCGGGCGGATCCGCTCGGCGAGCCCGCGCGCCCCGTGCAGCTCGGCGGGTCGGCGGCGGGCCTGGCGGACGGTGACGGTGGCCGCGGCCCGCGCCTTCATGAGGGGCTGCGGGTCGAAGGGGGCCACGGGGTCGTGGCGCAGCCGGCGGGCGTAGTCGGCCTCGGCGGCCAGCGCGTCGGCCAGCGCGTCGCGGTGGGCGCCCCAGCGGCGGATCGGGAACAGCACGATCAGCAGCGCCTGCACCACCCCGCCCGCGGCGATCATCGCCGCGTGCCCGGCCGCCTGCGGGACGGAGGTCGGCAGGGTGACGGTGACCAACATGATCGCGACGTTGCCGGAGGCGATGATCCCGGCGGTGGGCCCGGCGGCCCACAACAGGCCCGCGGCGAAGGTCCACAGGGCGAGCAGCAGGAGGAACAGGCCGGTCTGCGCGGCGCCGACCAGGTAACCGACGAACGTGGAGACGGCCAGGGTCAGCCCGGAGGCGAGGGCGAGCACGGGGCGCGGACGCCAGCTCTGCTGGAAGGTGGCGATGGCGGCCATGAAGGCGCCGAAGGCGGAACTGACGGCCGCGCCGGGTCCGAGGAGGGCGAGGCCGGCGCCGATGACGATCGCGAGCCCGACGGCGGCCCGCAGCGCGACGAGGGGCTCCAGCGGTGTCCGGGTGACCGTCATGCCCGAGCGTGCGGTGTCCTTCAGGGCCCGGAGCCAGCTCATGGCACCGACATTAACCTTGATCGCGCCCGGATCGACGTTTCGCCGGTTTTCAGGACTTCTTCAGATTTGTCACGGGTCGTGCGGGGCGGTTCCATGGGGCCGATGTTCGAAGAAACCATCCGGATCATCCGAAAGGTGGAACGCCCATGCTCCGCAACGCCGTCGAGCCCTGGCACCTGATCGTCGTCCTGGTGGTGTGCCTGCTGGTGTTCGGTTCGAAGAAGCTGCCCGACATGGCCCGGTCGCTGGGCAGGTCGGCGCGGATCCTGAAGGCGGAGACGCGTGAACTGCGGTCGGAGGACGGCCGCGGCAGCGGCGGGGGCGGGTGACGGGGGCGCGTGACGGGGGGGCGCGTGACGGGGGGGCGCGTGACGGGGGGGCGCGGTCGGGCCCGCGTCCCGTCGTCAGCGCTTCGGAAGGGGGCGCCTGCGGCCGCCCACGTGGGCGGCGTCGGCGGCGGCCGTGCCGTCCTCCCAGCCCGCGTGGTCGGTGGCGCCGCGCAGCCGGGTCGTCGTGGTGCGGGGGAACATCTCGTCGGCCCGTGAGGTGACGGCGACGTCGCGGGCCACCAGCGCGGGCAGGTGGTCGGCGGCCCCGGTGCCGGCGTGCTCGGTGGTCGCGTGCTCGGCGGTCTCGGCGAGCCGGCGGCCCAGCCGGCTGGCGTAGGCGAGCAGGAACGACTGCCGGAAGGTCTTGGTCCGCTTGCGGCCGCCGGCGCGCTGCGCGGCCTCCGCTCGGGTCATCGCCGCCGTGCCCTGCACCAGCAGCGAGGTGTGGAGGAGTTCCACGGCCTCCAGGTCACTCTCGAAGCCGACCACCGTGGAGAACTCGAAGCCGCTGTTCCACACCGCGCGGCAGCGGTTGGCGCCGGCCACCGCGTCGAGGAGCACCGCCTTGGCCTCCTCGTACGGCGGCTCGACCCCTATCCGACAGGCCCCGGGGACCTGCGCCGGAGCCCCGCCGCGCACGGCCAGCAGCGCCTCGTCCACGGTGTGGCGGGCCATCAGCTCCTGGGCCTTGGCGCTGAGCGCCTCCGCCTCCTCGGGGAAGGTGGTCGCCTCGGCCTTCGCGAGCAGGGCCCGGATGCGGCCCAGCATGCGCGGCTCGATGTGCGCGTGCGCCGCGAGGTCGTCGACCGGGTCGCCCGGCAGCGGGCCCACCGGTTCGATCGAGGGCAACCGGATCAGCAGCCGGAAGACCTCCAGGAGAGCCGTGGCCAGCGTGAACCGGTCCGACTTCTCGCGCCGCGCGAGCTGCTCGGCCCACGCGCCGTCGCCCTCGCGGTCGGCGGCGCCCTCCTGGCCGGCGCCGGGCCCGCTCCACCACACCTCGGCGTCCGTCCAGCGCTCCGGGAGCCGCGCGTAGCGGCGCGCCTCGGCGGCGATCATGTCGGCGGTGATCCGCAGGTGGACGTCCTCCAGGTCGCGCCGCACCAACCGCAGCACGTCCGCCGGCTGCCAGCCCCGCTCCCAGGCCTGCCGCACGTACGCCTCCCCGCGCACCAGCAGCTCCCGCCCGGTCCCGGCCCAGCCGCCGGGAGCGGCGGCGAGCAACGAGGCCCCGGTGTCCAGGCCCGCGTCGTCCTGGGCGTAAAGGGCGACGGCAAAGGCACGGTCGACGGTCTCGGCGAACTCACTCACCCCCTCAGCTTGGCATGTCCCGCACGCCGCCCCGCGCCCGGCCGCGTGCGCGGACCGGCGGGTGCGCGGCCGGCGGGGCGAGCCTCGTGACGTGGCGCCCGCCGCGGCGGCCGGCGGGGCCGGCGTCGTGGCGGGGCCGGCGTTGTCAGACCCTGGTGGGACACTCGCACCCGTGAGCGACCAAGCCGGCCGGTGGGCCCTCGCCGAGTCCGAGCACGGCGACGGATGGTGGCACGCCGCGCCCGTGCCCCCCGCGACCGGGGCGCGGATCGCCGTGCGCGACCCCGCGGAGGCGGTCCGGGCCGCGCCCGTCGGCACCCGCTGGGTGTGGCGTTCCACGGCGGCCGTCTACCCCCGCCTGCTCGCCGCCGGCGTACGCGTCGAGCGGTGCTACGACATCGAGGACGCCGAGCTGCTGCTCCTCGGGCACGAGGGCCGCTTCGGCGAACCCCGTTCGGCCGCCGCCGCCCTGGCCCGGCTCACCGGCGGCCCCGTACCGCCCGATCCGCCCCAACGCGCCGCGGAACCGGGTACCCAGGACTCCCTCTTCGAGCCGCGGCCCACCGTCCCGGTCTCCCTCGACGGCCTGCTCGCCGTCCACGCCGAGCAGGAGCGGCGGCTCGCCGCCACCGCCCACCCCGACCGGATGCGGCTGCTCGTCACCGCCGAGTCCGCCGCCTTCCTCGTCGCCGCCGAGATGCACGGCGCGGGCCTGCCCTGGCGGGCCGACGTGCACCGCGCCCTGCTGACCGAACTGCTCGGCGAGCGCTACGCCGGGCGCGGCGAGCCCCGCAGGCTGGCCGAGCTCGCCGATGAGGTGTCCGCCGCGTTCGGGCGCCGGGTGCGCCCGGACCTCCCGGCCGACGTCATCAAGGCGTTCGCCGAGGCCGGGATCAAGCTGAAGTCCACCCGTCGCTGGGAGATCCAGGAGCTGGACCACCCGGCCGTGGAACCGCTGATCGCGTACAAGAAGCTGTACCGGATCTACACCGCGCACGGCTGGTCCTGGCTCGCCGACTGGGTCCACGACGGCCGGTTCCGTCCCGAGTTCGTGCCCGGCGGCACCCTCACCGGCCGTTGGGTGACCAACGGCGGCGGGGCGCTGCAGATCCCGAAGGTGATCCGGCGGGCCGTCGTCGCCGATCCCGGCTGGCGGCTCGTGGTCGCCGACGCCGACCAGATGGAGCCGCGCGTCCTGGCCGCGATCTCACGCGACCCGGCCTTCATGGAGGTCGCCGGCCGGCCCGAGGACCTGTACACGGCCATCTCCCGCCAAGGCTTCTCCGGTGACCGTGACATGGCCAAGCTGGCCGTGCTCGGCGCCGTGTACGGCCAGACCTCCGGCGACGGCCTGAAGAACCTGGCCGCGCTGCGCCGCCGGTTCCCCCGCGCCGTTGCCTACGTCGACGACGCCGCCCGGGCCGGCGAGGAGGGCCGGCTCGTGCGGACCTGGCTGGGCCGCACCTGCCCGCCGCCCGTCACACCCGCCGACGACGACGGCGAGGCCGGGGTCCCGCAGGACCGCGAGGACGGCTGGACCCCGAGCTACGCCTCCACCAACACCCGGGCCCGCGGCCGGTTCACCCGTAACTTCGTGGTGCAGGGCAGCGCCGCCGACTGGGCGCTGCTGCTGCTCGCGGCGCTGCGCCAGGCGACCGTCGGGATGCGGGCCGAGCTGGTGTTCTTCCAGCACGACGAGGTGATCGTGCACTGTCCCGCCGAGGAGGCCGGGGCGGTCGCGGAGGCGATCCGCGCCGCCGGTGACCGGGCGGGCCGGATCGCCTTCGGGGACACCCCGGTCCGCTTCCCGTTCACCACGGCGGTCGTGGAGTGCTACGCCGACGCGAAGTAGGCGGCGTGCGGTGGCCGGCTCGGTGAGGTGGTCCCCGTCAGCGCTTCCAGACGTCCTTCCACGCGTCGTCCAGCACGATGGCCTTCAGCTGCGCCAGGGTCAGCGCCGGCGTCGCACGGCTGGGGGTGCCCGTCTGCTTCGGCGCGTTGTACCCGGAGACGGTCACGCGGGTCCCGTCGGGGCGCAGGGTGTCCACCGTCCAGCGGACCACTCCCGACCCGTTCTTCTCGGCGGGCTGCTGCGTCACCTTCATCCGGATTCCGTTCGGCTGCGCGACCGCGTCCTCCGGGAAGCTCTTGCTGTCCTTCATCCGCTCGATCACGAGCTCGACCATCGACAGGCCCTTGCCGTCGTCGAGGACCGCGTAGCCGTAGCCGCCCTGGCCTCCCCGGTCGACGACGTCGATTCGGGGCTCGCGCAGCAGGACGCCCAGGGCGTCCTTGGCGACCACCTCGTTCGTGCCCGGCTTCGGGTCGCCGGGCTTCCACTCCCGGGGCGCCGCCGGCAGGTCGTTCAGGGCCGGGTGCCACTTCTCCGAGAGCACGAGGGCCTTCATCCGGGCCATCGTCAGCACCGGGTCGGGTCGGGTGACCTTCGAGTCCTTCTCCGTGGGCGCGTTGACCTCCGACGCGTCGACGAGGAAGCCCGCCGGGGTGACCAGGGTGGCCCGCCAGTCCTTGGCGTCCTTGCGCTCGTCGTCGTAGACGTACGACTGGATGAGCAGCAGGCGGGAGCCGTCGGGCAGCTTCTCCACGACGCAGGAGTCGAGGTTCTTGACGTCCTTGCGGGTGGGGCAGGTCGTCATCTCCTCGGCCATCGCGCCGGCCGGGTCGATGCGGGTCAGGCCGACGCCGAGGCTCCCTTTGCCCCGGCCGTCGTCCAGCACGCCCCGGACGTACGGGCCCGCTTCGGCCCCGGTGCCGCGGGACTCGCCGTTCGTCACGATCACCGGAGCCGTCAGTTCCCGCAGGATGCCGAGGAGTTGGTCGCCGCTGACGGCCCCGCTGCCGGCCCGGGACGCCGAGCCGTCGGCGGGTCCGGTCGTCGGCACCGGAGGCGCCGCGGCGACCTCGCCACCGCCGGGGCCGAGGTCGAGGAGGCCGGTGGTCCAGGCGCCGGCCGTGGCGACGAGGGCCAGCGCCAGCGTCGATCCGCCGACGACGGCGGCCCTGCGCCGGGCCACCAGGCGCCGGCCGCGCCGCTCGCCGCCCTCCACCAGGGCGCGGGAGTCGGGGGTGAATCCGGCACCCGCGTTGCGGAGGGCTTCGCCGAGCTCATCTTCAAAGGGCATGGGGAATGAAACCTTCCGCTTTTGGCTGGGGGATGTGTGCGACAAGAGGGACAGGGCCACGGGAAGTACGGCGCGGTCAGTGGCTCGCGAACTCGGCCAGGGATCCGCCGAGTTGGTCGCGCAGCCGGGCGAGCGCCCGGGACGACCGGGTCCGTACCGCCGCCGCGCTGACGCTCATCGCGTCGGCGGTCTCCTCGACGCTCCGGTCCTCCCAGTACCGCAGCACCAGCACCGCACGGTCCTTGGGCGCGAGTCGCCCCAAGGCCTCCAGCAGCGTCAGGCGCAGTACCGGATCGCCGGCGCCGCCGACCTGCTGCCCGCCCGGCTCGGGGAACTCCCCGACGGGGCGCTCCCCCGCCGACCGGCGACGCTGGTGGGTGAGGAAGGCCCGGACCAGCACGGTCTGCGCGTAGGCCGCCGGATTGTCGATGCGGGAGATCCGCCCCCACAGCAGGTACATCCGCCCCAGGGTCTCCTGCACCAGGTCCTCGGCGAGATGGGTGTCCCCGCTCGCCAGCAGACAGGCCGATCGGTACAACTGCCCCGACCGGCCTGCCGCGAACTCACGGAACCCGTCTCTTCGACCGTGCCGCATGCACTCCCCCTCGCGTCCGTCTCACCCCATTGACGCGGCGGCGGCGGAGGAATGTTTCACCGGTCGGCCCGGATCCTGGGATCGACCCAGCTCGTGCAATCAGCCCAGCTCGTGGAAGTAGACGTGGAACTCCTCGCGGACGAACCCCTCCGACTCGTACAGCCCCTGCGCGACGAGGTTGTCGTACGCCGTCTCCAACTGCACCCCGGCCACCCCGGCCTCGCCCGCCCGGCGCAGCACCTCGCGCAGCAGCGCCCGGCCCGCGCCGGTGCGACGACCGGCGGGGGCCACGTACAGGTCGTTCAGGATCCACGCGGTGCTCAGGGTGAGCGAGGAGAAGGCGCGGTAGACCTGCGCGAAGCCGACCGTGCCGACTCCGGGGACCTCGGCGAGCAGGACGAGCGACTCGTCCTTCGCGATCCGCTCCGCGAGGAACGCGCGCGGGCCGGCGGGGTCCGCCGGCGGCACCTCGTAGAAGTCGAGGTATCCGCTGAAGAGTTCCGCCGCGATGTCGAGGTCCGCCTCCCCGGCGACGCGCACGACGACCGCCGTGTCCTCGACCTCCGCGCCTGCCGTGCCTGCCGCGCCTGCCGTGCCTGCCGTGCCTGCCGTGCCCCAGTGTCCCGCCGCTGCCTGGTCCCGCATGAAAACTCCCTGGTCGCCGCCACGTTCGGAGGCCCCATTGTGCGCGGGCGGACCCCCGGGCCGCGCACCGGGCCCGGGGACCGGCCCTCAGTGCGCGGTGACGGGCTGGGCGGGCAGCCGGAAGACGTGCTCGGGGGTCACGATCCGCGTGATCGCCTCGCCGAACAGCGAACTCGGCTCGCCGCCCTGGTACGGGATGTCCGTGTTGAGCAGCACCACCAACGTGGCCCGCGCCTCGGGCAGGTACACGGTCAGCGACTCGTAGCCGGGCAGGGAGCCGTTGTGCCCGATCCAGCCGTCGACGTTGAAGATGCCCAGTCCGTAGCCCGTGTCGGGGAGGTCACCCGCCGGGGTCACCTTCAGCCGCTCGGCCTGCGTGGCGGGGGTGAGCAGGGTGCCCGTGGCCAGGGTCTTCGCCCAGCTCCGCATGTCACCGAGGTCGGAGATCATCGCGCCGGCCGCCCAACCCCACGAGGGGTTCCAGTCGGTGGAGTTCGCCGTCTTCCCCGTGGCCGTCTGGTCGGTGTAGCCCTGAGCGTGCGGCTTCGGGAACTCCGCGGCGACCGGGAAGAGCGTCCGCTTGAGCCCCGCCTCGGCCACGACCCCCTTGTTGACGTACTCCGCCAGCGGGCGCCCGGTCACCTTCTCGATCACCAGCCCGAGCAGGATCAGGTTGGTGTTGCAGTACTGGAACCGCGCCCCCGGCTGGAACACCACCGGATGCCGGAACGAATATCCCAGCAGCTCCTGCGGGGTGAACTCGCGCCGGGGATCGCTGGTCAGCGCCTTGAAGAAGCCCTCGTCCTCCGAGTAGTTGAACAGTCCGCTGCGCATCCCGGCGAGCTCGCGCAGGGTGATCCGGTCGCCGTTCGGCACCCCTGCGACGTACTTGCCGATCGGGTCGTCGAGCCCGACCCGGCCCTGGTCGACCAGTTGCAGCAGGGCCGTCACCGTGAACGTCTTCGTCTCGCTGCCGATCCGCATGTTCAGGTCGGTGGTCATGGGCGCCTTCGTCACCTTGTCGGCGACGCCGAAGGACCGTACGTACTCTCCCTTGCCCGGCGCCGACAGCGCCACCATCACCCCGGGCACCGCGGCCTGCGCGAGGACCTTCTTCACCGCCGCGTCGAGCTGCGCCGCCACGGCGGGCGTGAGCTGCGGGAACGGGTCCGCGGCCGGTGCGGCGGCGGCCGGCGGGGCCGCTCCGTCCGAGGCGTACCCCACCCCCGCCCCGACTCCCAGGGGCACCACCAGCAGAGCCGCCACCGACGCTCCCACCGCGGTCCTGCGCCACCGTCGTGTCCTCATGGCCGGCCTCCTGCCCGCACTACGCCAGGCCCCCCGGTCCCTCCACGCTAGCCCCGGCCCCCGGACGGGGGCGACCGGAGGCGCCTCAGGCGTCGCGCCGGCGGAGCACCGCGTGGCCGGCGACGGCCGCGCCGAGGGACCAGAGCAGCAGGACCAGCACCGCCGTCCCGCTCCCGTACGGCGAGGTGTCCTGCGTCATCAGGACGGCGCCGGCAACGCTCGGCATGTACTCGCCGGCCGTTTCGAGCCACTCGGCGCCGATGACGTTCATCAGCTGCGGCAGCGCCAGCAGGACCATGATGAGCGTGGTGATCGTGCCCGCCGCGCTGCGCAGGACGGTACCGATGCCGATGGACATCACCGCGAGCGCACCGAGGTAGACCGACGCCCCGATCGCCGTCGCGAACAGGTCGCCGCCGGTGTGGGCGCCGTCCTTCCCCATGAGGGCGGCGGTGGTCAGCGAGGCCAACACGCTGAACACGAACCCGGCGACCGCCACCACCGCCACGACCACGCCCGTCTTGGCCAGCAGCATCCGGCCGCGGGCCGGCACGCTCTGGAGCGTGGTGCGGATGGAACCACTGGCGTACTCACCGGTCAGCGCGAGCGTCGCCAGCACCACCACGGTGAGTTGGGAGATCAGGAACGCCTGGGCGGCGACGTGCGGGGCCGGCGAGGCGACGTCGACCCCCTTGGCGGCGCTGGCCGAGGCCGACATCCCGACCATCGCGGCGAAGCCCACGGTCAGGACGAGGCCGACGGCGAGGTTCCACCAGGTCGCCCGGACGCTGATGAGCTTGGTCCACTCGAAGGCCAGCGCCCCGCGCAGACCTCCGCCCTTGACGGGTCCGACGAGCTGCGGTGCGGTTGCTGTCGACATGTCGATCACGCCTTCCGGGCGTCGGCGGCGGCGTCGAGGGAAACGGCAGGAGCGGCGTACTCGACGCTCGCGGCGGTGAGTTCCATGTAGGCCTGCTCCAGGCTGGCCCTGCGCAGGGTGAGTTCGTGCACCGGGACCTCGCTCGCGAAGGCCACGTCGCCGATCTGCTCCGGGCTGCCGCCGACGACGATCAACTCGCCGTGGCGCGCGTCGTCCTGCGGCTCGACGCGCATCCCGAAGCGGACCAGTTCCCGGCGCAGGACGTCGGGCCGCGTGGTGCGCACCCTCACCGCGTTCAGCGAACTGCCCGCGATGACCTCCTCGATGGGGGCGTCGGCGATGACCTTGCCCCGCCCGATGACCACGAGGTGGTCGGCGGTCTCCTGCATCTCGCTCATCAGGTGACTGGAGACGAAGACCGTACGGCCCTCCGCGGCCAGCGAGCGCATGAGCTCGCGGACCCAGCGCACCCCGTCGGGGTCGAGGCCGTTGACCGGCTCGTCGAACAGCAGCACCTCGGGGTCGCCCAGGAGCGCCGCCGCGATGCCGAGCCGCTGGCCCATGCCGAGCGAGAAGGACCCGACCCGCTTCTTGGCGACCTCGGAGAGCCCGACGCCCTCCAGCACCTGGTTCACCCGCGAGGCCGGGATCCCGTTGCTCCGGGCCATGCCGAGCAGGTGGTCGCGGGCGGAGCGACCGGGGTGCCCGGCGCGGGCGTCGAGCAGGGCGCCCACCTCCCGCAAGGGGTGGGCGAGCGCCCCGTACGGCTTCCCGCCGATGAGCGCCCTGCCCGTCGTCGGCGAGTCCAGGCCGACGATCATCCGCATGGTGGTCGACTTGCCCGCACCGTTGGGGCCGAGGAACCCGGTCACCCTGCCCGGGTTGATCTCGAAGGAAAGGTCGGACACGGCCGTCCTGTCGCCGTACCGCTTCGTGAGTCGGTCCAAAGTGATCATCGCCTGCCGGCTCCTTCCGAGGGGATACCCGGACCCTAGGAATTCCGCGGACCCGAGACATCTGCCGATCGGCAACGAACCCACACGACTTTCGACAGGTCCTCACGGCGCGCACCCTCTTGTAGCTTACGGGCATGCAGCGATGGCGTGCCGTCCGCGGGCGGGCGGAGCGGTTGACGGCACGGGTCCCGGCAAGCCCGGGGGCCCGACCCTTCGGCGAGCGCGGCACCCTGGTGCTGCTCGCCGTCCTCCTGGCGCCGGCGGTGCTGGAAGCCGGCCGGCTCGCCTCCGCCCCCGTGCCCCGGCTCGCGGCCCTGCTGATGATCACCGCCGCGGTCGCGGTGGAACGTACCGTCCCGCTGCTGTCCCTGCTGCTCGCGGCCTCGCTGTGCGGGCTCCACCCCTGGCTGGGCAACAGCGCGTGGACCGCCGTGGCGGCCCTCGTCCTCAGTTTCCTCGCCGGCAACAGGCTGACCGCGCCCGCCCGGGCACACGCCGTGTTCGCGCTCGTGGCCCTCACCGGGCTGGCCGTGACGACCGGGTTCGCGGAGCTGAAGGACTGGCTCAGCCTGCTGATGGTGGGCTTCGCGACCTCCGTCCTGCCGTGGTGGGTGGGCTACTGGTGGAGCCGGCGCGCCGCGCTCATGCACGCCGGATGGGAGCGCGCGGAACGGCTGGAATGGAAGCAGCGCTACATCGCCGAGCAGGCCCGGCTCAAGGAACGCTCGCGGATCGCCGAGGACATCCATGATTCTCTCGGCCACGAACTGAGCGTCATGGCCCTGCTGTCCGGGGCCCTCGAACTGGCCCGGGGGGTTCCCGAGGAACACCGGGCGACGCTCACACAGTTGCGCGAGCGCTGCACGCGGGCCTCCGAGCAACTGCACGAGGTGATCGGGCTGCTCCGGGACGAGGGCGGCCCCTCCCCGCTGAGCCCCTCCGACGAGTCGATCGCCGATCTGGTGAGCCGCTTCGAACGGTCCGGGATGGCGGTGCGCTTCGTCGAGGAGGGCGAGGGCGCCCCGCCGCTCGCGCTGCTCGCCGACCGGGCGGCCCACCGGGTGGTGCAGGAGGCCCTGACGAACGCGACGAAGCACGCGCCGGGCGCGGCGATCACCGTACGGCTCACCCACCGTCCCCGCGAGTGCGTCGTGCGGGTCTTCAACGAGCTGCCGGACCGGCCGGCCGCCGCCCCCGCCGTGGGCAGCGGTTCCGGGCTGATCGGGCTGGACGAACGGGTCCGGCTGGCCGGGGGTTCACTGCGGACGGGCCCCGCATCGGGCGGGTTCGAGGTCCTGGCACGGCTGCCCCGGAACCCGACGGCGGGGACCGGGCCGCACCCGCACCCGCACCCGGAGGCGCCGCCGGCGCCGAGCGGCAGCCCCTCGGGGGCGGCCCTCGGCCGGGCCCGGAGCCGGCTGCGGCGCGACGTGCGGCGGGCCGGGCGGATCCCCGTACTGATCGGCGCGGGCCTCGTCGCCCTGCTCGCCGGGCTCTACGTCCTCACGTCCGCGCTCACCTCGCTCGACCCCGGGGACTACGCGCGCATCCGCCCGGGTCAGCCGCGCACGGAACTGACCGCGGTCCTGCCCGAGCGCCGGATCAGCAAGCCGCCGCCGGTCGTCCGCGAACCCCCGGCGCCGCCGGGGGCCTCCTGCGAGTACTACCGGAAGGGCGGCAACGTCCTCCAACTCACCAACCGCATGTACCGGTTGTGCTTCAAGGATGATCTGCTGGTGGCCAAGGACAGGCTGTGAGAACGAAGCCCGAGGAGCGGACGATGCGCGTACTTCTCGCCGACGACGAAATGATCATTCGGGCGGGGGTCCGTTCCATCCTGACCACCGACCCGGACATCGAAGTGGTGGCCGAGGCCCGCGACGGCCGCGAGGCCGTCGAACTGGCCCGGATGCACCGGCCCGACGTCGCCCTGTTGGACATCCGGATGCCCGAGATGGACGGCCTGACGGCCGCCGGGGAGCTCCGCGGCACCAACCCCGACACCGGGGTGATCATGCTGACCACGTTCGGCGAGGACAAGTACATCGAGCGGGCCCTCGACGCCGGGGTGGCCGGGTTCCTGCTGAAGGCCTCGGACCCCCGGGACCTGATCGCCGGCGTGCGGGCCGTGGCCGCCGGCGGCTCCTGCCTGTCCCCGCTCGTCGCCCGCCGCCTGATGACCGACCTGCGCCGGGCGCCCGCCCAGCGCGGCGAGGACCGGGCCGACCGCACCGACCTGCTGACGCAACGCGAGCGCGAGGTCCTCGGGATGCTGGGCGCCGGCCTCTCGAACGCGCAGATCGCCGAGCGCCTCCACCTGGTCGAGGGCACCATCAAGACGTACGTGAGCGCCATCCTGTCCCAGTTGGGCGTACGCAACCGAGTACAGGCCGCGATCATCGCCTACAAGGCGGGCCTACTGAACAACGACACCCCCCGGTAAACCCCCGCCACCACTCCCGCACGCCCGCCCGCCCCGAAGTCGAGAGACGACTCAGGTTCGGCAACGCTCCGTCAGCACCCATCCGAATCGATCACTCTTCGTGGTGGACCGGCCGTCCAGGCAGAACCTCCGTGCCTACAAGAGGAGTTCCGTATGTAGAGATACTCCGCCAGAAGGGGACACCCATGGGCAAGCGCCTCACATCCCACATCATCGTCGCTCTCACCACAACAGCCGCGTTCGCCGTCTTACCCAGCACACCGGCGCACGCCGGCGCCATCGGCTCGACCCCCGTGGCGACCTTCGACTACCAAGTCGGAGGAGTCACCATGAAGGTCCCGACCGGCTGCATGTTCACCCACATCGTCCGCGGCGAAGGCAAGAACATCACCTACCAGAACGCCGGCGTGGACTGCGGCTTCGTGGGCGCCCTCAACGCCGGCTTTTGCAACTGGCGCATCGACTTCACGTACGTGGACACCAACAACAAGACCTACCGCACCTCCCGCGGCAAGACCCACACCGAGTGCAGGATCAATCCGATGCGGGACAACGCTCCCCAAAAACTCCCGCGCTACGGAAAAACGTGCGCGCACATCCACGTCAACAACGTTCGCCGGGCCGGCCAGTGCCACCACATCACGAAGTGAGCCGCCGCACATGAGCACTCAGCCCACACCCGAAGACCCCACCCGGGTAACCGAACGACGCCGTCCCGGCATCATCGCCTTCCTCACCGGCGCCGCGGCGTCCCTCGCCTTCTTCGCGTTCTTCCCCGGCCTCCCCCACGTCATCGACTGGGGCGCGATCATCACATCCGTAGCCGTGGGCGCCCTCACGCGCTGGGCCTGGCAAGCCCGAGCCGCGCGCCGGAACGGCCGGCGACACCACGCCCGGCCCGGCGAAGGGCATGAAAAAGCCCCAGGTCACGGCGAGTGAGTCCTGGGGCTAATCCGAGCCGCCTTCGGGATTCGAACCCGAGACCTACGCATTACGAGTGCGTTGCTCTGGCCAACTGAGCTAAGGCGGCACCGCTGGGAAGACAAGAATTTCCCTGGTGGGAGGCTCTCATCAGCAGCGGCGCCAAGTCTACAGGGTTAAACGGGGTGCCCCGAACCGGGTCCCCGGGGGCGGGGTTCGGGGCGGTTCGGACCGGTCAGCAGCGCTTGCCGTCCTTCGGGGCGACGCCCTGGAGGAGGTACTGGTTGATCGCGGTGTCGATGCACTCGCTACCGCGTCCGTACGCCGTGTGCCCGTCGCCGTCGTACGTCAGGAGGGTGCCCGAGTCGAGCTGGCCGGCCAGGGCCTGGGCCCACTTGTACGGGGTCGCCGGGTCCCGCGTCGTGCCGACCACCACGATCGGCGCCGCGCCCTTCGCGGGCAGCGCCTTCGCCTCGCCCGTGGCCTTCACCGGCCAGTACCCGCAGTTCAGCGAGGCCCAGGCCAGCCCCGCGCCGAACACCGGCGAGGCCTTCTCGAACGACGGCAGCGCGGCGTCGACGGCGTCCGGACCGGTGAAGGCGGGCGGCTGGTCGAGGCAGTTCACGGCGGCGTTCGCGAACATCAGGTTCGCGTACTTGCCGTCCGCCCCGCGCTCGTAGTAGCTGTCGGCGAGGGCCAGCAGCCCGGCCCCGTCGCCGTCCATGGCGTTGGTGAGCGCTTCACGCAGCTGCGGCCAGGCGCTCTCGTCGTACAGCGCCGCGATCACGCCCGTCGTCGCGAGCGACTCGCCCAACGGGCGGGAGCCGTCGCCGGACGGGACGGGCTGCGCGTCGAGCTTGCGGAAGAACTCCTTCAGGCGCTGCGCCACGGCGTCCGGGTCCCCCTGGCCCAGTGGGCAGTCGGACTGCTTCGCGCAGTCCTTGGCGAAGGACCGGAAGGCCGTCTCGAAGCCGGCCGTCTGGTCCCGGTTGAGTTCGAGCGCGGGCCGGGAGGGATCCATCGCACCGTCCAACACCAGCCGGCCGACGCGGTCCGGGAACAGGTCCGCGTACGTCGCGCCGAGGAAGGTGCCGTACGAGGCCCCGACGTAGTTGAGCTTCGCATCGCCCAGCACCCCCCGGAGCATGTCCATGTCGCGGGCGGCGTCGACGGTGGAGACGTGCGGCAGGATCCGCTGCGAGCGGGTCTGGCAGCCCGCCGCGAACTCCTTGAACGCGGCCACCAGCCGGGCCCGCTCCGCCTTGTCGTCCGGCGTCTGGTCCACCTGGGTGAACTTGTCCATCTGCGGTCCGGACAGGCACTCGACGGGGCTGCTGCGATCCACCCCGCGCGGGTCGAAGGAGACCATGTCGTACTGGGCGCGCACGGCCGCCGGGTACCCGATGCCCGCGTACGCCTGGAGGTAGCCGATGCCGGAGCCACCCGGTCCGCCCGGGTTCACCAGGAGGGAGCCCAGCTTCTTGCCGGGGCCGGTGGCGGTGCGGCGGGCGACCGCGAGGTCGATGTCCTGGCCGGCGCCGGGGTTCCCGTAGTCCAGCGGCGCCTTCATCGTGGAGCACTGGAAGCCGGGGACACCGCACTCGCGCCAGCTCAGCTTCTGCTCGTAGTACGGACGCAGCCCGGCCGGGACGGCGGACGGCCCCGACGAGGCCGCGACCCCCGAACCACCGGAAGTGCACCCGGAGAGCAGCAGACCGGCGGCCGCGATCACGGTCCCGGTGGTACGCAGCAGGCGACTGGTGTCCATGCCAGGAGCCTACGGCTCGGGCCCGCCCACCGTCGGGTGGAGCCGGTCCGGGCAGCGGACGGCCGACCGGCAAAAGCCCGTCGCCCGCCCGGAGCGGCCCGTCCCGTACGGGGCGCGCCGGACCGCTCGTACGGGTGAACCGCCGAGGCGTCCGCTGCCCGGATCCCGGATCGGCGTCACCCGTCAGCCCGCGTCAGCCCGCGCGCAGCGCCATCGTCATGGCCTCCACCGCGAGCAGCGGCGCCACGTTGCGGTCGAGGGCGGTCCGGCAGGCGATGATCGCCTCAATGCGCCGCAACGTGCGCTCGGGGCCCGAGGCACGGGCGATCCGGTCGAGGTCCGGCCGTATCTCCTCGTTCGCGATGGCGAGGCCGGAGCCGAGCTGGAGGGCCAACACGTCCCGGTAGAAGCCGGTCAGGTCGGTCAGCGCCAGGTCGAGGCTGTCGCGCTGGGTACGGGTACGGCGGCGCTTCTGGCGGTCTTCGAGTTCCTTCATCACGCCCGCGGTGCCGCGCGGCATCCGGCTGCCCGCTCCGGCTCCGGCGCCGAGCGCCGCCCTCAGCTCCTCGGTCTCCTTGCCGTCGACCTCCTCCGCGACCTGCTTGGCGTCCTCCGCCGCCGCGTCGACCAGTTCCTGCGCCGCCTTGAGGCAGCCGCCCACGTCGTCCACGCGCAGCGGGAGCCGCAGGACGGCGGTGCGCCGGCTCCGGGCGGCCGCGTCGGTGGCGAGCCGCCGGGCCCGCCCGATGTGCCCCTGGGTGGCGCGGGACGCGGCCGCGGCGGCCTCGGGCTCGACCCCGTCGCGCCGCACGAGGAGATCGGCCACCGCCTCCACGGACGGGGTGCGCAGGGTCAGGTGCCGGCAGCGGGACCGGATCGTGGGCAGCACGTCCTCCAGGGAGGGCGCGCACAGCAGCCACACCGTCCGCGGAGCGGGTTCCTCCACGGCCTTGAGGAGCACGTTCCCGGCACCTTCGGTGAGCCGGTCGGCGTCTTCGAGGACGATGACCTGCCAGCGCCCGACGGCCGGCGAGAGCTGGGCCCGGCGGACGAGGCTGCGGGTCTCCTTGACGCCGATGGACAGCAGGTCGGTACGGACGATCTCCACATCGGCGTGGGTACCGATCACGGTGGTGTGGCAACCGTCGCAGAACCCGCAGCCGGGTTCACCGCCGAGGGCCCGGTCGGGGCTGACGCACTGGAGCGCGGCCGCGAAGGCGCGGGCCGCCGTGGCGCGCCCGGAGCCGGGCGGTCCGGTGAACAGCCAGGCGTGGGTCATCTTGGAGGCGGCGGGCACCGGGGTGCCGTCCGAGATGGCGGTGACCAGGGAGTCGGCGTCCCGGGCGGCAGCGGCCAGCTGCGCCTGCACGCGGCCTTGTCCCACGAGGTCGTCCCATACGGGCATCCCGCCCACCACCCTTCCCACTCCGTGTCGATCCGGGGTCGGGCGACCCCGTTGGTCATGCGCCCCGGCAGCCCGAGGGCCGGGCAGCCGCTCGTGACCGCTGACGGCCGTCGGAGGCCACGCGCGTGCCGTTCCCATTGTGGCGCGCGCCACCGACAATCCCGGCCGCCGCAGCCGGACCGCCGCCGTCAGCGCCTGCGGCGCGGGCGGCGGCCCTCGTCCTCGTCGTCGTCGTCGCGGCGCGAGCCCAGCAGTTCGTCCGCCAGGGTCGGCAGGTCGTCCATCGGGGTCGCCTCGGCCCAGTCGGAGGGCTCGCGGCGCGGCCGCCCGTCGTCCCCGACGACGGGGAGCTCGCGGGTCACGTCGTTCCCGGCGTCACGGAAGATGCCGGGCGGAACCCGCTCCGTCGGGTTCTCCTCGGACCGGCGGGCCGTCGGACGCGACGCGGAGCCGCTCCGACCGCCGGAACCGGTGGCCGGCGCGGTCCGCCGCCCCGCGGCGCCGGAGGCACCCGCGGCACCGGAGGCACCCGGACCGCCCGCCCCGTCGGGGCGTACGGCCGGCAACACCGCCGTCTCGTCCGCCGCGCCCCGCGCCGGATCGACCTTCGGCACCGGGACGGTCTGAGTCACGTCGTCCGGCTGGACGACCCGCCTGACCACCGGGGTCTCGACGGTCACCGCGTCGTCCGGCAGCGGGTCCTTCCGCATGCCGACCTTGGGACCGGGCGCCGCCGCAGCGGGCGCCGAAGCAGCGGGCCCCGACGCCGCAGCCGCCGAAGCCGAAGCGGACGCCGCCGCCGCGGCAGCCGCAGAAGCCTCCGCCTGCCGGCGCGCCTCCTCCGCCCGCAGCAGGGCCTCCTCGGCCCGACGCTGCTTCTCCAGCCTCCGCGCCTCGGCCTCGGCACGCAGCCGGGCCTCCTCCGCCTCCTGCAGCCGGAGCCGTTCCTGCTCGGCGGCGCGAGCCTTCGTCTCGGCCTCGGCGCGCAGCCGTTCGGCCTCGGCCCGGGCCCGGGCCTCCTCCGCGACGCGCAGCCGCTCCTCCTCCGCCTTGCGGGCGGCCTCCGCCTCGGCCCTGATCCGGGCCTCCTCGGCCTCCCGGGCCAGCCGGGCCTCTTCCTCGGCCTTCAGCCGGGCCTCCTCCGCCTTGCGGGCGGCCTCCGCCTCGGCCTTGCGCCGGGCCTCCTCCTCCGCGAGCCGGCGGGCTTCGATCTGCGCCGCGACCTCCGCCTCGGACAGCGGGAGCATCCGGTCCAGGCGGTGCCGTACGACGGTGGTCACCGAGCCCGGGTCCTGGCCCGCGTCGACGACCAGGTAGCGACCGGGGTCGGCCGCGGCGAGCGTCAGGAATCCGGCGCGCACGCGCTGGTGGAACTCCGCCGGCTCCGATTCCAGCCGGTCGGGCGCCTCGGTGAAACGTTCCCGGGCGGTCTCCGGGGACACGTCGAGCAGGACGGTCAGGTTCGGGACGAGTCCACCGGTGGCCCAGCGGGAGATCCGCGCGATCTCGGTCGGGGCGAGGTCGCGGCCGGCTCCCTGGTAGGCCACGGAGGAGTCGATGTAACGGTCGGAGATCACCACGGCGCCACGCTCCAGCGCGGGCCGGACGACCGTGTCCACGTGCTCCGCGCGGTCGGCGGCGTACATCAGCGCCTCGGCGCGGTTGGACAACCCGGCGGAGGAGACGTCGAGCAGGATCGAGCGGAGCCGCTTGCCGACCGGCGTGGCTCCCGGCTCGCGGGTCACGACGACCTCGTGCCCCTTGCCCCGTATCCAGTCCGCGAGGGCCTCCGCCTGGGTGGACTTGCCGGCCCCGTCACCGCCTTCGAGGGCGATGAAGAACCCGGTCGTGGAGGGGGCCTGGACCGGGTCCCCGCCGCGCAGCGCCTCGCGCAGGTCGCGGCGCAGCGGTACTCCGCCGCGGTCGTCGGCCTTGGTGAGGACCAGCACGGCGACGGGCAGCAGCAGTGCGCCGACGAGCATCAGCGTGAAGGCCGCGCCGCCGTACGCGACCACGACCTCGCCGCCGCCCACCCGGTGCGGGCCGATCGCGGCGGCGAGCAGCGGCGCCACGACCGCGCCCAGCGCCACCGCGACCCGGACCGCGGCCTGGAGGTGCTCGGTGACCCGGACCCGCCGGAACTCCTCGGTCTCCTGGTCCAGCAGGGTGTGCCCCGTGTTGGCGGCGACGCCCGCGGCGGTACCGGCGAGCAGGGCCAGGAACAGCACGGTGGCCGTGTCCGGGACGAGCCCGGTCAGCAGCAGCGCGAGGCCGGTCACGCCCGTGGCCAGGGCCAGCAGGCGGCGCCGCGACAGCGTGGGCAGCACCTTGCCGGCCTGGGTGGCGCGGATGCCGATGGCGGTGCCGCCGACGAGGGCGAGCACCAGCAGGGCGTACGCGGCGGGGCCGGCGCCCAGGTCGAAGGCCAGCAGCACGGCGACGGAAGCGGCGGAAGCCACCGCTCCGGCGACGGCCGCGCAGGCCAGGACGAACAGCCGGAGGCTTCCCGTACGCCCCTTCTCGCGCTGGTCGCCCGCCTTGGGGGCCCGCAGGCCCTCCAGCGGTGAACGCGGCCGCGGGGTCTTCGTCGCGGGCAACACGAGCGGCAGCAGCAGCGAGACGGACGCGGAGAACAGGCCGGCCGCCACGTAGGAACCGAGCGCCGCCTGGTTCGCGGCGAACCAGTCCACGCCCAGGCCCAGGGCCCGGCCGACGAGGGTCGCGGCGAGCAGCGCGCCGGCGGCGACGGGCATCGCCGCGAAGGCCGTACGCAGCGTCAGGCGCCGCAGGGCGTCGAGGTGGTCCGGGAGCGGCCGTACGGTCGCCCCCTCGGGCGGCGGCTCCGGCAGCAGCGCGGGCGCGGCGCTCTCCTTGGCCAGCGTCCACACCCGCTCGGCGGCGCCGGAGACGAAGACGGTGGCGAGCAGCGCGGTCGTGGCCTGCCCGGGGATCCAGTCGAACCAGAGCGGGGCGACGACGAACAGGCAGATCCGCAGCCCGTCCGCCCCGACCATCGTCCAGCGGCGGTCCAGCTTGCCTCCGGGGGCGGTGAGCTTGGCCAGCGGGCCGAGCAGTACCGCTCCGAACAGCACGGTGGCGAGGATCCGCACGCCGAAGACGGCGGCGACGGCGAAGGCCGCTCCCCGGTAGCCGTCACCGAAGACACCTCCGGGGGCCGCGCCGACGGCCGCCTGGAGCGTCAGCAACACCAGGACGAGCAGGGCGAGGGCATCGCCGATGCCGCTCACCAGCTGCGCGCTCCACAACCGGCGCAGTCTGGGGGTGCGCAGCAGCGCGCGCACCGCTCGCTCGCGGGAGTCCGCGGCCAGGGCTTCGTCGTAGGCGGTGTTCTCGGAGTCGGTCACGACCGTTGGCTGCTCGGCTCGCGTCATCCGCCCAGCCTATCCGCTGTCCCTGGCGGTTGCGTTGGCCTGTGGACAGGGCCTCGTGTGACCCCGCACCCACTCGTCCCGCGCCCCGGTCCGCCGCGCCCGAGGGCCCCGCGCGGATCGCGCGGGGCCCTCGGGGAAACGGACCGAAACCCGGACGGAAGAACCGGGAACGGACGCAGGAGCGGGCGCACCCGCCGGCCGGTCGACCCGCCGGCCGGTCGACCGGCCGACCGGAACCGCCGGCCCGACCGGCCGCTACGCCTCCGAAGCCGGAACGGCAGCCGTCTTCTTGGCCGTCGTCTTCTTCGCCGCGGCCGTCTTCGTGGCGGCGGTGGTCTTCTTGGCCGCCGTCGTCTTCTTCGCTGCGGCGGTCTTGGTGGCCGTCGCCTTCTTCGCCGGGGCCTTCTTGGCCGGCGCCTTCTTCGCGGGAGCCTTCTTCGCGGTCTTCTTCGCCGGACCCTTGGCCCGCTTCTCCGCGAGCAGCTCGTAACCCCGCTCGGGTGTGATCGTCTCGACGTCGTCGTCCCGGCGCAGCGTCGCGTTGGTCTCGCCGTCCGTCACGTACGGACCGAAGCGACCGTCCTTGACCACGACCGGCTTCTCGCTCACCGGGTCCGTGCCCAGCTCCTTCAGCGGGGGCTTGGCCGCGGCCCGCCCGCGCTGCTTGGGCTGCGCGTAGATGGCCAGGGCCTCGTCGAGGGTGATCGCGAAGAGCTGGTCCTCGGTCTCCAGGGACCGCGAGTCCGTGCCCTTCTTCAGGTACGGGCCGTAGCGACCGTTCTGGGCCGTGATCTCGACGCCCTCCGCGTCCACGCCGACCACGCGCGGCAGCGACATCAGCTTGAGCGCGTCGTCGAGGGTGACGGTGTCCAGGGACATCGACTGGAAGAGGGAGGCCGTCCGCGGCTTGACCGCGTTCTTGCCCGTCTTCGGGGTGCCCTCGGGAAGGATCTCGGTGACGTACGGCCCGTAGCGACCGTCCTTCGCGACGATCTGGTTCCCGCTCACCGGGTCGGCGCCGAGTTCGAATTCACCGCTCGGCTTCGCGAACAGTTCCTCCGCGTACTCGACCGTCAGCTCGTCCGGAGCCATGTCGTCCGGTACGTCGGCCCGCTGGTGGCCCTCGGCGTCCTTCTCGCCGCGCTCCACGTACGGGCCGTAGCGGCCGACGCGCAGCACGATGTCGTCGCCGACGGGGAAGGAGGAGATCTCCCGGGCGTCGATCGCGCCCAGGTCCGTGACCAGCTCCTTCAGGCCACCGAGGTGGTCACCGTTGGCCGGGACGACCTCGGAGGCCTCCTCGGAACCGAAGTAGAAGCGCTTGAGCCACGGCACGGACTGGGCCTCGCCGCGCGCGATGCGGTCGAGGTCGTCCTCCATCTTCGCGGTGAAGTCGTAGTCGACGAGCCGCCCGAAGTGCGTCTCCAGGAGGTTCACCACGGCGAACGACAGGAAGGACGGCACGAGAGCCGTGCCCTTCTTGAAGACGTAGCCGCGGTCGAGGATCGTGCCGATGATCGACGCGTACGTCGACGGGCGGCCGATCTCCCGCTCTTCGAGCTCCTTGACCAGCGAGGCCTCGGTGTAGCGGGCCGGCGGCTTGGTCGAGTGGCCGTCGACGGTGATCTCCTCGGCCGACAGCGCGTCGCCCTCGCTGACCTGCGGCAGCCGCTTCTCGCGGTCGTCGAGCTCGGCGTTCGGGTCGTCGGCGCCTTCGACGTAGGCCTTCATGAAGCCGTGGAAGGTGATCGTCTTGCCGGAGGCGCTGAACTCGGCGTCCCGGCCGTCCGACGCGGCGCCGCCGATCTTCACGGTCACCGAGTTGCCGGTCGCGTCCTTCATCTGGGAGGCGACGGTCCGCTTCCAGATGAGCTCGTACAGGCGGAACTGGTCGCCGGTCAGGCCGGTCTCGGCCGGGGTGCGGAAACGATCACCCGAAGGTCGGATCGCCTCGTGCGCCTCCTGCGCGTTCTTGACCTTGCCGGCGTAGACGCGCGGCTTCTCCGGCAGGTAGTCGGCCCCGTACAGCTGGGTGACCTGCGCGCGGGCCGCGTTCACCGCGGTGTCGGAGAGCGTCGTGGAGTCCGTACGCATGTAGGTGATGAAGCCGTTCTCGTACAGCTTCTGCGCCACCTGCATGGTCGCCTTCGCACCGAAGCCCAGCTTGCGCGAGGCCTCCTGCTGGAGCGTCGTCGTGCGGAAGGGGGCGTACGGGGAGCGGCGGTAGGGCTTGGAGTCGACCGACCGCACCGCGAACGACGTCTGCTCCAGCGCGGCGGCGAGCGCCCGGGCGTTGGCCTCGTCGAGGTGCAGCACCTCGCTCTTGAGCTGCCCGGTCGAGCCGAAGTCACGACCCTGGGCCACGCGTTTGCCGTCGACCGTGTTCAGCCGGGCGACCAGCGTGGAGGGGTCGGAGGCGTCACCGGCGCGGCCGGTGGCGAAGGTTCCGGTCAGGTCCCAGTACTCGGCGGAGCGGAAGGCGATGCGCTCGCGCTCCTTCTCCACGACCATGCGGGTGGCCACCGACTGGACGCGGCCCGCCGACAGCTTCGGCATGACCTTCTTCCACAGGACCGGCGAGACCTCGTAGCCGTAGAGGCGGTCGAGGATGCGGCGGGTCTCCTGGGCGTCGACCATGCGCTGGTTGAGCTCGCGCGGATTGGCGACGGCGTCGCGGATCGCGTCCTTGGTGATCTCGTGGAAGACCATGCGGTGGACGGGGACCTTGGGCTTGAGGACCTCTTGCAGGTGCCACGCGATGGCTTCGCCCTCGCGGTCCTCATCGGTGGCGAGGAAGAGTTCGTCGGACTCGGCCAACAGGTCCTTGAGCTTGCGGACCTGCGCCTTCTTGTCCGCGTTGACGACGTAGATCGGCTGGAAGTCGTGTTCGACGTCCACGCCGAGGCGGCGCACCTCGCCGGTGTACTTGTCGGGAACCTCGGCCGCGCCGCTGGGGAGGTCGCGGATGTGCCCGACGCTCGCCTCGACGACGTATCCCGGGCCGAGGTAGCCCTTGATCGTCTTCGCCTTGGCAGGGGACTCGACGATGACGAGTCGGCGGCCGCCCTTTGCGGTCTCGCTAGTCGGGGACAACTTGGCTCTTCTCTCCGGTCGGCACTCGGTCGCAGTACGGCGACGCTGCGGAGTGTGACGGTACAACCCGCCCCCGTGTCAAACGGCACAAGCCCGCAACGGCCACTCGAACGGTAACCCGACAAGTGCCGTTTCTGCCGCCCGGATGCCGCGCCGGACCCCTTCCGGTCACCGCCCGGGGTGGCCCGAGGGCCGTCTGGCCCCGCCCCCGCACCCGTCTCGACGTCGGGTTTCACCCCGTACGGAGATCATCGGCGGACCCGCCTCAGAAGCGCTGGAGGCACCAGACGCCGAGGGCCAACGAACCCGCGCCGGCCAGCAGGGCCAGCGGTACGGCCACGACGGGGCGCACGCCCTCAGCCACCGGCGCGCGGTGCAGGGCGCGCGCCCCCGTCCAGACCAGCAGAGCGGCCCCGAACAGCAGGAACACGGCTGCCGCGAAGATCGCCGGACCGCGTTCCATGCCGTTCCCCTTTGCCCCTGGGCCGCTCGGGGATCCCCCCGGATCCCGCTGCACCGGAGCCTGCCGGCCGTGGGGATACGGCGGGCGAACCCCGGGTTACATCACGGGTACGCAGAGATGTTCCGAGGCCCCCGGAGCGGCCCGGGGAGGCCTCAGGGGGTGCTCTCGCCCGCCAGCGGCTCCAGGAAGCCCTGCTCCACCAGCAGCCGGATCGCCTCCGGGGTGCGGTCGCGCAGGACGACCGGATCCTCCTCCATCAGCTGGGCGATCGCGTCGAGGATCCGTCCCGCGCTGAGTGAGCCGTCACACACTCCGGCGAAACCCGCCCCGACCGTGTCGACCTTGGTGGCCCGACGCATTCCGCGGTTCTGCCGCAGCACCACGTGCTCCGGGTCCTCCGCCCCCGGCGCGCCGACCTGCTCCTGGACGACCTCGGCGGTCAGCCGGAAGTAGCCGGCCAGCAGGGCCGCGTCATCGTGTTCGCGCAGGTAGTCCTGCCGGGCGAAGTGCGCCAGGACGGAATCGCCGAGCGGCTGCTCGACCGAGTGGGGCCACTCCTCGACCACGATCGAGGGCTCCGCCGCGTCGGTGCGGCGCAGGGTGATCCAGCCGAAGCCGACCGCTTTGGTGCCGCGGGCCTCGAACTCGTCCAGCCAGTCCTCGTACCGGCGGGTGTACTCGGCCGGGTCGGTCCGGTGGTCACCCGCGTCGCGCAGCCACAGCTCCGCGTACTGCGTCACGTCCTGCACATCACGCTGCACGATCCAGGCGTCGCAGCCGCGCGGCACCCAGGAACGGAGCCGGTCGTGCCAGTCCTCGCCCTCCACGTGCTGCCAGTTGCCGAGGAACTGGGCGTACCCGCCCGGGTTGAGGTGCGCACCCGCCTGCTGGACCAGCGTCCGGCACAGGTCGTCGCCGCCCATGCCGCCGTCGCGATAGGTCAGCCGGGCGCCGGGGGAGATCACGAACGGCGGGTTCGACACGATCAGGTCGTACATGGCGTCCCCGACGGGCTCGAAGAGCGAACCGGCGAGCAGTTCGGCCTCCGGCGCACCCGAGAGAGCCAGCGTCAAACGGGTGAACTCCAGTGCGCGCGGGTTGACATCGGTGGCCGTGACCCGGGTCGCGTGCTGGGCGGCGTGCAGCGCCTGGATACCGGATCCGGTGCCGAGGTCGAGGGCGGAGCCCACGGGGATCCGCACGGTGATTCCGGCCAGCGTGGTGGACGCCCCGCCCACGCCGAGAACCACGCCCTCCTCCCGACTGCCGATCCCGCCGGCCCCGCCGACGGCGCAGCCGAGGTCCGAGACGATGAACCAGTCCTCGCCCTCGGGACCGCCGTACGGGCGTACGTCGACGGTGGCGTGCACCTCGTCCCCCTCGCGCCGCAACCAGCCGTCGGCGAGGGCGGCCTCGACGGGCAGCGCGGCCGCGGCGTGCACGTACGGCACGGGCTCCTGGAGGAGGAAGAGCCGGACCAGGCTCGCGAGCGGGGTGGCGCCCGCGGTGCGCGTGGCCCGCAGGGCCGGCACCGTCTCGCTGCGGGCCAACGCCGCGTAGGCGGGGGCTCCGAGCAGGTCGAGCAGCCCGTCGGCGGTGAAACCGGCGGCGAGCATCGCGGCGCGGAGTTCGGCGGCACGGTCGGACGAGGGAAGGCTGGTGGTACTCACGCGTCCATTGTGGCCGCTGGGACCGGCAAACCGAACGACCCCCGACGCGCGGCAGGGCGGCCGGCCCCACGGGGGAACTCCGGCCGCCCGGAGCGGCGATCGACCGGCGCCACGAGCAACCCGTACGACGATCGGCCCGTACGACGAACAACCGCTGGGCCACCGGCCCGTACGACGAACCACCGTTGGGCGATCGGTCCGCACGGCGATCTGTCCGCACGGCGATCGGTCGTACGGCGATCAGCCCGTCGCGGGCGTGGTGACCTGGCAACCCTTCTGGCCGTAGATCACCTTGAGCCCGGTGGACTCCAGCTTCTGCTTGCTCGCCGTCTCGTTGGCCGCGACCTCGGTCAGGCCGCCGGCGACCTGCTGGAGACCTTCCGCGAACTTGCTCTGGTCCTTCGCGTCGAGCGCGTCGATCTTCGTCTTCAGTTCGGTGTAGCTCTTGGAGATCTGGTCGTAGCTCTTCACCACGGCGTCCTGCGCGCTCTTGCCGTCCTTGACCGGCGCCTCACCGGCCGCGGTCAGCGCCCCGCCCATGGACTTGTAGGCGTCCGACAGTGACTGGAACGCGGCCGAGTCGGTCTGCTGGACCTCCTCGGGCTTGTTGCTCTGGGTGGCCACCCGCTTCAACTCGTCATTGGTGGTCTTGATCTTGGTGAGCTCGGGCTCCCACTTGTCACAGACCTTCTTGGCCCAGGCGTCGGCCTTCTGCTTGCTGTCGTCTTCCCCGTCGCCGCCGCAGCCGGACAGGACGAGCATCAGTACCGCACCGCCGGACACCGCGGCCGCAAACTTCTTGTTCACCGGATTGGTCCCTTCGAAGGCTCTCGGCCCGGAAGATACACGCCCACCCTCCACAGACGCACAAAGGCGGACAGACGACGCGTCGCTACGCGTCGCCCGTCCGCCGTTCGGGCGCATCTTCGAGCCGGTCGCCCGAGGAGGTCAGCACCCTTGAGCGCGAGGGCCCGGAGGGTCCGGAGTACGAGGGCCCGGAGTACGGGAGTCCGGAGCACGGGAGTCCGGGGGCCACAACTCCGGAGCCCGGGACTCCGGAGCGGCGGCCGGTGGTCGGGGCGTCAGGAAACCACCGCCGGGCCGGGGGACTGGGCCACCCGCTCGGCCTGCGAGTCCTCGTCCTCCCCCTCGTCGCCGACGGCGATGCCCCGGCGCTTGGACACGTACACCGCGCCGATGATCACACCGATGGCGAGGACCGCCACGATGGCCCGTACCGTCGGGCTGGTGTCGTCCCCGTAGCTGAACTGGACGATGGCCGGGGCGATCAGCAGCGCCACCAGGTTCATCACCTTCAGCAGCGGGTTGATGGCCGGGCCGGCGGTGTCCTTGAACGGGTCGCCGACCGTGTCGCCGATGACGACGGCGGCGTGGGACTCGCTGCCCTTGCCCCCGTGGTGGCCGTCCTCGACGAGCTTCTTCGCGTTGTCCCACGCGCCACCGGAATTGGCGAGGAACACGGCCATCAGCGTGCCGGTGCCGATGGCACCCGCGAGGAACGAACCGAGCGCGCCGACACCGAGCGAGAAGCCCACCGCGATCGGGGTGAGGACGGCGAGCAGCCCGGGCGTGGCGAGTTCGCGCAGGGCGTCCTTGGTGCAGATGTCCACGACGCGGCCGTACTCGGGCTTCTCGGTGTAGTCCATGATCCCGGGGTGCTCGCGGAACTGCCGGCGCACCTCGTAGACGACGGCGCCGGCCGAGCGGGACACGGCGTTGATGGCCAGGCCCGAGAACAGGAACACGACGGCCGCGCCCAGGATCAGACCGACCAGGTTGTTCGGCTGGGCGATGTCGAGACTGAGGTTCATCTCCCCGGCCTTGGCCCCGACCTCCTTGACGGCGCCCGCGATCGCGTCGTTGTACGAGCCGAAGAGCGCGGCCGCGGCCAGCACGGCGGTGGCGATCGCGATGCCCTTGGTGATGGCCTTGGTGGTGTTGCCGACGGCGTCCAGGTCGGTGAGGACCTGCGCGCCCGCCCCCTCGACGTCGCCGGACATCTCCGCGATGCCCTGCGCGTTGTCCGAGACCGGACCGAAGGTGTCCATCGCGACGATGACGCCGACCGTGGTCAGCAGGCCGGTGCCGGCCAGCGCCACGGCGAAGAGCGCCAGCATGATCGACGTACCGCCGAGCAGGAAGGCCCCGTACACGCCGAGGCCGATCAGCAGCGCCGTGTACACCGCGGATTCCAGACCGACGGAGATGCCGGCGAGGATGACGGTGGCCGCGCCGGTCAGGGACGACTTGCCGATGTCCCGGACGGGACGCCTGCTGGTCTCGGTGAAGTAGCCGGTCAGCTGCTGGATCAGGGCGGCGAGCACGATGCCGATCGCGACGGCGACGATGGCCAGGACCCTCGGGTCACCGGCGTGGTTCGCGATGGCGGCGTCCTCGACTCCGACGAGCTCCTTGTACGTGCCGGGCAGGTACGCGTAGACGGCGATCCCGACGAGCACCAGGGAGATCACGGCGGAGATGAAGAAGCCGCGGTTGATGGCGGTCATGCCGCTGCGGTCGGACCGGCGCGGGGAGACCGCGAAGATGCCGATCATGGCGGTGATGACGCCGATGGCGGGCACGATCAGAGGGAAGGCGAGCCCGAGGTCGCCGAAGGCCGCCTTGCCCAGGATGAGGGCGGCCACGAGGGTGACGGCGTACGACTCGAAGAGGTCGGCGGCCATCCCCGCGCAGTCGCCGACGTTGTCGCCCACGTTGTCGGCGATGGTCGCGGCATTGCGCGGATCGTCCTCCGGAATGCCCTGTTCGACCTTACCGACAAGGTCGGCGCCGACGTCGGCGGCCTTGGTGAAGATGCCGCCGCCGACACGCATGAACATGGCGATCAGCGCGGCGCCGAGGCCGAAGCCCTCCAGGACCTTGGGCGCGTCGGCCGCGTAGACCAGGACGACGCAGGACGCGCCGAGCAGGCCGAGGCCGACGGTGAACATGCCCACCACGCCACCGGTGCGGAAGGCGATCTTCATGGCCTTGTGGGCCACTTCGGTCAGGTCCTTGGCGGGTTCGCCCTCGGCGGGGGTGGCCTCACGGGCCGCGGCCGCGACGCGGACGTTGGCGCGCACCGCGAGGCGCATGCCGATGTAGCCGGTGGCGGCCGAGAACAGCGCGCCGACGAGGAAGAAGGCGGAGCGGCCTCCACGCTGCGACCAGTCGTCGGCGGGAAGCAGGAAGAGCAGGAAGAAGACGACCGTCGCGAACACGGCGAGGGTGCGCAACTGGCGTCCGAGGTAGGCGTTGGCGCCTTCCTGGACGGCCGCGGCGATCTTCTTCATGCTCTCGGTGCCCTCGTCGGCGGCGAGGACCTGACGGGTCAGGATCTGCGCGACGACGAGAGCGGCCAACGCGACGACGGCGATGACGATGACGATGAGCCGATTGTCATCGGTGAGTACTGCGGCTGCCAGATCATGTGCGCGATCCGGCGCGATAGGGGTGAAGAGCCCCGTCATTCGTCCTCCTTGACGTGATGAGCTCAAGATGTGGACGGATTGTAGGGAGCGCGACCTGATCAAAACAGTGGGCGTGAAACGGAATTGGCCCGCACTTGCTCCTCAGCAATAGATCGCGTCACTCCATTACCCTCAAAAGAGGTAATGGGGCAAAGGCATTGACGACTGATCAACGATCTAGAGAGTTTTTCGGAGAAATGCAAAAGGCCCTGCTCAGCAGGGCCTTGATAAAGATCGGACGATACGATCCGCGTCGCCCCGGCGATGCGCCGGGCGCGTGAGGGGACGTACGTCGCAGTGCGCGCGGCACGCGGGTGGGCCCCGGCGGTCTTCGCGGGCGGGACGGCGTTCCGGCTCGATCCGCCGACCTTCGGGACATGGCCGGGGCCGGCGACGGCAGGACGAAGCCGCGACGCCGAGGGCGGCGATGACGAGGAAGCGAAGCCGGGGAAGCGAAGCCGAGGAAGAGACGCCGAAGGAGAGACGCCGAGGGCGGGGACTTCGGCCTGACGCTACGAAACCTGGGCGGACCCGGAGACGGGCCAGCTCATCCGAATCGTTCCGCCCGACTCGTCCGCGGACACGGAGACGTCGTCGACGAGCCCGCTGATCACGGCGAGACCCATCTCGTCCTCACCGTCGATGTCCGGGTCCAGGACGGCCGCTATGCCCGGAACGGCGTCCAGGTCACCGCCGGCCGGCCCGGGTACCTCGTCGCCGACCTCGATGGAGAACGACTTCTCCTCCTCGGTCAGCACCACCCGGACGGGCGCGGTCAGTCCGTTGCTCCGGTGCAGTCCGACGGCACGCGAACACGCTTCGCCCACGGCGAGGCGAACCTCGTCGAGCACGGCTTCCTCCACCCCTGCCCGGCGCGCCACGGCGGCCGCGACCAGGCGGGCCGTCCGGACGTGTTCGGGCTGGGCGCTGAAGCGCAGTTCAACGGTGGCCATGTGCGTCCCCCTCGGACTACGGGCGTGACTTGACAGGGGTCCGGACCGCCCATGGTCCGGTACCCCCGCTCCTCGTCGGCGCCTGCGCCGTTTCCGGCGGCAGCCGCCAGGAGCACGTCAGTCGGTGGCTGCGACGGCGTCTTCCACCGTGGTGTGAATCGGGAACACCTTGGTCAAACCGGTGATACGGAAGATCTTCAGGATGCGCTCCTGGTTGCAGACCAGACGCAGCGAGCCCTCGTGCGCGCGGACGCGCTTGAGGCCTCCCACGAGCACACCCAGGCCGGTGGAGTCGAGGAAGTCCACTCGCTCCATGTCGACAACCAAGTGGTAGCTGCCGTCGTTCACCAACTCCACCAACTGCTCGCGCAGCTTGGGCGCGGTATACACATCAATCTCGCCACCGACCTCTACGACCATGCGGTCGCCGACAGTGCGAGTCGACAGGTCCACGGATCCTCCAGCACCTTGCTATCGAGCGGCGCCCCCCAGGGGCCTCCCCACCCGAAGGTAGGGGAGGGATCGGCTGCCGCGATGGCATTCAATCACTTACCGGCAGGCGCGCACGACGCCTTGGGACCATTGTCCCGCACGCCAGTGACACACTCGGTTCCAATGGCCAACACTCACCGCCCCGGTCGGCCCACGGCGCCCGCGGACGCACGACCCACTCCCGACACGGTCCTGGACCGGTTGTCACGGGGGCCTTCCCGAGCTGCGCGCATCACTCATACGGAGCACTTGCCCCCTCGGGCGGGTCGTCATGCGGTCTGGCCCGATCGCATCCGAACGGATGTCGTGGCGGCGATTTCGGCCGCCGGCATCGAACACCCGTGGGAGCATCAGGCCGCCGCCGCGGAGCTCGCTCTCGACGGCGAGTCGGTGGTCGTGGCGACCGGCACCGCCTCGGGCAAGTCGCTGGCCTACCTCGCCCCCGTGTTCTCCGCCCTCGCGGACGGTGCCGAGGCCCCGAACGGCCGGGGTGCGACCGCGCTCTACCTCGCCCCCACCAAGGCTCTGGCCGCCGACCAGCGGCGCGCCGTCCGGGAGCTGGCGGCGCCGCTGGGAAACGCCGTCCGGCCCGCCGTGTACGACGGCGACACCCCGTTCGAGGAACGGGAGTGGGTGCGCCAGTACGCCAATTACGTCCTGACCAACCCGGACATGCTGCACCGGGGGATCCTCCCCGCCCACCCCCGCTGGGCGTCGTTCCTGAAGGCCCTGCGGTACGTCGTCATCGACGAGTGCCACACCTATCGGGGGGTCTTCGGGTCCCACGTCGCCCAGGTCCTGCGCCGGCTGCGGCGGCTGTGCGCCCGCTACGGCTCCGACCCGGTCTTCCTGCTGGCGTCCGCCACCGCGAGCGACCCGGCGGCGGCCGCTTCCCGACTGACCGGGGTACCCGTCACCGAGGTCTCCGACGACGCCTCTCCGCGCGGCGAGGTCGTCTTCGCCCTGTGGGAGCCGCCGCTGACCGACCTCAAGGGCGAGAAGGGCGCCCCCGTACGCCGCACCGCCACCGCCGAGACCGCCGACCTGCTGACCGACCTGGTCGTCCAGGGGGTCCGTACGGTTGCCTTCGTCCGCTCCCGGCGCGGAGCGGAGCTGATCGCCGTGATCGCCCAGGAACGGCTGGCGGAGGTGGACCGTTCCCTGCCCGGGCGTGTCGCGGCGTACCGGGGCGGCTACCTGCCCGAGGAACGCCGCGCCCTGGAGCGGGCCCTGCACTCCGGCGAGCTGCTGGGCCTGGCCGCGACCACCGCGCTGGAACTGGGCGTGGACGTCTCGGGCCTGGACGCCGTCCTGATCACCGGCTATCCCGGCACGCGGGCCTCCCTGTGGCAGCAGGCGGGCCGGGCCGGACGGTCCGGGCAGGGCGCACTGGCCGTCCTGATCGCCCGCGACGACCCGTTGGACACCTACCTGGTCCACCACCCCGAGGCGCTCTTCCGGCAGCCCGTGGAGGCCACCGTCCTCGACCCGGACAACCCGTACGTCCTGGCCCCGCACCTGTGCGCGGCGGCCGCCGAGCTGCCGCTGACCGAAGCGGACCTGGACCTGTTCGGCCCGGCCGCGCACGGCCTGCTGCCCCAGCTGGAGGCGGCGAAGCTGCTGCGGCGCCGGGCGACGGCCTGGCACTGGACCCGCCGCGAGCGCGCCTCGGACCTGACCGACATCCGGGGTGGCGGCGGGCGCCCCGTGCAGATCGTCGAAGCCGCCACCGGACGACTGCTGGGCACGGTCGACGAGGCCGCCTCCCACACCGCCGTCCACGACGGGGCCGTCCACCTCCACCAGGGCCGCAGTTACCTGGTCAAGCACCTGGACCTGGAGGATTCGGTGGCCCTCGTCGAGGAGTCGAACCCACCGTTCTCGACCACGGCACGCGACACCACCTCCATCTCGATCCTGGAGACCGAGACCGAGATCCCGTGGGGCGCGGCCCGGCTCTGCTTCGGTTCCGTGGAGGTCACCAACCAGGTGGTCTCCTACCTGCGCCGCAAGCTGATCACCGGCGAGGTCCTCGGCGAGGCCAAGCTGGACCTGCCTCCGCGCACCCTGCGCACCCGGGCCGTGTGGTGGACGGTCACCGAGGACCAGCTCGACGAGGCCCGGATCAACCCGGAGATCCTCGGCGGCGCCCTGCACGCCGCCGAGCACGCCTCCATCGGCCTGCTGCCGCTGTTCGCCACCTGCGACCGCTGGGACATCGGCGGCGTCTCCGTACCGCTGCATCCCGACACCCTGCTGCCCACGGTGTTCGTGTACGACGGCCACCCGGGCGGCGCCGGCTTCGCCGAGCGGGCCTTCCACACGGCGCGGGCCTGGCTGACGGCCACCCGGGACGCCATCGCCGCCTGCGAGTGCGAGGCGGGCTGCCCCTCCTGCATCCAGTCCCCCAAGTGCGGCAACGGCAACGACCCCCTCCACAAACGCGGGGCCATCCGCCTCCTCACCCGCCTCCTCACCCCCGCCGACCCTCCTCCCCCCATGCCCTGACCCGGCCCCGCCCCGCCCTGGTTCGGCAGTCCGAACGCGGCCCCACCCCGCACGGTCGTCACCCCGACTGCGCCCGGGTCGCGTCAGGCCGAGCACCCGCTCCTGCCGTCGACCCCGCGCAAGCCGGGGCCCCACCCCGCACGGTCGTCACTCCGACTGCGCCGGGGTCGCGTCAGGCCGAGCACCTTCTCCTGCCGTCAAGCCCGCGCTAGCCGGTGGTTCAGGGAGGTCGCACATCGCCGCACCGCCGACGGCCCCGACCGCGCCCGCTCCGGTCCCGCAGGCCGGGGCGTCAGGGCCCCGCCACCGGCCCCAGGGCAGACACCGGCCCCTGTGGGCCGGGGCGGCGTCCGAAGCCCGGCAAACCGCCCTCAGGGCCTGCGGGGCCGCACTCCGAGCGGCCGCCCACGAACCGTTCCGAACCAGCCCAGAACGCCCCTCGCGATCCGAGCGCGAGGCGCCCACACTCCACCCCCGAGATGGCTGAAAATCGCCCCTCCGTCCCCTCCTGAAGCCCCACCCACCCGCCAAAAGCCCATGCCCACGGCTAGCCCGCCCGGGTTACCCCCGACCTGGCCACTCCCGGGGGCGCGCGCCCCGGATCCCCCATCCGCCCCTCCCACCGCCTCACTCAGGTAGGTCTGTATCGACCAGGTCCGTCCGTATCGACATCCCGACCGCCCCGACCCGACCAAGCCTGCCGACCCAACCGAACCCGCCGGACCGACCAGGCCGCCCGTACCTGCTGGACCCGCCGGACCCGCCGAACCTGCCGAACCTGCCGGACCTGCCGACCCGCGCGGCTCTGCCTTCCGGACTGACCGGCCGGACCTGCCGGACCGTCCGGACCGACCGGACCGACTGACCTGCCGAACCGCCCGGTCCGCCCGACCCGCCGGACCCGCCGGACCCGCCGGAGCGACAGCCCTGCCGGCCCGATCGGCTCAGCCGCACCCGCCGCGCCCGAGCCGTTCGGGTGCCGCACCGACCCCCAGGCGCCTCCCGGGCCGCCCCCTCACGCAGGGAGGCCGACGCCCCTCACCGCGCCCCCGCCGGAGGTGACGACATCGGCAGCGGTGGGCCGGCGCGGGAGTGGAGGGTCGGGGCGAAGGGGCCCGCTCGGACGCGGGCCGTGATCTCGGCGACCTCTCCCTCGACCCGGCACTCGGTCACCCGCGCCCCTTGCGCCCCCGCCACCCTGGCCGCCGCGGCGCAGGCCGCGACGGGACCGTGGGACCAGGTCGCTGCTGCCGCCAGGGCGGCCAGGTCCGCCGCCGCACCCGCCCGGTGGCGGGCCGCGACCGCCTGGCCGAGGAGCAGCACGCCCCCGAACACGGCCCCCAGGACCGTGACGGCCACCGTGGCCCACACCGTCGCGGAACCCCGGTCCCGGCTCACGGCGGTGACCCCACGCTGTCCTCGGCCAGGGCCACCGCTTGCGCCCCGATCCGTACGGGCAGCCGGTCGGAGCCCGGTGCGGACGCGGCGACCCTGACCCGCCACAGGTCGCCCGCCCGCTCCACCTCGACCTCCGCCCCCGGCGGGGCAGCCGCGCGGGCCGCCGCCAGCGCCACCTCCACCGGCTCGGAACGGGCCGCCGCCCGCGCCCCCGCCCGGGCCGCGTCCACACATCGGATCTGCGCGGCGGCCGCCATCAGCGCCCACACCAGCAGCGCTGCGAACAGCACCAGGGCCGGGATCACCATGGCCGCCTCTGCCGTCACGTATCCGCGGTCCGCGTTTCCCGCCGACTTTCGCTCAGAACGGCACATCGAGCGCCTTTCCGATGGTCGACTGAAGCGCCGTCGAGACCACGTCGCTCGTCACCACCTTGTACAGAACGGCTGCGAACGCACACGCCGCGATCGTGCCCATGGCGTATTCCGAAGTCGACATTCCGGTGTCGCCGCCGCGATCGCGCAGAGCCTTACGCAGTCGGAACCAGATGATCCTCATGACAAACCTCCTGTGGGATTACGTTCTTGATGTGATTTCAGGTCGTGCTTCGCGTTTTTCAGTTCCCGGAGAGCAGCCCGGACGCCATTCCGATCACCACAGGGGCCACTCCGACCGCAAGGAACGCGGGAAGGAAACAGAGCCCCACCGGCGCCGTGACGAGGACCGCCGCCCGCTGCGCCCTGGCTCCCGCCTGCCGCATGCGTTCCGCCCGCAGGCCGGCCGCCAGGCGGGAGACCGGCTCGGCGGCAGGAGCCCCGGTCCGCGCGGCCCGCTCCAGGCACTCCGCCAATGCCCGAGCCCCCGGTATCCCGGCCAACCTCCCCCACGCGGAACCCGGTTCGCCTCCGAGCCGCAGCTCGGCTCCGGCCAGCGCCAGCCGCTCACCCACCGGGCCGCCCACCGACTCCCCCACCACCTCGGCGGCTTCGACCGGACCGGCCCCCGCCGCCAGACACGCGGCCAGCAGGTCGGCGGCGAAGGGCAACTGCCGCTCGGCTTCACGGGAATCGCCCCCGGCCGGCTGCCGTGCCGACCTGAGCAGCAGGCGCCGTGCCGCGAAGGCCGCCGCGCACCCCACCAGGAGTCCCGTCGGGCCACCGACCACCCACCAGGCCGCCATCAGGGCGCCGCCCGGACCGGCCCACGCCGTGACCGCTGCCCCGGTCGCGGGTTTCCACCGCGGGCGGCGGTGCCCCTGTTCTCCGCGGAAGAGGCCCGCGATCCTGCGCCGCGCCGCGCGGCTCCGCAATCCGGCCCACAGCATGGAGGCCGCCCACCACGCCAGCGCCGCCAGGTAGCACGCCGTCCCCAGCCTGTGGACATCCGGCCCGCCCATCACCGCTCCCCCGCCCGTACGATCCGACGGCACCAGAGCAACCCCGCCGCCTCCAGCACCCCGCCCGCCACCAGGCAGCCCCACCCCATCGGCGAGTGCAGCAGCACGCGTAGCGGGTCGGCTCCCAGCCCGGTCCCGATCAGCAGCCCCACGAGCGGCAACAGCGCGAGCACCACCGTCGTGGATCTGGCACCCGCCAACTGGGCCCGCAGCGATTCCTCCCGGTCCCGCTCGGCCCGCAACGCCCCTTCCAGTCGGTCCAGTCCGGCAGCGAGACCGGCCCCACCGTCCACGGAGACCCGCCAGCAGGCGGCCATCCCGGCCAGCCCCTCCGCACCCGGCTCCCCCGACGCCTGGCGCAGCGCACCCGGCACGTCCCCGCCGAAGGCCGCGGCGGCCAGTACGCCCGCCTCCGCCGCCCCCGGACCGCCGGGGCCCGCGACCGTACGGCGCATCGCCACGGTGAGGGCCTGTCCGGGCTGGGCTCCGGCCCGCAGCTCCCCCACGACGGCTCCGCACAGCGCCATCACGCCGGCGGCCCTGGCCGTACGGGCACGCTCGCGCTCCGCGGTCCGCAGCCAGCGCCTCAGCAGCGGCACGGACGCCGCCCCCAGCAGCAACGGGATCACCGATCCGCCCCACACGGCGACCAGCAGGGCGATCGCCGGAACGGCCCACTCCCGCCACCGCCCGGCCCGCACCCGCACCGCGGCCACCAACCGCCGCACACGCACCGGCCCGCCGGGTAACGCCGCGCCTCCCCCGGCAAGCACCAGTCGAGCCCGCCGCTGCCCCTGATCACCCCCGCTCAACACCCAGGCGGCCGCTCCGGCACACAACAGCCCGGCGAACACGGGCACCGACCCGACCGGCACGGCGCTCACCGGGCACCTCCCAGCAGCGGCCCCAGCCGCGCCCAACCCTGTTCGCGCACGAAGCCACGGATCCCCCAGCGCAGGGCGGGCACGGTCACCACCAGCCCCGCCGGGTCCCGTTCCAGCACGTGCACCTCGGCGACCCGCCGACGCCCGTTCCGGTCGCGGATCAGGTGCACCACCAGGTTCAACGCCGCCGCCAACTGGCTGTGCAGTGCCGTCCGGTCCAATCCGGCAGTCGTTCCCAACACCTCCAGCCGGGCCGGGACGTGCGCGGCGGCATTGGCGTGCACCGTGCCGCAGCCGCCCTCGTGCCCGGTGTTCAGCGCGGCCAGCAGGTCGGCGACCTCGGCGCCGCGCACCTCGCCCACCACGAGCCGGTCGGGCCTCATCCGCAGGGCCTGCCGGACCAGGTCCGCCAGGGTCACCAGGCCCGCCCCCTCCTGGTTCGCGGGGCGGGTCTCCAGCCTCACCACATGGGGATGGTCGGGGCGCAGTTCGGCGGAGTCCTCGGCCAGCACGATCCGCTCGGCCGGTCCGACGAGCCCGAGGAGTGCGCTGAGCAGGGTGGTCTTGCCCGTTCCGGTCCCGCCGGAGACGAGGAAGGAGAGCCGGGCCTCGACCATCGCCCGCAGGAGGCGCTGCCCGCCGGGCGGCAGCGTCCCCGCGGCGACCAACTCGTCCAGCGTGAACGCCTTCGGCCGTACCACCCGCAGGGACAGGCACGCCGAACCGACCGCCACCGGAGGGAGGACGGCGTGCAGCCGTGTCCCGTCGGGCAGCCGGGCGTCCACCCAGGGCCGGGCGTCGTCGAGGCGCCGCCCGGCGACGGCGGCCAGCCGCTGGGCCAGCCTGCGGACGGCCTCGGCGTCGGCGAAGGTCACCCCTGTCAGTTCGAGCCCGCCGCCCCGGTCCACCCACACCCGGTCCGGGGCTGCGACGAGCACGTCGGTGACCTCGGGGTCGGCGAGCAGCCGCTCCAACGGACCGGCACCGACGAGCTCGGACCGCAACTCCGCGGCCACGCCGAGCACCTCCGCGTCCCCGAGCAGGCGACCCTGCGCCCGTAGCGCCGCGGCCACCCGCGCCGGGGTCGGCTCTCCGCCGCTCTCGGCGAGGTGCTGGCGCACCGCGTCCAGCAGGACCGTGCTCATGCCGACACCCCCTGGGCGGCGCCGAGCGCACGCTGCCAGAATCCGTCGCAGAAGCGGGCCAGCATGCCCCGCGAACCCGGCGGTTCCCCTTCGGCCACCCGCCCCGGCAACCCCACCTCGACCGGCACTTCTCCTGCCAGCGGCACGCCCAACAGCCGCGCCACGGCCTCGGCGTCGAGCCCGTGGGCGCAGCGGCCCCGTACGACCACGCGGACGTCCCGGGCCACCATGCGGACCCCGGCGGCCACCCGCCCGGCGGCGGCCACCGACCGGAGTTCGCCGGGCACCACCATCAGCACCAGGTCGAGCTGGGCCAGCACCTCGGCCACGGCTTCGTCGACCCGGCGGGGCAGGTCGACGACGACCACTCCGCCCCGGCGTCGGGCGGCGGCCACGACGGACCGCATCGCGGCGGGCGGCACGACCACCCGGTCTCCGCGATCCCAGCTCAGCACCCGCAACGCGTGCAGTTCCGGCAGGGATTCCTCCAGCGCCCCCGCGCCGACCCGGCCGCGGGAGGCGGCGAAGTCGGGCCAGCGCAGCCCTTCGGCGCGCTCGCCGCCCAGCAGCACGTCCATGCCGCCGCCGAGCGGGTCTCCGTCGATGAGGATGGTGCGCTCCCCGGCGCGGGCGGCGCGCAGGGCGAGGGCGCAGGCGAGGGTGGACGCACCGGCGCCACCGCTGCCGCCGATCACTCCGACGGCGAGGGCGGGTAGGCCGGCCCCTTCCACCACGTCGGCGATGCGGTCGACGAGCAGGCCCTCGGCGTCGGGCAGCCTCAGTACCTCTTCCGCTCCGATCTCGACGGCCCGCTGCCAGACCCGGGGGTCATCGAGGTCACGCCCGACGAGGAACACGCCGTCCCTGCGAGGCGCTCCGCGCACCCGGCGGGCGGCGTCGTCCCCGACGAGGACGAGCGGGGCGCTCTCCCAGCCCCTTCCCCCGACCGGTCCGGCGGGGTCACGGCCGCCGCCCCGGTCGCCGCCGGCGCCACCCTGTTCGGGCACCGCATGGTGCACGTGGGGCTCGGCGCCCGCGGCGGCGCACAGCCGCAGCAGGTCGTCCAGCAGCACGGGATCCTCGGTGATGATCAACGGCCGACCCCCACCCGGGCCGGTGCCACCGGCCGACTCGGGCAGTCCGCCCTTGCCCGGCATCAAGGTTTCCGGTGCTTCACACGACTTCGATCCAGCCACGATCTCCGCCCCCTTCTCACTGCAAATCCAGGAACCGCGGACTTCGCGGCTGGAATCACGGTGCAGGGAACCGGAAAATGAAGTGGATCTTGCGTGAAAACTGTGGACAAGAAGGCGGTTGTGAATAACTTCGCCACACCATCAGGTGAGTTCCGGAGCGCTTCGGAACAACTACACAGCGTCACGAGTCTGAGAGGGTGTGGGCCTTCGCCACGAGGGCCGTCCAGAGAGGGAGGGCCGCGGAGATGGTCCATGAAGGTCGTGAACATCGGACGCAAACCGCGTCCGGACATGCGACGACCCCCGCCGGGGGGGAGAGCGGGGGTCGTCCCCACGGTCCGACTCGGGGGGGGAGGAGCCAGACCGGGTTAGCACGGTCGCGAACGATCCGTGACTTCCATGGTGTACCCGAGAGCCTTCTCAAGCAAACCCACGCGCCGCACCTTACGCCGAATGGTGGGCGCATATGCTCGGGTCGTGGAAAATCAGCCCTTGCCGCACTCCTCGCCTCGGACCGCTGCCTTCTTCGACCTGGACAAGACGGTCATTGCGAAGTCCAGCGCCCTGACGTTCAGCAAGTCCTTCTACCAGGGCGGCCTGATCAACAGGCGGGCCGTGCTGCGCACCGCGTACACGCAGTTCATCTTTCTGGCCGGTGGCGCCGACCACGACCAGATGGAGCGGATGCGGGAGTACCTCTCCGCCCTCTGCAAGGGGTGGAACGTCCAGCAGGTGCGGGAGATCGTCGCCGAAGCCCTGCACGACCTGATCGACCCGATCATCTACGACGAGGCCGCGTCGCTGATCGAGGCCCACCACACCGCCGGCCGTGACGTCGTGATCGTGTCGACCTCGGGGGCCGAAGTCGTCGAGCCGATCGGCGAGATGCTCGGGGCGGACCGGGTGGTGGCGACCCGGATGGTGGTCGGCGAGGACGGCTGCTTCACCGGGGAGATCGACTACTACGCCTACGGCCCGACGAAGGCCGAGGCCGTCCGGGAACTCGCCGAGTCCGAGGGCTACGACCTCGCGCGGTGCTACGCGTACAGCGACTCGATCACCGACCTGCCGATGCTGGAGGCGGTCGGACACCCGCACGCGGTGAACCCCGATCGGACGTTGCGCCGCGAGGCCGTCGCCCGGGAGTGGCCGGTGTTGGTGTTCAACAAGCCGGTACGCCTGAAGCAGCGGCTGCCCGGGCTGTCGATGCCCGCACGCCCCGCCCTGGTCGCCGCGGCGGCCGTCGGTGCGGCAGCGGCCACCGCCGGACTGGTCTGGTACGCGAGCCGCCGCCGGGCAGCCGCCACCGGAGCGTCGGCCTGACTTCCGGCCGGTCGGGACACCCGCCCCCGCCCGGTCCCGCCCGGGCCGACCTCCCCCAGCGAGGTCGGCTCCCCCGCGGCCATAAGAGCGTCCGGATCGCCCCATATCGTCCAGGAAAGTAAAGAACTGTGGCCAGGGGTTTCGCTCCGCCGGGAAGCGGAGTACAAAGGAATCACGGCCCGCGAGACCAAAGAACATCCGAGAGGATCATCTTTAAAACGCAGTAAGGCCCACGGACCGAAGCACGAACGCCGAGCACCCACGCGACGTCGACCCGTCGATTACGGGCCAGCCGCACCAGGGAACGGGCAAAGCTCCCGACCTGATGGGCAATCATCGAGGACGCTTGGTAACTGGGCGCAAGTGCCAGCGGCGACACCAAAGCAAGACGGTGTCGCCGCAACCCACGTTCGGGGACGGTTCATCGCCGCCCCGCGCCCGCCCTCAGGCCGCGCCGCGCTGGAGCGCCTCGCAGACGGCCGTCGACTCGCGCACCCCGAGTTCGATCGCGCGGCCGCAGTGCGCGATCCACGCCGCCATCCCCTCCGGAGTCCCGGAGACGTAGCCCTCGAAGGCGGCCAGGTACTCCGCACGACCCTGTTCCGCGTGACCGGCCTCCGCCGGGCAGATCGCCTTCGGGTCGAGGCCGCTGTTGATCAGCACGATGCGCTCGGCGGCGCGCGCGACCAAGCCGTTGTGGGAGCCGAAGGGGCGCAGGGCAAGCAGCTCGCCGTGCACGACCGCGCCGGTGATCAGGGCCGGGGCGGAACCGCCCGCGATGATCAGCCGGGACAGCCCGTCGAGGCGTCCGGCCACCTCCTCGGCGCCGGGCAGCGGGAGCGCCACCAAGGGTTCGTCCACCGTCTCCCCGGCCAGTCGGGGCCGCCCCACGACCTCCCCGGCGTCCGTCGACCCGGAGGCGACGAGGTGCAGCCGGGCCAGGACGCGGAGCGGCGACTGGCGCCAGATGCTGAGCAGTTGACCGGCCTCGGCCGTCAGGCGCAGGGCCGCACCCACCGTCCGCGCCTGCGGCTCCGCGCCGAAATCGGTACGCCGACGGACCTCCTCCAGCGCCCAGTCGGCGCCGGACAGCGCCGCACTGCCCCGGGCGCCGCGCAGCGCGGCCTCCGAGGTGATCTCCGCGCTGCGGCGGCGCATCACCCGGTGCCCGTAGACCCGGTCCACTGCCTTGCGTACGGAATCCACGGACTCGGCGACACCCGGGAGCGAGCCCAGGGGCGCCAGCGGGTCAGAAGCACTACTCATAAGTAGGGAGCCTACGCACTGCTCACCCATAGCACCGACCCCTCCTTGGAGTGGTCTTCTTCACTCGGCTTGACCACCGAACGCGATCGACCCACTACCCTTGGTGAACATGAAGATCGCTTTCGTGGGAAAGGGCGGCAGCGGGAAGACCACGCTGTCGTCCCTCTTCATCCGCCACCTCGCAGCCAATGAAGCCCCCGTCGTCGCGGTGGACGCCGACATCAACCAGCACCTCGGCGCGGCCCTCGGGCTCGACGAGGACGAGGCCGCCGCGCTGCCCGCCCTGGGCGCGCACCTGCCCCTCATCAAGGAGTACCTGCGCGGGTCCAACCCGCGCATCGCGTCCGCCGACAGCATGATCAAGACCACCCCGCCCGGCACCGGCTCGCGGCTGCTGCGGATCACCGAGGACAACCCGGTCTACGAGGCCTGCGCGCACACGCTGCTGCTCGACGGGGATCCCGTCAGGCTGATGGCGACCGGACCGTTCACCGAGGCCGATCTCGGGGTGGCCTGCTACCACTCGAAGGTCGGCGCGGTCGAGCTCTGCCTCAACCACCTGGTCGACGGCCCCGACGAGTACGTCGTCGTCGACATGACGGCCGGTTCCGACTCGTTCGCCTCGGGCATGTTCACCCGCTTCGACGTGACCTTCCTCGTCGCCGAACCGACCCGCAAGGGCGTCTCCGTCTACCGCCAGTACAAGGAGTACGCGCGGGACTTCGGGGTCGCGCTCAAGGTGGTCGGCAACAAGGTGCAGGGGCCGGAGGACATCGAGTTCCTGCAGGACGAGGTGGGTGAGGACCTGCTGGTCACCTTCGGGCACTCCGACTGGGTGCGGGCCATGGAGAAGGGGCGGCCGGCCGCGTTCGAACTGCTGGAGGCGACCAACCGGCTCGCCCTCCAGGCCCTCCAGGACACGGCCGAGGACTCCTACGCCGCCCGGGACTGGGCCAAGTACACCGAGCAGATGGTGCACTTCCACCTGCGGAACGCGGAGAGCTGGGGGAACGCCAAGACCGGGGTCGACCTGGCGGACCAGGTCGACCCCGGCTTCGTGCTGAACGAGGCCGTCGGGATCCGCGACGACGTGCTGGTCAGCCCTCGTCCGACTCCGCGGCCCGCCCCTCAGCCGGCTTGACCCCGGCAGCACCCGACGGGGCGGCCGGCGCCGCCGGCGGCCCCGCGGTGAGGAACTTGTTCCAGCCCTCCTTGGGCGTCTCGCCGACGTCGAGGGTGCGCATCCACTCCAGGGCCTTGGGGTCCTGGGCGTCCAGCCAATCGGCGAGCTCGCGGAACGGAACGCAGCGGACCTCGGGCTTGGTGCACATGCTCTTGATCGACTCCTCGACGGCACGCATGTAGGTGCCGCCGTTCCACGACTCGAAGTGGTTGCCGATGATCAGCGGCGCGCGGTTGCCCTGGTAGACGCGGTCGAAGGCCTGGCGCAGGCCGTCGCGCATCTGGTCACCCCAGTACTGGTGCTGCGAGGGGTCGCCCTGGGACGTCGTCCCCGACTGGTTGACCATGTAGTTGTAGTCCATGCTCAGCGTGTCGAAGGCGCGGCCCGGCATCGGGACCAGCTGGAGCGGAATGTCCCAGAGACCGTCCGTCTTCTTGGGCCAGATCTGCTTGCTGATGCCGCTGGAGTCATAGCGGAAGCCCAGGTCCTTCGCGGCCAGCATGAAGTTCTTCTGGCCTTCGAGGCAGGGGGTGCGGGCTCCGATGAGCTCCTTGTCGTAGTCGAAGGGCAGGGCTTCCATGTCCTTGAGGCCCGCGTTCGTCTTCCAGTTCTTGACGAAGGACTTGGCCTGGTTGATCTCGCTCTTCCACTCCTCCACGGACCAGGTGCCGACACCCCCCTCGGGTCCGCAGAAGTGCCCGTTGAAGTGCGTGCCGATCTCGTTGCCCTCGAGCCAGGCGGCCCGGACCTGGGTGGCGGTGTCCTTGATGCCCTGCAGGTCGCCGAATCCGATGTCGGAGCGGCCGGAGTCGTGCTGCGGGGCGGTGTAGAGGGAACGTTTCTCCTCAGGCAGCAGGTACACGCCGCTGAGGAAGTAGGTCATCCGGGCGTTGTACTTCTTCCCGACCTCACGGAAGTGCGAGAAGAGCTTCTGGCTGTCCTCGCCGGCCCCGTCCCACGAGAACACCACGAACTGCGGCGGCTTCTCGCCCGCCTTCAGCTTCTGCGGCTTCGCCACGTTCGGCTGGGGACCGGTGTAGGCGGTGGAGCCGTCCCCGATCGGCCGCATGACGCTGCCGGGGGCCTCCGGGGCGGCCTTCTTGGCGTTCGGGCCGCCGGCGGGCTTCGCGGGCTCGGACGTGCTGCACCCGGCGGCGCCGAGCACCAGGGCCGTGGCGACCAGGCCTCCGGCGATCTTCTTCGTGGCGGCGATCATCCGCACACCTCTCCCTCGCAGTTCCCAACGCAGGACTTCCGCGCCGCAACGTCCCACGGGGGCCGGTTTGAGGAAGGTATGACAAGCCGGACAAAATGCTTATTCACCTTTGAGTGCTAATTCGTAGACCATTTGCCCCTATTATCCTCGCCTTCCCTTTACTCTCCATTACCATCCATTTACCGAGTGTTGAGACTCCCGCCGCTTCATCCCTCCTCAGAGGAGACGGGAACCCCATGACAGCCCCCACCCCGGCCGTGCCGAGCCCGGCCACCACCAGCACGACGCACGCCCCCACAACAGCCGCCACGGCAACCCCACCAACCGACGCGAAGAACGGCCGAGGCGCCGGAGACGCAAAAGGCGTCCAAGGGCCGCGCGGCAAGCTCTCCGCGGACCTGTCGGCGTCCATCGCCGTCTTCCTGATCGCCCTGCCGCTCTCCCTCGGTATCGCGCTCGCCACCGGAGCACCGCTGCAAGCGGGGCTGGTGGCCGCCGCGGTCGGTGGGATCGTGGCCGGACGGTTCGGTGGAGCCCCCCTCCAGGTGAGCGGGCCCGCGGCCGGACTGACCGTCGTCACCGCCGAGTTGATCCAGCGCTACGGATGGCGCACCACCTGCGCCATCACCGTGCTGGCCGGCTGCTGCCAGCTCGGGCTGGCCTTCCTGCGGACAGCCCGGTCGGCGCTCATGGTGAGCCCGGCGATCGTGCACGGCATGCTCGCGGGCATCGGCGTGACCATCGCCCTGGCCCAGCTCCACATCGTGCTCGGCGGCAACCCGCAGAGCTCCGCCGTGGCCAACGTCCAGGGATTGCCCGGCCAGTTGGCCGACCTCCATCCGGCGGCGCTCGGCGTGAGCGCGCTGACCGTGTGCGTGCTGCTCGCCTGGCCCCGGTTGCCCGGGCGCGTCGGCGCGGCCCTGCGGAAGGTCCCGGCGGCCTTGGCCGCGGTCGCCGCGGCCACCGCGTTCGCCGCCCTCGCGGGGCTCACCCTGCCCCGCGTCGACCTCCCCTCGTGGCGCAGCCACGCCTTGCCGGAGCTGCCCGAGGGGCCGGTGCTCGGCCTGATCGCAGCCGTCCTGACGATCACGCTGGTCGGCAGTGTGGAGTCCCTGCTGTCCTCCGTGGCCACCGACAAGCTGATCGCCTCCGAGCGCGGTACGGAGAACCGTCCGCCCCGCGCCGACCTCGACCGCGAGCTGCGCGGTCAGGGCGCCGCGAACATCGTGTCCGGGGCGCTGGGCGGGCTTCCGGTGACGGGGGTCGCCGTCCGCAGCGTGGCCAACGTCAAGGCCGGTGCCGTCAGCCGCAGATCGGCCATGTTCCACGGCCTGTGGGTGCTGGTCGCGGCCGGGCTGCTCGTCCCGGTCCTCGATCTGATCCCGCTCGCCGCGCTCGCCGCGCTGGTGATGGCCGTCGGAATCCAGATGGTGTCCATCACGCACCTGCGTACGGTCACCCGGCACCGCGAGGTCCTGGTCTACGCGACGACCATCGTGGCCGTCGTGCTGGGCGGGGTCCTTGAAGGGGTGGCCATCGGCATCGCCGTGGCCGTCGCGGTGGCCCTGCACCGGCTCGCCCGGACGCGGATCACGCTGGAGGAGCTGGACGGCGTCCACCACGTCCAGGCGCGCGGGCAGTTGACCTTCCTCGCGGTACCGCGGCTGAGCCGCGTGCTCAACCAGATCCCGCACAAGGGCCGGGCGGTGATCGAGGTCGACGGCTCCTTCATGGACCACGCCGCCTACGAGACCCTGCAGGACTGGCAGGACTCCCATCGGGCGCACGGCGGTTCGATCGAACTGACCGGCCGCGCGGGCGCCGCGATCTCCGGGGACCACCCGGCCTCGGGGACGGGGCGGACCGGCCGGACGACCGACGGCCAGGACCGCGCGGGCGCGGCCCCGCGCGGGACGCACCAGTGCTGCCGCCCCTGGACGCCCTGGCAGAACCACTGCGATCACCGCGCCGTGAGCGCGGCCACCTCGGGCGCCGCGGACGCAGACCGTCGGCAGGACTCCGGCGCGGCGCAGGCCCGTACGCTCCCCGGGTCGGCCGTGACGCCGGCCGCCGGCCGGCGGCGCGGCGCGGGCCAACTGGCCAACGGCATCAGCGCCTTCCAGCGGGACACCGCACCCCACGTCCGCGACGAGCTGGCCAGGCTGGCGCGCGAGGGCCAGCGGCCGTCGCAGCTCTTCCTGACCTGCGCGGATTCCCGCCTGGTGACCAGCATGATCACCGCGAGCGGCCCCGGGGACCTGTTCACCGTCCGCAACGTGGGCAACCTGGTCCCGCTGCCCGGCGCCGAGTCCACCGACGACTCCGTCGCCGCCGCCATCGAGTACGCGGTGGACGTGCTCAAGGTGGACAGCATCACCGTGTGCGGGCACTCGGGCTGCGGGGCCATGCAGGCCCTGCTGAACTCCCACCCGGAGGCCCCGATGACACCGCTGCGCCGCTGGTTGCGGCACGGTCTGCCCAGCCTGGAGCGGATGGGCAGCCGGCACCACGCCTGGGCCCGGATCTCGGGGCGGCTCCCGGCCGACGCCGTGGAGCAGCTGTGCCTGACCAACGTGGTGCAGCAGCTGGAGCACCTGCGCGCCCACGAGTCGGTGGCCCGGCGGCTCGCCGAGGGCACGCTGGAACTGCACGGCATGTACTTCCACGTGGGCGAGGCACAGGCGTACCTGCTGTCCGAGGGAGAGGACTTCTTCGACTGTCGGGTTTTCGACAGCGTCGGTCAGAGCGTCTGAGACGCGGCGCACCTGAACCGATACTCTCCCGGAACCGTGTAAGCGGATGGCCCTTTCCCGTGCCCTGCGGCGGGAAGGGGCCATTCGTGCGTCGTCCTCAGCACGGGCTCAGCCGTGGTATAGGTCTAAACCAATTTTCGGCTACCCCTTGTCACCTGGGCGTCTGAACTGATGAGCTATGCCCGGGGACACAACGGACACCCTGGGAAAGGGAGATGTCGTGAGCAATGACAGCCTGGCCAATCTGCTCAAAGAGGAGCGTCGGTTCGCACCGCCCGCCGCTCTGGCCGCCGCCGCCAACGTGACCGAGGCGGCGTACGCGCAGGCCGACGCGGACCGGCTGGGCTTCTGGGCCGAGCAGGCCCGGCGGCTGACCTGGGACACGGAGCCGACGGAGACGCTCGACTGGAGCAACCCGCCCTTCGCGAAGTGGTTCGCGGACGGCAAGCTCAACGTCGCGTACAACTGCGTGGACCGCCACGTCGAGGCCGGCAACGGCGAACGCGTCGCGATCCACTTCGAGGGCGAGCCCGGTGACAGCCGCTCGATCACCTACGCCCAGCTCAAGGACGAGGTCTCGCAGGCCGCCAACGCCCTCACCGAGCTCGGTGTGCGGGCCGGCGACCGGGTCGCCGTCTACCTGCCGATGATCCCCGAGGCCGTCGTCGCGATGCTGGCGTGCGCCCGCGTCGGCGCCGCGCACTCGGTGGTCTTCGGCGGCTTCTCCGCCGACGCCGTCGCCTCCCGCATCCAGGACGCCGACGCCAAGCTGGTGATCACCGCCGACGGCGGCTACCGCCGGGGCAAGCCCAGCGCGCTCAAGCCCGCCATCGACGAGGCCGTCGGCAAGTGTCCGCAGGTCGAGCACGTGCTCGTGGTGCGCCGCACCGGCCAGGACACCGACTTCACCGAGGGCCGGGACGTCTGGTGGCACGACGTGGTCGGCCGCCAGTCGACCGAGCACACCCCGCAGGCCTTCGACGCCGAGCACCCGCTCTTCATCCTGTACACCTCGGGGACCACGGGTAAGCCGAAGGGCATCCTGCACACCTCGGGCGGCTACCTGACGCAGGCCGCGTACACCCACCACGCCGTCTTCGACCTGAAGCCGGACACCGACGTCTACTGGTGCACGGCCGACATCGGCTGGGTGACCGGCCACTCCTACATCGTCTACGGGCCGCTCGCCAACGGCGCCACCCAGGTGATGTACGAGGGCACGCCGGACACCCCGCACCAGGGCCGGTTCTGGGAGGTCGTCCAGAAGTACGGCGTCACCATCCTCTACACCGCGCCCACGGCGATCCGTACGTTCATGAAGTGGGGCGACGACATCCCCGCGAAGTTCGACCTGTCGAGCCTGCGCGTGCTGGGCTCGGTCGGCGAGCCGATCAACCCCGAGGCGTGGATCTGGTACCGCAAGCACATCGGCGGCGACCGCTGTCCGATCGTGGACACCTGGTGGCAGACCGAGACCGGCGCGATGATGATCTCCCCGCTGCCGGGCGTCACCGAGACCAAGCCGGGCTCCGCCCAGCGCGCGCTGCCGGGCATCTCGGCCACCGTCGTGGACGACGAGGCGCACGAGGTCGACAACGGCGGGGGCGGCTACCTGGTCCTGACCGAGCCGTGGCCGTCGATGCTCCGCACCATCTGGGGCGACGACCAGCGCTTCATCGACACCTACTGGTCGCGCTTCGAGGGCAAGTACTTCGCGGGCGACGGCGCCAAGAAGGACGACGACGGCGACATCTGGCTGCTCGGACGTGTCGACGACGTGATGCTGGTGTCCGGCCACAACATCTCGACGACCGAGGTCGAGTCGGCCCTCGTCTCGCACCCCTCCGTCGCCGAGGCGGCCGTGGTCGGTGCCGCCGACGAGACGACGGGGCAGGCCATCGTCGCCTTCGTCATCCTGCGCGGCAGCGCCTCGGAGACGGACACCCTGGTCGGCGAGCTGCGCAACCACGTCGGTGCCACGCTCGGCCCGATCGCGAAGCCGAAGCGGATCCTGCCGGTGCAGGAGCTGCCGAAGACCCGTTCGGGCAAGATCATGCGCCGTCTGCTGCGCGACGTGGCGGAGAACCGAGCGGTCGGTGACGTCACCACCCTGGCCGACTCCTCCGTCATGGACCTGATCCAGAACAAGCTGCCCAGCGCCTCCGACGAGGACTGACGACAGCACGCGCGAAACGGCCCGAAGGACTGACGGACAGCGGGCGAGCACCATCGGGGGCGGGGGGGGGCCCCCCCCCCCGCCCCCCCCCCCCCCCGGATAGTGTAAATAAAACAATTAAACCCCCCCCCCCCCCGTAAATTAAAATAACCCGCAATATTTTAGCGCGAAAAAAACC
>NZ_JBIAVF010000027.1:46881-110691 GCF_042893755.1 Streptomyces sp. NPDC001568 | reverse complement strand
CCGGCCTTCCACACCGCCAACACCGACACCACCAACTCCACCGACGAACGCGGCAGCGCCAACGCCACCAACGACTCCGGCCCCACCCCCAACCCGACCAGGCGCCGGGCCAACCGCTCCGCCCGCACATCGAGGTCGGCCGCCGACATGACCTCTCCGGTCGCGATCAGCGCCGGTGCCTCGGGGGCGGCGGCGACCCGTCGGTCCCACAGCTCGGGCACGGTCAGGTCCTCGACCGCGCTCGGGTGGGTGCCCCACTCCCCCAGGACCCGCTGTCGTTCGCCGGCGTCCAGGACGTCGAACGAGCCGATGGGCGCCTCGGGGTCCGCGGTCAGCGCGTCGAGCAGCCGGACCAGGCGGTCGGTGAGCCCGGCGACGGTGGTCTCGTCGAACAGGTCCGTGCTGTACTCCACCAGACCCTCGAAGGCGCCGGTGACGTGCTCGGTGACCTCGAAGGCGAGGTCGAACTTGGCGGCGCCCGTCCGCACCCGGTGCATCCGGGTGTCCAGGCCGGGCAGCCGCAGGTCGGCCGCCTCCGTGTTCTGCAGGACGAGCATCACCTGGAAGAGCGGGTGACGGGCCCGGGAACGATCAGGGGCCACCGCGTCCACGACCCGCTCGAACGGCACGTCCTGATGCGCGTACGCCGCCAGATCCCCCTCACGCACCCGCGACAACAACTCCCGGAACGACGGATCACCCGACACGTCCGTACGCAACACCAGCGTGTTCACGAAGAACCCCACCAGCTCGTCCAACGCCTCGTCCTGACGCCCCGCGATCGCACCACCGATCGGAACGTCCTCCCCCGCACCCAACCGGGAGAGGAGGGCGGCGAGTCCCGCCTGGAGGACCATGAAGGGCGTGGAGCGGGTTTCCTGGGCGAGGGCCCGGATCCGCAGGCCGAGGTCACGGGGGACGGTGAAGGGGTGGCCGGCGCCCCGGTGGCCGGCGACGGCGGGCCGGGGCCGGTCGGTCGGCAACTCCAGCAGGTCCGGGGCGCCGGCCAGCGTCTTCGTCCAGAACCGCAGCTGGCGGCTGATCAGGGACTCCGGGTCGTCCTCGGAACCGAGCAGCTCCTGCTGCCAGAGGCTGTGGTCCGCGTACTGCACCGGCAGTGGCCGCAGGTCGGGAGCGACCCCTTCGGCGCGGGCCGCGTAGGCGGCGGCGAGATCCTGACCCAGAGGAGCCAGTGACCAACCGTCCGCCGCGATGTGGTGGACCGTCAGCAACAGCACCTGCTCCTCGGGACCCAGCACGAACACCTCGGCACGCAGCGGCAACTCGGCCGCCAGATCGAACCCACGCGCCGCCGAAGCGACGAGCGCCGCGTCCAACCCGTCCTGCGACACCTCCACGACGGCCAACCCCGGACGGGCCACCGCCGCATCGAGGATCTGTTGACGGGGCACTCCGTCCGTCTCCGGGAAGAGGGTGCGCAGGCTCTCGTGCCGGGCGACGACATCGCCCAGTGCGGCGCGGAGCGCGTCGTGATCCAGGGATCCGGTCAGATGGAGGGCGTAGGGCAGGTTGTAGGTGGCCGCGCCGCCCTCCAGGCGGTCCAGGAACCACAGCCGGCGTTGCGCGTACGACAGCGGCAGGGTCTCGGGCCGGGCCACGGGTCGTACTGCGGGCCGGGCGGCCCCCGCGCCGCGGAGCAGCGGGGCGAGCGCGGCGACGGTGGGGGCCTCGAAGACGGCGCGGACGGGCAGCTCCACGCCGAAGACGGAGCGGACCCTGCTGACCAGGCGGGTGGCGAGCAGCGAGTGCCCACCGAAGTGGAAGAAGTCGTCGTCGATGCCGACTCCGGGCAGCGCGAGCACCTCGGCGAACAGGGTGGCGAGCCGCTCCTCGTCGGGGGTGCGCGGGCTGCGCCCGGACGTGGCGGACGCGAAGTCGGGGGCGGGGAGCGCGTTGCGGTCCAGCTTGCCGTTGGGGGTGAGCGGGAACCGGTCGAGGACGACGTACGCGGCCGGGACCATGTGGTCGGGGAGGCTCTCGGCGGCCAGGGCGCGCAGGGCGGCGGTTTCGGGGGCCGGTCCGCCGGCGACGGGGACGGTGTAGGCGGCGAGGAGTTTGCTGCCGGGGCGGTCCTCGCGGGCGACGACGGCGACCTGGGCGACCGTCGGATGGGCGGCGAGCCGGGCCTCGATCTCGCCGAGTTCGATGCGGAAGCCGCGGATCTTGACCTGGTGGTCGCTGCGGCCGAGGTAGTCGACGCCGCCGGCGGCGTTCCATCGGGCGAGGTCGCCGGTGCGGTACATGCGGGCCCCGGGGGGACCGTACGGGTCGGCGGTGAACCGCTCGGCGGTCAGGGCTGGTCGCATCCAGTAGCCGCGGGCCAGGCCCTCGCCTCCGATGTACAGCTCGCCCTCGTCGGCTGGTCGCAGGTGCTCGTCGAGCACGCGCAGGGTGGTGTTCCAGATGGGGCTTCCGATGCCGGGCAGGTCGTGGGCGCCCTCGACGTCGAGGGTGGTGGACCAGACGGTGGTCTCGGTCGGCCCGTACATGTTGGTGGTGCGCGCGCCGAGGGCGCTCATCGCGTCGGCCAGTGCCGGGGGCAGTGCCTCGCCGCCGACCAGCATCCGCAGGCCGCGCAGGGCCTCGGGGGCTTCGGTGGTCAGGGCGTGGAACAGCGACGGTGTGGCCTGCAGGACGGTGGCGCCGCTGTCCGCGGCGAGTGCGGCGAGCCGGACCGGGTCGAGGACGCTCTCGCGGGGGGCGATGACCACGGCGGCGCCGGCGAGCAGCGGCAGGTACATCTCCACGACGGCGATGTCGAAGGCGATGGTGGTGACCGCGAGCAGCCGGTCGTCGGCCGTCATGGGGAAGCGGTCGGCCATGTACGACAGGAAGTTCAGCAGGTTGCGGCGGGTGATCAGCACGCCCTTGGGGCGGCCGGTGGAGCCGGAGGTGTAGATGGCGTACGCGGGGTGGGCCGGGTGGAGCGGGGCGATCCGGTCGGCGTCGGTGAGGTCGGTGTCGGAGCGGCCGGCGGCGGCGGCCTCGGCCTCGGCGAGGGCGGCGGCGTCCAGGAACAGGGCGGGCCGGGCGTCGTCGAGGATGTAGTGGACGCGGTCGGCGGGGTAGTCGGGGTCGAGCGGCACGTAGCCCGCGCCGGACTTCAGTACGGCGAGCAGGGCGACGGGCAGTTCCAGGGAGCGCGGCAGGGCGAGGGCGACCAGGCTCTCGGGGCCGGCGCCGCGTGCCACGAGCTCGCGGGCGAGCCGGTTGGCGCGGGCGTTGAGCCCGGCGTGGTCGAGGCGTCGGCCTTCGAAGAGCAGGGCCGTGGCGTGCGGGGTGCGGGCGGCCCGGGCCTCGATCAGCGCGGTGGGGTCGGCGTCCGGCAGGGCGCGCTCGGTGTCGTTCATCGTGGTAACCACCCTTGAATGGCTGTCGGTTGCGTCAGGCTCCGGCCGTGGCCGGGGCGTCGACGGCAGGGGCGGCGGGTGTGGCGGGGCCGGCGGGTGCGGCGAGGGCCCCGAGGCCGGTGGGGGCTCCGAGGCCCGTGGGGGCTCCGGGGGTTGCCGCTTCGATGCGGTGCAGTTCGGCCGCGAGGATCCGGCCGATCTCGGCGAGGGCCGCGGGCTTCATCAGGTCGTTGTGGCTGCGCTCCAGGTGGTGCGCGGTGATCGCGCCGGCCACGTACGGCCGCCAGGTCTCGGGGGTCGGCGAGATGTCGACCTTGTCGAGGGAGGCCACCAGGATGGTGACGTCGCCGCCGTACCGGGCGGGTACGAACTCGTGGACGAGTTCGCGGCCGTTCGCGTAGACCCGGCCGATCGCCTCGATGTGGTGCTGCTCCAGGCTGGCCAGGGAACTGCCGAGCTTGCGGAGGATCTCGATGACCTTCTCGTGCTTGAGCGGCTTCTTGCCGAGGTAGCGGCGGTCGTAGCCGACCCAGCGCAGCAGGTCGGCGAGGATCTCCTGTTCGCCGAGCTCGGCGAGCGTCTGGCCGGGGTAGGTGTCGAGGATCGCCAGCAGTCCGACGTCCTCGCCCGCCCGCTCCAGGCGGGTGGCGATGACGTGGGCGGCGATGCCGCCGGAGGAGTAGCCGAGCAAGTGGTAGGGGCCGTGCGGTTGGACCTTGCGGATCTGCTCGACGTAGTCGTCGGCCATGTCCTCGAAGGAGCGGGGCAGCGCGCCGGTACCGTCCAGGCCGCGGGCCTGGAGCGCGTAGACGGGGGTGTCCTGGCCGAGGTGCTTGATGATGCCGGCGTAGCACCAGCCGAGTCCGCCGGCCGGGTGGACGCAGAACACGGCGGGGCGGTCGCCGTGCGGGCGCAGCGGCAGCAGGACGTCGAGCGGGTCCTCGTCGCGGTCGCCGTCGGCGATCCTGGCGTCGAGGAGTGCCGGGGTGGGGGCCTCGAAGACGCTGCGGATGGTGAGTTCGGTGCCGAAGGTGACGCGGACGCGGGAGACCAGGCGGGTGGCGAGCAGGGAGTGGCCCCCGAGGTTGAAGAAGTTGTCGTCCATGCCGATCCGGGGCAGGCCCAGCACCTCGGCGAACAGGCCGCAGACGATCTCCTCGCGCGGGTTGCCGGGGGCGCGGCCGGTGGTGGCGGCCGCGAGGTCGGGGGCCGGTAGGGCCTTGCGGTTCAGCTTGCCGTTGGGGGTGAGCGGCAGGACGGGAAGGGTGACGAAGGCGGCGGGCACCATGTGCTCGGGCAGTTCGCCGGCCAGCTCGCGGCGCAGTTCGTCGGCGGTGGGAGCGCCGGAACCGGCCGGGACGAGGTAGGCGACCAGGCGCTTGTCGCCCGGGGTGTCCTCGCGGGCCACGACGGCGGCGTGGGCGATGTCGGGGTGGCGGTCGAGGGCGGCCTCGATCTCGCCGAGTTCGATGCGGAAGCCGCGGATCTTGACCTGGTCATCGGTACGACCCAGGTACTCCAACACCCCGCCCGCGGTCCAACGCGCCAGGTCCCCGGTCCGGTACATCCGCGAGCCCGCCGGACCGTACGGATCCGCGATGAACCGCTCCGCGCTCAGGCCCGGCCGCCCCAGATAACCACGGGCCAACTGCACCCCCGCCAGGTACAACTCACCCGGCGCGCCGGGGCCGGCCGGGCGCAGGGCGGCGTCCAGGACGTACGTACGGGTGTTCCGAACGGGACGGCCGATCGGTACCGGACCGGCGTCGGGAGCGCATTCCCAGGCCGTGACGTCCACGGACGCCTCGGTGGGACCGTAGAGGTTGTAGAGCCCCACCCGGGGCAGCACCCGGAAGAACTGGTTCTGAAGCTCCTCGGGCAGCGCCTCGCCGCTGCACACGACCCGGCGCAGCACGGTGCACGCCGAAGCGGCGGGCTCCTGGAGGAACACCTGCAACATGGACGGCACGAAATGCACGGTCGTGACCCGCTCCGCACGGATCAACCCCGCCAGATACACCGGATCCCGATGCCCCTCCGGACGCGCCACCACCAACGTCGCACCACTGACCAACGGCCAGAAGAACTCCCACACCGACACGTCGAACCCCGACGGCGTCTTCTGCAACACCCGATCGTCACCGGCCAACCCGAACCGGTCCTGCATCCACACCAACCGGTTCACGATCCCCCGATGGGAAACCACCACCCCCTTGGGACGACCCGTCGAACCCGACGTGTAGATGACGTACGCCGGATGGTCCCGCTCGGGGGCCGGGCCGGCGACGGGGCCGTCGGGCTGGGCCGCGAGCAGGTCGACGGTGTCGTCGATGTCCACCACGAGCAGCGGCGCGGCGAGGCCGGCGGGCAGCCGTACGGCGGTCTCGGCGGTGGTGAGCAGCAGCGCGGGCCGGGCGTCGTCGAGCATGAACGCGATGCGGTCGGCGGGGTAGTCGGGGTCCACCGGCAGGTAGGCGGCGCCGGCCTTGAGCACCGCGAGCAGGCTCGTGAGGAGTTCGACGGAGCGCGGGACGGCGAGGGCCACCAGGTCCTCGGGTCCGACGCCCCGGGCGCGCAGGACGTGGGCGAGGCGGTCGGCGCGGCCGTGCAGCTCGGCGTAGGTCAGGGAGCTGCCCTCGAAGCGCAGGGCCTCGGCGTCCGGGGTGCGCGCCGCCTGCCCGGCCAGCAGCTCCGTCAGGGTGTCCGGTGCCTCGTCGCGGGCGGTGTCGTTGTGTCCGCGGACCACGAGGTCGATCTCGGCGTCACCGGTGACCTCGATCCGGCCGACGGGGGATGCGGGATCGGCGGCGGCCAGTCGGCCCAGGAAGCCGAGGAAGCGGTCCTGGTGGGCGGCGATCTCCCGGGGGGTGTACAGGGCCGGGTTGGCGTCGAAGTCGACTTGGAGGCCGCGGCCGTCGGAGCGCTCGTAGACGATCAGGGAGAGGTCGTCGGAGGGGCCGATGGAGAGGTTGTTGACGACGGCGGGCGCCTCGCCGAAGCGCAGCCCGTAGTCGAACATCATGATGTTGATCTCGGGGCCGGCCAGCCGTCCGCCGCCGCTCAGCAGCTTGCGGTCGCGGACCAGGTCCTCGTAGCGGTAGTGCTGGTGCTTCACGGTGGCGCGCAGGTCGGCCGAGACCTGGAGCAGCAGGTCCGCGAGGGTCATGTCCTGGGTGACCGGCACGCGCAGCGGTACGACGTTGGAGACCATGCCCGGTACGGAGCGGGCGGCCTTGCCCAGGCGGCAGGAGACGGGGACGCCGAGGACCACCTCGTCGGCGCCGGTGGAGCGCTGGAGGTAGAGGGCGGCTGCGGTCATCATGGCCGCCGGCCAGGTCACGCCGACCTCGCGGGCGGTGTCCCGCAGCGCCTCCAGGCTGTCCTTGGGGAGGAATTCGGTGCGGCGCACCAGGCCGTGGGCCATGACGGGCCTGGTGTCGGAGAGGCCCACGGGTTCGGGGCAGTCGGCGAGTTCGTCCTGCCAGAACTGCCGGTCGGCGGCGAAGCGTTCACCGGCGCGGTACTCGGCGTCGGAGCGGACCAGGTCGGCGACCGTGCCGAAGCCGCTGGGCTCCGGCTCGCGGCCGGCGGCCAGCGCGGTGTACAGCTCGGCGGCACGCCGGGTGACCAGGGCGACGGCGAACCCGTCGACGGTGACGTGGTGGTAGCGGTAGAACCAGAAGTAGCGCTCGGTGTCGACCCGCAGCAGGGCGAAGCGGAAGAGCAGGTCGCGGCGCGGGTCGACGGGCTCGGCGAGCGCCTCGCGCATCCAGGCCTCGGCAGCCGCCTCGGGGTCGTCCTCGCCGCGGACGTCCAGCTGCTCCAGCTGCCAGGCCGGCGCCGGGTCGGCGATCTGCCACAGTCCCTCGTCGTCCTCGACGATCCGCATGCGCAGCGCCTCGGCCTCATCGACCAGGATGCGCAGCGCCTCTTCCAGAATTCCGGCGTGCACCGGCCCCTGGATGTCGAGGTATTCGGCCGCGTTGTAGATCGGGTTTTCCGGGTCGAGCTGCTGGGCGAACCAAATTCCGGACTGAGCCGCGGTCAATGACAAGGCGTCTCCAGCGAGCATGATTCCCATCCACCCCTAGCGGACAATCGGCAGCCGAAGAACCCGGGCTGTGACTTTCGTAGAACGAATTCCACTCTCACATCTGTCCGAAATCATCGACAACGCCCACTGCATCAACCTGCCATCCGGCCCCGGCAACGCCGAACGGGCGTTGCAGATACCTGCCAACGCCCGTCCCCTCGGCTTCTTGCTGTCAGGCCGCGGTGGCCCGGACCAGGCTGGTCGGCCGCATGTCCGTCCAGTTCTCGTTGATGTGGTCGAGGCACTCCTGCCGGGGCGCCGTGCCGTGCCGGACGGTCCAGCCGGCCGGTACCTCCGCGAACGCGGGCCACAGGGAGTACTGGCCCTCTTCGTTGACGAGCACGAAGTAGCTCGCGGCGTCGTCCTCGAACGGGTTGGTCGCCATATCTCTGCTTCCTTTCCTGCGGTGCGTGGTGAAGGGAATTGGTGTGGGTGTCGGAAAAGACGTGTCAGCGGGCGGCCCGTACCGACTCGGCGAATCCGGTCAGCCGGTCGACGCCCCAGTACTTGTCGAAGCCGCTGATGAAGAAGGGGACGCCGAAGACGCCGTCCCGGTGCAGGGAGTTCAGGGCGTTCAGCCCCAGCTCGCGGATCTCGGGGTCCTCGTGGGCCCGTGCGAGCGCCTCGGGGTCGAGCCTCAGGCCCTCGCCGATCTTGCGGATGGTGTCGGGATCGGAGATGTCCTCGCCGAGCTCCCAGCGGGCGCGGTAGGTCTCGGCGATGAACTCACTTCCCGCTCCGAGCCGCTCGGCCGCCAGGTACGCCAGGTGCGACACCTCCCAGCGGGGAGCGGGGTCCACCGGCCACACCATGTCCAGGCCGCGGGCCCGGGCCAGGCGCCGGACGTCCTGGAGGATGTAGAGGTGCTTCTCCTTGGACATCGGGACGTACGGGAGCTTGATGTTGCTGCGCTCCAACTCGTCCAGGGCCGGCTCGTCCGGCTCCCAGAAGGGCAGCCATTCGATCGCCGCGGCCACGTCCGCGTGCCGGCCGACCAGGTCCCGGTAGGCCATCCAGGAGTAGGGGCTGCGGAAGGAGAAGTACCAGCGGGGTCCTCGTCGTGCCATCACCGCCTCCAGCGGTTCGTGTGCGGTTGGGGCTAGATCGTGATGCCGCCGTCGATCTGCAGGACGGCTCCGGTGATGTACGCGGCCTTGTCCGAGGCCAGGTAGGCGACCAGGTCGGCGACCTCCTGCGCGGTGCCCATGCGGCGCAGCGGGATGGCGGACAGGGCTTCCTTGCGGGCCTTGTCGTTCATCCCGGCGACCATGTCGGTCTCGATGAAGCCGGGTGCGACCGCGTTGACGCGGATGCCGGAGCGGCCCGTCTCCTTCGCCAGGGCCCGGGAGAAGCCGATGATCCCCGCCTTGGAGGCGGAGTAGTTGGTCTGGGTGCCGTGGCCGTAGACCCCGGCGACCGAGGAGATGTTGACGATGGCGCCGCCGCGGCGCTTCATCATCCCGAAGACCACCGCGCGGCAGACGTGGTAGACGCCGTCCAGATTGGTGTCGATGACCTGGCGCCACTGTTCGTCCTCCATGAGGACCAACGGGTTGTCGCGGGTGATCCCGGCGGCGGTGACGGCCGCGGAGATCGGTCCCAGCCCGTCCTCGGTCGCCGTGATCCAGGCCCGTACGGCGGGGCCGTCGGCGACGTCGACACGGCTGCCCACCACCTGGACGCCGAACTCCTCGCCGGCCTTCTCCAGGGTGCGCGCGGCGTTGTCGTCGGAGCGGTAGCAGAAGGCCACGTCGAATCCGTCGCGGGCGAGCGCGCGGACCGTGGCGCGGCCGATGCCGCGGGAGCCGCCGGTGACGAGGGCCACCGGGTTGGTGCTGTCCGACATGTCGTTCGTCTCCTCAGGCGGTGGCGGGGCGCAGCGCCGCCGCGGGGCGGAAGGCCATGACGATCCGGTCGACGGTCATCACCGTCTCGCCGGCGGAACGGGTCTCCCCGTCGAACAGCAGCGTGTCGTCGACCTTGCGGTCCAGGCGCACGCGGTGTTCCAGGACCTCTCCGGGCAGGACCGGGCGGTGGAACTCGACGCCGGTCATGCCGCCGAAGAGCATCACGCGGCCGTCGAGGACGTCCGGGTTGGGGTCGTCCCAGGTGGCCAGTACGCCGGCGGACTGGCACCAGGACTCCACGAGCAGCGTCGCCGGGTAGGCGAAGTCCTCCTCGGGGGTGTCCGCGTCGAGCCGCTCGTACCAGGGTTCGTTGCAGGTGACGGCTTTGAGGGCGATGAGCCGCTCACCGGGGACGATGTCCACGACCCGGTCCACCAGCAGCATGGGGAAGCGGTGGGGCAGCCGGGCCCGGATGTCGCGCTGGCCGATCACGCTGCCGCCTCCTCTCCGGTGGTCGCGGGCGCGGCGTAGCGCAGGCGTACGCCGGCCGCGGGGCCCCGTCCGGTGGTGAGCTTGGCCCGCACCTGCCAGTCGCCGGCGGGGGTCAGCTTCCAGGCGAGGGCGATGTCGATCCGGTCGCCGGGGAAGACCGGCCCGGTGAACCGGGTGGACTCCACGGCCGCGAGGCGGGCGCCCTTGGCGCCGTCGGGCAGGGTGGCCTCGGCGCCCTGGCGGGCGCATTCGACCAGGCAGACCCCGGGGAAGATGGGAAAGCCCGGGTAGTGGCCGGGGAGCACGGTTTCGGTGTCCGCCACGGTGAACCGGGCCGCGGTGCTCAGCTCGCCCTCGGCGGGCAGCACCTCGACCGCGGCGAGGAGTGGGCCGGCGGCAGGCATCAGGCCGCCCGTGCCGTGTCGATGCGGGCGCGCAACACTTCGTACGCGCTCTGCAGGGTGACGATGTGCTTCAGATCGGACTCCGGCAGTTTGACGCCGTACTTCTTCTCCAGCACCACGACGACTTCCAGGGCCATCAGCGAGTCGACCTCCAGGTCGTCGACGAACGTGACGTCGTCGCCCACCTCGGTCACGTCGACGTCCAGTACCTGGGCGACGAGTTCGCGCAGTTCTTCCTTGTCCAGCACGGTGTTCTTGTCCTTTCGGGAGGGCGGGCGCGGCGCGCCTCAGCGCAGGCCGAGCAGGGCGCAGCCGACGGTGCCGGTGCGGTCCACGGAGGTGATCACGCCGATCCGGCCGGCCGCCTCGGCGGGCCGGTCCTCGGCGTACGACAGCAGGGCGGCGGCCTGGAAGGCGGCCGCGGCGGCGCCGGTGTCGCCGATCAGGCCGGTCGGCGTGAGGTCGGCGTGGTCGACGGCGCCGAACACCTCGCGCACCGCGTCGGCCTCGCCGAGGCCCTCGCGGCCGGGCGCGCCGGAGCGGGCGACGGCGGCCACCTGCGACGGCTCGACGCCGGCCCGGCGCAGGGCCGCGCGCAGGCAGGCGACGAGGGCGGGGCGGGGGTCGCCGTCGAGGACGACGCCCAGTTCCACGGCGAGGAGTTCGGCGAGGACGGGCTGGTCGGTGTCCTCGGGCGTGTGCGGTTCGACGAGCAGCATGGCGCAGCCCTCGCCGAGGGCGGGGGCTGCCGGCGCGGCGTCCGCGCCGGCCGGCTCGGCGCTGTGGTGCTCCAGCCAGGAGCGGGCCTGGCTGAACTCCTCGGCGGCGCCGCACAGCACGGTGCGGGCGCGTCCCGATCCCAGTAGCCGGCGCGAGTAGTTCAGGGCGTGCAGGCCCGCGGTGCGACCGCCGGCGATGGTGGCGTTGGGGCCCTTGAGGTGGAACCAGATGGCGCTCTGTCCGGCGGCGCAGTTCATGACCGTGTTGGGGAAGCGGGCCGGGTCGACGAAGAAGGGCTGGTCCCCGGTGAGGGAGTCCCGGGTGAAGTCCATCATCGACTGGGCGCTGCCGGTGGTGGTGCCCAGGGCGAAGGCGGCGCCCTCCCCGGTGCCGACGGCGCGGTTGCGCGCCGAGTCGTCCAGCAGGGCGCCGGCGGCGGTGACGGCGAGGCCGGTGACCCGGTCCATCGAGCGGGTGCCCTTCTTGCCGAGCACCTCGCGGACCGCGAAGCCGGGCACGACGTGGCCCACGCCGTCGGGGGTCGTGCCGTGCTCGGGCCCGAGCTCGGTGACGGTCGTGCGCCGCTCCCGCAGGCCCTCGGTGAAGGCGGCCCTGCCGATGCCGTACGGCGACACGGCCGACCAGGCGGTGATCACCGGGCGTCCGGTGCCGGTGGTGGGAGTGGTCATGACCGTCACGTGTTCCTTCCGTTCGGGGTGGTGCCGGTGGTGGTGCCGTTCATGCCGTGGTGGTGCCGTCCGTGCCGGCGGTGGTGCCGTTCGTGGCCGGTGGTCCCGGGCGGGCCGGTCTTGCCGGTGGTCCCGGGCGGGCCGTTCGTGTGTCCCGGGTGGGCCGGTCACAGGAAGACGACCATCCGGTACTCGTTCCAGCGGGCGGCGGTCTCGTCGGCGGCGACGAGCCGGACACCTTCGATCAGCGGCCGGGCGGCGGCGAGGGCCGCGATGTCGGGCTCCTCCACGAGGACGCCGACGCCCTGCTCCAGCAGGGTGCGGACGCCGGCGCGGGGGTCGGTGAGGGTGTCCACCGTCCGGCTTCCGATGCGCAGCGCCGGTACGGGGCCGGTGTCCAGGGCGTAGCTCGCGGCGGAACCGCGCAGCAGGATGTCGAGGCCGCCCAGTTGCCGGTGCAGTTCGGTGGCGAGGTAGAGCTCGTCGAAGAACTGTTTCTCCAGCGCGCCGCGGTAGCCGTGTTCGACGATGGCCAACACACGGGCGTCCATCAGATCCCCCCCAGGTGCAGGACCTTGTCGGCGGCAGCCGCGTTGGCGGCGTATCCGCCGGGCGGGCGGATCACCACCTGGGGCAGGTGGTGATCGGCTCCCCGGTCGTCGCTGCAGAAGCGGCAGCCGTACCAGTACAGCCGCCCCTCCCAGGTCGTGAGGAGGTCCTCCACCAGTGCCGCGGTGGAGGGGTACTCCCTGTTCCAGTCGGCGAGGTTGCGCGGCTTGTCGTCGCCGAGGGCGCGTTGGGTGAGCATGGTCGCGTACCCGCAGGTCCACACCTGTACGGTGGCGCCGCGCTCCAGGAGGGACTGGGTGAGCCGCAGGGCGGTGGTGACCTGGTCCGAGGTGTGAGGGGGACCCATGAGGGTGATGAGCACGTCGGTGTGCGGAATCTTCCTGGCCACTTCAGTGCCACACCACCCGGACGGCCGGATCGAGGATCCAGCCCGCCACCACGTCCATGCCCACGACGCGCAGTTCGGGGCGGAGCGACGCCTCCTCCAGGCCGCGCTGGGCCAGCGAGAAGCTGTCCGCGGCGAGCACTCCGCCCTCCTTCTGGAACCGGTCCAGGTCGCTGTCGCTGCCGGGGACGGCGAGCACGACCCCGTCCTGGACCAGGAAGAGGAGCGCCGTCTGCCCGGTGATCACCTGCGTGACCGCGTCGCGCCGGAAGCCGGCGTCCTGCGCGAAGCGACCCTGGCTCTCGACGAGCAGCAGCCGGGGGGCGCCGCTCTCCCAGTCCTCGCTCACGCCGCCGGCGTCCCGTTGACGGCGTCGAGGACGCGCTGGTCGAAGTTGACGAGGCTCCAGTCGCGACGGTTCTCGATGACGGCGTAGCCGTGGACGATGCGGCCGGTGGCGGTCTTCACGAGCTCGCCGTCGCGCAGGACGTAGAAGTCCATGCGCGAGGTGTAGGTGAAGTCCTTGAACACCTCCTCGACGGTGTACACCGTGTAGAGGTCCTCCTCCATCAGCGCCTCGTCGAGGATGCGGATGTCGGAGCGGGGCACGACCGGGATCCAGCGGCGGTCGTCGAGCAGCGTCTTGATGGAGATGCCGCGGTCCGCGACGAAGCGGTCCTTGCCCTCCTCCATGAGGCGCAGGTAGCCGGACATCTGGATGCGCTCGGTGAAGTGGCAGTACGGGTACGGGATGTTCCACTTCCAGGCGTACGCGTTGCGGCCGGCGGTGAGGGAGGCGAGGATCTCCTCCTCGGCCGGGGCGGCGACGGGCGCCTCGCGCTCCAGGTCGTCGCCGAGCGTGGCGACGGCGAAGCGGGCGAGCTGCTCGGGGACCTCGCCGGCCGCCTCGAGGTAGGTGTCGATCCGCAGGGAGACGCGGACCTTCGAAGTGACGGCCTTGTGGATCTCGCCGCCCCGCTCGAACTGGATGGTGACCTTGAAGCCGATGGTCCCGTCGTCGTCCTTGGTCCACGGCACGACCTGCGCCTCGGCGGTGTCGTCCATGTGGAAGGCGTGCAGGATGCGGCTGTCGATGGTGACCAGGTCCAGGCCCAGCCCGTGCTCCTCGTACAGCGCGCGGGCGGGCAGCCCGGACTGGCGGAAGTGGTCCAGTACGGCTTCCTCGACGAGGTAGTTGACGTGCTTGAAGCCGATCCAGGTGCAGATGTTGGACCCCTCGTAGCGGGGTCGCACCGTGGTGGTGGTGGCGGTGGTCAGCAGCGTCTTGACGGCGGTGTCCGTGACGAGGGTCATGCGCGGTGCTCCAGGGCGGTGAGGAGGGCGGGCCCGCTCGGCGGGGTCAGGCCCATGGTCGAGTTGACGAAGCTGCTGACGGCGGCGGCGAACTCGCCCGCCGCGTCGAGCATCGGGAAGTGCCCGCTGCCGGGCAGGACGCGGGAGACGGCGTCGGGCAGGGCCGCGGCCAGCGCCACGCCCTCCTGGGGCCGGGCCGCGAAGTCGTGCTCGCCGGCCAGTACCAGGGCGGGCGCGGTGATCCGCCCGGTCTGCAGGGCGGGGGTGCGCAGGTACAGCTCGAAGAAGCGCAGCCAGCCGTAGGGGCCGACGCGGTCGCGGACCCGTTCCCCCATCGCCCGGCGGACGTCGTCCGGGAGCCGGCCGCCGGAGTGGGCGCGGATGCCCTCCTCCATGATCAGGTGGAAGTCGTTGAGGTAGTAACTGATGGCGTTCCAGTCGAACTCCTCGGCCCGGGACCGGTAGAACGGCGACACGAGGACCAGGGCCCGGATGCCGTACTGGCGCAGCGAGTCGACGCCGCCCCGGTTCTTCTGGTCGAGCAGGTCGAGCAGGACGTTGGCGGCCATCGAGTGGGCGACGACCACTTCGGCGCCGCCCGGCACCGCCTCCAGGGCCTTGCCGAGCCAGCCCCGCAGGTTGGGCTGCTCGCCCCAGCCGGCGATGGTCTCGGTGCGCCACGGCAGCCGGGCCGTCCACACCTGGTACGACGGCGGCAGCTCGGGCAGGACCCGCTCCCAGACGCTGTCGTTGGCCGCGAGTCCGTGCAGCAGCAGGACGCGGGGCCCGCTGCCCGCGGTGCGCCGTTCGACGGTCACCGGGCGCAGGTCCACATGGGTGTTCATCACAACCTCCTCCTCGACCTTTCAGGCAGCTTCGGGAGCGAGCAGCAGCAGGTCCGCGCGCGCGTCGTCGACGGCGCTGCCGGTCACGGCCTGTACGGGGCCGCGCTCGCCGGCGTCGAACCAGCCGACGGCGGCGGCGACCTGGAGCAGCCCGGAGGCCCCGGAGGCCTTGCCCAGGTGGGCGGGGGCCTCCCAGCGGCGACCGCGCGCGTCCACCTCGCCGGCACCTCGGCTGTACGGGCCGATCACGGCGCGGACCCTCGCGGAGCGTGCGGCGGCGGCGGCCCGGGACTCCACGACCAGGGCGGCGCCGCCGTCAACGGCGTGTCCGCCGCCCAGCAGTCGGCGCACGACCTCGTTGTCGGGCTCGACGCCGAGGACGAGCACCCGATCGGCGCGTCCGGCGGTGATGATCGTGACGGCCCAGTGCACGGCGTCCAGGCCGGAGGTCTCGCCGTTGCAGACCATGAGGTTGGGGCCGCGCAGCCCGTAGCGGATGGCCGCCGAGGAGGCGATGACGTTGCTGGAGGCGTTGGGCAGGTCCATCGGCGAGGTGGCCGTGACGGTCTCCTCGCGGATGGTGTCCAGCGCCCGGGCGACGGTGTCGAGGTTGCCGAAGTTGGAGCTGGCCACCACGCCGACGCCGGCCGCGGCGACGAGCAGCCCGTCCTTCTCGTCGGCGCCGAGCAGACCGGCGTCGCGCAGCGCCGCGGCGGTCAGGGCGTAGCCGAGTTGGGTGGCCCGGTCCTTGTAGCGCAGGCCCTTCTTGCCGACGTGCGCTGCGGGTTCGACGGGGGCGCCGCCGCAGGCGGGTCCGTCGGCCAGGGCCCGTACGGTGTCGGCGCCGGGCACCAGGACGGCGGCGCCGGTGACCACCACGGCGGTGCCGGTAACGGCGGTGGCGGACTGTGCGGTCATCGGGGACCCTCCACAATGGCGACGGCGTTGATGCCGCCGAATCCGAAGGCGTTGAGCTGCGCGACCTTCAGGGGCAGGCCCTCGGCGGACTGCCCGGTGACGAAGCGGAACGGCGCGGCTTCCTCGACCGGCTCGTCCAGGCCCACGGTCGGCGGCACCCGCCCCTCGTTCAGGGCCGTGACGCCCACGATCAGGTTGATGAGTCCGGAGGCGCCGGAGGTGTGGCCGGTCATGGACTTCACGGCGGTCATCAGCGGCACCGAGGCGTCGGTGCCCAGGACGTCGGCGAGGGCGGTGGCCTCGGCCTCGTCGTTGAGCAGGGTGCCGGTGCCGTGGAGCATCACCAGGTCCACGTCGGACGGTTTGACGCCGGCGAGCCGGTGCGCGGCGCGCATGGCCTCGGCGATGCCCTCCGGGGAGGGCGCGGTGACGTGGTATGCGTCGCAGTTGACGGCGACGCCGCGCAGGTGGCCGTGGACCCGGCGGGCGCCCTCCTCGGTGCGGCGCAGCACGATGGCGGCGGCCCCGTCGCCCATGAGGACGCCGGTGCGGTCGCGGTCGAAGGGCCGCACCCGGTCCGGCGGCGTCGGGTGGACGCGTTCCAGGAGCCCGTACATCGACTCGGTCAGGACGTCGACGCCGGCGACGATGACGGTGTCGGGGGCGTCCTCGCCCTCCTGGGCGAGGAGGTCGCTGCCGAGGGCCAGGGCGTACAGGGAGGCGGAGCAGGCGTTGGAGAACGTGTGGGTGACGTCGGCGTTGAAACGTTCCTTCAGGCCGGTGCCGAAGTGCAGCCCGGAGTCGGCGAAGGCGGAGCCGTCACGCCACCACAGCTCCAGCGAGCGCAGTTCGCGCAGGCCGGTGCCGACCAGGATCGGGATCCCGGAGAGGTCCTCCCCCAGGCCCGCGTCGGCGGCGGCCTGGGCTATCGCCTCGTGCAGCAGCCGGCTCGCGCGGCCGGGTACGTCCTCGCCGACGGCTGGTCGGTCGTCGACCTCGTAGGCGTGTTGCGCCCGGAACCTGGTGCGGTCGAAGCCGCGCAGTTCGGCACGTCCGCTGATGCCCGCGCACAGGTTCTCGAAGAGTTCACCGACACCGGAACCGGTGGCGGCGACGGCGCCCATCCCGATGATGGGGCGGGTCGTCATGACGCCTCCTTGATCGCGTCGTACCGGCCGAGCAGGACCGCCGCGTTGTTGCCGCCGAAGGCCAGTCCGTTGTTCTGGACGATCCGCAGATCCGCCTCGACGGCGTGGTTCGGTACGCAGTCGACGTCGCACTCGGGGTCGGTGGTGACATGGTTGATGGTGGGTGGGATGAAGCGGTTCTGGATGGCCAGGGCGCAGCCGATCGCACCGAGGGCGCTGGCGGCGCCCATGCTGTGGCCGAGCATCGACTTCATGGAGACGGTCCGCGGCGGGGTGTCCCCGAAGACCTGGCGGATGGCTCCCGCCTCGGTGATGTCGTTGGCCCGGGTGCCGGTGCCGTGCGCCGAGATGAGGTCCACCTCGTGCGGTTCGACGCCGGCGTTCTCCAGGGCCAGCCGCATCAGTTCGGCGACGCTGTCCCGGTCGGGGGCGACCTGGTGGTGGGCATCGCAGTTGAGCCCGTAGCCGAGTACCTCGGCGTAGATGGTCGCCCCGCGTGCCAGGGCGGAGTCCAGGCGCTCCAGGACCAGGACGCCCGCGCCCTCGCCGGTGAGGATGCCCTTGCGGTCGACGTCGAAGGGCTGGCAGCGGTCGGGGGCGATGGTGCCGAGCCGGTAGAAACCGGTGAAGGTCTTGCGGCACATCGCGTCCGCCCCGCCGCAGAAGGCGAACTCCGCCTCACCGGAGCTGACGGCGTCGAAGCCGTAGCCGATGGCGTAGTTGCCCGCCGAGCAGGCGGTCGGGATGGTGAGGGCCTCGACGTCGCTGAGGCCGAGCTCCTGGGCGATCGCCACCGAGAGCCGGCCGGCCGGTACGCGCCGGGCCGCCGCGGGCTCGAAGTCGCCCGGCTTCGTGCCGAGTTCACGCTCGACGAGCTGGTCGAGGTCGTAGCTCTCGCCGTCGGTGGTGCCGATGGAGATCAGGCCCCGCCTGCCGCGCAGCTCCGTCAGGTCGAGACCCGAATCCTCCAGGGCCATTCGAGCGGCCGCGGTCGAGAACTGCGCGGCCCGGCCCAGCTGTTCCACGTCCAACGTGGTGATCCATTCGCGCGGGTCGAAATCCGTGATTTCGCACCCGTTGGCGTGGGCGAATCCTTCCGTGTCGAACACGGAAATGGGCCGGGCACCGCTACGGCCTTCGCGGAGCCCCTGGAGGAACTCCTTCGCGCCGAGTCCGATGCTGGACACCACTCCCAGTCCGGTGAGAACGACCCGGTGCCGCTCCGGCCGGATACGGCCGGCGCCGTGCTCTGCCGCTGTCATGGCAATCTCCCCATCCTTCCCGACGCCGCTTTCCCTACCAGCCGGCCGGCTCCGCGACGACCTCGTAGACGCCCTTGAGGTTCACCATGCGGGGCAGCTCACTCTGGTTGATCACGATGCCGAACTGCTTCTCCAGGGCGGCGAGGATCTCGATGGCGCGGAGCGAGTCGGCGTTGTGGTCCTCCTTGAAAAGGCTGACCTCGGTGACCTCGTCCTCCTCGATTTCGAGAATGTCGCAGACGGTTTCCTTGATGAGTTCGAGACGATCGTCGCGCGTTGCAGTCGTCACGCTTTTTCCCCTTGTCCGATTTACCGCCGCAAGCGCGGCGCGTTTACTCGCACTGGAATGGTGCGGGCGCGAGTTCTTTTCTCACAACGACGGCTGCAACAACCTGCCACCGTCGCCGCTGAATTCAGCCGGCGGAGCGGCCGGCCGCGGAATTCGCCCGGGTACCGCGCAGCAAGACGTCACTCAAGGAGACGGCCGCGTCCATCGCGGCACGTCGCAGTTCCCGGTCGGGGACCTCGGGCATCCGGCTCGACACACCCGTCAGGACCAGGGCCGCGGCCACGACGCCGGCCCCGGAACGCACCGGTACGGCGTAGGAGATCAGGCCGGCCGCGAGCGGGTCGGGGCCGTAGGCCCAGCCCCGACGCCGTACGGTCGCCAGTTGCGGGGCGGTGAAGCGGGCCCGCCGCAGCCCCTCGTACAGCACGTCGGGTTCCTCCCAGGCGTACAGCACCTGGGCCGCGGGGCCGGCGGTGGCCGGGCGGGCGGTGCCGATCGCGGCCAGGTCCACGCCCGCCACCCGGTCCACGGAGGAGCCGACGCAGATGTGCAACCCCTCGCGCCGGCGGTGGAGCCGGGCGTCGAGGCCGGTCTCCCCGCTCAGGCGTTCCAGGATCGGCCCGGCGGCCTGGGCGAGTCGGTCGTGGCGTGCTTCGACGGCGAGCAGGCCGAGGCGGGGTCCGAGGGCGAAGCGCCCGCGGGCGTCCCGGGTGAGCAGCCCGAGCCGTTCCATGGCGGTGGCGATCCGGTGCGTGGTGGGGCGGGACAGGCCGCTGTGCGCGACCAGGTCGACCAGGCTCGTCGGGCCGCTCTCCACGATCTCCAGCAGCAGGGACGCCTTGTCCAGCACCCCCACCCCGCAGTCCGGCAGGGGCCGCAGGTCGGTGCTCACCGCTGCGGGGCCAGCCGTGCGCGGATGTCACCGACGAGTTGCTCCCGGCCGTCCACCAGGTAGAAGTGGCCGCCGGGCAGGACCCTCAGGTCGAACCCGTGCGGTGCGATGTCGGACCAGGCGGCGACCTCGTGGGCTCCGACACCGCGGTCGCCGTCGCCGACGTACCCGACGACCGGGCAGGGCAGCGGGACGCCGGGCCGGGCGGCGTAACCGGCGACGGCGGTGAAGTCGGCCCTGATGGCGGGGAGTACCAGCTCGCGCAGGTCCTCGTCGTCGAGCAGCGCGGAGTCGGTGCCGCCGAGCTCCTTGACCTGTTCGATCAGCTCGGCGTCGGTGTCGAAGGCCGCCGTGCCCGGGGTGAGCAGGTGCGGTGCCTTGCGGCAGGACACCATCAACAGTTCGGGGGCGACGGAGAACCGTTCGCGCAGCCGCAGGGTGATCTCGTAGGCGAGGGTGGCGCCCATGCTGTGGCCGAAGAGGGCCAGCGGGGTGTCCAGGTACGGCTCCAGCTCGCCGGTGATGGCGCCGGCGAGGTCCTCCAGCGAGGTCCAGGGTTCCTCGCCGACGCGCTCCTGGCGGCCCGGGTAGCGGACGGCGAGCACTTCGACGTCGTCGCCGAAGGCGTGCCCCCAGTCGTGGAAGAAGCTTGCCGAGCCGCCGGCGTGCGGCAGGCAGACCAGGCGCAGGCGCGGTGGCTCGGCGGTCGTGAACCTGCGCAGCCAGGTGCTGTGGGTGCCCAGTGGCATGTGGGTGGTCTCCTCGTGCGTGTGGCGCGGTGGACGTGGGGTGGGCGCGGCTGCCGGCCGGGTACGGGGCCCGGCCTCAGTCCAGGGCCGCGGGGCTGTCCAGGGACACGGTCGCGGTGTCCGGGGCGATCCTGCGGATCAGGCCGGCGAGCGTCCGCCCGGGGCCGATCTCGATCAGGCGGCGACAGCCGAGCGGTCCGACGAGGGTGTGTACGGACGGCTCCCACAGCACCGGGGAGGTGAGCTGGCGGGTGGCCCGCTCGACCCAGTCGCCGCCGGTGTGGGCCCGGGCGTCGACGTTGGCGACCACCGGCAGGTGTGCCGGGGCGAAGGCGGTGTGTTGCAGGGCGGCCCGCAGGCGTTGCGCGGCGGGCTCCATGAGCGGGCTGTGGAAGGCGCCGCCGACGACGGGACGGATCATCTTGGCGCCGATCGAGGGCGCTTCGGCCCCGATCCTGTCGATGCCCTCGACGGAGCCGGCGACGACCGTCTGGCCGGGTGCGTTGACGTTGGCGACCCATACCTCGTGGCCGGCCGTACGCATCTGCTCGGCGAGGCCGGTGACGGCCTCCAGCGGGGCCGCGACCAGGACTCCCATGGTGCCGGGGCGTTGCTCGGCGGCCTCCCGCATGGCCCGGCCGCGGGCGGCGACCAGGGCGGCGGCCGCGCCCGGCGACAGCGCTCCGGCGGCGGTCAGGGCGGCGTACTCGCCGAGGCTGTGCCCGGCGCAGGCCACCACGTCCCGGCCGTCGAAGGCGCCGCGGCGCACGGCCTCCGCGTGGGCGACGAGGGTGAGCGTGAAGACGGTCAGCTGGGCCAGGTCGGTGCGCCGGAGTTGCTCGTCCGGGGTGTCGAGGAGCAGTCGGGGCAGGTCCTCTCCCGTGACGTCGGAGATCTCCTCGGTGATCTTCCAGGAAGGGGTGTCCCGCCAGACGGCGCCCATGGCCTCCTTCTGGGTTCCCTGTCCCGGGAACACGAGCCCTGTCGGCATCCGGTCCATTGATCCGCCTTCCACGCCGTACGCCGCGTCGTCCACCGGGGGCCGCGGGGATCCGTCGTCGTCGCTCTCGCGATCGACGGATCCCCGCGCGCCTGATGGCATGCAGGACGGGGGCTCTCCATACCACCGGGAAGGGGCCGAGGATCTACCAGGAGCCCGGTTCCCTGTCCCGGCGCCATACAACTGGCGGCCCGGGGCGGGCGGCAACGAAGGTTTCAGGAAGCTGCCGGCGAGCGGCCCGGATGCCCGCCGGGGACGGTGCCGATGGCAGCAGGGGGCCGCGTGCTGTCAGGCCCGCCCGGCGCCGGGAGCGTCCGGCGCGGTGGGCAGCAGGCCCAGTGCCGCGGCCCGGACGCCGGCTTGGAAGCGGGACTGGGCACCGAGCAGCGCCATGATCTCGGCGACGTGCCGGCGGTAGGTGCGCACCGAGACGGTGAGTTCGCGGGCGGCCACCTCGTCGGTGACCCCGGCGCGCAGCGCGCCGAGGATCTGCCGGGCCAGTACGGCCCGGTCGCGGTCTCCGAAGACGATCCGCTCGCCGGCGGGCACGGCGTTGCGCCAGATGCTCTCGAAGAGCGTGTCGAGGGTGTGCAGGACCTCCGGCGCACGGATCATCGAGGCCCGCACGCCGGCCGCCGACTCCGCCATCACCAACGCGCTGGTGCCGTCCACCAGCAGGGCCTGGAGCGGCGGTACCCGGGCCACCCGGATCGCCACCGGTCTTTCCAGCGCGAGCTGTTCGCGGACGAAGTCCTCGTCCACCATCGCCGGACTGGTCAGCACCCGGACGGCGACCCCCTCGGCGGTCGAGTAGATGAGGTTGCGCTCGGCCCGATCCTGACGGGCCTGTTCCTCCTGCGTGCCGGGCAGCCGGGCGTCGACGATGTCGATCGTCCGCACGGCTCCCCGGATGAGACTCGCCGCGGTGTCCAGGACGGGTGCGTAGCCCCCGTCCACCTCGGCGATCTGCTGCTCCCTGATGCTGCGGTCCCGGTGGATGGCCACCGTCGACTCGATCAGGGCCCGTACTTCCAGAAGCGCTCGCTCCAGTTCGTCCTCGGTCGCATGCGACACGTGGCACTCACCATCCCCGTTGGTGTGATGTGTTGCTGCGCGGCCCCGTAGGTCGATCGGCGCCACGCGATCCCCGTTTGAGCCGGCCGGCGGCTGCGTCACTCCGAAAGCAGCCCCAGTTCCACCGCGCGCACGCCCGCCTGGAATCGGGAGCCGGCGCCGAGCTCGCGCATGATGTCGGCGACGTGGCGCCGATAGGTGCGCAGGGAGACGTTGAGGTCGCGGGACGCCGCTTCGTCGGTGAGTCCGTCGCGCAGCTTCTCCAGGATCCGGCGGGTCAGGTCGCCGCGGAACTTCGGGCTCAGCGCGAGGTGGTCGTCCAGCCTGCGGCCGCGTGCCCAGGCTCCGGCGAAGAGCAGTTCCAGGGCTCGCACGGCCGCGGCGTCGTGGACCAGGGTCGCCTGCCCGTTGGCGCTGTCGGCGGCTGCCCGCACCAGTGCGGAGGAGCCGTCGACCACCACGATGTCGCGCAACTCCGCTTCGCACACCCGTACTTCCAGGCGGATGCCGGGCACCTTGGCCTGCAGGAGCGGCGAGCGGTCGGCGACGTCGGGTGCGCACAGCACGCGCACCACGAGTCCGGATTCCAGCGTGGCCAGGGCCTTCCGGGCGATGTGGTGGAACGCCTCACCGCCCGTGACCGCGATGCAGACCGAGTGCCGGGCACGGCGGACGAGTTCCTCGATGGCGTCGCCGAGCACCGCGACGTCGGTGTGCGGCGCGGCGGGAGCCGGCGCCGACCGGTTGCGGTGCAGCGAGACGGTGGACTCGATGAGCGCGCGTGCCTGTAACAGGGTGCGCTCCACGTGAGCGGCGTGGTCGGACGGTTCTGCTTCCGGAATCTCCTCCCGCATTTCTTCCCCATGGGTGGACTCGATCGCGGCACCTGTCATTGCATCCCCCTTGCTCGACCGGTGACTGGATGATTGTGGCTTCAACCCTCCGCAGAAATAGATGCATGCTCAACTATTTCATCAAGCAAATATCATAGCGAGTTTCAAGCACCATTCGAGGTCAGACAGTAGTTCGCCGAATCGCGGCTGGTCAACAATTCCAGAGGCGACCGCCCGGGCCGCGGATTACCTGGTCAGCCGGTACGGCGCGACCTTTCCGACCAAGGGGTCACCGAGGACGTTCGGGGCGCCCGTCGGGCGGACCGGCCGACGGGCACCCGGGCGGACGGATGTGCGGAGGGACGGCTCCAGCTCGATCACGCGTGCATAACGCCACCTGGTGAACAGTCACTTACCACTGAACGCAAGGCGACATGGGAGGAGGTGTCACACCACGCTTGCAATTCGCCGACTTGTACGAAGATTTTCAGCTGCGATGGCAGCAACCTGCACCCACTCCCCGGAACGCAAAACCGCCACTTCCGCTTGCATCACGGGGTGTTCCCCTCGGTTCACGATGCGTGGCGACGGTGTCCGCTTCTGGCCAACTCACCCCGACTCAAGCATCGCTGGGGCCGGACTCAAGCCTACGGTGACCTCTGTGACCACACGCCACACGGGGACGGAACAGATAACTTATGCGCCATTTTCGGAGACCTCCGACGCAGTCGTCCGGTGGTGGCCGGTACCGACCGGCACGTACCGCGCCGACGACCTCGCCCTCCTCGACGACGAGGAAGCGGACCGCGCCGCAGCGATGAGGTCGGCGGTGGCACGAGCCGAGTTCATCACCTGTCGGGCCGCGGTCAAGCGGGCGCTCTCCGAGGCGCTGGGCGTGCCGGCCGCCGGAGTCTCCCTCGGCCGCGGCGCCTGTCCCGGATGCGGCAGCGAGGACCACGGGCCGCCCGTGGTGCGGTTCCCCGCGACGGCCTGGCGGATCAGCGTCGCCCACACCGACGGCCTGGGGATGGCGGCCCTCTCGCCCCACCGGGTGGGTGTCGACGTGGAACGCGTCCGCCCGCTCGACGCCGACCGGTTCGACTCCGTCGTGCTCACCCCGATCGAACACCGGGCCGTGTACGCGAGGCCCGAGGGCGCCGCCCGTACCCTGGCCTTCCTCCGCTGCTGGACCCGTAAGGAGGCCGTGCTCAAGGCCGTCGGGATAGGCATCGCGACCGATCTGACCGCTCTGGACACCGGCGCCGGCGGCTTGGCGCCCGACACCGCACAGGACATCGGCACGGCGCGGGACTCCGTCCCGCCGCAACCCGCCGACACCGCACCGCACTTCGCCCCTGCGCAGCTCGTCGATACGGCGCCCCTCGGTTTCCCCGCCCTGTGGCGGACCGTCGGACTGGCCGTGCCCGACGGTTGGGTGGCCTCGCTCGCGCTGCCCGCGGGCGCCACCGGTGGGCCGTACTCCGTGCGCCGCCTCGGCGCCTGACCCGTCGCTGCCCCTCACGTCCTTCACCCCATTCGGCACGCACGCCTCGTCCCGGCGTGCGGCGAGGCCAGGAGACAGACGACCGTGTTTTCCGCGCAGCCCTCGACCACACCCCACCCGACCCCGACGCCCGCGGCCGTCCCGCCGCCGGTCACCCTCACCGACCTGCTGCTCGCCGCCGTCGAGCACCACCCGGACTCGGGTCTGCGCCACTGCCACGGCGCCGCCCACCTCGGGTACGAGGACCAGAGCCACCCCGAACTCCTGGACCGGGCCCGCCGGATCCTCACCGGGCTGCGGGCCCGGGGACTGCGCCCCCGGGACAGGATCGTCATCGCCCTGGATCGTGCGCAGGACTTCCTGCCCACCTTCTGGGCGGCGGTGCTCGGTGGCTTCCTGCCCTGCCCCCTGGCGGTTCCGGCCGGTGACCCCGCGGCCCTCACCGAGCGGCTGCGCCACGTGGGCGCCCTGCTCGGCGATCCGTTGACCGTCACCAACGCCGCCCTCGCCGACCGGCTGCCGCCGGCGGCTCGCCGGCAGGTGGTCCGGCTGGAGGAGTTCGAGGGGGCGGAACCCGCCGAGGAGCTGCACCGGGCCGCTCCCGGTGACACGGCCGTGCTGATGCTGACCTCCGGCTCGAGCAGGGCCCCCAAGGCGGTCATGCTCAGCCACGCCGCCCTGCTCTCCTCGATGGTCGCCAAGAACGGCCACCAGCGGCTCACCGCCGCCGACACCACGTTGAACTGGGTCTCGTTCGACCATGTGGCCGCCCTCCTGGAGTGCCACCTGCTGCCGCTGTCCACGGGCAGCCGCCAGGTCCACGCACCGGCCGCGGCGGTGCTCGACGACCCGCTGGAGTTCCTGCGGCTGATCGACCGGCACGGCGTGACGATGACGTTCTCGCCCAACTTCCTGCTGGGGCTCGTGGCCGCGGCGGCCGGTCGTCTCACCGCCACGGGCGAACGCCTCGACCTCGGCCGGCTGCGGCACGTCATCAGCGGCGGCGAGGCGGTGGTCGTCCCGACCGGCGAGGCGTTCCTGCGCGTCCTCGCACCGTACGGCCTGGCCCCCGACGCCCTCTGGCCGGCCTTCGGGATGACCGAGACCTGCGCGGGCAGCGTCTACTCCCGGGGCGAGTTCCCCGAGGCCGACCGCGGCGCCGAGTTCGCCGGGCTCGGCACCCCCGTCGCGGGGCTGCGCATGCGCGTCGTCGACGAGGCCGGACGGGTGCTGCCCGACGGGGAGGCCGGGGAGCTCCAGCTCCGCGGCCCGATGCTCACCACCGGCTACTTCAACGACCCGCGGGCCACCGTCGAGGCCTTCACCACCGACGGCTGGTTCCGCAGCGGCGACCTCGGCCGGATCGAGGACGGCCGGCTGGCCCTGGTCGGGCGGAGCAAGGACAGCGTCATCGTCAACGGGGTCAGCTACTTCAGCCACGCCATCGAGGCCGTGCTCGAACGGCTGGACGGTGTCACCCCCACCCAGGTCGCGGCCTTCCCCACGCGCCCGGCCGGCAGCGACACCGAGCAGCTGGTGATCGCCTTCACCCCCGACCTGCCGGCCGGTGACGAGGCCGGCCTGCACGGGGTGATGACTGCCGTGCGCAGCACGGTGGTCATGCACTGGGGTTTCCGGCCCGCGCTGGTGCTGCCACTGCCCGCCGAGGCCTTCCCGAAGACCAGCCTCGGCAAGATCCAGCGTTCGCACATGCGGCGAAGCCTGGAGTCCGGTGCGTACGAGGACCACGGACGGGCGGCGGCCGACCTGCGGCAGCGCATGCTGGGCGGCCACACCCCGCCGGAGGGGCCCGTGGAGCGGGTCATCGCGGAGATCTACGCCGAGCTGTTCGGTGTCGACCCGGCCGCGATCAGCGCCACGGCGAGCTTCTTCGACCTGGGCGGCACCTCGCTGGACATCCTGCGGCTGCGCGCCAAGGTGGCGCGGCGGCTGGGCGTCACCGGGATGGCGGTGGTCACCGTCCTGACCGCGCCCACGGTCCGCGCCCTGGCCGCCCACGTCGCCGGCCGCATCCGGACCGGCGCCGGGTCGGTCCCCGGCCCGCACCCGTACGACCCGGTCGTGCCGTTGCAGACCTCCGGCGCCAAGACCCCGCTGTTCTGCGTCCATCCGGGTGTCGGCGAGGTGCTGGTCTTCGTCGGGCTGGCCACCTACTTCGCGGGCGACCGCCCCTTCTACGCCCTGCGCGCCCGCGGCTTCAACGACGGCGAGAAGCCCTTCGCGTCCTACCCGCAGATGGTCGACACCTACGTGGACGCCATCCGGGCCCGGCAGCCGCACGGACCGTACGCCCTCGCCGGCTACTCGTACGGCGCCTCGGTGGCCTTCGAGATCGCCAAGGTCCTGGAGTCCGAGGGGGAACGGGTGGACTTCGTCGGCAGCTTCAACCTTCCGCCGCACATCAAGTACCGGATGGAGGAACTGGACTTCACCGAGACCGCCACGCATCTGGCGGCCTTCCTGGACCTCATCGACACGGAGCAGGCGGCCCTGCTCCCGGCCACCTTGCGCGCACTGCCCAAGGAGACCCAGGTGGCCCGCCTGGTCGCGCTCGCCCCCGCCGCGCGCCTCGCCGAACTCGACCTGGACGAGGACAGGTTCGCGGCCTGGGCGGAGGTCGCCGACGCGCTGACCGATCTGGGGCGCGGCTACGAGCCGACCGGGACCGTGCGCGCGATGAGCGTCTTCCACGCGGAACCGCTACAGGGCACCCGCGAGGACTGGCTGGAGCACCAGCTGCGCCGCTGGGACGAACACACCACCGGGCCCAACCGGTACCTGGAGGTGCCGGGCGAGCACCACACCCTGATGGGCGCGCGCCATGTGGCGGCCTTCCAGGCGGTCCTGCGCCGGGAGCTGGACCGCTGCATGGCCGGAGCCGACGCCGCGCGGGCCGCCGGCCTGCGCGTACGTACGACCGTCGCCGGAGGGGACGAGAAGTGATGAAGGGCAAGAAGATCCTGATCACCGGCGGCACCGGGCAGGTGGCGCGGCCGGTCGCCCGGGCGCTGGCCGCGGACAACGAGGTGTGGTGCGTCGGCAGGTTCGGCGCCCCGGGCGCCGAGCGCGAGCTGGCCGACGCGGGGGTCACCACCTGGCGCTGGGACATGGCCGACACCTCGGACAGTGCGTTCAAGGGTCTGCCCGAGGACTTCACCCATGTGCTGCACTCGGCCGTGGACCGCGGCGAGGACGGTGATTTCAACCGCTCCACCGAGGTCAACACGGTGGCGACCGGCCGCCTGATGACCCACTGCCGCACCGCTGAATCGTTCCTGTACGTCTCCACGGGCGCCCTGTACGCCCGCCGGACGCTGGACCACGCCTACGCCGAGGACGACCCGGTGAGCGCGTCCGCCGACTGGCTGCCCGCCTACCCGGTGGGCAAGCTCGCCACCGAGGGCGTGGTCCGCGCGTTCGCCCGGGTGCTGGGCGTGCCCACCACCATCGCCCGCCTCAACATCGCGTACGGGCCCGGCGGCAGCTACGGCGGCGTCCCGATGCTGTACTTCCGCCAGATGCTGGCCGGGACGGCGATCCCGGTCCCCCTGGCGGGCCAGAACTGGTGCTCGCTCCTGTACACGGACGACCTCGTCGCCCAGGTCCCGCACCTGTGGCGGGCCGCCTCGGTCCCCTCGACGCTGGTCAACTGGGGCGGCGACGAGGCGGTCGGCGTCACCGACCTGCTCCGGCACATCGAGGCGCTGACGGGTGTCGAGGCGCGGCTCGCGCCCAGCGAGGTCACCCGGGAGACGTACCGGTTCGACCCCACGCTGCGCCTGCGGCTCACCGGCCCCTGCCGGGTCGACTGGCGGGACGGCATCGAGCGCACCCTGCGCGCCCTGCACCCGCGGCAGTTCCAGCACTGACCCTCTCGCTCCAACCAACGGGGATACCAAGACATGACGACGATGACCTGTGCGCCCGACCCAACCGACGCGGCCGAGCCGGCCGACGCCCCCGACCCGACCGAGGCGAACCTCGCCCTGGTCCGGCGCGCCTACCGCGCCTTCCACGAGCGCGACGTGGCGGCCCTGCTGGAGACGCTGGACCCGCAGGTGGAGTGGGTGCATCCGCACGGGATGGCCGAGTACGGCCTCGGCGGCACCAAGCACGGCCACGCGGGAGTCCGCGAGTTCCTCTCGCGCGTGCCGGCCGTCCTGGGCGGGATGCGCCTGCAACCGGAGGAGTTCGTGGCCTCCGGAAACCGGATCGTGGTCTTCGGCGTCCGCCAGGTCACCTCGGTCCGCGGCACGACGCGGACCCTGCCCTTCATCCACTCCTGGACCCTGCGGGCCGGGACCGCGGTACGGATGGAGGACGTCTTCGACACCGTCGTCTTCCAGTGCCTGATCGAGAGCTGAGCCGGACCGCCGGTACGTGGTCGACCCGGACCGCCGGTGACCCGGGGTACGCTCCGCCGCCGCCGTCCGGGGACGGCGCGCCCGTGCGGACCTTCCGGCCCGCCGCGCCTGCGGTGGGCCGGAAGGGGGTCCCGGTGCGCGTGATCAGGCGTTGACGCAGGTGTTGCCGAAGGCCGGGTTCAGCAGGCCGATGACGCTGACCGAGTTGCCGCAGGCGTTGATCGGGATGTGGATGGGGACCTGGATCAGGTTCCCGGACAGCACGCCGGGCGAGCCGATGGCCGCGCCCTGCGCGCCGGCGTCCGCGGAGGCCATGGAGGCTCCGCCGAACACGACGGCTCCGGCGGCGAGGACGAGACCGGCGTTCTTCAGAACACGCGACATGAGGGTTCTCCTTCACGAATGCGGACCGGCCCGCCCCCCGGGGAGCGTGCCGCGCCGACCCGTCCGGGCCGGCAGCTGCGATTCGTGGTCCTCACGGGTCCGGCTTGGTATCCGCCGGGTTCTTCCCCCGCACGGGTGAAGCATTCGTCCCGCTCGGCTGAGATCCCGCAGGGCCACCGAGGAATTGCGGGTGCTTCAATGTTCGAACGGTGACCGGCGCTCGCGGGTTTTCCGGCGGCGGGAGGGAATTTCCTTGAGCAGGATATTGGACGTGTACGAGACCGTGGTCGGGCCGAGTTATCGGCTGTTCGGTCTGGTCGATACGGCCGTCGATCCGTGCGCACCGGATGCGAGCGATTCGCGGTGGCTCCTCTCGTCACCCGGCGTGGTGTACATGCAGGTACCACCCCAGGTCGTCACCGCTGCCGTCCGGCTGGAGAGCTGGTCCACCCTTCCTCCGCAGCGCGGCGGACAATGGTTCGGTCGGGAAGAGGTGGAGGTCGAGCTTCCCGGGGGTGACCTCGGAATGGCGACGATCGACGGCGGCCGGACGGACATTCCCCTGATCCTGCCCTCGCCCGGTCTGTACCGAATGCGGTGGCAGTGGAGGTTCAACGGCGCGAGGGGCCCTTTCGTCTCCCCGCTGTCCTGGCGCACCTTGGACGTCCCGCCGGAGTCGGAAGCAGAATGCGAGGGCAACGACCAGTACTGCCTCGTACAGATCTGGCGGATCGCCACCGCTCGCGCAGCCGGCTGAGCTGAGCTGAGCTGAGCGGTCGAACGCCGCGACCGCCCGGATCCGTACGTCCTGGCGAACCCCTCACTCGATCGCGAGTTCTTCCACGTCCGGGCCGCCGTCCCGCGATGATCACAGGGGCGGCGCGTGACCGGCGTCGCCCGGGCGCGGGGCGAAATGGGGGACGCGATGACGCGGGACGCGGGGCCGGAAGGCAGGGCGGTGCTGCTGGCGGCCGGCTTGGCCGATCTGGCGGTGACGACGGTGGCTTCGGCGTTGGGCACCGTGCTGGACACGGTCGGGGGCCTGCTGCGACGCTCGGACGCCGCGGAGTTGGCGGCGGAGGCCGAGCACGACCTGCTGGCGCGCGGACGCCTGGTCCTGGACCGGTACGCGGCCGTACCCCCGGCCCACCTTGAGCTCCTCGCCCGACACGTGATGGCCCGCGAGAACCATGGCGGGTGAGGGGTGGGCGCAGGCCGCCTTCAAGGCCAGGGTCGACGAGGTGCTGCACCGGGTCGTCGCCGAGGAGGCCGACCGGTTCGCGGCGATCGACGCGAGCCTGGCAGGGGTGGCCGAGCAGTTGGAGGCTTCCGTCGCGCACGGCAAACGGCTGCGGGCGGCCTTCTGCTACTGGGGCTGGCGGGCGGTGGGGCAGCCGGACGGTGACGCCCCGGTGCGGGCGGCGGCCTCGATGGAGCTGGTGCACGCCGCCGCGGTCGTCCACGACGACCTCATCGACGACAGCCCGCTGCGGCACGGGCGGCCCACCGCGCACGTCGCCCTGCGCCGTGCGCTGAGCGGCCGACGGAACGCCCCGGCCGAGGCGGACACCGCGGATACCGCGGATACCGCGGATACCGCGGATACCGCGGATACCGCGAAGGCCCTGGCCGACGTGGACGCCGTCGACTCCGCCGGCGCCGCGCGGTCACTGGCGATGCTGGTCGGGGACCTGCTGATGGCGTTGGCCGGTCAGCTGTTCGCCACCTGCGGGCTGCCCTCCGCGTACGTGGCCCGGGCCCGTCCGCTGTGGTCCGTGATGGCGCGGGAACTGATCGCGGGCGAGTGCCTGGAGATCCTGCGCACCGGAGCCGGTCCGGACACCGCCACGGCGCTGAAGGTGATCCGCTACAAGACCGCCAAGTACACCGTCGAGCATCCCCTGCTCATCGGCGGGGCCCTGGCCGGCGCCGGGGCGCGGCTGCGCGAGGGCTACTCCGCGTACGGGCTGCCGCTGGGCGAGGCGTTCCAGCTGCGGGACGACCTGCTCGGCTTGTTCGGCGACCCGGAGCACACCGGCAAGGCCAACGCCGACGACCTGCGCGGTCACCGGCCGACGACCCTGCTGGCCGAGACCTGGCGCCTGGCCGGCGACGCGGACCGGAAGCTGCTGCGCGGCCTGCTGGGTCGACCCGACCTGAACGGGGAGGGCCTGGACGCGGTCCGCGCGACGATGCGCCGGCTCAAGGCTCCCGACCGGGTCGAGGACATGATCGCCGCGCGGGTCGAGGAGGCCCTCGCGGCCCTCCACGACCTGGCCGTACCCGAGCAGGCCACCACCGCCCTGACCGCCCTGGCGCATTCGGCGTCGGCCCGGCTGTCCTGACCCGAGGAGCCCTGCCATGACCTACACCGAGGCGTCGATGGACGCGCTGCGGCGGACCGGTGACGAACTCGCCGACGCGACCGTGGCCACGCTCTTCGAACGCGGGGAGGTCGGCACGTTCAACACCCTGATGCGCTACGTCTCCACCGCCGGCGCTCCGCTGCCGGACGGTCTGCCCGACGTCGCCCGGGAGTACCTCGAAACCACGAGCTTCCCGCCGTCCTGGGTGGACTGGGGCGAGATGGAGAAGGCCCGGCTGTTCTTCATCGACAACAACGTGCACATCTCCACGGCCCTCTCCTTCGCCTCCATGCCCGCCTGCTACCTCGTTCCGCACGTGGCGAAGCTGCTCTCCGCCACCCACGGACTGAAGTACCCCTCGAAGCGGATGGCGGAGACGGGCCAGTTCACCGTCCTGTTGATGCAGCCCGACGCCTTCGAGGCCGGTGGCCGCTTCCTGCCCGCCGTCCAGAAGGTCCGCCTCCTGCACGCGGCCATCCGCCACCACCTCGAACGTGAGGACAAGTGGGACGTCGCGACGCTCGGGACGCCGATCTGTCAGGAGGACATGATCGGCGGGCAGATGTTCTTCTCGCTGCTCGTGTTGGACAGCCTGCACCGTCTGAACATCCACATGTCCACGGAGGGCGCGGAGGCCTACTTCTACGCCTGGCGGGTGGTCGGGGCCATGCTCGGCGTCGACCAGCGGGCGGTCCCCACGTCCCTCGACGAGGCACGCCGCTTCCTCGACCTGTACATGATCCGGCACATGGGCCCGTCCGAGGAGGGCGCGCAGCTGACCCGGCAACTCATCGACCTGTACGAGGAGATCGTGCCCGGGACCTTCTTCGACCCGATCGTCTCCGCGCTCATCCGCCACCTCGTGGGCGACACCAGCGCCGACTGGCTCCAGGTGCCGCGCACCCCGTGGGACACGGTCGTCAAGGCCGCGCCGCACCTGCTCGGCATCCTGGAGACCATCGAGGACCGCTCCCCGCTCGGCGCCTGGGCCCTGGACCGCCTCGGCCACCTCACGACGGTCTTCGAGCTGTCGTCGCTCACCCGTGGGCGCGTCATGCACTACGCCATCCCCGAACAGCTCAAGAAGGACTACGGGGTCCCCAGCGGCGTGCCCCGGTCCCACCGGTGGAGTCCCCCGGTCACCTCGGTCCCGTGACGAGTCCGCGGCCGGGCGGCGCCGGCGGCGCACCGCCCGGCCGGGTCCCGGTCAGGCGCGGCAGCGCAGCATGGTCAGCGGCATGTTGCCGTCGAGGTCCTTCCAGAACTCCTCGCCGTGCTCGCGCACGCCGGCGGCGGAGATCTCCAAGGGGACCCAGGTGATCTCGCCGAAGCCGGCCGCTTCCAGGCACTTCTCGTAGACCTCGCGGCTGGGCGGGTTCGCGACGAACGAGATCGGCGGGTCGAGGAGCGCGGTGAGCCGTATGCGCGGCCCGATCTCGGTCTCCTCGCCGAGGGATTCGCACAGGAAGCCGTACTTGGCCAGGGACGGGCCGTCGAACCGGTAGTCCGGGTTCTGCCCGAAGACGAAGAACTCGGCTCCCTCGGCGACGCTGCTGTGGATGGTGCGACACATCCGCTCGATGGTCGCGACGTCCTCGGCGTAGTTGAACAGCTGGACCGCCACGGCGATGTCGAAGGGCTGCTCGAAGGTGCGCAGTTCGGCGACGTCGCCCACCTCGTACCGCACGCCCAGCGGTTTGCGCTCCTCCAGGGCCCGGGCCGCTTCGATCATCGCGGCGGAGATGTCCACGCCGAGCACGTCGGACGCGCCGCGCCGCTTGAACTCCCGGCTGTAGAAGCCGGTTCCCGAGGCCAGGTCGAGGATGGACCTGCCGTTCACGTCGCCGACGAGGGCGAGGAAGCCGGGCACCTCTCCCCACCGTGCGAGGGGGAGGGTCTTGAAGCCTTCGAACGCCTCACCGATCTCGTCGTACAGCTGACCGCTCATGGTGCAGTTCCCCCTGTTGTATCCGGTGTATCCGGTGCATCCGGCTTCGCCCCTTCATGTCGGGTCGAAGCCCCTGGCCGGAAGTCTGCTCCTCATCGGCCCGGGCCTCGTACTGGCGGATCCTATGAATCCGGCGGGGGTGCTTGGTGTGCACATCGCATGAGCGGTACGGAGGTTGACGCGGTGTCGGATGCACCGATGGCCGCCGGACGGCCGGAGGCCAACCGTCCGGTCCGGGCCGGTCGGTTGGCCTCCTCGTACGTCCCGTCCTAACGGGGTTCGTGGGCCGCCACGCGGCAGGCGCCGTTCGCGGCCCCACCCGGCACCCCGGCTTCGGTCAGTCCGTTGACGCAACCTTGGAGGTCGCTGCTGACACCCCGTTGGCACGCCGCCGTGACGGCGTCGGTGACGGCGACACCCGACTGGGTCGCCATGCGGGTGCAGGCGGGAATGTCCGCCGGAGCGGTGGGGGCGGCGAGGGCCGGGCCGCCGAGCATGAGGGTGAGGCCGGTCAGGACACCGGCGGCGATGCGGGTCGACGTGCGCATGGGACGCACCTGCCTTCCGAGCCGACTGCCGTCTCCTTCCACCGTACGACCGCCCGCACCCCCTCACGAGCGGGGGGCTCAGGCCGGCAGGGAGGCGAGCCATTCGGTCAGGAGGCGGTTGGTCTCGGTGGGGCGCTCCTGCTGGATCCAGTGGCCGCAGCCGTCGAGGATCCGGGAGGTGACCAGGCCGGGCAGGGTGGTGGGGAACGCCTTGATCGCGTCGGCCAGCCACGTGGTGGGGGCGTCCCGGTCGCCGCCGATGAACAGGGACGGCTGGGTGATGGGGGCGCCGTCGAAGTCGGCGAGGTCCTCCCAGTCCCGGTCCACGTTCCGGTAGCGGTTGAGACCGCCGCTCAGGCCGCTCCGCTCGTACTCCGCGCCGTAGAAGTCCAGGTCGTCCTCGTCGAGCCAACCGGGCAGCCGACCGGTGGGGAAGCGGTCGCGCAGCTTCCCGCCCGGGCTGACGAAGTACGGGGCGGGGGCGTCGGGCCCGGGCATGGTGTCGGCGGACAGGGCGGCGTAGAAGCCGGCGAGCCAACCGCGCACGTCGGGCTCGATCTCGGCTTCGGCCCGGCCGGGCTGCTGGAAGTAGGAGATGTAGAACTCCTCGTCCCCGCCCACCGCCGCGAACGCCTCGCTGGGCCGGGGCCCGCCGCGCGGGGCGTAGGGGACGCTGAGCATCCCCACCGCGCGGAAGACGTCCGGCCTGACCAGGGCGGAGTTGGCGGCGATGCTCGACCCCCAGTCGTGGCCGATGATCACCGCGGACCGTTCGCCGAGGGCCTCCACGACGGCGACGTTGTCCTCGACCAGTTCCAGCATCCGGTACGCGGCGAGGTCGCCGGGCTTGGAGGAACGGCCGTAGCCGCGTACGTCGATCGCGGCCACCCGGTACCCCGCCGCGGCCAGGACGGGCAGTTGGTGGCGCCAGGAGTACCAGGATTCCGGAAAGCCGTGCACGAGCAGCACCAGCGGCCCCTCGCCCTGCTCCACCAGGTGGATCCGGCCCGCGGGCGAGGGAACCAACCGGTGCGTGACGTCCAGGACCTGCTGCGACATGAATCCTCCAAGATGCTCGACCTGCCGTATGCCAGGATCGGTACTTGATCATGCGCGACGCGGCACGCACGTGGCGAGCTTTGTTGCCGGTTCGGCACCTCGGCCCCTCGGAGATGTCGGTCCCCCGCCCGTCGTCGGTGCGCTCGGGGCGGCCCGGTGGGCTTCAGCCGGGCAGGACCCAGCTCGGTGTCCAGGTGTCCGGGGCGGCGGTGGGGCGGGTCGGGGTGGTGGCGAGGTGGGCTCGGAGGGCGGTCAGGGCCGGGTGGGGGTTGTCCCTGTGCCACAGGAGCGAGTGCGGGTAGACGGGCGTCGGGTCGGTCACCGGGATCCGGCGCAGGCCGTGGCCGGCGGGCCAGACGAGGCGGGTCTGCTCGCCCATGAAGGTGGCCAGGGCCGGGGTGTCGGCAACGGTGTCGAGGAGGGCGTCGGAGCCGAAATTGGGGCCGGTCGCCTCGATGGTGAGGCCGAACTCGGCGACGAGGTCCTCGTAGTAGGCGGCCCATTCGGTACCGGGGACGATGCCGGGCATCCAGATCCGGTGCCCCACGAGCCGCGCCATGGTCACCGACCGGGCCGCGGCGAGCGCGTGCCCGGGGCCGGTGAGGAGTTGGAGCGGCTCGTCGAGCACCCGGACGGACTCGATGTCCTCGGGCAGCGGCCGGCCGGGCGCGGCGACCGCGCGGAACGACGCGTCGATCGCGCCGGAGCGCAGGGCGGCCACGGCCGTCCCGATGTCGAACAGCATCACCACGTCGAGGTCGATCCCGGGGTGCGCCCGGTGGAAACCGCGCATCAGTCCCGACGCCGCGACGCGCGAGGCGATGACGTCGACGCGCAGCGGGCGGTGTCCGGTACGCACGGACGCGACGGCGCGGTCGGCCACGCGCAGCAGCTCGCGGGCGTGGGGCAGGAAGGCTTGGCCGTCGATGGTGAGCTCGGCGCCGCGCGGGGTGCGGGTGAACAGCCGTACGCCGAGTTTTCGCTCCAGGACGGCGATGCGCTTGGAGACGGCCTGTTGGGTGACCGCCAGCTCGGCGGCGGCCTCCTGGAACCGCCCCGCGTCGGCGGCGGCCACGAACGTGCGGACGGTGTCGAGGTCCATGCCGACACCCTAAGGTCACAACCGCTGGTTGTGGCTGAGGGTCCGCTGATTGTTCGATCCCTGGTCGTGCGGCTCGCTCTGATGGTTCCGATCGCGGATCGGTTGTGGGTGCGGAGGTCGCGCTGCTCGCCTCCGCGGGAGCAGCGGTGGGCGCGGCCGTGGGCGGTTCCGCTCGGCCCGCGGGTCGAGTTCCGCCCCAAGCGGCCTGTGCTGATCGGGCTGGACCTGGTGCGGTGCGCGGCGCCGGGCGCGCGGGCGACGGCTCAGGCGTAGGACCCGGCTCAGGTGGAGGACGCCGGCTCAGGTGTAGGACGCCGTGTCGCGTACGTCGCCGAAGCGGGGGAAGGTCCGTTCCACGGCGAGGTCGTGCTCGTCCGCCGCGAAGCCGGACATCGCGTCGGCGACGAACTCGACCTCGTAGCCGTGGTCGCTCGCGGCGCGCGCGGTCGACTCGACCCCCATCGTGGTCACCAGCCCGGCGAGCACCACCGTGTCCACGCCTCGTTCGCGCAGCCGGTCGTGCAGGTCGGTGCCGTGGAACGCGCCGACGGTGCGCTTGACGACCAGGGCGTCACCGGGTCGGACCAGATCGTCGGCGAAGCCGCTGCCCGGCGGCTGCTCGCTCACGTTCGGCCTCTCCACCCGAACCAGCACCACCGGCCGACCGCTCGCCCTGAACGCCTTCGCCAACCGGCGGCAGCGTGCCAACACCTCGTCACCGGAGTGCGGGGCGAGGGGCATCGCGATGATGCGCGGCATCAGATCGATGAGGAGCAGCGCGGAGGTCGTGGGGACGGAGGTCGCGGGAAGGGAGGCGGTCACGGGGCCGATGGTAGATCGGGCGGTACGCCCCGTGCCCACGGAATCGGTCGATCCGGCGTACGACAGGACGAGCGGGTGACCGTACAACGGGGAGGCGCAGAAGAACGATCCGCGGCGGATCCCGCCCGCGCGCTCGTCGCGGCGGACACCGGCGGTTGGACGCCGGACGGGGTGCGGGCCCTGGCGGCCGAGCTCGGTTTGGGTCCGGGGCGGCACGCCGGAACGGCGACCACGTCACGTACTACGGCCTGGGCCTCCGGACCGGCTGACCGCCCCTCGACCGGTCGCGGCGCTCGCGGACTCAGCCGGTCGCGGCGCTCGCGGACTCGCGGGCCCGCGCCACCGCGCGGTCGAAGGCGCGGGAGGTCGTCCAGAACCTCGCCGGCGTGAGCTGCTCGACGGCGTGGGCGAGCCAGGCCGCGTCACCGAGCAGGTGGGCCTCGCCGGCCTCGACGGTATCCCTCATCAGGACGTCCAGGAGGTGCAGCTCGGCCAGTTCGTACCGGCGGGGGTGCCGGTCGAAGTACACCGTCCGGTCCTCGTACGGATGGCGCACCGTCATGTTCAGATGGCCGACGCCGCGTCCCCTGAGGCCGGGCAGGGCGCCCAGCATGCCCGGCACCGTGATGTGCCCGCCGTGCGACGGCGTACCGCGCCCGATGGTCACGCTGATCCCGATCATGATCCGGGACCAGGTGATCGTTTCGCCCTCCGAGCCGGATTCGTACGGGCACAACCCGTCCGGACGGAACTCCACCCAGGTGCCGCCCGCCCGCCCGGCGTCCCCCACCACCCAACGCCCATCGGCCTGTTCGAGCGGTCCCAGTGCCAAGCGCGTGTCGTCCACGCCCCCATGAGAACACGGGTGCGAGTGACGGTCGGGGGGTGGCCGTCGGCGGCCGGCCCGGGTCGGGGCGAGGTCGGGTCGGATGGACCGGCCCCGGCTGGGCAGCAGCGTGGCATGGCCGTCCTTCGAAAGCTCGCCCGTCCGCTGCTCGCCGCCCCCTTCATCGCCGGTGGACTGCGCACCCTGCGCCGTCCCGAGACCGTCGCGGAGGTCGCCCAACCCGTCGCCCGGGAGATCGGGAAGCGCGTCCCGGCACTCGGCGGGGACGCGGTGCGGTTCGTACGCGTCACCAGCGCGGTCCAGACGGCAGCGGGTCTGCTGTTCGCGACGGGGCGCGCCCCGCGCCTGGCCGCGCTGACGCTCGCCGCCTCGGTGGTGCCCACCTCGCTCGCCACGCACGCCTTCTGGAAGGAGGAGGATCCGCAGGAGCGGGCACGCCGGCGGGCCCATTTCCTGACCGACCTCGCGACTCTCGGTGGGCTCCTGATCGCCGCCGCGGACACCCACGGCAAGCCCTCGCTCGCCTACCGGTCCCTGCACGCGCTCGACCACCGGCACCCGGTGAAGGCGGTACGCCGTCCCGCCGAGGCGGCCGCGGCGAGTACGGTCAACCGTGCCAGGGCGGTCGTGGCCTCCCTGCCCGGCTCCCGCTGAGCCGGGGGACGGGCCTTCGAGCCGGGCCTTCGCCCCGGGCCGGGCCCCCTTTCGGGCCGCCCGGCCGCACGCACCGCACCACATCCGGGTTCCGACCCGCCGCCGGTCAGGACCCGGCCGGACCGACGAGGAGCACTCCATGGCCGACGCCCGTCGCACCACCCGCCACCCGTCCGTCGCCTCGCTGCTCCGGCCCGCCCCGCTCGGACCGGGTCGTCTGGCGGAGACCCTGACCGCCGCCGCCCGCAACGCCCGGCGCCGCCGCGCCGCGGGGACGGCGGCCGTCTGCGCGACGGCGGGCGAGCACCGCACGTGCCCGGGCCGGGACGGTGCGTCCGCCCCGGATGTCGTCGGCGGGTCGCGCTGCCAGGAATCCCCCGCGTCCGGGGATCGCCGAGAGCGGGCCCACGAGGCGGTCGAGTCCCGCACCACCGGCCCCGACGACCTGGCCTCGCTCCTCGCCATGCTGGACCTGCGGCGCCCGGCGGACGGCGAGTAGGGGGTCCTCCCGGGTCCGCTCCCCCTTGATCCCGATCCCCCGGGCCGCTCCGCGTTCCCCCGGTCACCGGGACCGCCACCCGAGTCGACGGTCCCGGGGTGCCGGATCGGCCGCCGGCGCGCAGAGTGGGGCCTTGAGGACGTACGGCCGCGCCGGAGCGGTGCACCGGCACGGCGTCGGTCCGTGCCGTCGGACGAGTGAGGATGCCCCGTGGCCCAGCCCGCCCAGCCCGCCCCCGCCCCCTCTCCCTCCCCCACGACCGGTCCCGGGACCGACACGGAGCCGCTGCCGGCGGACCACGTCATCGTCCTGTTCGGTGCGACGGGTGACCTGGCCCGGCGCAAGCTGCTGCCGGGGCTGTTCCACCTCGCCCGGGCGGGGCTGATGCCGGGCCGCTACCGCATCGTGGGCACCGCGCCGGCGGCCGAGTCCCTCACCGACGAGGAGTTCCGGGAGCACGCGCGGCAGGCCGTGGCGGAATTCGGCCGTGCGCAGCCCGAGGGCCCGGCCTGGGAGGCGTTCGCGGCCGGCCTGTCCTTCGGCGCGGCCGACACCGGAGCCGCGCAGCCGCTGGTGGCGGCGGTGCGCACGGCGGAGGAGGCCGTCGGGGGCAGCCCGCACCGGCTCTTCCACCTCGCCGTGCCGCCCGTCGCGTTCGCCTCCGTCATCGACCTGCTCGGCGCCACGGGCCTCGCCCGGGACGGCCGCGTCATCGTCGAGAAGCCCTTCGGGACGGACCTGGCGTCCGCCCGCGCGCTCAACGCCACCATCCACGCCGTCTTCGACGAGTCCCGCGTCTTTCGCATCGACCACTTCCTCGGCAAGGAGGCCGTCGACAACATCCTGGCGCTGCGGTTCGCCAACGGTCTCTTCGAGCCGCTGTGGAACCGCGAGCACATCAGTCACGTGCAGATCGACGTGCCCGAGCACATCGACATCCAGGGCCGCGCGCACTTCTTCGAGGGCACCGGGACCTTCCGCGACATGGTCGTCACGCACCTGTTCCAGCTGCTGGGGTTCGTCGCCATGGAGCCGCCGGTCACCCTGGAGGCGGACGCGCTCCGGGACGAACAGGTCAAGGTCTTCCACAGCATGCGGGCGGTGGACCCGGCGCACGTGGTACGCGGCCAGTACGCCGGCTACCGCGCCGAGCCCGGTGTCGATCCCGAGTCGGACACCGAGACGTTCGTGGCGCTGCGGGTGGAGATCGACAACTGGCGGTGGGCGGGGGTCCCGTTCCACCTGCGGTCGGGCAAGGCCCTCGCGGAGGGCCGGCACGTGGTGACGATCGGGCTGCGCGAGCCGGTGCTGCGGATGTTCCCGCTGGACGCGCGCGAGGCGGCGGACGGCCGGGGCAACGAGATCGTCATCGACTTCGCCGATCCCGGTTCCATCACCGCCCGGTTCCTGGTCAAGGAGCCGGGGCCGTCGATGCGGCTGGCGGAGGCCGACATGGTCTTCGCGTACCGCACCTCCTTCGCCGCCGAGAACTCCCTGGAGGGGTACGAGCACCTCCTCCTGGAGGCGATGCGCGGCAACCAGGCCCTCTTCACCCGGTCCGACGGCGTCGAACGGCTCTGGGAGGTGGCGACTCCGCTGCTCGACGCCCCGCCGCCGGTGGAGCCGTACGCGCCGGGGAGCTGGGGACCCGACAGCATCGACGCCCTCGTGGAGCCGTACCGCTGGTACCTGCCGGACCGGCGGGACCACGAGCCCTAGGGGGTGCGGCGCGGGATGTGGCGGGTGGGCCGGTTCCTTCGCCGGGGTGTGGGTAGTCGGTGGCCATGGTCTCGCTGACGCATGCCGCCCCCGCCCCGCGCGCCGTCCGACAGTTGTGTCGCATCCGCGCCGCGTACGCCTCCGGATTCGCCCTGTGGGCGGGTGCTGCCGCCTGGGAGGGGTGGCACCGTCCCGGGAGCCGTCAGATGTGGGTGCTGGTGCTGCTCGTCGCGCTGTTCACCGGGCTGCTGTGCTTGACCGTCGCCTCGCTGTACCGCCTGCGCAGGGGCGCTCGTAGCGCTCCGGCCCCGGCGGCGGGACGGTCCGGCGCGCGGTCCGGTGGCCGTGGACCTGCCGGCGCCTGACGGCACCTGACGGCGCGCCCAGGGCGCCGGAACGTGTGGGATGCCCGAGGCTGGGCAATCGAGGGCCATACCCATACGTACCGGACATGAAGGACACCCGTTGGCTGCGAGCGGAACACCTCCCCTGCCCCGGACCGACACCGGGAGCGGTACCGGACCCGACACCGGATCCGGCGCCGCACCCGATCCGGGCGCCCGACCGTCCGGCGCCCCGGAGACCGGCGGCCCGCGGTCCCGCGTCACGCTGCGGGTCAACGGCGCGGAGCACGTCCTCGACCTGGACCACCGGGTCACCCTCCTCGACGCCCTGCGCGAGTCGCTGGAGCTGACCGGCAGCAAGAAGGGCTGCGACCACGGCCAGTGCGGCGCCTGCACCGTCCTCGTGGACGGCCGGCGCGCCAACAGCTGCCTGCTGCTGGCCGTGGCCCAGGACGGGGCCGAGGTCACCACCGTCGAGGGGCTCGCCGACGCCGACGGAACGTTGCACCCCCTCCAGGAGGCGTTCCTCGAACACGACGCCTACCAGTGCGGCTACTGCACCCCGGGCCAGCTGTGCTCCGCCGTCGGCGCCCTTGCGGAAGCCGCCGCCGGACAGCCCTCGCACGTCACGGACACGGCGGAGCCGCCGGGGCCCGTCACGCTGACCGGCGAGGAGATCCGCGAGCGGCTCAGCGGGAACCTCTGCCGCTGCGGTGCCTACAACGGGATCGTGGAAGCGGTCGCCGCCGTCGCCGAAACCGGCGCCGCCGCCCCCACCGTCACCACGTCGGGCGTGATCGCGTGAAGCCCTTCGCCTACGTACGGGCCACCAGCCTCCAGGAGGCGGTGGACGCGCACGCCGGTCATCCCGACGCCCGCTACCTCGGCGGCGGCACCAACCTCGTCGACCTGATGAAGCACGGGGTCGAAACGCCGACCACGCTCATCGACATCACCCGGCTGCCCCTGCACGGGATCGAGGAGCTGCCCGAGGGGGGCCTGCGCGTCGGAGCCGGCGTGCGCAACAGCGACCTGGCCGCGCATCCCCTCGTACGGTCCCGGTACCCGGCGCTGTCCCAGGCCCTGCTCGCGGGTGCCTCCGGGCAGCTGCGCAACGTGGCCACCACCGGCGGGAACCTGCTCCAGCGCACCCGCTGCCCGTACTTCCAGGACGTGTCCAAGCCGTGCAACAAGCGCGAGCCCGGTACCGGCTGCGGCGCCCGCGACGGCGTGCACCGCGACCTCGCCGTGCTGGGCCACTCCGAGCACTGCGTCGCCACGCACCCGTCCGACATGGCCGTGGCCCTGGCCGCACTGGACGCGGGGATCGAGCTGTACGGGGGCGGGGACGGTCCCCGGAGCGTCGCCGCGACCGCGTTCCACCGACTGCCCGGTGACCAACCCGAGCGGGACACCGTGATCCGCCCCGGGGAGATCGTCACCGCCGTGGTGCTGCCCCCGGCCGGCCCCGGCGCCGTCTCCCTGTACCGCAAGGCCCGCGACCGGGCCTCGTACGCCTTCGCCCTCGCCTCGGTAGCCGCCGTGCTGGAGCTCGCCGACGACGGACGCGTACGCCGGCTCGGCCTCGCGTTCGGCGGGCTCGCCCACCGGCCCTGGCGCGCCGGCCGCGCCGAGGAGCTGCTGGTGGGCGCCCGGCCGACCGAGGAAGCCGTACGCAAGGCCGTGGACGCCGAGTTGGCGCAGGCCCGGCCGCTGCGCGACAACGCGTTCAAGGTCGACCTGGCGCGCGGCCTCGCCCAGGACGCGCTCGCACGGCTGGTGCGCGCCGCCGGCGGGCCGCCGGCAGCGCGGACGGAACGGCCCACCGTGTAGCACCACCGCGCCCCCACCCCGGCCGACGCAGCCGTCGGCACCGATCAGAGAGGGAGCCGTCATGCGCTCCACCAACGCCCTCGGCAGCCCCGCGCCCCGGCGGGAGGGGCGCGAGAAGGTCACCGGAGCCGCCCGTTACGCCGCCGAGCACATGCCGCCCGGCTGCGCCTACGCCTGGCCGGTCCCCGCGACGGTCGCCCGCGGGCGGGTCACCGCCGTCGACGACACGGCCGCCACCGGGCTGCCCGGCGTCATCGGCGTGTTGACGCCGTTCAACGCACCGCGCCTGGGCCCCTCCGACGACCCCACGCTGCAACTGCTCCAGGACCCCCGGGTCCCTCATCGCGGCTGGTACGTGGCCCTCGCCGTCGCGGACACCCTGGAGGGCGCGCGGGCCGCCGCGTCGCAGGTGCGGGTCGACTACGCGAGCGAGCCGCACGACGCCGTCCTCAGCGTCGACCACCCCGACGCCTACACCCCGCAGGAGGCCAACGGCGGCCATCCCGCCCACCGGGAGCAGGGCGACCCCGACGCGGCGCTGTCCGCCGCCGACGTACGGGTCGACTGCGCCTACGAGGTGGCGCCGCTGCACAACCACCCCATGGAACCGCACGCCGCCACCGCCGTCTGGGACGCCGCCGGCCACCACCTGACCGTGCACGACTCCAGCCAGGGGGCGGGCCCGGTCCGCGCGGCGCTGGCCTCGCTGTTCGAGCTCGCCGAGGACGACGTCACCGTCGTCTCCGAGCACGTGGGCGGCGGGTTCGGCTCCAAGGGGACCCCGCGCCCGCACGTGGTGCTGGCCGCGATGGCCGCGCGCCACTACGACCGGCCCGTGAAACTGTCCCTCCCCCGCGCCCACCTGCCCGCGACGGTGGGGCACCGCGCGCCCACCCTGCACCGGATCGGGCTGGGCGCCCGCGCCGACGGGACCCTCACCGCCCTCACCCACGAGATCACCACGCACACCTCCCGCGTCCGGGAGTTCGTCGAGCAGGCCGCCGTGCCTGCGCGCGTCATGTACGCCGTACCGGACGTCCGGACCACGCACCGCGCCGTCGCCCTGGACGTGCCGACGCCGTCGTGGATGCGCGCGCCCGGGGAGGCCCCCGGCATGTACGCGCTGGAATCGGCGATGGACGAACTGGCCGACGCCCTCGGCATGGACCCGATCGAGTTGCGCGTGCGCAACGAGCCGACGACCGAGCCCGACAGCGGCCGGCCCTTCAGCAGCCGGCACCTGGTGGAGTGCCTGCGCGAGGGTGCCGAACGGTTCGGCTGGGCGGGTCGGCGCACCCCGCTGCGCGAGGGCCCGTACCTGATCGGAACCGGGGTGGCCGCCGCCACCTACCCCGTACTGATCGCCCCGTCCACCGCCCGCGCGCACGCCCGCCCGGACGGGAGCCACCTCGTCGAGATCAACGCGACCGACATCGGGACCGGGGCCCGTACCGTCCTGGCCCAGGTGGCCGCCGACGCCCTGCGGGTCCCGCTGGACAGCGTCTCCGTCGCCATCGGGCACACCGGCCTGCCCGCCGCGTCACTGGCCGGCGGGTCCTCCGGTACGGGGTCCTGGGGCTGGGCCGTCCACGACGCCTGCGCCGCCCTCGGCGCGCGCCTGGAGCGCCATGACGGGCCGCTGCCGGCCGAGGGGTTGTCGGCGTCGGCCGACACCACGCAGTCGGCGAAGCAGAAGTCCCCGTACGCCCGGCACGCCTTCGGCGCGCACTTCGCCGAGGTCCGGGTGGACACGGTGACCGGGGAGGTACGCGTCCGGCGCCTGCTCGGCGTCTTCGCCGCCGGCCACATCCTCAACCCGCGGACCGCGCGCTCGCAGTTCAAGGGGGCGATGATCATGGGCATCGGCATGGCGCTCACGGAACACAGCACCGTGGACGCGGAGTTCGGCGACTTCACGGAGAGCGACCTGGCCGCCTACCACGTGCCCGCGCACGCCGACGTGCCGGACCTCGAAGCGCACTGGATCGACGAGCACGACAAGCACCTCAACCCGATGGGCAGCAAGGGGATCGGCGAGATCGGCATCGTCGGGACGGCCGCCGCCCTCGGCAACGCCGTCGCCCACGCGACGGGCCGCCGCCTGCGCGAACTGCCCCTGACGCCGGACCGCGTACTGACCGCACTGCACGGGAGCGCGGGCACGGGCCGGGGCCGCTGAGGCGGGGCCCCGCGGGGTGGGCGCCGCAGGGTGGGCGGTGTGGGGTGGGCGGTGTGGGGTGCGGTCGTGCGGTGGGCCGGCGCGCCGGGCGGCCCACCGCACGGTCACGTCAGCCCTGGTCCAGGGGCAGGGCCAGGTCGGTGACCTGCTGCTGCTTCGGGAACGCGCCCATGTCGCGGGCGGCGCCGGTCAGCACGTCGACCCCGTACAGGCGGAAGGCACCGCCGGTGTTGAGCGCCGCGAAGCCCTGGTTGGTGCCGTGCTTGGGCGAGAAGTAGATGTCGAAGCCGGCGTCCGGTCCGGCGGCGACGCCGAGGTTCCCGGTCGGGGCGAGGGTGCCTGCGTTGGCGGGCGACTGGAGGGAGACCCGGTCGGCCGTGGTGTCGATGTCGAAGAGGGTGGTCGCGGTCGCCGTGTTGAGGTCGTTGTTGGTGTACGCGGCGCCGGTGACGCCCATCGCGGTGGACGGCGGGGTGGTCGGGTTGGTGAGCGTGCCGTCGACGGTGGTGCCGAGCGGGGCGGCGGCGTCGTCGAGGTTGTGGCGCAGGTTCTGGCCGGTGTTGCTGATGACGCGGAGCCGGTTGGCCGCCGGGTTGAAGTCCACGCCGAACTGCCGGCCGGAGAGCGCGACGGTCAGCTGGGACACCTTCGTGGCCCTGGCGTTGACGGTGTTGAGGGTGTAGATGCCCCCCCGGTCCCCGACGCCGTAGAGCTTCTCGTTCTGCACCCGGAAGTCGATCCCGACGATCTTGGTGTCCCCGGACAGGCCGGTCACCCTGCCGATCGACATGCTCTTGCCGGGCCGGTCGACGGTGAACTCGACCAGGCGCTGGTTCGCGGTCAGGCCCACGGCGGTCAGCGCCTTGCGGCCCGTCCGGTCCATGTGGTCCATGGCGTTGCCGCCGCCGTCCGCGGACGCCAGTACGGGCGCGGACAGGGCCGCGGCCACGGCGATGGACAGGGCGGTGATGGTCTTGCGCGTACGCATGGTGCTCCCCGAGGAGTGTGGTTCGTGCGGCCGGCCCGCGGAAATCGCGGGCTCGCCCCGGATTTCGAGGTCCGGGCCGCCCCGGATGGGTCGCCACCGCGAACACCATCCCAATGGCCGTACGCGTGCGCGCCCGCCCGGGCTCCCGATCGCACGCACCGGGCTCGCGGTTCCGGTGCGTCACGGAACGGTCACAGCCCCCACGAACCGGCGCATCCCCGGCGATCATGGCGCGATGCGCACACATCACGTCACCCTGCTCGCGGGCGCCGGTCTTCTCGCGCTCACCGCCTGCAACCCCCAGGCCGCGGACGGCAAGCCCGTCACGCCCGCCGCCTCCGCCGCGACCGCCTCCTCGCCGGCCGGAACCCCACCGTCGAAGGCCACCGGCGGCGGCGCCAGGACCGCCACGCTCCCCCCTTTCGTCGGCAAGGGCCTGCAAGCCGCCCAGGACGAGGCCCAGGCCGCCGGGTTCGTCCTCCTGAAGTCCCACGACAGCCTCGGCCAGGAGCGGCTCCAGGCCCTCGACCGCAACTGGAAGGTCTGCAGCCAGACCCCGGCGCCCGGTCCGAACGTCGACACGTCGACCACCATCGACTTCGGTGCGGTCAAGCTCGAGGAGAGCTGCCCGACCGCCGACGCCCCCGCCCCGAAGCCGGCCGGCGACACCATGGCGGACTTCGTCGGCAAGGGGATGAAGGCCGCCCGCGGCGCGCTCCCGACGAACGCGTCGATCACCGTCAAGGACGCCTCGTCGCAGAGCCGCATGGTGCTCCAGGAGTCGAACTGGAAGGTGTGCACCCAGAGCCCGGCCGCGGGCTCCGCGCTGAACGGTCGGCCGGTCGCGTTCACCGTCGTCAAGACCGACGAGTCCTGCCCCTGAGGTGACCGCTCCCCGTCCGGCGAACCGCTCTCAACGCCGTCGGGCTCCGACCCGGTCGCCCCTGCCCGGCCGCGGGATCGCGCCGGTGGCCGGGCGGCGCGGAGGGTGGGAGCGGAGCCGCCGCGCCAGCAGTACGCCGGCCGGCGTCAGGGCTCCGGCCGCCGAGCCCGTGAGGCCGGCGGTCAGGCCCGGTGGCGTGTAGGCGCACGCGATGCGGTCCGCGCCGTCGCCCAACGGGACGCCCAGGAGGCCCTGGTGGGAGATCGGGGGGCGGGCCGGGCCGTCGTCGACGGAACAGGTCCAGCCCGGCGGGACCGTGGTGGCGACGACGGCGGTACCGGTGGAGCCCTTCGGGAGGTCGGCGGCGATCGAGTGGCCGTCCACCCGGACCGCCGTGGCACCGGTGTCGCGCAGCCGCTGCACGGCGGCGTCGAGGGCCCGGGTGTCCAGGCAGCCGATCGCGTCGGCCGGGAGCACCTGGCCCGTCCCGCCGGTGCGGACGTCGAGGGTGAGCAGGCCGTCGGCCGACACCCGCCCCACCTCTTCGAGCGGGGTCAGTCTCACGGGGGGATCCCCGTAGAACCCCCGGGACTCACCGCCCCGGACCGCCACGTCGGCGCGCAGGGCGGGCGCGTGCAGGAAGGCTCGGTCACCGGGCGCGCACCGCGCGGTGAACGTGTTGGCCCCGCTCTGCGGGCCCTGCCCCTGGTCCTCGCCCTGAGCCCGGGCTTCCGTCGCGCCGGTGAGCGGCAGGCCCGCCTCCGTGCGTGCGGCCGCGCCCGGGTTGGTGGGGGTGAGCTCCGGCACCGTGTACACGCGCGCCCCCAGAGCCGCCTGCCGTCGGGCCCACACCGAGTCGGTGGGGGCGCCGTACGTACGGTCGTTGCCGGGCGCCCGTACGGTGACCAGTGGGGGCGCGGGCATGGTGCGGGGGCGCAGGGTGTCCGCGTCGAGGGTGGCGCCGACGCCGAACAGGGCGTGCAGCACCGGATCGCGGGCCGGCCACAGGTGCCGGCCGCCCATCGCTTGGCCGAGGCCGAGGCCGGCGAGGGCGGTCGCGGTCTCCCGGGTCACGTAGCTGCTGTAGTACGAGCCGCCCTGACCGCCGAGCAGCATCGCGTCGTTGTTGGTGACGAACAGCCCGGGGCCGGCCTCGGCACGGAACTCGGGCCAGCGGCTCAGGCCGGTCAGCGTCCCGTGGGCTTCGAGGCCCGCGCTGGTCAGCGTCTGGGGTCGGGCCGGTCCGCGCAGCGAGGGGTCCTCCAGCGCGGTGACGGCGTACACGGAGCACGCCGTCGTGGCGACGACGCAGGCGGCGAGCAGGGACATGACGACGGCCCGTGCCCGGCGCCGCAGGCCGCGCGCGTACAGCAGGAGCAGTCCGGTGAACGCGACGCCTCCGGCGAGGGTCCCCCGCAGGGCGGTTTCACCGACCGGCTGGGTGTCGTGGGTCAGGGCGACGAGCAGGGCGAGGAGGGCGGCGCCGCCGAGCAGGGCGCGGGGGCGCGGCATGCGCGCGAGGCACACCCACGCGGCCATCACGAGGAAGCCGCTGAGGACGAAGGCCTCGCGGAACGGGGCCCCGTGCGGCAGCGTGAAGCCCTGCCACAGCTTGGCGGTGGGGGTGACGACGAAGGACACGGCGGTCAGCGTGATGACGAGGGCCCAGCCGACGCGCTCGCGGACCGGGACCCGGGACTGGAACGGCAGGGCGAGCACGAGCAGGAGGACGAGGACGCCGACGAACACGTTCGGCGCGGTGGGGCTGGCGAGGCTGCCCGGCAGGAACATCGCGAGGTAGGTGAGCGGCTCGGTCTCCACGTCGACGACGTACCGGTCGGTGGGTTGGGCCTGCGCGTTGGCGAGGGCGCACACCAGGATGACGGGCGCGGCGAGGAGGAGGCCGGTGGCCGTCATGCCGGCGGCCCGCGCGAGGACCCGTATCCGGGTGCGGCGGTCGACGTCGGCGGTCGCCAGTCGCAGGGCCAGGACGATCGCGGCGGCCAGGGTGGCCATCGCGGCGGTGTAGAAGTTGGCGCACCAGCAGAACGCGATCAGGAAGGTGCCGAGCACCCAGCGACGGCCGGTCAGGCACCAGTCGGTGACGAGTGCGAGCAGCGGCAGCGCGACCAGGCCCCACATCCACATGGGGACGATGGCTCCTTCGGCGACGTTCCAGCCGCAGACGGCGTAGCCGACGGAGAGTTGGGCGCGCAGCCAGGGGGAGCCGGGGCGGAGCCGGCCGAGGAAGACGGTCATCAGGGCCGCTGCGAGCCCGGTGCTGAGCAGGCTGACCAGGAAGACGGCGAACTCGACCTCGTCGCGGGGGAAGAGGCCGGTCAGCCAGGAGAAAGGATTCATCAGATAGGTGGCGAAGTCGGCGAGGAAGCCGACCCCGTAGCCGCTCTGCCAGTTGAACAGCAGGTCGCCCCGGGCCGTGCCGTGCTGGAGGTCCCACAGGTAGGTGTGGAAGGGGACGTACTGGTGGCGCAGGTCGTTGTCCGCGCGCGGAACGACGCCGAAGGGGAACGTGCCGTGGAGGGCGAGCCCGGCGCAGTACGCGACCATGGCCATCAGCGCCGCGACCGGGGGCGCCGCCCGCGCGGCGCGCCGGGAGCGCGGGGTCGGCGGCGCGGGTGTGCGGCGGTCGGCCGCGACGTCCGTCGGGACAGGGGCGAGCGAGGCGTGGCTCATGTCGGGAAGACCCTCGTGTGCTCAGGCGTTCGGCCTGTTCGAGGGCCGCGGGAAGGCACGACCTTATGTGAACGGGAGGGCAATTGCGCCCGTCTTTCCACATCCTGGTCCGGACCGGAGCCCGCCCCGCAGGGCGCCCCCGCCCGCTCCGCGATCGGACAACGGCCGGACCCCATGGGTCCGTTTCTGCCCGGACTCCCGACCGACCGGCGGCCGGCCCCGTACGGCGCCCCCCGCTGCGCGGCGCCGGTGAGGATCACGGTCTCGCGGGAGTGCGGCGGAAGGGACGGGCGGCGAACGCCGGTCAGCGGGGGCGGCGGATGCGGATCGGGCCGTGGGTCCTCGTCGGGTCGACGGGACGGCCGCCCTGGGTGATCTCGACCTCGCCGGCCGTGACCAGGCGCCGGGCGGCGCGGCGGGCCGGTTCCATGAGCGCGCGCCAGCCGTCGTCGTCGCCCTCGTACACCGCCCGCGCGGCGTCGGAGGGGCAGATGCTGGAGGTCGGGCTCCGGCGCTCCAGCAACTCCAGGATGGCTCGTTCCAGGCGCCGGTCCGTCCGCCGTTCGCTGTCCGTCACTCCACCAGTGTGCGGCCGGGGGGCCGTGTCACGGGGATGTCGGCGGTGTCCAGCCCGGGTCGCGCCCGCTCAGTCCGACGGCCCGGTCCAGCAGCGGGGCCTCGTCCGGTACGGGCACGACGGGGCCGAAGATGCCGCCGCCGCGGTCGTCCTCCTCGGCGGCCGCCAGCAAGAACGCGTGCGAGGCGCGCAGCGCGGCCTGATCGGGCTCGTACTCCTGGCCGGTGGCCCGGGCCAGGTCCCAGCCGTGCACGACGAGTTCGTCCGCGGCCACCGCCGCCGCGATGTCGCCCGGCAGGTCCACACCGCCCGCACGGGTCATGCCGCTCCAGGCCGCCGGATCCCGCCAGGCCTCGGCGAGCTCGTCGAGGACCCGGGGCAGCTCCTCGCGCCAGTCGGCGGACAGGGAGGGGACGCCCGACCCGGGGTCGGTGTCCGTCGTCGGGCCGAAATCCTTGCGGGCGGCGTCGCGGAAGGCGACGCAGAGCCCGGCGAGGTGACCCAGCAGGTCACCGAGCGCGTACGCGGGACAGGGCGTCGGGTCGCCGAGCCGCGCGTCGGGCACGCCCGCCGCGAGCCGCGCCACGATCCGGGCCTGCGGTCCGAGGTCGAGAGTCTTCGTACCGGTCATCTGCTGCTCCTCCCACACGATGGGTCCGAAGGGTAGACCGGCGGCGGATCCCGTACTCATCGCAACACGCGCCGCGATTTCACCGGCGACGCGCCGGCGCGCGGTCCCGGCCGGTGCCTGCGGTCCCGGAGCCGAGGTCCGAGAGTGCTTCCGGCATCGACCTGGACGCGCGGCGAACCGGCCACGATCGTCATCGCCCGGACGCGCCCACGAAGCCCGGACGCGCCCACGAGGCCCGGACGCCCCCGACCGGGGCCGGGCCTGTCAGGCGACCGTCCCGCCCGCGTTGCGGATCAGCTGCTGAAGCACCTTCAACGTGGTGACGTAGTCCGCGTCGTCGATGCCCTCGTGGAGGGCGGCACGCATCGCGGGGGCGTTGCGGGCGAGGTCGAGGCGGGCCTGTTCCCCCTCCTCGGTGAGCCACAGCCGCTCCTCGGCGTCCCGGGACAACCAACCGCGTTCAAGGAGCACCTCGGCCTCCGCCGCCAGATCGTCCTCGGGGCGGATGTAGGAGACCATCGCCCCGCGCAGTTCGGGCAGGGTCATGCCCTCACCGTCGGGCGAGATGTCGTTGACCGACAGATTGCGCAGCAGCCAGAACTGGGGCTGGGTGTAGCCCTTTTCCGCCTGCCGGGCCCGGGTGTACGCGATGAGCGCCTCATAGGCGACACCGGTCCAGTACGCGGCGGGCTGTCCGGCGAGTTCGGCGTCGGAAACCTGCTGGGGCGTCAGCTGGGTCGTCATGGGATGCCTTCCTGGATTTCCGGTGCGGATCCTGCGCTGCGTGCAGGTCCATGCGGCGACCGTACGAACTCAAGTGCGGTTGAGGTCAAGCGGTTGATCGGCCTGGTCCGTGAGGACCTCGGGCGCGGCGAACCCCGGGCCGCCGGCCGGCGGCCCGACGCCCCCGGCACCGCCCCCGCCGCAGGCGCCACCGTCGTCAGGACAGGAAGCGTTCGGCGGCTTCGCGGGCCCGGGCGTTCGCGGTCGCGGCTTCGGACAGCGAGCGGGCCAGGGCGTCGATCCACTCGTCCAGGCCCACCGGGCGCCGGGAGAGCACGATGCCCCGTACCTCGTGACAGACCTCGCCGGTCGCCCGGCCGTCCCGGTCCATCCGCAGCAGGAGGCGCCGCTCGCCGAGCGCGACGTCCAGTTCGGTGACGGCACCCTCGCGTCCGGCCATCCGCTCCGCCAGGGAACGCCTGCGTTTGACGCGCACCGCGCCGGGCGGCAGCGAGTCCGCCAGGTTCGTTGCCAGCACGGCGACGTAGAGCCTCAGGTCCGCGCTGTCCCGGCGCAGCGCAGCGGCCAGCATGTCCACGTCCGGCGGCTCAGCCATCGAGGCTCAGCACCATGCCCGGCCGGTCGATCGTGTGGTCGTCGCGCAGCGGGCGGACCGCCGTCCCCACCGCGAAGAACTCGGTGGTGTGGGGCCCCCAGGAGTGCGAGTGCTGCCGCAGTTGGACCGCCACGATCCCCTCGGCGTCCAGGGACTCCGCCTCCGCCCGCATCCGGCCCATCGCCAGTTCGCGTGCTCCGTAGAGCGCCTGGGTGAACGGCTCGATCTCGACGTTGCGGCCCGTGTTGCTCAGCACCTGCGCGAAACGCTGGTGCGCGACGTGGTAGACGCACGAGCCCATGACCATGTCCAGCGGCGCGTAGCCGGCGCGGACCAGCGTCCAGAAGTCCTGGCCCGACAGGTCCGAGGTGAAGGGCCTGCCCTTGTTGTTCAGCCACGTCCCGGCCGGTCCGGGGTCCGCGCCGGCCGCCTTGACCGCCGTGCCGACGGCGATGAACTCGGCCACGTCCGATCCGAACTCCTTGAACTCGATGTCCAGCCGCACCGCCACGATCCCGTCCGCGCCCAGGGCGCTCGCCTCCGCCTCCATGCGGCTCATCGCGAGTTCACGGGCGTGGTACATGGCCTGTGACAGTTTGGTCAGCTCCTGGTTCTTCGACCACCGGCCGAGCTGGATGCCGACGTGGTAGACGGAGGAGCCGAGGACCAGACCGAGCGGGCGGAAGCCGGCCTCGCGCACCAGCAGGAACTCGTTCACCGAGAGGTTCGAGGTGAACGGCGCCGCCCCCTCCCCCGACCGGGGGTGCGCGAGTCGCCGCATCGCGTCCTCGGGCACGCCGTCGGCGGCCGGCCGCGCGGCTGCGCCCGCCGGTCCCTGTCCCGTTCGCTCGGTCATATCAGCGCTCGCGCTCCAGTCTCATGATGGTCAGTGGTGTGGGCCCGGCGGACCGTTCGGAGCGGCCGAAGCGGGCGATGGAGGTGCCGACGAAGACCGCCTCCGCGATGAAGTCGCGCGTGTACCCGTACGCGGGGCACTCGCTCTCGCTCACCGTCAGCTCCACGTCGTCCACCACCAACCCGTCGCCGCCGTGCTTCGCCGCGTCGAGCGTCAGTTGTCCGCGGGCCTGGCGGCGGACGTGGCCGAGCAGGTGGGTGTAGCCGTCGACCTCCTGGGTCTCGGCGGTCCACGCGGTGCGGCGGGAGGTGCGCCAGTCGTCGTGTCGGATTTCGAGAGCCACGCCGAAGGCGAGTCCGGTGGGAACCCATCCGGAGTGCAGCAGTTTCGCGAAGTCCTGGCCCGTCAGGTGCGACGTGAACGGCCGGTGCGGCCGGATCCTCGAGCGGGCCCGGACCGCGGTGCCCCGCACGGTGTACTCCACGAACTCCTCCGCGAACCGGTTGGCGCACAGCTCCACCCCGACGATCCCGTCGCCGCCGAGCGCGCCGCATTCGGCCACCGCCCGCGAGAGCGCGCGTCTGCGCGCCGCCTGCATGGCCCTCGCCGTCTGTGACAGCGACGGCACCCAACGGGAGAACGGCACCCGCTTGCCGTCCACGACCGTCCACGCTCCCGGGCAGCCGCCGACACCCTCGTACCCGACGCTGCAAACGATCGTGCCGAGCACTTGGCCGACCGGTTCGAACCCGACGCCCTTGACGGCCGCGTACTCCTCGGAGGTCAGGGCCGAGTCCCAGATGCCGCCGGCCCGGGGGGTGGGCGTCCCACCGGGAACGGCGCCCGGCGGACCGGTTGCTCGTCGGTCTGTCATCGTCCTTGCCAGCGGTCCTACGGCTCGCCGCGCGGATCGCGTCGCCGTTCGACAGCGTATGCCATCGAACAGGCTGACGAGTGGTCGATCGACGGGTTCAACGGAGCTCCCCGTCAAGGCTCTTGGGTACGCGTGGCCGGGCGCGGTCGCACGGGCGGATGGTGATCCCCTCACGGGGTAGGCGCGGCGGTGAGCGGATCGGAGCGGGCCGGCAGGGCCGGAACGGGCCGGGGAGCACCTGAGCGGTCGCGTCCGGCACGGTGAAGTTCCGGTGGGTCGCCGTGGCGGTACGGCGACCGGATGTCGCTCCGCTGGTTGGATGCGAGCGTCCGCACTCACTCCCCCGAGGGAAGGAACTGGCCATGAACAACGACAGTCAGCCGAGCAAGCGGACGCGGGAGATGCGCGAGAAGGCCGAGGAGCTCGAACAGGCGGCCCAGCACGCCGGCGACCCGGCGGAGAAGCAGCGGCTGACGGAGAAGGCCCAGCACATCCGCCAGTTGAGCGAAGAGGTGAACGGCAAGGGCAGCGGGACCATGGACCCCATGTAGGGCGCCCGCCCGCCGACCCGCTGCCCACGCCCCGCACCCCCGCAACCCCCGGCCCCGGCCCGGCCCCTGCCCCTGCCCCGACGTGACACGTACGGGTGAATCGATTCGCCACGCCTGCGGAAGGCCCCCCTCCCGGTTGATCGTTTCCCGGAGCGCGGCGGGTCGGCCGTCCGTGACCGGTGAGCGGAGGGGTTCGACGGTGGGGGTTGACGTGGTGCGCGCGTCCGCGCGCGCGGGACGGGTCGTGCTGTGGGAGGAATCGCCGCGGGACGGGGCGCAGGCCAAGACGCTGATGACGCCGGACTTCCGGGTACGTCTGGCCCGCACCCAGGGCCGCGTCTTCGGCGCGGACGGGCCTCGGCACGTGGTGTTCGCCGCCGGGTTCCCCGCGGTGTGTCCGCAGGAGTTCGAAGCGGTCCGACGGGTGGCGGTCGAGGCCGAGGGCGCGGTGAGCGTGTCCGCGGTCTGTCGGGGCACCGCCCACGACGTGCGTCAGGCCCTGGACTCGGTCCGGGGCACCGCCCACGCCCGGATCATGGTGGTCGTGCCGGCATCGGAGGCGATGGCGGGGGTGATGACCCACGGCACCGCCGAACAGGCCCTCGCCGGTGGCGCCGCGCTGGTCGCGCGGGCCTTGGACACCGACGACACCGTGGCCGTCGACGTGTGCCTGGCCGACGCGTCCCGCGCCGACCCCCTGCTGGTCGGCGAGCACGCGGCGCGGCTGACGGAGGCCGGCGCGGGGGTGGTGGTGCTGGCGGACACGGTCGGCGACCAGTTGCCCGAGGACGCCGCGACCATGTTCACCACCGTGCGCCGCCGCGCCGGTGACGACGTCGTGTTGGCCTCGCACCTCCACAACGACCTCGGCCTCGCCCTGGCCAACACCCTCCAGGCGCTGCGCGCGGGCATCCGCGTGCACGCCTCGTCCTGGTTGGGCATCGCCGAGCGCAGCGGCATGGTCGCCACCGAACAGTTGCTGTTCCTGCTCGCCTACCGGCCCGAACGCACCCGGGAGCTGCTCGGCGACGCCCGCGACGCGTGGTGGACGGCCCCGGACCTGACGCTGCTGCCGGACATCGCCCGCATGGTGTCCGCGGAGACCGGCGCACCGCTCGGCGTGACGACACCGATCGTGGGGGACGGGGTCGGCACCATCTCCACGGGCACCCCGTTCGTCCATCCCCGCCTGTTCGAGCCGTACGATCCGCGGGAACTTCTGGGCATCGAGCCGCGGGTGATCCTGACGCATCTGGCCAGCGGCCGGGTGATCCGCGCCGTCGCCGCACGTCTGGGACACCACCTCGACGCCGAGCAGACGCGTGCGGCGGCGACCTGGGTGAAGTCACGGGCCTACGAGCGGGGGCAGGCCGTGGTCGACGACGCCGATTTCGCCGACTACCTCTGCGCCCCGGCCGTGCCGGCGGCCCGTGGGGCCGGTGCCGCGCGATGACCGGGGTCCCGGCCGACGGCGTCGACGCAGCGCGTGCGCACCTGGCGCGGGGGCGGGCCGTCGTGCTGCCCAACCCCGCTCCCCTGACCTACGTCGTCGCCGCCACCACACCGGACGCGGTCAACCGGGCCAAGGGCCGCCCCGTCGGGCAGCCCGTCGCCCTGTGGGTCCACCACCCGGCGACCGCCGAGCTCGTGCTCCGGGCACTGGACCTCTCCGCGGCGGCGGCCGGCACGGCCCGTCGGCTGCTGTCGGACGAGCGCGTGACGCTGCTGGCGCCGCTGGGCCGCGACCACGCGCCGCCCGGCCGGCTCGCCCCGGCCACTCACGACGGCTGGACGCTGCTCTTCGGGGCCCGTTGGGAGCCGCTGCGGCCCGTTCTGGACGCGCACCCCGTCCTGTACGTCAGCAGCGCCAACCGGACGGGCCACCCCCCGGCGGCCACCGCGGCCCGGGCCCGGGCCGCTTTCCCCGGCGACGTCGCGGTCCTCGACGCGGCCGCGCTCCCCGGCACCGCCCCCGACGCCGCGGACGCCGCACCCCGCGCGGCGACGACCACGATCCGGCTGCACCCCGACGGGCACATGGAGCCGCACCGCTCGGGCGCGCAGGACCGTCCGTACGCCGGCATCGCCGCCTACGTGGACCACCTGCGGGCCGCGTACGCGCCCGGGCGGTAGCCCCCGGCGGGGCGCCGGGCGGCGGGGTCAACGCCGGACGGCGCCCCCGCCGGAGGGAGCCGGAGCACGGCGGGCCGCTCCGCCGGACGCCGTCGTACGCGGCCTCGGGGCCAGCGCCGCGCGCAGCGCCGGGGTGAGGGCGTGGCGGGCCTCGGACGGGGTGAGGGAGCCGGGGGTGGGCAGGGGGTTGATCCAGCGGGTGTAGATGAGGCCGCCGAGGATCGTCACGACGGCCGTGGCGCGGGCGGTCGCGTCCGGGCCGCCGAGAAATTCAACGAGGCGGGCCAGCAGCTCCCGTTCCAGGTATTCGCGGATCGCTTCGGCGGCCTCTTCACCCTGCCCGGTGAGTTGCCGGAAGTCGGCGTCCTCCCACAGGTCCGTCACCGCGTCGATCAGCCGGCCGGGGAGGGTGGCCGGGTCGCCGCCGAGGACGTCGTCCACGGTCAACGCGGTGGCGCACTGGAACTGCATCACGTCGGCGAAGAGGCCCTTCTTCGAGCCGAAGTGGTAGGCGATCAGGGCCGGGTCGACGCCGGCGGCCGTGGCGACCGCGCGCAGCGTGGTGCGCCGGTAGCCGTGCTCCAGGAACAGCGAACGGGCCACCGGGACGATCGACTCGCGGGTCGGCGGATTGCCCCGGGGACGGCCCCGGGTGCGGCTGGGAGCGGGCGCGGGGGGTGTGGCTGCGGCGGGGGCGGCGTTATTCATCGGCATTGAGCCTGCGTTTCGTGATCGGCACAGTCAAGGGCGTTCCGACCGCTGCCACCACCACACGAAGGACGACCGACACCATGCGCATCGCAGTCTTCGGCGCCAACGGACCCACCGGCCGCCGCCTCACCGGTCAAGCACTCGCCGCCGGCCACGAAGTGGTCGCCGTGACCCGCCGCCCGGGCTCCCTGCCCGCCCGCCCCGGCCTGTCCGTGGCCGTCGCCGAAGCCACCGACCCGGCGGCCGTCGACGCCGCGATCGGCGGGACGGACGCCGTCCTGTCCGCGCTCGGCGCGCGTTTCAGCGCGGAGGCCGTCACCACGTACTCGGCGAGCGCCGACGCCATCACGGGGGCCATGGCCCGCCACGGCATCGGACGGCTGCTCGTCGTCAGCTCCAGCATCGCCGACCCGCACTGGCGGCCCACCGGCGCGCACTTCTTCAACCACGTGCTCGACCCGCTGGTGAACCGGCGGCTCGGGCGCACGCTCCACGCGGACATGCGGCGCATGGAGGACGTGATCCGGGGGACGGACCTCGACTGGACCCTCGTCAGGCCGTCGGGGCTCTTCGAGCACCCCGTCGTCACGGACTACCGGACGGCCGAGACGAGCGCGGACGGCGTCTTCACCGCCCGCGCCGACCTCGCCGCCGCCATGCTGCGGGAGCTGGGTGAGGGGCGGTACGTCCGCAAGGCGATGGGTGTCATCACCACGGCGGTGAAGCCGAACATCGCCAAGCTGATGTGGAACGAGGGCGTGAAGAAGAAGTGAGCCGCGCGAGCATCGAACTCCCCCTCGTGGCAAGGGCGTTCCTGGGTCTGCCCCGTGCGGCCACCCTGACCACCCTGCGCCCGGACGGCACCGCGCACGTCACCCCCGTCCGCTTCACCTTCGACGCGGCCGCCGGCCTGGTCCGGGTCACCACCCGGGCGGGGGCCCGCAAGGCCCGGAACGTGGCGGCGGGCGTCGTGGCGGGCGGTCCGGCGGCCCGGGCGGCGCTCTGCCAGGCGGACGGCTTCCGCTGGGTCACCCTCGAAGGGCGGGCGAGCGTCACCGACGACCCCGCACGGCTGGCCGAGGCGGTGCGCCGGTACACCGCCCGCTACCGCGCGGCGCCGCCCGACCCGCCGGACCTGGTCGTCGTCGAGATCGCCGTCGACCGCGTCCTGAACCTCGATCCCCGACCGCCCGCGCGGAGGGTGAGGTGACACCGCGTGCCCACCGTTCCCGTCCTCCGTTCCCCTCCCCGGTTCCACCGTCCTTCCCCGGGCCGGTGACCGGAGCGGACCCCGTGCGCCGGCCGTCAGCCCGCGCTGACGGCCGTGACGTGCGCGGTGCCGTCGGGCAGGGTGGTGACGCGGCACTGCCCCGCGGGAAAGGGGTCGCGCCCGTTGGGGCCGGGGACCTGCGCGAACGGGGTCCAGGAGCCGTCCGGTCGGCGGATGGTGTGCCGGACGTGGCCGTCGAGACCGACCGCCACCACCTGCGCGGAGCCGTCGGGCGTGCCGGTGATGCCGATGGCACTGGCCCCCATGGTCGCGGTGGTGACGCCGCGCGGCTGCCGGAACCCGGTCCAGGAGCCGTCGGGGCGCCGCACCTGGTGGTGGACCATGCCGTCGAGGCCGATCGCGAGGACCTGGGCGGAGCCGTCGGGCATGCCGGTGATCGCCAGGGCCGGCCCGGAGAACGTGGGGGCTCCGCCGGGCCCGGCGAGGCGCCCCCAAGCCGTCCACGTACCGTCACGTCCGCGGATGCGGTGGTACATGGCACCGTCCGTGCCGTAGGAGAGCAGGTGGGCGGACCCGTCGGGCATGGCCGCGATCGACACCCGCGTCGCGCCCCAGCGGCTGCCGGGGGTCGCGCCCGGGACGGGCCGGAAGCCGGTCGTACCGCCGTCGGCGCGGCGCTGCTGGTGGTGGGCCGTGCCGTCCATGGCCGTCACCACGATCTGGCAGGTGCCGTCGGAGAAGGCCGCGATGTCCGCGTCCCGGACGGCGAACCCGGTGGCGCCGTCCGGTCCGGCCACGCGCTGCCACGGCCGGAGGGTGGCCGTACCCCGTACGGTCGTCAGCCACAGGCCGTTGTCGGGCGCGAGGCCCAGCACCACGACGGAGCCGTCCGCCATCCCGGCCGCGGCGCTCTGCACCGCCGCGAACGAGGCCGCCCCGGCGGTACCGGGCAGCGGGCGCATGCCGCTCCACGACCCGTCGGGGCGGCGCTCGGTGTGGAAGAGCGCGCGGCGCTCGACGTCGTACGGGGGCAGTCGCGCGGAATGGAACCACACCGGGTTGGTGAGGGCGACCAGTTGGTCCAGGGTGGTGGAGGCGGGCTTGGGCCGGCGCACCTCGGCCCGGGCGAACAGGGACGCCTTGCCCCAGCCGCGCCAGTGCAGCCGGCCGCTGCCGGTGGCGTCGATGCGGGTGGCGGCCATGATGCCCCACTCGGTGTACAGCGTGGCGATGCTGTCGGGGGCGCCCGTCACGTCCAGGGTGACGTCGACGGTGTCGAACAACGACAGCGGCAGTTCCTCGCCGGGTCCCGCGACGGCCGCGCCGGAACGGGCCGTGAAGTCCAGGGTCACGGCGGCGGATTCGACGGCGTACGACCGGCCCGACCGCAGGGCGTCCAGCACGGCCGGGGTCGACAGCGCGGCGGCGTGGACCACGTTGTGGGGGCGACCGACGGCGTCGGCCGGGCTGTGGGCGTCGCTGTTGCCGACGGCGGCGACCCGTTTGCCGAGGCAGAGCATGACGTGCCAGGCGGCGATGTTGGCCGCGTCGTCCAGGGTCCAGGGTCCGTTCCACACCTCGAGCGCGTCCACGCGGTCGAGGCCGAACTCCCAGAAGGAGCCCGGTGCCGGGGTGAGCGGGTGGGCGGCGATGGTGATCCCGCCCAGGCTGTGCACGCGACGGGCGTGGCCGTCGAACGCCCCCTCGTCGCCGGGGCCGTAGCGCCAGTCCACCCATTCGCCCTGGGGCAGGCCGACGGCGAGCCAGTGGCCGTGCCGCGTGGTGACCTCCTCGGCGTTGATGACCAGCAGGTCGGTCGGGACGTTGCCGCGCCACGTCACGCCGGTGGAGTGGGTGTTGTGGTCGGAGGTGGCGAGGAAGTCCAACCCCTCCTGGCGGGCGGCCGCGACGATCTCGTCCACCGTGCGCTGCCCGTCGGAGTGCACGCTGTGCAGGTGCAGGTCGCCGCGGTACCAGCCGGGCCCCCGCCCGGCGACGGCGGCCGGGAGGATGTCGTACGGGGTGCCGGGCAGCGGGTCACCGTGGTGCAGGGTGACGTCGACCTGCCACGCCATGCCGCCGGCGGCGCCGACCATCGGCCCCAGGATGACGGACCAGCCGCCGGGCTCGACGGGTCCGGGGGCGTAGCCGGGTGTGGCGTCCGCCGGGGAGAGGGTGAACCCGGACCGGGCGCCGCCCGACCAGCCGCGGAAGCCGGACGGGCCGAAGACGCCGAGGTCGAGGATGCCGGCGGCGGCGTCGTGCGTGGTGTCCACGGAGATCCGCCGCACCCCGGCGGGGACGTCGAAGGCGACGTACGCCCACTGGTCGGTGCCGTACGGGGCGCGGCCCTCGTACCTGGTCGTCACGGTGTCGGTGCCCTGCCCTCGCGTCGTGGCGCGGGCGATCGGGGCGGGGGCGAGCGCGGAGACTCCGCCGGCGGCGAGCAGGGCTCCCCATCGGAGCAGGGACCGGCGCGCGACCCCCGTGGTGGGGGGCGGGCCCGGCACGGCGTTCGGGAGGTGCTGGCTGCTCGACACGGTCGCGCTCTCCGTTCACGTGGGGGCGGGGGCGTGGGCCCTCGCGCGGAGGGGTCTACCGGTGTGAGCGCTGGGCCTCGACGATGCGGCGTACGGAGCCGTCGACGTCCGTCCGGGCCTGGACGCGTTCGGCGAACCCGGGGAACTGGCCGGCGATGGCGCTGAGCAGCCGCAGTTCCAGCGGTGCCACGTTGACCTCGCAGCGGTCGCGGCGGATCGCCCGTACGACGCCGTCGGTGACCTGGCGGGGCGTCACCGTCCGCATGCCGCTCGGCGGGGTGGCGCCCGTGGCCGCGAACATGCCCGCGTCGCGGACGAAGCCGGGCTGGACGAGGGACACGCCCACGCCCGTGCCCCGGAGTTCCTGACGCAGGGCGAGGGCGAAGCCGCGCAGCCCGAACTTCGTGGCGTTGTAGAGGGAGGTCGACTTCGTCGCCGCCTTGCCGGAGATGGAGCCGACCAGCACGATGTGGCCCCGGCCGCGGGCCACCATGTGCTCGGCGAGGAGCCTGGTCAGCAGGAGGGGCGCGCGCAGGTTGACGTCGAGGGCCCGGTCCAGCTGTTCCTCGGTGTAGTCCAGGAGGTCGCCGCTGGCGGGCAGCGCGGCGTTCGCGACGAGGATGTCCGTTTCGGCGCAGGTCCCGGCGAGCCGGACGACGTCGGACCGGACGGCCAGGTCGGCGACCACCGTACGGGCGCCGCAGGCGTCCGCGGTCGCCTTGAGGGCTTCCTCCCGGCGCCCGGTGACCGTGAGGCGGGCCCCGTGCGCGGCCAGCCGCACCGCCAGGTCGGAGCCGAGGCCTCCGGTGGCCCCGGTGAGCAGAACGTTCGATCCGGATATGTCCACGCTGACTCCCGTACGGCCGTCCACGACTGTTCGTTCGAACGAACAGTAGGGATCGTCCCGCCGGCTGTCCACACCGCGTGGGGCCCAACTCCCGCCACCCGCAGGGGTGGTCGCGCCGGCCGATGGGGCAGGATGTCGACATGCACCATGCTTCCGAGACCCGCCAGAGCATCATCGACGCCGTGCTGCGGATCATCGGGCAGGACGGCATCGCCGCCGTCACCAACCGGCGGATCGCCAAGGAGGCCGGTGTCTCCCTCGGTTCGGTCACCTACCACTTCGCCACGCAGCACGAGCTGTTGCGCGAGAGCCTGCTGCACTTCGTGGCCGAGGAGACCCGGCACTTCACGGCGCTCGCCGACGAGTGCTCCGACGAGCGTTTCGACATCGGGCAGGCGGCGGAGGTGGTGGCGCGGGTGGCGGGCGGCAACGTCTTCGACAGCCGCCACATCGCGCCCTTCGAGCTGTACGTCCAGGCGGGCCGCGACGAACGGTTGCGCGCCGCCGCGGCCGACTGCTTCGCCGCCTACGACCTGCTGGCCACCCGGATCCTGACCCACCTCGGCGTGCCGGACCCCGAACGTCTGGCGGGCGTGGCCGTCGCCCTGGTCTTCGGTCAGCAGTTGCGCCGCCTGGCCACCGGGGCTCCGGCGGAGGACCTCGTCGACACCCTGCTGGTCCTCACGAGGATCACCGCGCCGCAGGCCCCGTAGAACGGTGGGCCCGCGCACGACGGGACGACCTCGATGGCGGGCCGGGGCTCACTGCTCGGCAGCGGGGCCGGGCGTCGGGTGATGGCCCGGGCCGGTGGACAGGCCGGTCAGGGGGGTGGGGGACAGCGTGGCGGGTTCCTCGCCCTGTTCGAGGAGCGTGTCGGCGGCGCCGACGATCAGGGGGTCGGGCTTGCCCAGGGCTTCGGGGTCCTTGTTGTCGTAGTCGACGCGCCACAGCAGGCTGCGCATCGCCTCCAGCCGTCCGCGCCGCTTGTCGTTGCTCTTGACGACCGCCCACGGGGCGGCCTCGGTGTCGGTGGCACGGAACATCGCGACCTTGGCCCGCGTGTAGGCGTCCCACAGTTCGAGGGAGGCGAGGTCGGTGGGCGACAGTTTCCACTGGCGGACGGGGTCCACCTGCCGGATCGCGAACCGGGTGCGCTGTTCGGCCCGGGAGACCGAGAACCAGAACTTGACCAGCAGGATCCCGTCGTCCACCAGCATCGTCTCGAAGGCCGGGCACTGCCGCAGGAAGAGCTCGTAGTCGCGGTCCGTGCAGAACCCCATCACCTTCTCGACGCCGGCGCGGTTGTACCAGGACCGGTCGAAGAAGACGATCTCCCCCGGGCCCGGCAGGTGCGCGACGTAGCGTTGGAAGTACCACTGTCCGGCTTCCCGCTCGGTCGGCTTGTCCAGGGCGACGATGCGGGCGCCGCGGGGGTTGAGCCGTTCGGTGAAGCGTTGGATGGTGCCGCCCTTGCCCGCGGCGTCCCGCCCCTCGCAGAGCACCAACACCCGGGCACCCGTCTCGCGCACCCAGCGTTGCATCTTCAGCAGTTCTATCTGCAGGATCCGCTTGTCCCGCTCGTACTCGCCGCGCCGCACCTTCTGTTGGTAGGGGTAGTTCTCCTGCCACGTCCGGAGGGGAGCCCCTCCGGCGTCCAGCAGGACGGGTTGCTCGGGCCTGCTCGCGTCGACGCTCAACCCTGAGAGCAGGTCCTCGCCCGGTGCCACCGCTTCGTCTTCCACTTCGAGCGCCTACCCGACGATCCCGGGACCAAGCGCGGAGGGCGGGGGGGGGCCCCGGGGGGGGGGGCCCCCCCCCCCCCGGCCCCCCCGGGGGCCCCCCCCCGCCCCCCCCCCCCCCCCCGCCC
>NZ_JBIAVF010000027.1:0-46872 GCF_042893755.1 Streptomyces sp. NPDC001568 | reverse complement strand
CCGCGGGGGCCCACCGTGGCGAGGTCAACTAGGCCCCCAACCCCCACTAACCGGGCACCACGGGGGGGGGGGGGGGGGCAACCGGTGGGTGGCCCCCCCCCCCCTCCGGGTACTGCCGGTCGTCCGCCTCGCGCCCACGCTCGGACCGCGGATGCGGTCGACGCGCGCGTCGGATCCGTCGCGCGCGTCGAATGTGCTCAGACGCCTCGGGGGCCGTCGTAGTAGCCGCCGACCTGCTGGTGGTACTCCGCGTTGCCGAGGTGCTTGTCCTTGTCGAACTCCGGAGCGTTCTTGATCTGCTCCTTCGTGCGGTCCACGTAGATCTTCTCCTCGCCCGGGTCGATCCGGGTCACCGTGCCGGCCGGGAGGAGTACTTCCTTGCCGAAGATCCACGGGCCGGTGTCGACCACGATGTAGGCGGAGCCGACCTCGTCCGAGTGCTTGTCGACCTTGCCGATGGAGCCGTCGGCGGCCTCGACCTTGTAGCCCGTCAGGTCCGTCAGGTCCACGCCGGTCAGTCGGCCGGACGTCTCGCGGTAGCCCCACACGTTCTCGGTCATACGAAACCCTCCAATAAGGCTTGGAACTCGGCGCCCGTCCCCGGGAATTCCCGAGCTACGGACCGCCTCACACTCACAAAAACTCGCCTGCCCCGGCGAATTCGCCTCACACCCGGAAAGCGATGAATCTTTCCGACGCTCCCGGACGGGCCGGGACCTGGGCGGCCGGCGGGTTCGGAGGCGTCGGTTCCCGACTGCTCCCGGCGACCGCCCAGGCCACCACCGCGCCTACCCGGGAAAGGCCGTCCATAACAATCGCGGCGCACATGGATGTGGGGCCCGCCCCCTCGACCGGGGCGGGCCCCACACCACATCGCCGCAGAACAGCGGCGTGTCTACCAGCGGTACCACCGACCGCTACCACCCTTGGGACGGGCGACGAATCCGACCAGCCACAGCACCAGAACGGCGATGGCGACCCACCAAAGGATCTTCACCGCGAAACCGGCACCGAAAAGGATCAGAGCGAGCAGAAGAACAAGAAGCAGGGGAACCATAGTTATTACCTCCGAGACTCCGAGTGCCCCCGCTTCCCTCGATCATGCATACGAGGTATTCCTGTTCCCCGGGCGCACGGCGCGGCACGCTCGGGGCTTTCGTTCCGGTTGGCGGTGCGCCGCGCGGGGGGCCGGTGGCGCGCGACGCGGCGACACGGCTCGGCGTCGGCGCGGGAGGCCGACGGTCGCACGGACCGACGGGTAGATTGCGCAGCCGAGTCCTGGACCCGCGGGGCCCGCCCGTCCCGGGAGGAAGGTGGCCGGCCCGTGGGCGTCGTACTCGCCGAGGTGACACCGCTCGCGTTGGGCATCGCCCTGTCCCCCTTCCCCGTCCTGCCCGCGATCCTCCTGCTGTTCGCGCCTCGGCCCCGGGCGGCCGCCGGCGCGTTCTTCGCCGGCTGGACGGTCGGAATCCTCATGGTGGCGACCGCGAGCACCGCCCTCGCCTCGGTCATCGAGCGCCAGGAGGAGACACCCACCTGGGCGTCCTGGACCAAGGCCGTGCTCGGTGTCGTGCTCATCCTGCTGGCGCTCGGGCAGTGGCGCTCCGGCGCCTCGAAGGACACCCCGGCGTGGATGCGGGCCCTCAGCGCCGCCACGCCGGCCAAGGGGCTGCGGTGGGGGTTGCTGCTCTCGCTCGCCAACCCCAAGAACCTCCTGCTGACCGCGGCGGCCGGACTGACCGTCGGCGCGGCCGAGTTGGGCACCGCCGGCGCCTGCGTCGCCGTGGCGGTGTTCACCGCGATCGCCGTGTCCACCGTCGCGCTGCCCCTGCTGTCGCACCTCGTTCTGGGCGAGCGCGTCCTCGCCCCGCTGGGGCGGGCGAGGACCTGGCTGGAGACCCACAACTCCGCCGTGACGGCGGTGGTCCTGGCCGTGATCGGCGTACTCCTGACCGTGGAGGGCGCCACCGGCCTCTGACCGGGCCACCGCCACACCACGGGCGCCGGGGTGACGGGTTTCCGGCCCGCCCGGCCGCTTCGCGGGCACAACCCGGTGGCGTTCGGCGCGGGGATCGGGAAGGCTCGCGCTCATGGTTTCGGTAGTGCAGAACGTGGCGATCGATTGTGCGGATGCCTATGAGTTGGCCCGGTTCTGGAGCAGTGCGACGGGCTGTCCACTGCATCCGGAGGACAAACCGGGGGACCTGGAGACCCAGGTGCTCCTGACCGAGGGGCCGGTGCTGTACTTCAACCAGGTGCCCGAGGCCAAGACGGGCAAGAACCGCATCCACCTGTGCCTGCGACCCGAGACCTCCCGCGACGAGGAGGTGGACCGGCTGATGGCCCTCGGTGCCCGCTTCGTCGGCGACCACCGGAATCCCGACGGCTCGGGCTGGGCCGTCCTCGCGGATCCCGAGGGCAACGAGTTCTGCGTTCTGCGCAGCGATTCCGACCGGGCCGCGACGGAACTCTGACGCTCCCGCGCCGGCCCCGACGGTGGTGGTCGACCGCCCGGGCCGGCGGCGGCTGCCGGCCGCCGAAGTTACCGCGGGGTAGCCGGCGGGGGCGTCCGAGGGTAGCGTCGGCAGCCGAGAGGGGAGTCCCATGCCTCGTACGTTCACGGTGTCCGACAGCATCGTCGTCCTTGCCCAGCCCGCCGATGTCTACCGGAGGGTCTCCGATCCCGCCCGGATGGGCGACTGGAGCCCGGAGAACCTCGGCGCCACCGTGCACGGCGGCGCCGCGGACGCGCGCGTGGGCATGGTGTTCGACGGTCGCAACAAGCGCGGCGCCTTCCGGTGGACCACCCGGTGCACCGTGACGGCCGTCGAGGAGGGCCGTCTGTTCCGGTTCCGGGTGCACGCGATCGGCGTCCGCCGGCCGCGCGTACGCGGTCCCATCGCCACCTGGGAGTACCGGTTCGAGCCCGTCCCGGAGGGCACCCGGGTGACCGAGACGTGGACCGACGACCGCCGCTCGTGGCCCGACTTCGTGGCCCACGCCTTCGACCGGATCGCCACGCGGGGGCACACCTTCGCCGACTTCCAGCAGCGCAACATCCGTACCACCCTGCGCAACCTCAAGCGCGCCCTGGACGAACCGGCCCCCGCCGAACGGTGATCCGACCGGTCGCCGGTCCCGGCGTCGGCCACGGCCCGGAGGCCGGCGCGACGCCGGGGTGACACGCTCCTCGGCGGGCGGGCCGCGGGGCTCCCGGCGCCCGACTCATCGTCCCGGCTGTACCGGCCGCAGGCGGGAGACGGCGTGCTCCTGGCCGGTCGTACCCTCACGCATGACCTGTGCCCGGTCCATCACCGCCCACCCGGCGTCGCCCTCCGCGTTGACCTCGTCGCGTGCGGGACGCACCCCGTAGTGCCCGTACAGCTGCTCCTCCTCCGACACGGACAGGACGCTCCCGCAGTCCAGCGCGGCGCAGGGTGCCTGCTCGATCAGGGTCACCGGGTACGGCACCACCAGGCGCCCGTCCTTCCACTCGGCCGTCCGGAGCGGGACGAACACGCCGCCCAGGCCCGAGGCCCGGTCGGTGATCCTCACCCACTCGGGCCTGCCGGTGGTGTCGTCGACCAGGACGTACTCCACCTGTCCCAGGCGCTGCCCCTGGTCCGTGTGCGCCGCGCATCCCGCCATGGCCGTGAGCTGGTCCTGAGTGATCACTACTGCTCCTTACCCGACTGCCGTGTGCTGTCGTTCGTATTCCGTCGTCCGTCTTCCGTCTTCCGTCGGCTACCCGCGCAGGCCGACGGGAAGCACGACGCCCACGCCGTTCGCGTACCGGCGGGTATCCGGGCACCTGCGGCCCGCTACGGGCGGCCCGCCGGGCGTTCCGGTGCGCGAGCCGAACGCGGCGCGGACGCGGCCCCGACGCGGTCGGGACGCGGCACGGTCAGGTGGTGCCGTCCGAAGGTGTCGCGGGCCCCGTGTGGAGGACGGCGCGGGCGTGCTCCGCGGTGCGGGCGACGCTCTCGGAGACGAAGTCGACGAAGCGGGCGACGGTTTCGAGGCGGGCCGCGGCCGGGGTGCCGGGGCCGAGCACGCGCACGCCCTGTCGTGCGGTGAGGCCGAGGTGGGCGGTGGCGCGGGCGGCGGCCACCGTCGATCGGTACAGGGCGTCGTCGTCGATGAGGTAGCGCTCGCGGCTGCGGCGTTCGCCGTGCTCCCGGCGCCCTTCGTGGCGTTCCCGGCGGACGAGCCCCCGGTCTTCGAGGAACGCGATCGCCTTGGAGACCGAGGCGGCGCCGACCTGTAGCCGTCGGACGAGTTCGGGCGCGGTGAGGGCGCCTTCGTCGGTGGTGCAGAGGCAGGCCAGCACGCGGGCCGCCATCCGGGGCAGCCCCGATCGCATGAGCACGGCCGCGAGCTGTTCCTCGTACGCGCGCACCGCCTCGGCGTCACGCCCGCACGCCCGCGCGGACGGCTCCGGGCCCCGGTTCGCGGGCTTCCCGCGGCGGTGGGCGCGGCGTTGCGCGGCGCGGTGGGCCGGGCCGGCGCGGTAGGCGGTGGGGCCGCCGTTGCGCCGTACCTCACGGGTGACGGTCGAGGTCGGCCGGTCGAGGCTCCGGGCGATCTCGGCGTAGGGGAGGCCGTCGGCCACTCCCCGCGCGATCCGTCGACGTTCCCTCGGGGTGAGTCGAGCTGCCGGCATCGCGGGCTCCTTCGGGTTCGATGGTGTCGCCAGTAAAGCGTTCATCGCAGGTTCATTGCAACGCGTGTGATGCCGTTCGTTGCGTTAAAGGCATCCATGTTGCAACGAAATTGAGCATCTGAACTGCATAAATGACAGACATGCGCAACGACGGTGTTGCCCAATAGGTGAACGCAACTTAATGTTTCCCTCATCGGAAACGACGGGCCGACGGAGCGCCCGCCGCAGATGAAGGAGCCCACCATGCTGAAGTTCGCCACCCCCGCCCCGGTCTCGGCCGTCCTCGACGTCCCCGCGGGCCACATCCGGTTCATCGCCGCCGACCGCCCCGACACCACCGTCGAGATCCTGCCCGCCGACCCCACCAAGGCCCGCGACGTCAAGGCGGCCGAACGGACCACCGCCGACTTCCGCGACGGCACCCTGCGGATCGCCGCCGCCGCCGCCAAGAACCGTGTCCTCGGGCACCCCGGATCCGTCGAGATCACCGTCCAACTCCCCGCCGGCTCCCACGTCGAAGCCACGACCGCCGCCGTCGAGTTCCGCGGCGTCGGACGCCTCGGCGACGTCACCCTCGAAGCCGCACAGGCCACCGTCAAGCTCGACGAAGTCAACAACGCCCGCCTCGCCCTGCATGCCGGCGACATCAACATCGGCCGGCTCGGCGGATCCGCCGACATCCGCACGCAGAAGGGCGACCTCCTCGTCACCGAGGCCACCCACGGCACCGTCGACCTGCGCACCGAGCACGGCGACATCACCATCGGCGCCGCCCGCCACACCTCCGCCACCCTCGACGCCGGCACCCGCTACGGCCGCATCCACAACACCCTCAACAACGCCGACGGTCCCGCCGCCGCCCTCACCATCCGCGCCACCACCTCGTACGGCGACATCACCGCCCGCAGCCACTGAACGAGCCCCGCACCCCGTAACCGGTAACGACCCCCGAGGATGACGACGCAGATGAGCACCACTCAGGACTACCGGGCCGCCGAGCAGCTCCTTCGCCGGCCCGCCCGCCCCGGCGAGCTCGTCGTCGGTGACAAGGTCAGGCCGCAGTGGATCGCCGGCGGCACCCGCTTCCGGTACGCGGTGAGCAACGGCGTCGGCCGGCGGTTCGTACGGGTCGACCCCGCGGCGGGGACCCGTGAGCCCGCGTTCGACCACGCCCGGCTCGCCACCGCGCTGGCCACCGCCTCCGGCCAGGAGGTCGACCCGGAGGCGCTGCCGTTCCCGGGCTACGAAGCGGCCGGGGACGCCGTGGAGTTCGGCGCGTTCGGCGCGTACTGGCGCTGCCGGCTGGACGACTACGTCTGCGAGCGGGCCGAGTTCACCCCGGCGGGCAACCCATTGGAGGTGCTGTCACCCGACGGGAAGGTCGCGGTGTCCCGGCGGGAGGGCGACCTGTGGGCGCGCTCCCTGTCCGACGACCGGGAGTGGGAGCTGACCACCGACGGCGAGCCCGATCACGGGTACGGCGCCGGGCCGCAGTCCACCGGCAACAGCACCCTGCTGCGCAAGATCGGCCTGCCGCACCTGCCGCCGGCGATCCTCTGGTCGCCCGACTCGACCAAGGTGCTGGCGCACCGCACCGACGAGCGCGACGTCCGCCGGACCCACCTCGTGGAGGCCGCGCCCGCCGACGGCTCCGCGCCGCTCCTGCACACCCAGCGGTACGCCTACCCGGGGGACGAGAACCTGCCGCGGGCCGAGCTCGTCGTACTGGACGTCGCGGCGGGCACGGTGGTCCGCGCGCGGGCCGAGCCGCTGCTCATGCCGAACGTGTCGCCGATCCTGACCAAGTGGGCGTGGTGGGCTCCGGACGGCTCGGCGGTGTACTACCTCGACCGGCCCCGCGACCTGCGCACGCTCACCCTGTACCGACTGGACCCGGTCACCGGCGAGGTCACCACGGTGCTCGGCGAGAGCGGGGGGACCCGGGTGGATCCCAACCAGTGGCTCTACGAGCCGCCGATCGTCAGGGTGTTGGCCGACGAGGTGCTGTGGTACTCGCAGCGGGACGGCTGGGGCCACCTGTACCGGTACGACCTGCGCACCGGCGCGCTGCTCGGGCAGGTCACCTCCGGGTCGTGGGGAGTGCGGCAGATCCTGCGCGTCGACGAGGCCGAGCGCGTGGTGTACTTCACCGCCGCCGGGCTGATCGAGGAGGATCCGTACCGGCGCACGGTGTGCCGGGTCGGTCTGGACGGTTCCGGGTTCGCCCGGGTCACCGATGACGCCTTGGACCACGTCGTCACCGTCCCGGACCACCAGGAGTACTTCCTCGACTCGGCGTCGACGGTCGACACCCCGCCGGTGTCCCGCGTACGCGACTGGGCCGGTCGGGTGCTGGTCGAACTGGAGCGCGCCGACATCGGCAAGCTCACCGCCACCGGCTGGACGGCGCCGGAGCGGTTCCGCGTGAAGGCGGCCGACGGGGTGACGGACCTCTACGGGGTGCTGTACCGGCCGCGGGGCTTCGACCCCTCCCTGCGCTACCCGGTGGTGGACAACCTGTACCCCGGCCCGCAGGTCAACCGGGTCGCCCCGTGCTTCGACCCCGGCGGCACGGGCCTCGACGCGGAGCCCCTCGCGGCGCTGGGCTTCGTGGTGGTGGCGCTGGACGGGCGGGGCACCCCGGGGCGGAGCAAGGCCTTCCACGACGCCTCGTACGGTCGCCTGGCCGACGCGGGCGGCCTGGCCGACCACGTCGCGGCGCTGCGGCAGTTGGCGGGGACCCGGCCGTGGATGGACCTGGACCGGGTCGGCGCGTTCGGCCACTCCGGCGGCGGGTTCGCCGCCGCGCGGGCGATGCTGGACTTCCCCGACCTCTACAAAGCCGCGGTCGCCCTCTCCGGCTCGCACGACGCCCGCTTCTTCAACCCGGGCTTCGTGGAGACCTACGACGGCGCGGCCAACCCCGAGGCGTGGGCCCGTACGTCCAACGTGGACCTGGCGGACCGGCTGACGGGCACGTTGTTGCTGGTGCACGGCGAGCTGGACGACCAGGTCCACCCGTCCCACACGCTGCGCCTGGCCGACCGGCTCCTGGCCGCCGACAAGGACTTCGAGCTGCTCATCGTGCCCGGGGCGGAGCACACGTTCATCGACTGCCTGGCCCACGTCCGTACCCGAGCCTGGGACTTCCTGGTCCGCACCCTGATGGGCACGCAACCCCCCGCGTACCGCCCGGCCCGCATCCCGATCGGCCCCGAACTGCTCGGTGAACTCTTCGCCTGAGCGGGCGGGGCGGGCCGGGCCGGGCCGCGGTGGAAGTCGTTCGCCCTCGGGTGCGGCGCCTGGCACGCTGAACGGCATGGACGCCCTTCGTACCGCTGATGCCCCCCACGTCCAACAGGCCCGTCGTCTCGTCCGTGACCGGTTTCCCGACGCGCTCTCGGTGATCCTCGCCGGGTCCACGGCTGCCGGGCGCGCCACCGCGAGCAGTGACCTGGACATCGTGGTGCTCGTCGAGGACGGTGGCGTGACCCACCGGGAGACCGTCCGCTTCGAGGGGCGGATCGTGGAACTCTTCGGCCATACCCGGGCCGGTCTCGTCGAACTCTTCGCCGCGGACGTCGCCAACCGGCGGGCCGCCATGCAGAACATGTACGCCACCGGTCTCGTCCTGGTCGACGTGGACGGCGAGGCCCTCCGCGCCCGCGCCCTGGCCGAGGCGGACCTGCGCGGAGGGCCGCCGGCGCTGGACCCGCCGGGGGTCGAAACGAAGCGCTACGGGTTGACGGACTCGCTCGACGACCTCGTCGACGCGACCGACCCCGTCGAGGGCCTGGCAGTGGCCGGGTACGTCCTCGCCACGGCGGCCGACCTGCTCTGCGACCACCGTCGCGCGTGGACGGGAGGCGGTAAGTGGCTGCCGCGGCGCCTCCTGGAGGCCGACCCCTCCCGGGGGGCCGCCCTGTTGGAGGGGCACCTGCGCATGTGTCGGACGGGTGACCCGACGGCCTTGGCCGACGCGGCGTCAGCGGTCCTCGGCCTGGTCGGCGGACCCCTGCGCGAGGGCTACCGCAGGACGTGGCGGGGCTCGGCGCCGTCGGCTCCGTAGCCGCCGCTCGATCCCACCGGCCGGTGTCGGCCGCACGCACCGGCCCGGGCGGAACCCCGGGCGGGTGCACGGGGTGTGGTGGGCGGGTGATGCTGGGGCCCGGGCGGTGGCGTCGGCGGGCGCCGGGCGCGTCCGCCCCGCAGGATGTGCGGGTATCCCCGCCTCCCCCCGTCTGGAGCCCGTCGTGCTGGAACGCACCCTGCGCAAGGACCGCACCAAGATCACCTTCGTTCTCCCCGCGGACACCCCGCCCGGCCCGGTCAGCGTGGTGGGCGACTTCAACGACTGGCAGCCCGGTGTCCACACCCTGCAGCCCCGCAAGGACGGGAACCGCGCCGTGTCCGTCGAGCTGCCCAGCAAGAGCAGCCACTCGTTCCGCTACCTGGCTGCCGGTGACTACTGGTTCAACGACGAGGCCGCGGGCGACCAGGACGGCCCCAACAGCCGCCTCCACACCTGAGACCCGCTCCGGGTCCGCGGGCCGGAAGGCCTCCGGTCCCGGTACGCCGGTCCGCCGCCACACCCGGTCGCGGTGACGGCGGACGGCCGGTGGACTGCCGACCGCGGTCGGCCGGTGGACGGTTCAGTGGACCTTGAACATGTAGCTCTTCACCATGGCGGCGTCGAGGTTCCAGAACGTGACCATGGGGTTGGAGTCGACGTTCAACGATCCGCCATCGGGCAGCTTGACGGTAACCGGCCCGCCCACCTCGTCGTTCACGGTGCGGTCGTGGAAGAACACCTTCACCGACGGCTTGTTCTCGGTACGGGACCCGCCCTCACGGAACAGGCGCACGGCCGCGTACGCCTTCTCCCCCGGGCGGATCGTGGCGGCCGCCCGCGCCGGGGACTCCATCGGGGGCGGCTGGACCTCGGTGTCCGTGACGAAGCGGACGATCGGGTAGTAGTACAGCGTGCAGGTCTTGTCGCCGGTGTTGACGGCGGTCATGAACAGGTTCCGCTCGGAGTCCTGCCGCTCGAACGTCCCGGTGATCGACACGTTCGCGGCGGTGCACGGCGGGTTCCCCGACCCACCGGGCTTCGCCGACGCGCTCGGCTTCGCGGACGCGCTCGGCTTCGCGGACGCGCTCGGCTTCGCGGACGCGCTCGGCTTCGCGGACGTACCGGGCTCGGCGGAGTCGCCGGAGCCCGGCGTGCCGGAGGCTGACGCGCTCGGGGCGGCGGACGCCGAACCGGAAGCCGAACCGGCCGGGGCCCCGGACGCGCCCGCGCTGCGGGAAGCGGTCCCCCCTGCGCGGTCCGCCCCGTCCGCCTCGCAGGCCATGGTCGACAGGAGCGCGACGACCGTCGCCGTCCCGAAGGCGTAGTACTTCAACCCCATGCGAGCTGCGCGCATGATGAACCCCCGTGTTGTGCTGTCCCAGGCTTCGTTGACGTGGTGACGTGGCTGAAAGATAGGTGCGCGGGGGGTGCGGGCGCGGCCCACCAGGAGGTGACCATCCGTTACCACGCGTGGGGTAGCGGATGTACCACCCTGGGTGTACGAGTGTCCGGACCGGGCCGTTTACGCTCGGGGCATGGCATTTCGGGGAGGGCCGTGGGGAGCCGTACGCGCCGTGCTCCCCCAGGTGGCCGACGCGGTGTACGCGGTCGGGTCGCTGGCGATTTCGGCGTCGATGCTCCACAACTGGCCCGACCCGACCCATCACTGGCGCGACGCCGACGCCGTGGCCTACGTCCTCGTGGCGGCCGTGTACCTGCCGTTGGCCGTACGCCGCCTCGCCCCCCTGCTCGTCTTCGCCGGCAACGCCGCCGTCGTCCTCACGTATCTGACCCTGGCGTACTACCACCCGGTGGTGGTGTGCGGCCTGGCTCTCGCGAACTACACCGTCGCCGCGCATCGTCCGCGCGAAGTGTCCGTCCCTTGCACCGTCGTCACCTGGCTGGTCCTCCTGTGGGGGACGCGGCTGGCCGAGCCCGGCATCGGCGCGCTCAGCGCCGCCTTCGTCACGGCGACGGCGGCCGTCACCTGGGTCACCGGGGACGTGTCGCGCCGCCTCGGGGAACGCGGCCGCCGGTTGGCCGCGTTGACGGAGCAACTGCGCCGCGAGCAGGAGGAGCGCACGCGACGGGCCGTCTCGGACGAGTGCATGCGGATCGCCCGCGAACTCCACGACGTGATAGCCCACCACGTGTCCGTCATCTCGATCCAGGCGGGCCTGGCCGACTACGTCTTCACCACGGACCCGCCGACCGCGCACAAGGCCGTCGGCGTCATCACGGACAGCGCGCGGGACGCCGGTGACGAGATGCGCCGCATGCTCGCCGTCCTGCGGCACGGCGTCCGACACACGGCGACCGACCGCACCGACGCCCTCCCCGACGCGGACGGCGCGGCTCCCGGCCTGGCCCGCCTCGCGGAACTCGCCGACCGGGTCCGGGCGGCGGGCGTCGCGGTCCGGATCACCGGGGACGCCCTCACCGAACCGCTGCCCGCCGGGCTGGACATGTGCGTGTACCGGGTGGTGCAGGAGGCCCTGACCAACGTGCTCAAACACGCGCCGACCGCCACGGCCACCGTCACGCTGACCCGCGACCGCGGCACGGTCCGGGTCCGCGTCACCGATGACGGTCCCTCCCGACCCCCGACCGAGGGGCGGGACGAACCCGGCCACGGTCCCGGCCACGGTCCCGGCCACGGTTTGATCGGCATGCGTGAACGGGCAACAATCTACGGCGGGACCGTCACGGCCGGTGTCCGCTCGCAAGGGGGATTCGAGGTCGATCTCGTCATGCCCGTACCGGACATGTGACGACGGGTCGGCGCCGAAGAGAGCCGTCGTCTGGGGGAACACGTCACATGCCCGAGGTCCTTGTCGTCGACGACCAGATCCTCGTACGCTCCGGGCTCGCCGCACTGCTCCGGGCCGCCCCGGACATCGAGGTCGTCGCGGAGGCCGACAGCGGCGAGGAGGCCGTGGCACTGGCAGCCGAACTGAGCCCCGACGTGATCCTCATGGACGTCCGCATGCCCGGCATGGGCGGCATCGCCGCGACGCGCGCCATCGTCGAGCGGTCACTGTCCCCGCACCCGAGGGTCATCATGCTCACGACGTTCGACCTGGACGTGTACGTGTACGACGCACTCCGGGCCGGCGCCAGCGGCTACCTCCTCAAGAACACCCCGCCGCAACGCCTCCTGTCGGCGATCCACACCGTCCACGCCGGTGACACGCTGCTGAGCCCCGCGGCCCTCGCCGGGCTCATGAAAGCCTGCGGATCCGGCCCGGAACGCATCCGTCCGCGCCCCGAACTCGATGCGCTGACCCCGCGCGAGGTCGAGATCCTGACCCTGGTCGGCACCGGCCTGTCCAACAGCGACATCGCGGGCCGCCTCGTCCTCAGCCCCGCGACCATCAAGACGCACGTGCACCGGTGCATGACCAAACTCGCCCTCACCAGCCGCGCCCAGGCCGTCGTCTACGCCTACGAGGCAGGCCTCATCACAGCCTGACGAACGACCGCCCGCCCGCCCCCGCACGAGGTGTCAGAGGTCGGCTTCCTTTCCGCAGACGGGCCAGGCCCCGGGGCCCTGTACCCGCATGACGCGCCGGGCGACGTCGATCTGCTGGGCCCGGTCGGCTTCGTTCGCGCGGGCGGCGAAACGGCTTCCGCCGAAGGCCGTCCAGGTGGACGCGGTGAACTGGAGTCCGCCGCTGAAGCCGTTCCCGGTGCCGATCGCCCAGTTCCCGCCGGATTCGCACGCCGCGACCCGGTCCCAGGGGGAGGGGGCGGTGGCAGCCTGCGCCGTCGGGGCCACGACCACGGGCAGGATCGCGCCCGCGGTGAGCAGGGCTGCCGCGATGGCTCGGGCAGCGAACATGAGGGGCCTCCTTTCATCGACCGCTCACCACCCTGACCCGGATCCACGCACGGCGGGTCGACCGATCGGGGTACCCGGGGGGACGACCGGCCGGGCCGGACGCGCCGCGCCGCGCCCCGGTCACCGCGGGGCGGCGGGGGCGGGTGCGGGGGCGGGGTGCAGGGGGGTGGTGCCGAGGCCGTGACGGTCCCGCGGTCCGAAGGTGGACCAGAGGGCGGCGGTGAGCAGCAGGAGGACGCCGAGGGCGAGGTGGACCGGTTTCCCGCCGAAGCGGTCGAAGAGGAAGCCGGTGGCGAGGATCGCGCCCGCGCTGACGATGCGGACGACGGCGTCGAGCAGCCCGTGCCAGGTGCCGAGCAGGGCGGCGGGGGCGCGGAGCTGGACGAGGAGCCCCGCGGACCTGAGGTAGACCGTGAAGCCGAGGCCGAACAGGACGAGGCCGACGGCGAGGGCCCACTGCGTCCGCCCGAGGAGCGCCACGGTCAGGGTGCCGACGCCGGCCAGGGCGGTGGCCCGGCGCAGGCTCGCGCAGATGCCTTCGGGGCCCGCGCGGGCGACGAGGAGACCACCGACGACGGCCCCGATGGTGGAGAAGGCCAGGAAGGAACCGGCGCGGGCCGGGGACATGTCGAAGGTCTCCCTCATGAGGGCCAGGAGGGAGAGGATGACCGTCGAGAGGGCGAGCACGGTCAGGGCGTGGAAGGCGATGAAGCGGCGCCAGGCCGGGCTGCCGGCGAGAGTCCTCGCGACCGCCCGGCGGGACGGGTGGGGCGCGGGCGTCGCGGTGACCGTCGTCCCCCCGGCCGTCGCCCCGGTCCTCGCGCCCGTCGTACCGTCCGTCGTCACGTCCGTCGTCGCGCCCGTCGTCACGCCCGGGGCCGCCGTGGGCGACTGGCGGGCCGCGACGGCGACGAAGGCGGCGAAGACGGCCAGGGCGAGGACTTGCAGGCCGGCGGCGAGCAGCAGCGCGCGGGAGCCGGGGAGGAGGGCGATGACCATGCCCGCGACGACAGGGGCGAGGAGTTCGCTCGCCGAGCGGACGGTTCCGCCGATGCCCTGTACCCGGACGAGCGTCGTCGCGTCGAGGATTCGCGGCAGGAGCACGAAGAGGGCCATTTCCCCGATGTGGTGGACGAGGTCCACCGTCGCCGCCGCCACGACGATCGCCCACAGGTGGGACGAGAGGAACGTGGAGCCGATGCCGATGAGGACGAACACGCCGATCTTGACGAGGTAGGCCACGACGAGGACGGCCTTCGGGTTGCCCCGGTCCAGGAGGGGGCCGGCGGCGACGGAGGCGACGACCTCCACTCCGTAGCCCACGCAGTACACGAGGCCGACCGTGCTGACCACGCCGGAGAGGTCGAGGGCCAGGTTGGCGAACGCGATGTCGTAGATGCCCTCGCCCAGGGAACGGGAGGTGACGAGCACGGCGAAGACGACGAGCAGCATCGCGAGCCGGCGTGAGGCGGTGGAGAGCGGGGCGCGGCCGGCGGTCCTCGGCCCGCGGCCGGCCGACTTCGACTCGGGCCCGGCCGACTTCGACTCGGGCCCGGTCGCCTTCGACTCGGGCCCGGTCGCCTTCGACTCGGGCCCGGTCGCCTTCGGATCGTGTCCGGTCGGCGCCGTCATCGGTGGGCCGACTCTCGGACGCCGGGGTGCCCGGTGGGGGCGCCGTCGGGTGTGCGGGAGAACGGAGTTGATCGGCCACCGGGGGTGGTGCGCGGCGGCAGGGTCCGGGAGGTGGTCCCGGGGGTGGGTAAGCCCCTTCGTTCGTCTACGTGTTGGAGTTCCATCCCGGGATTGTCGTACAGCCGTGCGCGCTGCGGCGTACGCGTCGGGCGGCCCGGCGGCGGTGCGGCCGGGGGACGCGGCGGGTCAGTAGGGGCCACGTCGAGTCGGGCCGGGCCGGGTCGTGTCGGGGCCGGTTCGGGTCAGTCCCACTGCTCGTCCGCGAGGGAGGCGACCGGGGCCGGCTTGCCGACGAGGGCCAGGGCGATGAAGAAGTTGATCTGGCCGATCGCGATGGTGAGGGTGGCGAGGGCCTTCTCGTCGTAGTGCTCGGCGGCCTGCGCGTACAGCTCGTCGGAGACCCGCTCCCCGCCCCGCGGGGCGGGCTGCAATACCGCTTCGACCAGGGCGAGCGCGGCCCGCTCGGCCCCGGTGAAGTACGGGGCGTCCTGCCAGGAGGACACGGCCGTGATGCGCTCCTCGGACTCCCCGGCCTTGCGGAGGAATCCGGTGTTCAGCACGGTCAGGTAGGTGTTCCCGACGATCTGCCCGGCCCGCAGGTGGACCAGGCTCATCGTGGTGCGCGGGACCGAACGGTTGCCCGTGGCCCGGAACAGGGCGGCGCTGACGTCGTTCAGCTCCGGAACGAACTCGGCCGGGTTCGCCATCCGCGAGATCGAGGCGCGGGGGGCGCGGGTGTCGACGTCGGCGTTGGCGTTGGCGTTGGCGTTGGCGCTGGTGTCGGTGGTCGTCATGGCGGTCTCCGAGGGTTGGTGCCGCTGCTCGCTGCGTCGGCTTCACCGCACTGACGGACGGAACGCCGGGAGTGTGACAGCTCCGGAGAAGGAGTTTTGGGTCGGGGTGGAGTCGCTGGGTCGGGCCGGGAGGAGGGGCGGCGGTCAGGGGCGGGTGAGGAGGCCTCGTTCCAGGGCCACGACCACCGCGTGGGTCCGGTCGCTGACGTCGAGTTTGGCGAAGACCCGGAGCAGGTGGGTCTTCACCGTGGCCTCGGCGATGACCAGGCGGCGTCCGATCTCCACGTTGGAGAGTCCGTCGGCGACCGCGTTCAGTACGTCGACCTCGCGGGCGGTCAGCGGCACCACCGCCGGCCTGCGCATCCGGGCCACCAGGCGGGCCGCGACGCGGGGCGCCAGGACGGTCTCACCGCGGGCCGCGGAGTGGATGGCGTCGACGAGCTGCTCGCGGGTGGTGTCCTTCAGCAGGTAGCCGATCGCTCCGGCCTCGACGGCGCGCTCGATCTCCTCGTCGGTGTCGTAGGTGGTGAGGATCAGCACCCGGGTGGGGGCCGGGCAGGCGACGATCTCGGCCGTGGCGCTCGCCCCGTCGAGTACGGGCATCCGCAGGTCGACCAGGGCCACGTCGGGCTCCAGTCGCTCGACGAGTTCGACTCCGGCGCGGCCGTCACCGGCCTCGCCGACGATCTCGACGGTGGGTTCCTGCGCCAACAGGGCCACGACGCCCGCCCGCATCACCGTGTGGTCGTCGACGACGATCACACGCAGGGGCCGCTCCGACCGGTCGGGCCGTGCGGGCTGTTCGGGCCGTGCGGGCTGTGGGCGCTGTGCGGGCATGTCAGTCCTCGGTGTTCGTGGGGATCAGGGCGAGGACGCGGGTGCCGTCGCCGAGCGAACTGGTGAGCGTCAGGTCGCCGCCCAGCTCGGCGAGGCGCTTGCGCATCCCGTTGAGACCGAAACCGCGGGAGTCCGCCACGACGAAGCCGCGCCCGTCGTCGGTGATCTCCAGTTCCACCCCGTACGGGCGCTGCGCGAGGACCACGTCGACGGTGGAGGCGTCCGCGTGCTTGCGGACGTTGGCGAGGGACTCCTGGGTGCAGCGGAGCAGGGCGATCCGCGTGGGTTGGTCGCACTCGACGTCCTCCAGTTCCGCGGTGACGGGCAGCCCGGTGTCCTCGGTGAAGCGGTCCAGGGTGCGGCGCAGGGTCGCTGCGACGGAGCCGGGGGCGAGGCCGCTCTGCGGGGCGGAGCCGACGAGGATCCGGGCCTCGGCGAAGTTCTCGCGTGCCGTCTGCTCGATCGAGAGCAGTTGCTGGGCGCTGCGGTCCGGATCGCTCTCCAGGCCGGATCGGGCCGCCTCGGCCAGCACGATGATGGAGGCGAAGCCCTGCGCGAGGGTGTCGTGGATCTCCCGGGCGAGCCGCTCGCGTTCCTCGGCCGCGCCCTGGAGCCGGTGGGCCTCGGCGAGGCTCAGTTGGGTGCTGGCCAACTCGGCGCGCAACTGGGCCCGTTCGTCGCGCAGTTCCAGCGCTCGGGGGGTCAGGAGGGCGACCAGGGCGCTCACGGCGTAGACCGCGAGGGAGGAGATGGTGTTGGTGGTGAGGTTCTCCGCGTTCCAGCCCGCGCGCAGGGTGCCGCCGACGGTGATGGCCACCGCGCCGAGGCCACTGAGGACGATCGCGGCACGCAGACCGTCGGCGAAGATCACGAACTGTGGGAGCGCGAGGGTGTAGAGCACGCCGTAGCCGTCGCGGAGGTAGGAGAGACCGGCGAGGGCGACGAGGAGCACGCCGAGGTGGACGTACCCTCCCCGGACGGGGTTGCCGGGCATTCTCCGGACGGTCCCGTAGCTGGCACCGAGGGCGGCCAGCAGCGCGAGCGACCCGTACTTCGTCGTGGTCGGGAGGTCCGTGAAGACCGTGGTCAGGATCAGGATTCCGATGACCGCCCAGGACAGGACGTCCCACCAGTGGAGCATCCATATCCAGAACGGGTCGCCGCGCCGGGGCCGTTGAAGCATGATCGTCAGCCTACGTTCCCCACCGTGCGGCCCGCCGGGCCGGTGGCCGGGTCCGCGACGGGACCGGGTGCGGGGGCCGTCCTTCGGGAGCGGCGCAGCGGGTTCCAGGCCCGCTCGCCCAGGAGGAGCAGCAGCGCGGGCAGGACCATGAGGCGGACGACGACGGCGTCCAGCAGGACGGCGAGGGCCAGGCAGAAGCCCATCTGCTTCATCTCCGTGAGGTGCAGGGCGACGAAGGCGCCGAACACCGTCACCATCACGACCGCGGCGCTGGTGACCACCTTCGCGGAGCGTTCGATGCCGTCGAGCACGGCCCGGCGGGCGCTCATGCCCCCGTCCATGGCCTCCTTGATGCGGCTGACGACGAACACCTGGTAGTCCATGGACAGTCCGAAGAGGATGACGAAGAGGAACAGGGGGACCCGGGAGGCGATCGCGCCGAGGGAGTCGAAGCCGAGGACCCCTTCCGCCCAGGTTCCCTGGAAGACCGCGACGAGGGCGCCGAGTGCCGCGCCGGCGGACAGCAGGTTGAGGACGACGCCGAGCAGGGCGATGACCACCGATCGGAAGGCCCACAGGGTCATCAGGAACGTCACCAGGAGCAGGAAGCCGAGCACCAGGGGCAGCTTCGCGTTCTCGTGGTCGACGTAGTCGCGGCCTCGTGCCACGTCGCCGGATACGGCGCTCTCGATGCCGGTCACCCGGCCGAGCGCGGCGGGCAGGTGGACCTGCCGGAGGCGGGTCAGGGAGTCCCCCGCCTCCTTCGACGTGGCGGTGTGCGCAACCGCCACCTCCAGCACGCTGATCCGTCCGTCGACGGAGGTGAGGATCCGCGGCTCGGCGTTCGCGGCGAACAGGGGGTCGCCCTGGGTCCGCCGCCCGAGGTCCGTCAGGGCCCGGTGGACGTCGGCGGTGCGGTCGGGGCCTGCGGCGCGGACGGTGACGCGGTGCTGGGACGACAGCTCGGGGAAGGCCGCGTTGAGCCGGTCGTAGACCTGGACGGCGGGGATGTCGCGGGAGAAGGTGTCGCGGCCCGGGTCGACCAGTTTGAGACCGAGGGCGGGTGCGGCGAGGCCCAGCAGGAGCAGTACCGACAGGCACAGGGTGAGTACGGGGCGGGTACGGGCGGGCTTCAGCAGGGCGCCGGTCAACCGTCCGGGGCGGTCCTCGCGGTACGCGCCGTGGTGACCGGCGCGGTCGCGGCGGCGGGGGGCGCGGGCCGGCTTGCCGCTGCGGGCACGGCGTTCGGCGCGGGCTTCGGCCCGGTGGGCGCGGCGTTCGGCGGTACGGGCCGCGCGGCGCTCCGCACGCTGCCCGATCTTCACCAGCAGGGCGGGCAGCACGGTCAGGGAGCTGACCACGGCGACCGCCACGACCAGGATGGTGCCCGTCGCGAGGGAGGAGAAGATGACGTCGGTGGCGAGGTACAGGGTGGCGGTGGAGACGATCACGGCGAGACCGGAGACCACGATGGCGCGCCCCGCGGTCGCCGCGGCCAGTTCCACGAGTGCCTCGGAGCTCAGGGTGCCCCGGGCGCGGGCCCGTTCCTCACGTTCGCGCTTGAGGTAGAAGAGGGTGTAGTCGACGCCGACCGCGAGACCGACGAGCAGGATCATGTTGGTGCCGACACCCGCGTCCGGGAGGAGGTGGGAGGCCGCCATGGACAGGCCGAGGGCTGCCGCGATCGAGGACAGGGCGAGCAGCAGCGGCACGGCGGCCATCACCACGGACCCGAAGACGAGCAGCAAGGTGATGAGGGTGACCGGGAGGGTGATGCGCTCGGAGAGCGCGAGGTCCTCGTCGCGCTGGTCGTTGACGCCCTTGCTGATGGCCGGCGACCCGGTCTCCTCCACGATCAGGCCGGGGTGGGCGGCGCCCACCGCCGCGGTCTGTTCGAGGAGCGGGACGACGTTCTTCCTGCCCTCCAGTTCGGGGCCGTGCATGACCACCGACACCATCAGGACGTTTCCGTCGCGCGAGCGGACCGGTTCGGCCACCGTGTCGACCTCGGGCAGGGCGCGCATCCGCTCGGTGATGTCCCGGGCGGCGGCGCCGGCCCGGTCGGTGTCGAGGGGGAGGCCGTCGGCGCGGGAGCGGATCAGTATCTGTTCGGTGGGCCGGCGCTCCAGGCCGCCCTCGGCGGCCATCGCCTCGGCGCGGCCCGCCTCGCCGACGCGGAAGTCGACGGAGGTGGCCTGATTGGTGCCGACGGTGATGCCGACGCCGAGGCAGAGGATGACGAAGGCGAACCATCCGGCGATGGCGGTCCACGGGTGCCGGGCGCTCCAGCGGGCCGTGCGAACGGGAAGTGAGGTCATGTCAGGAGCATGCGGGGCGGGGCCCGGCGGCCATGACGTCCTGCGGACTGAACCCGCCGTCCACCGGTCGGTGGACAACGCCTCCCCCGGGCCGGCTCCCTCCGCCCTCGTCGGCCCGGTCCCGTCCGCCCCCGTCGCGGGCCCTCACCCGCCCTGAAGTTGATGGATCCCGGCCCCAAAAACCGTACCGGGCAGGCAAGATGACAGGATGCGCGATGGATGGTAAGACCATGCATTCGAAAGGTCATCGGCAATGGAGAATTCCGCGAACCGCGTGTACGACCTGGTCATCCTCGGTGGCGGGAGCGGGGGCTACTCCTGCGCCCTGCGCGCGACCCAACTCGGACTGGACGTCGTCCTCATCGAGAAGGGCAAGCTGGGCGGCACCTGCCTGCACAACGGCTGCATCCCGACGAAGGCCCTCCTTCACGCGGGTGAGGTCGCCGACGAACTGCGGCGCAGCGAGTCGTACGGGGTGAAGTCGACCTTCGAGGGCGTGGACATCGCGGGGGTGCACGCGTACAAGGACGGCGTGATCGCCGGCCTGTACAAGGGCATCCAGGGCACCTTGAAGGCGCGCAAGTCCCTCACCCTGGTGGAGGGCGAGGGCCGCCTGGTGTCCCCGACCGAGGTCGAGGTGGGCGGCGTCCGCTACCGGGGCCGGCACGTGGTCCTCGCCACCGGCGCCCAACCCCGCTCGCTGCCGGGCCTGACCATCGACGGTGACCGGGTCATCTCCTCCGACCACGCCCTCTTCCTCGACCGGATCCCCGAATCGGCGATCGTCCTGGGCGGCGGCGTCATCGGCGTCGAGTTCGCCTCCGCCTGGAAGTCCTTCGGCGTGGACGTCACCGTCGTCGAGGGCCTGCCCCACCTGGTGCCCGCCGAGGACGTCGACATCTCCAAGTCCCTGGAACGCGCCTTCCGCAAGCGCAAGATCAAGTTCGAACTGGGTTCGCGCTTCTCCGGCGTCGAACACACCGACTCCGGCGTCCGCGTCTCCCTGGAGAACGGCAAGCGGATCGAGGCCGAGCTGCTCCTCGTCGCCGTCGGCCGCGGCCCCGTCTCCGCGGGCCTGGGCTACGAGGAAGCCGGCGTCACCGTCGAACGCGGCCACGTCGTCGTCGACGAACTGCTGCGCACCAACCTGCCGACCGTCTCCGCCGTGGGCGACCTGGTGCCGACCCTCCAGCTGGCCCACGTCGGTTTCGCCGAGGGCATCCTGGTCGCCGAGCGGGTGGCGGGCCTTCCGGTGACGCCGATCGACTACGACGGCGTCGCGCGGGTCACGTACTGCGAGCCGGAGATCGCGTCCGTCGGGCTGACCGAGGCCAGGGCGAAGGAGCTCTACGGCGAGGACAAGGTCGTCATCGGCAAGTTCAACGCGGGCAGCACCGGCAAGAGCAAGATCCTGAAGTCGGCCGGCGAGGTGAAGCTCGTCCAGCTGGTCGACGGCCCCGTCATCGGCCTGCACATGATCGGCTCCCGGGTCAGCGAGCAGGTCGGCGAGGCCCAGCTGATCTTCAACTGGCAGGCCCTGCCCTCCGAGGTGGCCTCGCTCGTCCACGCCCACCCGACCCAGACCGAAGCCCTCGGCGAAGCCCACCTGGCCCTGGCGGGCAAGCCGCTGCACGTCCACGGCTGACGCCCGCCGCCCGGCGGTGCCCGGTCTCAGGGGTCGACGTGCTCCGGGTTGCGGGACATGCCCCGGGCGAAGGCCGCTTCGGACGCCGCCGGGCCGGCCGCGCTCAGGCAGGCCGACCACACCCGGTCGACGTCGTACCGTTCCGCTTCGGGCAGCGGAGCACCGGCCGAGAGGCGGGCCGCGTGCGCGAGGCCGAGCAGTTCCGCGGCCCGTTCCGCGGCTCCGCCGGTCGCCGCCGCTCCGGCCAGCCCCTCCCACGCCAGGGCCTGGGCCCGTACGTCGCCCAGCCCGCGCGCCACCGCCAGCCCCTCGGCGTGCAGCGCGCGGGCCCGGGACGACTCGCCCCTCAGTTCGGCCGTGAATCCGAGTTCGGCGAGGGCCAGGGCGGCGCCGGGCCCGTACCCGGTGGCGCGGAACCAGGCCAGGACCGCGTCCATGTGCGTTTCCGCCTCACGGAGGTCCCCGGTGCGCCGCGCGGTCATGCCGAGGCCGATCCGGGCATCGGCCTCGCCCGCGCCGTGGCTCTGTTCCCGCGCCAGCTTCCAGGCGCGGGCGTGCCGCTCCCGGGCCGCGGTGTGGTCGCCGGTCAGGAGGGCCAGTCTGCCGAGGGCGCAGAGGCGTTTGGCGGCCTCCGTCCACAGCCCGAACTCCTCCGCGAGCGCGAGTCCTTCCTCGTGCAGCCGGGCAGCTCGCGGGTAGTCACCGGCGATCTCGTGGAGGGCCGCCCGCGGGAACACCGTCTGGAGCTGCCCCCAGCGGTCGCCCAGCGCGGCGAACAGCCGGGTGCTGCGCTCGGCGTCACGGCGCACACCGTCGAGGTCGCCGTGCGCGAGGGCGTGCCGGGCCCGGACGCTCAACGCGGCCGCCGTTCCCCAGGTGTGGCCGAGCTCCTCGGACGCGGTGAGGGCCCGTTCGGTGAGCTCCTCCCCGGCGGTCACCTCGCCCGCGCCCATCTGCGCGGAGGCCAGGAACCACAGGGCGGTGGCCCGCGCCTGCGGGTCCCGTACCGCCACCTGCGGCGCGTCGAGGGCGGCCACGGCCCGCCGCGCCGCCTCCCGGCCCGTGGCGGGCGAGGCGCCCTCGCTCAGGGCGAGGCCGGTCCGCCAGGCGGCCGCCGAGGCGACGGCCGCGTCCCGTTCCGCGTCCCGTTCCGGCTGCCCTCCCGGCGGGGACGGGAGGGCCCGCGCCGCGGTGAGGCAGTCGTCGAGGAGCCGGCCCGCCAGGGCGGGCCTGCCCCGGAGCAGCCAGTACCAGGTCAGGGCGCGGGCGGCGTCCAGCGCCTCCACGACCGCCCCGCGCGCGAGCGCCTCCTCGACCGCCGGACGGAGATCGGCCTCGGCCGCGTCCAGCCGCGTCAGCCACTGCCGTTGCCGCGGGCCGCGCAGCAGCGGCTCTGCGCGCAGCGCCAGTTCCCGGTGGTGGGCGCCGTGCCGGGCGAGGGCGTCCGGCTCCTCGCCGGCCTCCCGGAGCCGCTCCAGGGCGTAGTACTTGACGGATTCCAGCAGCCGGTACCGCGTTTCGTCGGGGCGGTCGACGAGGACCAGGAGGGAGCGGTCCGCCAGGCGGGCCAGCACCTCCGGAACCTGGGCGGCCGGTACGTCCGTACCGGCGCAGACGGCGCGGGCGGCGGCCGCCGAGGCGTCCCCCGCGTGCACGGACAGGCGGCGCAGCACCGCCTCCTCGGCGGGGTCGAGCAGGCCCCAACTCCAGTCGATCACCGCACGCAGGGTCCGCTGGCGCGCGGGCACCCCGCGCAGGCCCCGCGAGAGCAGCGCGAACCGGTCGTCGAGCCCGGCGAGCAGTCCGTGCACGCCCAGCGAGCGGGCCCGGGCGGCGGCGAGCTCCAGGGCCAGGGGGAGCCCGTCCAGGCGCGCGCACAGGGCGGCGACGGCCGCGGCGTCCGTGGGCCGGGTGGCCGGGGTGGCCGGGGTGCCGCCGGGCGGGGGCCCGGAGCCGGACGGGAGCCCGGAGCGGGCGGTGAACAGGGCCACGGCATCGGCCGGCGACAACGGGCCCAGCTGGTGCACCGCCTCCCCCGCCAGCCCGAGGGGCTCCTGCCCGGTCGCCAGGACCGACAGCCCCGGAACCCGGGGCAGCACCGCCGCCAGCAGGTCGGCGACCGAACCGGCGAGGTGCTCGCAGTTGTCGAGCAGCAGCAGAACGCGCCGCTCACGGAGCGCGCCCGCCAGCAGCTCCACGGCACTCGGCCCGGCCGTCCCGGCGCCGCCGGGGGGCTGTGCGCCGGGACGCGTGTCGGGACGCACGTCGGGACGCGTGTCGGGATGTACGCCGGACCGGGCATCCGGCTGTACACCGGGCGGCACGTCGGGCTGTACGTACGGCTGTACGTCGGACAGCGCATCCGGCTGTACGTCCGGCTGTCGGACCCCCAGGACCCCGAGGACGGTCCCCGCCACGGCCTCGGCGGACGAGCACGCCGGGAGCGGGGCGAGTTCGGCGAGCCAGACCCCGTCGGCGTATCGGCCGGCCACCCGGTGCGCGCACTCGAAGGCCAGCCGGGTCTTGCCGACGCCACCGGGGCCGGTCACCGTCACCGCCCGGGAGTGCTCCAGCAGCGCCTCCACGGCGGCGAGATCGTCGGCCCGGCCCACGATCCGGGTGAGGGGAGCGGGAATCCGCCGCGCGGCGGCCGCCGTACCGGAACCAGGGGCTTCCGCCCCCGGTGCGGATGCCGGCGCCCCGACCGGGGCCGCAGGCGTGGGGGCCGGATCGACGGTCGGGGCCGCGCCCGGCTCCGGGCTCCCCTCCATCGCCGGCCCGAAGGTTCGTTCCACCTCCGGGTCCTGACGCAGGATCGCCTGGCGCAGTGCCGTCAGGGCGGGGCCCGGGTCCAGGCCCAGGTCACGGGCCAGTCGCTCGCGGAGGTCCTCGTACGCGGCCAGGGCGCCGGCCTGCCTGCCCGCCCGGTACAGGGCCCGCAGCTGTACGGCCCGCAACCGTTCGCGCAGTGGGTGCGCCGCGACCAGCTCGTCCAGCTCGCCGAGGACCGCGTGCTGTTCGCCGAGGTGCACCCGCAGGTCCAGCAGCTCCTCCAGCGCGGTCAGGCGCTCCTCCTCCAACCGCCCGGCCGCGGCGCGCACCGCCGGGTCCGCGGTATGGCCCGCGTACGCCTCCTCACCGCTCCACAACTCCAGTGCCGCACGCAACAGTTCGACCCGTCGGCCGGCCGTCGTGGCCTGCGACCGGGCCCCTGCGAGCAGCCCGACGAACCGTTCCGCGTCGAGTTCCCCGGGCTCCAGGCGCAGCCGGTAGCCGCCCTCGTCGTGGACGAGCCGTGCCCGGCCGGCGCCGCCCGGCTCGGCCCGGTCGAGGGCGGCCCGGAGCCGGGAGACCTGCCCCTGGAGACTCCCGTACGGGTGGACCGGCGGCTCCGCCTCCCCCGGCCCCCACAGGGCGTCGACCAGTCGGTCCGCGGAGACCGGCCGGCCGGGCGCCACGAGCAGCCGGGCCAACAGGGTGCGCGCCTTCGCACCGGTCACGGTCACCGGATCCCCATCATCAGCCCGGACCGTCAACGGCCCCAATACCCCCACGCGCATGACGATCACCCTAATCGCCGCAGGCCGGCGGCCCCGCCGGCGGACCGGCAGCCGACGTACGGCGAACCGGCAGCGCGGCGCCGCAGGCTGAGCCCCGTTCAGCAGGACAACGACGCACCCGTCGTCTTCGAAGGAGACACCGTCATGACCGCGCAGACCGCCCCCCGGACCACCGTCACCGTGCTCGGCCTCGGCAACCTCGGCCAGGCTCTGGCCAACGCCTTCCTGGCCCAGGGGCATCCCACCACCGTCTGGAACCGTTCGCCGCACAAGGCGGACGGCGCGGTCGCCCGGGGGGCCTCCCGGGCGGCCACCGCGGCCGATGCCATCGCCGCGTCCGAGCTCGTCGTGGTGACCGTCCTCGACTACGACACGGTCGGCGAGCTGCTCCGTCCGGCCGCCGGGGCCCTCGCCGGGCGCACCCTCGTGAACCTCACCACCGGCACCCCGGGCGCCGCCCGTGAGCTCGGCGCGTGGGTCACGGACCAGCGGGCCGCGTACGTGGACGGCGCCGTGTACGCGGTGCCCCAGACCATCGGCACCGCCGACTCCTTCGTCCTCTACAGCGGCGACGAGGCGGCCTACAAGCAGCACCGCCCGGCGCTCGACCTGATCGGCGAGGGCGTCTTCGTCGGCACCGCCCCGGACCTGTCCTCCGTCTACGACACCGCTCTGCTCAGCGGCATGTACGGGATGTTCTCGGGCTTCTTCCAGGCCGTCGCCCTCGCCGGTACGGAGGGGATCGGGGCGGCGGCGGTGACCTCGCAGCTCGTGCGGTGGCTGACCGCCGCCGCCGAGGCGCTGCCCGCCTTCGCGGAGGAGATCGACCGCGGCGACTACGACACCACCACCTCCAACCTGGAGATCAACGCGGTGGGTCTGCGCAACATCCTGACCACGACCGAGGCGCAGGGCCTGTCCACCGACCTGCTCGCGCCGCTCCAGCGGCTGTTCGACGACCAGGTCGACGCGGGTCACGCCGCGTCCAGTCTGTCCCGGACCATCGAGTCCCTGCGCGCCGGCCGCTGAGCCCGGGCGGGGCCTTCGTCCGGGGCCGGGGAAGCCGGCTCAGCTGCGGGGGTGGCCGACCCCGGGCGGAGGGGGCGCCGCATCGCCCCCTCCGCGCACGGGCGTTGGAATCACGCTCAGGAGCGACGAGGTCCCCGCTTTCATGTCAGAAGTACCCGGATTCCGTACCGCCGGGGGTGGTCCACTGGTGGCCGTCCCCCTCCGTACGGCACGGGAGAGCCCGCATGCGGTCCTGGCAGTCCCTCACCTCCGCCCTCGCGGCGCTGCACGATCCGAGGCTGCGCCGGCCCTCGGTGTACGAGATCTCACGGCGCAACACCACCGCGATGGGCCGCGCCACCTCCGCGCTCCGCTTCCTGGCCGCCCTGGTCTTCGCCGCCGCCCTGGGGCGGGTCCCCCTCGGGTCCGGCGGCTCGCCCTGGTGGTGGGTCGTCACCGTGCCCGCGTTCGCCGGTTCGGCGCTGGCGGTCGTGCACACGCACCAGGACCTCATCGAGGCGATGATGCGCTCCCGGCTGGCGCCGCTGCGCGTCATCGGACGCGAACTCGACCTGCACGGCTGGCAGAAGGTCAACTTCCCGGCGGTCCTGGAGACGTTCGGGCCGCTCGTCCTCGCCTGGACCGTCGGGGCGCCGGCGGGGCCGTTCACCGGGCATCCGGGGGCCCAGCTCATCGCGACCGCCGCCACCCTCCTCTACAGCGGCCTCGGGACGCTGCACTGGATCGTCGAGTCGGTCTTCTACCAGTTCGAGCCGACGAAGGCCTGGTCGGTGGCGTTCGCCCGGCTGGCCCGCGCGGTCGTTCCCGCCCTGCTCGGCACCGTCTACGGCCTGCTGCTCTCCCGCAACGCGGACGCCACCGGCGCCAACGCCGGCCTCCCCTGGCTCGCGGCCGTCTTCCTGCTGCTGTACCCCGCCACCGTGGTCTACGAGAGGATCCTGACCAGCGCGCTGAACGAGATGCGGCCGGCCATCGTGGCCCAGCGCCTCAAGGACGCCACGATCGTCCACTCCAGCATCAGCAACCCGCTGCACTACGTGCTGCTGGCCGCCCGCGAACGGCCGGCAGCCGATGCCGAACCGCTGATGATCTACCTCCGGGGCGAGCTCCGACGGTGCCTGGACGAACTCGACCACCAGCATCCGTCCGCCACGATCGGCGAGATCGTCGACGCGGTCCGCGCCGGGCTGCTGCCGGACGACCGTCACCGCCTCGCCTTCGCCTCCCCCGGCTCCCCGCGCCGACTGAGCCCCATGGACGCCTCGCTGGCCCGCAGCATCCTCGCCGACCTGTGCTGCAACGCCCTGAAGGAGGTCCGCGGCGGCCACCGCCCGCGGGCCGTGGTGACGGCGGTGTACGAGGAGGACGTACTCACCCTGGTCGTCAGCGACGACGGCCCCGGCTTCGGCGGCGGCGCGGACGCCGCCTCGGGCACCACCGCCGGCGCCGCGCCGGGCACCTCGCTGGTGCGGCTGCGCCAACTCCTCGGCCAGTTGCGGGGCAACCTCACGTTCCGGCCCGGCGACGTCACCGGCACCGTGGTCACCGCGAGTTGGTCCCTCACCCCGCAGGACGGCACATCATGAACCGTCCGCTGACCGTCCTCGTCCTGGACGACAACCCGACCACCGCGCTCGGCGCGCTCAACTACCACCTGGCGGCCTCGGCCGGATCCGCGGACCGCTTCGAGATGCGGCACCTCTCCGACCCCGCGCGGCTGGACAACTACCTCGACGCCTACCGCGACGAGATCGACGTCGTCGTCATCGACGTGGAGTTCGAGCTGACCAGTACGCGTACCTGCCTCACCGCCTTCGACACCGTCCTGCGCCGGGGCGGCCCCGTCGCCATCGGCCTGTCCACCTCGCAGTACGGACGCACCCTCTTCCCGTTCGCCGTCTGCCAGCTACTGCCACCGCCGACCGGACGGACCATCGTCGGCTGGACGTACAAGGACGACCGGCCCGGGCGCGGATTCCCCGAACTCGTCCGGATCCTCGACGCGATCGCCGCCGGATCCCCGCAGGCCAGGCCCCGCACCCTGGAGCTGTGCACGCCGGACGCGGCGCCGGAGACGGGCGCCTTCATGCAGGAGATCCTGGCGGGCCGGACCGACGTACGCCTGTGGTCGATGCTGTCGCGGACCAACTACGAGGCGGCCGACCTGGCCGCGGGAACCTCCGCGTCGGTCTCCACCGTGCGCAAGCGCTTCAAGAAGTACGTGGCCGCCATCACGGCGTTCGAGAAGGCCATGCAGGGCAACGTCGTCCACCCGCTGGGGGCCCAGGCCGTACTGGGGCGCCCCGGGGCGCAGGAGGAGCGGCCCGGCAAGTCCGATCCGACGCAACGGATCGTCGAGACCTTCGCCCACGCGCACCGCACGTTCTTCCAGGCCCCCGAGCTGGAGGAGATCGTCGTGGCCCGGGACAACCGACTCAGCAGGCTCCGCGGCCGGCGCCGCAAGCCCGGCCCCTGGTGGACGCCGCAGCCCTGACGCAGGTCCTCCGGGCCGTCCCCACCCCCCTTCGCTCCCCCGCCCCACCCGGGCGGGGGTCGTACACCCGCACCCGATGACACCCGCACCCGAAGTCACCCGCACCCGAAGGAGACAGTCATGCGACTGAGGCTCGTATCGGCAACCCTCGTCGGCGCCCTGTGCGTCGGCGGCCTGTCCGCGCCGGCCTTCGCCGGCGAACCCGCCGCGCCGGACCGGACGGTGACCACGCAGGAGGTGGCCGCCGCGCTCGGCGACGTACCCGGCCTGCTCGCCGGATCCGACGGGGTGACGGTCTCCGCCGACCGCGACTCCGCGGCGTCCGCCACCACCGGCGGCGCCACCGTGGACGTTCCCAAGGCGGCCTCCGGCGAGGTCACCCTGGCACCGGAGGCGGGCACCGGGTTCGCGGTGTCCCTGCCGGCCGGCGCGGCCGACGGACCGGGCACGCTCGTGGCGCCCGGAACCGTCGCCTACCCGTCGGGCGACGGCAGTGCCAACGCGGTCCAGGCCCTGGAGGGCGGCGGGGCCCGCATGTTGACCGTCATCTCGGTGCCCACCGCGGCCACCGAGTACCGGTACGACGTGAGCGTCCCCGGCGGGGGCTCCATCGCCCTCACCGAGGACGGCGGGGCCGTCGTACGCGACGGGTCGGGCGGGACCGTCTCGCAGGTCGCGGCCCCCTGGGCGACCGACGCGAACGGCGCTCCCGTCCCGACCCGCTTCAGCACCGACGGGACGTCCCTGACCCAGGTCGTCGACCACCGGGGCGGCGGCCACGCCTACCCGATCGTCGCCGACCCGGTGTGGCTGGTCGGCGCGGCGCTCGCCGCGTACGTCGTCCTGCGCTGGGCCCTCGGCGCCTGCGGACTCGGCTACCTGTCCGGCGCCGCCCAGGAAGCGTTCTTCCACGGCTGGGTCTGGCAGAACGTACGCCGTGCCGGACGCGAGGGCTGCGTGTGGGGCCTGCTGACCGGCGGCGCCGGCGGCCTGGCCCGGGCCCTGATCAGGCGCTGACACCCTTCCCCGCCTCGTCCCGGCCCGGCCCCGTCCCGGCCCGGCCCCGTACGCCGACGCCCGCCCGCCCGCCGTCACACCGGCGGGCGGGCGGTGGGCTGTCGGAGGCCGGGGCCTGCGCGGAGGGGCACCTTCCCTCCTCGCGCGGCGTTGTCAGTGGCTCCGCCTAGCGTCTCGAACATGACGCGGACCGCACACACTTTCGCCTACGCACGCCCTTCCTCGCTGACCGCCGCCGAGGCGGGTCAGGCGCTCAACCTGGAGACGGCGGGGGGTCTCACCCCGACCGGGGCCGATGCCCATCCCCAGTTCTTCGCGGGGTTCCTGAGCGCGCCTCAGGCGGCCGCGCGGGCGCTGCTGGCCGTCGCGGACGTGGCCGCGGCCCGCTACTACCGGCGCACCCTGCGCGCCTCGCTCGACCCGGTCGTCACCGGCAACGGCGACCGGCTGCGCTTCGAGTCCTTCTCCGGGTGCTGCGGCGTGTACGCCCGGCTGGACGTGCTGCCGGACGGGTTGCGGGGCGCCGACACGGGCCACGGCACGACCAACGTCGACGTCAACAACCCGCTGCGCGAGGCGTTGTCGCGGCTCAGCGGAGACGATCCGCTGCACCTGCGGGTCGGCCCCGACGAGATGGCGGTGACCACCCTGGACGGACCGGTCGTCGAGAAGAAGGTGCCACTGCCGGACCGTTGGCTGCGCGGCTTCGCCGAGTCCCAGGCCGTCACCACCGGCTTCGACCTGCGGGCCGAACTGAGCGCCGCCGAGACCGCGCGCTTCCTCCGTTCCCTGCCCCGCACCGCGGTGGGCGGCGGCAACGCGAGCGGCGCCCTGTGGGTGGTTCCCGCGGGTCGCACGCTGCGCCCCACCACCCGGCCGGTGCCCGGCGCGGTCTGCCTGCCCGGGCCCGAACGGCTCGCCGCCCTCCAGCGGGTGCTGCGGCACGCCACCGGCCTGCGCGTGTACGGTCCCGCGCCGGCCGGCGCCAACCCCACTGCCTCCGCCTGGGAGGTGGGCCTGCCCGGAATGCGGCTGACGCTGACCCTGTCGCCGGAGGCCGACCGCGGGTTCTCCGGCGAGGGCGGCGTCCTGGAGGCACTGGCCACCGACGCGGCCGCCGAGGACGCGGAACTGATCTCCGTCCTGCTGGCCTGGGAACCGCGCATCGATCCGGCCGACCTCGCCGAGCAGTCGGGGCTGCCCGTGGACCGCGTACGGGCCGCCCTGACCCGCCTCGGGACGGCCGGCCGCGTCGGCTACGACATCGCCGAGGCCGCCTGGTTCCACCGTGAACTCCCCTACGACGCCCGGCGCGCCGAGCGGCACAACCCTCGGCTGGTGGCCGCCCGGGCCCTGTTGGAGACGGGCGCGGTCACCCTGGAACGCCCCGGCACCGCCGTGGTGGCTTCCGGTGTACGCCGCTACCAGGTGCGCGAGTCGGGCGGTGCGCTCAGCTGCACCTGCCAGTGGTGGGCCGACTACCGGGGTCGCCGCGGCCCCTGCAAGCACGCCCTCGCCACCCGGATGGCCCTTCGGGCCGCCGCCTCCACCTCCGCTTCTGCTGTCACCGCCACCTCCACTGCCCTTCCCGGAGCCGCACGATGAACGCCACCGACGACGTCCTCGAAGCCGTACGGGCGGGTCGTGCCGCCGCGCTGCCGGGACTCCTCAAGCCGCTGGAACCCGCCCGGCGCCGCGAGCTGCTCACCGGTCTGAAGGAGTTGCGCCGCGAGCTGCGGTCCTCGCGGTGGGAGCGCTGGCAGGACCGGGACCTGATGAGTCCGGCCCTGGTGGTCGCCGGAGCCGGCTGCATCACCGGGGCGGCGGCCGCGGCCGCCTGGATCGGCGCCGCCGATCTGCGCCGGTGGCGCCCGGAGCCGGTGACCGCCGCGTTGCTCGACGTCCTGGCCGGCCGGGAGCCGAAGTGGCTCGGTGACCTCGCGCACCGGCTGGCCGCCCGGGCCGCGACCGCCGAGCAGGACTATCCGCTGATCAGCGAGCTCGTCCGGCTCTCGGGCTGTCCGATGCCCACCACCGACGGCTGCGTCGAGGGTTGGGCGGCGGCCGTCGGCGCCTCCCGATCCCCGCTCGTGGACTCCCTGCGCCGGGACCCGCACGTCACCGTTCTCGTCCCGCGGCTCTTCGAGACCGCCGAGCCGATCCGGGCCTTGACCCCGGGCTGGATCGCGGACGACCCCGACCGGTGGCCGGCCGCGCTGGCCACCCTGGCCGACGAGGGGTGCGTGGACCGGAGCGTCCTGCTGGACGGGTGCACCGCCCGGCTGCTGCGCGGCGGCAAGCCCGCCCAACTGAGGCCCTACCAGGCCATCCTGGAGGCCCTCGTCCCGACCGTCGAGGAGGAGCGGGAGCGGGCCGCCGACTGGATCGCGCTGGCCTCCGACGCCCCGTCCGGCATCGCCGGGGACGCCCAGCGGACCCTCGCCCGGCTCGCGGCCGTGGGCCGGCTGACCCCGCGCATGCTCGCCGAGATGTCGGCCGCCGTCCTGTTCCGCCCGGAGAAGAAGCTGGTCCGCGCGCAGCTCGTGCTGATCGGCAAGGAGCTCACCCGGGACCCCGCCTCCGCCCCCGAGCTGCTGCCGGAACTCGCCGAGGCCTTCGGGCACGCGGACACCGACATCCAGGAGCGGGCGCTGAAGCTGGCCGCCGCCCACCTCACCGACGATCCCGATCTGCGGGCCGAGCTCGCCGACCGGGCGCAGCTGCTCAGTGCGACCCACCGGGCCCGGGCGGTGGAGGTCTTCGGACCCGGCGCCGCTCCCGCCGGGGAACCCGGCCCGTACGAGGAGATCCTGCCGCCGCTCCCGGCGCCGGCGCAGCTCGCCCCGACCCCGGGGACGGTCGCCGAGACCGTGGAACTCGTCGCGGCCGTCGTCAACTCCGGCGCCGCCGGCGTCGAGGAGTTCGAGCGCGCCCTCGACGGGATGGTGCGGCACGCGCACCGGGACCGCGCGGCCCTCGCCGGGGCGCTGCGTCCGGCTCTGGCGGGCCGCTGGTGGCTCGATCCGGAACAGTCCCGCTACTACACCCATGAGCTGCCCGGCCTGGAACACGTCGCCGCCGCCGTGATGGACGTGCCGCCGACGGGCAAGCGGCCGAAGGCTCTCGCGTCGTGGCGCAGCGACTGCCACCACAGCGCGCTGCGGGCCGTCCTGCACGCGCGCGTGATGGAGGTCGCGGGACGCATCGCCTCCCGGCCGCTGCCCTTCCTGCTCGCGACGCCCACGGTGGAGACGGGTTCCCTGGACGCGCGCGTGCTGGTCGCGCGGCTGGCCGCGTACGACCGCCTGGGCGCGGAGCCCGCTCCGGCGGACTTCGCCCAGGCCCTGCTCCGGGTGCGTCGCGAAGCGGCCGTCATCCCCGAGGCCGCCGCTCTCGGGACCCCCGCGGGGGACCGGCTGGCCGCCTGGCTCGGCGCCGCAGGCGAGCCGGTGACCGTCGCCCGGCGCACCGCACCGGCCCAACGGTTCCCGTACGGCGGGGGCGCCCCCGAACGCCTGGTCATGGATACCGGGAAGCGGAGGACCGTGCTGCGCGAGTTCCCGCACCGGTTCCACGAACTGGCGGCCGCACGCGAGTCGGCCGACCGCTGCTGGGACAGCCGCGAGGACGCCAACCTGATCGCGGTCCTCCCCGAGGACCGGGAGACCCTGGCCGCCTGGTGCCTGCCCGTCGTCACGGCCGGGTCCGTCCACGAGGAGCGCGAGGGCGCGGCGGCTCTGCCCCTGCTGGCCGCGGCCGGTGGGCCCGCGGGACCGGCCCTGCACCTGGCGGTCGCCACCGGACTCGGCGCCCGGCATCCCGAGGACCGGTTGAGGGCCGTGGACGCCCTGCTCACCCTCGCGGCCGGCGGCGATCTGGACGCCGTACGCCTCGGCGGTGACCTGGCCGAACTGATCGGCCTGGGCACGGTCAAACCGAACCGGCTCGCCGACTCGCTGCGCACCGCCGCCGCGACGGGCGCCTGTGCGACGACCTGGGCCGTGTTGGCGGTCGCCCTGCCCGCGCTGCTCACGGGAACGGCCGATCCGCGCGGCGCCGGCGACCTGCTGGCGACGGCCGCGGAGTGCGTCGAGCAGACCGGCGCGGTCTCGCCGGAACCGGCCGGGCTGGCCGTGGCCGCGGCCCGCGGCGGCAAGTCCCGCCTGGTCACCCAGTCCGCCCGCCTGCGCGACGCCCTCCGCCGCAACGAGGAGAACGCAGCAGCCCGCGACTGAACGACCGGCCGGTGGTGGGGCCTTCCGCATCGGGAGCCCGGGCTCCTGATGCGGAAGGGTCCGCACTGCGTCACCAGGACGTGGCGCGTGCTCATGACCGGCGCGGTCATCCCGTGAGGGACCTCGGATCCGCCCCGATCGGCAGGACATCCGCCACCGGCCGCGGATTCGCCCCGGCGGCAGGATCCCCAGGGACGGCGCGTGGGTGGCCCGGCCGGTCCCGGTCGCGGTCGCGGTCGCGGTCGCGGTCGCGGTCGCGGGCATGGTCGTGGCCACGTCCCCGGTCGTGGCCGTGTTCCTGGTCGAGATCGTGATCGTCTTCATGACGCCTCCTGGACGGGATGTGTGATGCGTTGTCCCCAGTTTCCTGCCGCACCGTGCGCCGCACATCCCTCCTGAGGCTCGTCCCGATCACCCGCGAGAGTGGGCCCTCTTCTCCCCCACGAAGGGGATGCCGTCAGTCCAACTCCTGTTTGGTCGGGCATGGTTGGCTATGCAGCAGAATTCGAACAAAGGAAGCCGGCCGCATGGCAGAGAACAGCGTTCCCATCCCTCCGAAGGGCCGCATCGGAGTCACCTACACCGAGATAGCCGCGCACTACGGGATGAGTGCCCGCTACATCTCGGAGAACCCCCGGTGGGGCCGGCACGAGCGGTGGCCCGAGAGCATCGGCAAGCGCGGGCGGAACAAGGAGTTCGATCCGGCGGCCGTCGCCGGCTTCTTCAACGAGCACCACATCCGCGAGACGGCCCCGCTCGACCCCGATCGCCTGTACACCGTCGTCGAGATCGCCGAAGCGGCGAACCTGCAGCCGGACACCGTCAGGTCCGACATCAGTCGCGGCCGGTGGCCCGCTCCCGACCAGTGGTCCGAGGGCGAGACGAAGCTGTGGCGGGGCGACACCGTGCGCGCGCACCTGTCCGCCCGTCGGACCTACCGCAGGGCCGGGTAGCGCCACTCCGGCCTCGGCCGGTCCCAGGCCTGGGTCACGCACCCGCCGAACGTCGCGCCCGGCGCCACGTGGGAATACAGCAACACCAGCACCATCCTCCTCGGGTTGCCGGTCGAGAAGGTGAGCGGGCAGACCCTGGGCGCCTCCGGGACCGGGTGTTCGCACCCTCCGTCGTCCACCGGCGGACATCTCACCTTGAGCGATGCGTGACACACGCGAGGTGACCAACCTGCCACGCCGACACCGTCCGCTGATGCGGGTCCGGCGCATCTGGGGGAGGCTGGGTGTGATCGGTCGCCGGGCGAGGAGGGTGTCGTGGACGTTTCGGTGGACGGCCGCAGGCCGGCCCGCGCGGGCCGGGGCTCGGCACAGGACGGCGCTCGGCACGGAGCACGCCACGGCGTGCGGCACGGATTGCGGATCGCCGGCGTCGCGTGCGCCGCTGCGGCCCTCGTCGCGGGAGTCGTACCGGCCGCCTCCGCGCAGACCACCCCGGCCCCGGATCCCGTCGTGGTCGTCGACTGCTTCGCGCAGGCCCAGGTGCGGCCCGAGGAGTACCTGCTGGCCTGCGGCGACGGGAACAACCGCCTCGTCGACCTGCACTGGGACACCTGGGGCTCGCGCACCGCGACTGCCACCGGCACGGACATGGTCAACGACTGCCGCCCGTACTGCGCGGCGGGCCGTTTCCGCGCGTACCCGGTGACGGTGACCCTCGCCAACCCGGAGCGCTGGCCCGACCACCCCGACCTGGACCGTTTCACGACGCTCCGGCTCCTCTACACCGACAAGGCCCCCCACCCGGTCCCGAAGGACTCGACCTACCGACTGACGTACTGACCCTGCCGCGCGGCGGCCGGTGCCGCCGGGGCGGTGGGACCCTCAGGGGTCGGGCCAGTCCGCGTCGACGTAACCCATCTTCCGGTTCATCGCGATGGCGTTCGTGTTGGCCGGGTGGTGGACCGTGCGGATCCGGTGCACCCCGTACAGTCCGGCGAAGCGCGTGCCGATCGTCTTCATGGCGATGGACAGGCCGCGCCCCCGGTACCCGGACAGGACCCCGGTCATCTCGTTGAAGAGGTGGCCGTCGTGGTGGGACGTCGCGGCCATCCCCACCCAGGTGTCGCCGTCCAGCGCGATGACGATGCCGCGCGGGTCGTGGGAGGGGGTGTCGAAGCGGCGCGCGAGGTACTCGTCGAAGGTGTGGAACGCGCCCCGTTCCGGGATGTCGGCGGAGCACGTCCGGTTCAGTTCGTACAGCGTCCTGCGGTGCGCGGGAGTGTCCGTCAGCTCGTCGAACGTGGTCAGTCGGATGCCTTCGCGGCGGGCCCGCGCCACGTAGGCACCGAAGCGGCGGGGGTCGAAGGTGGTCAGGTCGAGCGCGAGTTTCACCCACTGGGGGTCGGCCGGTATCGACATGGATCCATCCAACCGCGCCGGCTCCGCGATGGGGAGGGCCGGGCGGGCAGTGGGGTCGGGAACGAGGCCAACGGGTCGGCGTGAGTGGCGGAGCAGCGGCGGGGTGGGCGACCGGCACCCGGTACGGGTTCGCCGTACGGGAGGTTCCGCAGGCGCCGCCGCCGGGCGCTCTGCCCCGGGGCGGCGCCTCGTACGACGGTCACGGGCGCGATCCGGGCCGCTACGGCTGCTCGTGGGTGAAGCGCGCGAGGGGCGCCTCGCCCTCGAAGAAGGTCTTGGCGCGGATCATCGCCCGCTCGTCGTCCCGTACCTGGCCGGGCCGCGAGCCGTTGCCGAGGAGGACGCCGCCGAAGCGCATCCGCAGGTAGGCGGCCGTGTTGGTGAGGGTGGTGGCCAGGCCGTCGGCGACGGCCTCGTCGTGGTCCGCCATGGCCGTGACGCCCCACAGGGTGCGGCCCGCCATGCGCTGCTTGAAGTCCAGCTCCGGGACGGCCAGCCAGCCGGACCAGTAGTCGAGGTAGCGCTTGGTCTGCGCGGAGAGGGTGTACCAGTACAGGGGTGAGGCGAGGACTATGTCCGTGGCCCCCAGGGTGGCCCGCCGCAGGGTCTCCTCGTTCTCGCCCACCGTCCAGGCGTCGCCCTCGTGGCGGCCGTCCTGGAAGTCCGGCAACGGGAGTCGGGACAGGTCGACCCACTGCTGCGGGACGTCGGCGGGCAGTTGGCCGGCGGCCGTACGGGCGAGGATCTCGCTGTTGCCGTCGGGGCGGGAACTGCCGAGGACGAAGAGGAACGAGCGGGCGGCATCGGTGGTCATGTCTGCTCCGGTGAGGGCCGATCGGTTGCGGTCGACGCCTCCAACCCCGTTGCCCGCCGGAGATATTCCGGCGCGCCGGCCGATCCGTCAGGTCCGCCCGGGTGCTTCGGGGCCGCCGGATGCGCGGGCCGCACCCCTTCGGGCAGTGGGTCGGGTCCGCCGCCCGGCGGGCCCGACCCGGTCGACTCAGAGCGGGCGGACCTGTTCGGCCTGCGGGCCCTTGGGGCCCTGCGAAGTGCTGAACTCGACCCGCTGGTTCTCGTCCAGCGAGCGGTAACCCGAGGAGTCGATCGCGGAGAAGTGCACGAAGACGTCGGCGGTGCCGTCGTCCGGGGCGATGAACCCGAACCCCTTCTCCGCGTTGAACCACTTCACAGTCCCCTGAGCCATGCCGTGCCTTCCGTTCGTCAGGGCCTCGCGCTGTCGTCGCGTCCGGCTCCCGCGATCATTACTCCCCAGCCGTCGGCCGGTAAAACGGCCCCTTTTCCGGCAGGCCGGGAGCGGTCGCCGGCGTGGCGGGAACACGCTGTTCGCCCTATCCGGCCGAGGTCAGGGGCCGGACGTGGCCCCGTACTCGGCGAGGCGGTCGTACGCCGTTTCCGGGACGTGCCCCGCGCCGTGCAGGAACGCGCGGTCGAAGGCGGCCGGGCCGAGGGCGGCTCGGGCGGTGGCGGTGACGCGATCGGCGTCGGCGCGTTCGGCGGGCGGGAGCGGGGCTCCGGCCCGGCGGCGGGCGGCGTCGGCGGAGCCGAGGAGCGCGGCGGCAGCGGCGGTCCGGCCCGCCCGCGCCAGGGCCGCGGCGAGTCCTTCGAGGGCCAGGGCGAGGGCGCGCGGGTCCCCGGTGGTGGTGGCCGTGGCGAGGCCGGCCTCCTGGAGGGCGAGGGCCCCGGCGACGTCGCCGCGCAGTTCGGCGCAGTAGCCCAGTTCGGCCAGGACCAGGGCGTTCGCCCCGTCGAGGCCGACCGAGCGGTGCCAGTCCAGGACGCGCCGCAGGTGGGTCTCGGCGGCACGGAGGTCGCCCGCGCGGCGGGCGCCGAGGCCGAGGCCGAGGACGGCGTTGATCTCCCCGGCCTGGAAGCCCTGTTCGGCGGCCAGTCGGCGGGAGCGCTCGTGCAGGTCCTGCGCGGCCTCGAGGTCGCCGGTCAGCAGGGCGCCGCGGCCGAGGCCGGAGAGCAGGTCGGCGGCCTGGGTGGTCAGGCCGAGGCGTTCGGCGGTGTCCAGGGCCTCGTGGCGCAGACGGGTCGCCTCGGGGTAGTCGCCGTGGATCTCGGCGAGGGTGGCGAGCGGGTAGACCGTCCCGAGCAGGGCGGCGGCGTCGCCGGTCGCGGTGAACAGAGCGGCGCTGCGGGCGCCGTCGAGGCGGGCGCCGTCGAGGTCGCCCCTCAGCAGCCGTTGGGCGGAGCGGTCGGCGAGGGCGGCCGCCGTTCCCCAGTCGTCGTGGGCGGCCGTGAACCCTTCCAGGGCCAGGGCGGTGAGGTCGTGGCCCTGGGTGAAGTCGCCGGTGACGCAGAGGGCGTGGGCGAGGAACCAGCGGCTCCGGGCCAGGTCGTGTTCCGTGGCGACGGCCTCGTGGGCGCGCAGGGCGTCGTGGATGCGGTCCGTCCGGTCCGCCCCCTCCCCCGCCATGATCGCGAATCCGGTACGCAGTACCTCGACGCGGGCGCGCAGCGCGGGCGCCGCCGCGGCCGGGGCGGCGACGAGGGCGGCTTCGAGGGAGCGGCGCCCTTCGCCGAGGCGGCCGCGCAGGACCCAGTACCAGGACAGGGCGACGACCAGGCGCAGGGCGGCATCGGCGGGTGCCGCCCCGGTCGTGGGACCGGCCGTGTCGGTGGTGAGGGCGTGCGCGAGGGCGGCGCGGAGGTTGGCGGCCTCGGTGTCGAGGCGCTCCAGCCAGGTCTGCTGGTCGGCGGTGCGCAGTCGGGGCGCGGCGCTCTCGGCCAGGGCGAGGTGGTGGGTGAGGTGGCGGGTGCGGGCGGACGGCGTCTCGGCGGCCTCGTCGAGGCGTTCGGCGCAGTACGCGGCGACCGATTCGAGCAGCCGGTAGCGGGGGCCGGCCGGGGTGTGGGTGAGGGTGAGCAGGGAGCGGTCGACGAGGCGGGCCAGCAGGTCGAGGACGTCGGCGGCTTCGATGCTGTCGGCGGCTTCGGCCCCGTCGCCCGCGCAGACCTCCTCGGCGGCTCGGAGGGTGCAGCCTTCGGCGTGCACGCACAGGCGGCGCAGTACGGACCGTTCGGCGGCGCCGAGCAGGTCCCAGCTCCAGTCGATGACGGCGCGCAGGGTCTGCTGGCGGGCGGGCGCGCCGCGCCTGCCGGAGCTGAGCAGGCGGAACCGGTCGTCGAGGCGGTCGAGGACGCCTCGGGTGCCCAGGGCTCGGACCCGGGTCGCGGCGAGTTCCAGGGCGAGCGGGATGCCGTCGAGGCGTCGGCAGATGGCCTCGACGGTGTCCCGGTCGTCGGGGTGGAGGACGAGGCCGGGCGCGCCGGCGGTGGCGCGAGCCGTGAACAGCTCGACGGACGAGGCGAGTTCGAGGGTGGGCACGGTCCACAGGGTTTCGCCGGCGAGGGCGAGGGGTTCCTGGCTGGTCGTCAGGACGCTCAGCCCGGGGGCGGTGCGCAGGAGCAGTTCGGTGAGGGCGGCGACCTCGTCGGCGAGGTGTTCGCAGTTGTCGAGCACGAGGAGCAGTTCGCGGTCCCGCAGGGTGGCGGCGAGGCGCCGGCCGGGGGTGAGGCGCTGCTGGTCCGGCGCGGGTATGCCCCACACGGCGTCGTCGCGGATGCCGAGGGCGGTGGCGACGGCTTCGGCGACCTCGGTGGTGTGCGGGCCCCCGGAGTGGGGCGAGCGGGCGGCGGCCGCGAGTTCGACCAGCCAGACCCCGTCGCGGAAGGCCGTCTCCAGGCCGGTGGCGGACTCGACGGCGAGGCGGGTCTTGCCCACCCCGCCGGGGCCGGTGAGGGTGACCAGGCGGCGGGTGGCGACGAGTTCGCGTACGGCGGCCACCGCCTGCTCACGGCCGAGGAGCGGGGTGAGCGCGGCGGGCAGGTTGGTGCGGGCGGGGTCGGGGGCGGTACGTGCGGGGGCGGTACGGCCGGGCAGCCCGGCGGGGAACTCGGCGGAGGGGCCCGCGAACGGGCCGGGTGCGGGGCCCACCGTCCGGAACTCCGCGAACGGGTCGGGTGCCGAGCCCACCGTCCGGAATCCCGTGAGCGGGTCGGGTGCCGAGCCCGCGCCCTGGAACCCCGCGAACGCCCCGGACGCGGCCATCGCCGTGGCCCCGGGCGGGGGTCCAGCCGTGGCGGCGGGCCTCGTCGGCCGGGCCGTGAGGCCGGGGTCCTGGGTCAGGATGGCTTGGCGGAGCTCGGCCAGCGCGGGGCCTGGGTCGAGGCCGAGTTCGTCCGCGAGCCGGGCGCGCAGGTCCTCGTACCCGGCGAGCGCCTCGCTCTGCCGGCCCGCGCCGTACAGGGCGCGCAGGTGGGCGGCCCGCAACCGTTCGCGCAGGGGGTGACGGGCGACGAGCTCGGCGAGTTCCCCGACCAGCTCGGCGTGTTCGCCGAGGGCGAGGCGGGCCTCGGCCCGTTCCTCCCGTACCAGGAGGCGCTCCTCCTCCAGCCGGTCGGCGGCGGCCCGGGTGAAGGTCTCCGCCTCGAAGCCGGCGAAGGCGGGGCCGCGCCAGACGGCGAGGGCGTCGGCGAACAGCGCGGCGCGTACGGAGGGTTCGGTGGCGGCGCGGGCGCGGCCCGCGAGGGCGGTGAAGGCGGCGGCGTCGAGGGTGGTGTCACCGGTGCGCAGGACGTAGCCGGGTGCCTGGGACTCGATCAGCGCACGCGCCCCCGGTTCGGCTTCGTCGAGGGCCCGGCGCAGTTGGGAGACCTTCGCCTGGAGCGCCCGGGTGGGGTTGGCGGGGAGTTCCTCGCCCCACAGGTCGTCGATCAGGCGGTGGCCGGCGACGGGTCGGCCCGCGTCGACGAGGAGGGAGGCGAGCAGGGTCCGCACCTTCAGCTCGGGCACCCGTACGGGTGTTCCGTCGGCCGTCCAGACACCCAGCTGTCCCAGCACCCCGAATCGCATGTGATCACCGTAACCCGGCCCCGAACAGGGCCGTAACGGGATCCGAACCGGATCCGAGCCGACCGCTCGCAGTCTTCTTCCTGTCGGAGCCGCGAGGGCGCCGGCGGCAGAACACGTACGAGAAGGAGAACGTCATGGGCAAGCTCGACGGCAGGACGGCACTGGTGACCGGTTCGAGTCGGGGCATCGGTCGGAGCATCGCACTGGCACTGGCGGCGCAGGGCGCACGGGTCGCCGTCCACTACGCGGGGAACGAGGCCGCCGCGAAGGAGACCGTGAACACGATCGAGGCGGCGGGCGGGCAGGCGTTCGCGATCCGCGCCGAGCTGGGGCTGCCGGGCGACGCCGAGGCCCTGTGGGCGGCCTTCGACGAGCACGCCGACGGGGTGGACATCCTGGTGAACAACGCGGGCGTCGCAGGTCCGGGGCTGATCGACGAGGTGTCGGAGGCCGACTACGACAAGGTGTTCGCGGTCAACGCCAAGGCGCCGTTCTTCATCATCCAAAAGGGCCTGGCCCGACTGCGGGACGGCGGCCGCATCGTCAACGTCTCGTCGGGCGTCACGAAGGTGGCCTTCCCCGGCATGACCTCGTACGCGGCCAGCAAGGGCGCGGTGGAGGTGCTCACGCTGACCCTGGCCCAGACGCTGGGCGGGCGCGGGATCACCGTCAACGCGGTGTCGCCGGGGACGATCGAGACCGACATCCACCCGTGGATGGCCGACCCGGCCGCCAAGGCGCACGCGGCGGGCTTCTCCGTCTTCGACCGGGTCGGGCAGCCGGACGACGTCGCCGACGTGGTCGCCTTCCTCGCGACGGACGACGCCCGCTGGGTGACCGGCCAGAACATCGACGTCAGCGGGGGCTCGGGGCTGGGCATCTGACGCCCCGTCCCGCCCTCCTGCTCCCCCGCTCCCCTTCCTCTCCCCTCCCTGGAGGTCTGCCGTGTCCCGGACCCTGCTCGTCCTCGCCCACCCCCGCAGCGATTCCCTCACGGCGCAGGTGGCGGAGCGCATCCGGCTCCGCCGGCAGGCGGAGGGGGTCACGGTGGACCTCCTGGACCTGTACGCGGAGGGCTTCGACCCGCGGCTGACGCCGGTCGACGAACCGGACTGGCAGGACCGGGAGAAGCGGTACTCCCCCGAGGTGCACGCCCACATGCGGCGCGTCGAGGAGGCGGACGAGGTGGTGGTGGTCTTCCCGGTGTGGTGGTTCGCGCCCCCGGCCGTGGTGAAGGGCTGGATCGACCGGGTGTGGAACTACGGCTTCGCGTACGGGAGGAGCACGCCGAGGCTCCGCGGCAAGCGGATGCTGTGGCTCGGGCTGGCCGGTGGCCCGGCCTCCGAGTACGAGGACTCCGGCCTCGGCGCCGCCCTCGAACTCCAACTCCGGGTGGGGGTCTCGGAGTTCTGCGGGGTGGAGGGGGCGCAGGTGCGGCTGCTGCACGGCACGGAATTCTCGGGGGTCCCGCAGGCGCTCCGACCGGAGCGGGCCGGCGAGGTCTTCGCCGCCGCCGATGCCGCGGTGACGGCGTACGACGCGGCGGCGGCGCACGACGGGGTGGCCGCCCACGACGCGGTGACACCGGCCGCCGCGGCGGTGCCGAGCGGGATATGACGTTGCCCCCACTTCCTATTCGCCGACGCCTACCGGGCGTCGGCCTGGAGCACCCCGGCCGCTACGCGGCGACGCAGATGCGGTTCGACCCGGACGAGGTGGCGGGCTCCAAGGGCCTCGCCCGCAGCGTGGAGCTGACGTACGGCATGCTGCGCGGCTACGGACTGACCGAACCGGACCTGACCGATGCGGGGCGGCTCCTGCGCAGCACCTTCCACGGCTACGTCCATCTGGAACTCAGCGGCGGTTTCGGGCACTCCCGCGAGGTGCGCCACTCCTGGGCGCGCTCGCTCGACGCACTGCACGTCCTGCTGGACAACTGGCCGCCGCGGCCCGACGGGAGCGACTGACCGATGAACACGACAACCTCCACGAAGGGCACCACGGGTGCGACGCCCGCGAAGGGGACGAGCCCCACGACCGGCACCCTCGCCGTACCCGGCGCCACCCTGTACCACGAGCGCCGGGGAAGCGGCCCGGTACTGCTGCTGATTCCGGGCGGCGGGGCGGACGCCGGACTGTACGCGGGGATGGCCGGGGACCTCGCCGCAAGCGGGTACACGGTGGTGTCCTTCGATCCGCGCGGCCAGTCCCGCAGCCCCCTCGACGGGCCCGCCACCGACCATCGGCCGGCGCACTGGGCGGACGACGCGTACCGGCTGCTCGAACTGCACTCCCCGCACGAGCCGGCGTACGTCCTCGGTTGCAGTGCGGGGGCCGTCGCCGCGCTGGAGCTGCTGGCCCGTCATCCGGAGCGGGTGCGCCGGGTGGTGGCGCACGAGCCGCCGCTGGTGGAGGTGCTGGAGGACCCCGCGCCGCGCCGGGCCCTGTTCCGCGAGGTGCGCGAGGTGTTCCGGGCGCGGGGAGCGGCGGCGGCGATGGCCCACCTCGGTGCGGGACTCGGTGAGGGACCGGACCGGGAGGCGACCGAACTGCCGCCCGAGGTACAGGAGATGGCGCCGCGGATGTACGGCAACCTGCCGGTGTTCCTGGAGCACGTCCTGTGCCCGTTCACGTCGAGCGTGCCGGACGTGGCGGCGCTACGGAACGCCGCGGACCGGCTGGTGTGGGCAGCCGGGCGGGATTCGCGCGCGATGCCTGCCCTGTACGGGCCGGCCCTGAGGCTGGCGGAGCTGACCGGGGCGCCCTTCGCGGAGTTCCCGGGCGGACACGTCGGTTGCACCGAGCACCCGGGGGAGTTCGCCGCGCTGCTGTTGGCGGAACTCGCGCGGGAAGAATAGTTCCGGGCGGCTGTCACATCCGTTCCGGGCGGCGGGTCATAGGGGTGTCCAGCACAGCAAGCCCGCCGCCGAGGAGCCCCCGATGTCCACCACCGCCACCGTCTTCACCCTGATCGCCGCCTTCATGGCCGGCTTCTCCGGCGCCTCGATCTTCTTCGGCGCCAAGTTCACCGTCGAACCCCTCGCCGCGTACGGCGTCCCGCGCGGCTGGTGGAACTGGCTCGGCGCCGCCAAGCTGGCCGGGGCCGCCGGCCTCGTCGTGGGCCTGTTCGTCCCCGGCGTCGGTGTCGCCGCCGCCATCGGCCTCGTCCTGTACTTCAGCGGCGCCGTCGTCACCGTCCTGCGCGCCCGCTCGTACGCCCACGTCGCCTTCCCCATGATCTACGCCGCCCCCGCCGTCGCCGTCCTCGCCCTGATCTGACCGGCGGTCGCGGCGGGGCGGTTCGAAGCGGGCCCCCGTCCCACTCCTCAAGATCATCGGGTGCAGAATGACCCGTATGGCGATGACAAACGTGCCGAAAACGGCAACCCTCGAGGACACGTCCTCGATCAGCCGCACCCTGACCCGGGCCTTCGACGACGACCCGATGATGCGCTGGTTCTTCCCCGACGACGCCGCGCGGGAGACGGCGCTGGGCCGCTACTTCGCCACTCTGTTCACCCGGCAGTACGTCCACCACGGCGTGTGCGAGCGCACCGGGGCGGCGGCCGCGTTCTGGGTGGCGCCGGAGGCCCAGGCCAAGGCCGTGCCCGACGCGGACACCGTGCGGGAGCTCCAGGACATCCTCGGCGACCGGGCCGAACTGTTCGGGGCGGCCGTCGAAACGGCCGCCGGGCACGCTCCCGGGGAGCCGCACTGGTCCCTGTCGCTGATCGGAGCCGACCCGGCCGCCCAAGGCCGGGGCCACGGAGCCGCCCTGCTGCGCTCGGGCCTCGCCCGGGCCGACGCCTCGGGCCTCCCGGCCTACCTGGAGTCCTCCAAGCCGTCGAACCTGCCCTTCTACGAGCACTTCGGCTTCACGGTCCGCGAGGAGATCCACCTGCCCGGCGGCGGCCCCACCCTGTGGAGCATGTGGCGCGAACCCCACCGGCCGGCCGGCCGGCCCGGCTGAGACGACTCACCGACCCGCCGAACGGCCTCCGGCCCCGGCCCCGGCCCCGGCACCGGCACTGGCACTGGCACCGGTAGGTCGAGGCCGCAGCCTGGCGTACGTCACGCTCGCCTGACCCCTGCGGCGCTGGACCCGGGCGAAGCCCCCCACCCGGACCGGCTCACGCAGGAGGTCGAGGAATGCGCCACCGCTCCGGAGCAGGCGCGAGCCGCCCTCGGTGAGGCGGCCGGTCGTATCGCCGCCGGGTACGAGTGGGACCGGCGGAAGTCGCCGCCTGACAGGGCGTCGGCCAGGGCGGCGGAGCGGATCGATGGGGCTCTCGGCGCGTGCCGGCGCCCCGGCCTGACGGCGCTCGGTGCGAGGCCGTCATGTCGGGGTGTCGCCGGGTGGGTGGGCCGGATCGTGGTGGGGCCCCCTTCGCGCGGGTCTACTGTTCCGGGCTGCCGATCGGCGGGATGTGGCGGAGGAGGGCGGTCACCGCGAGGGCCGTCACGAGGGCCAGGGCGGCGCTGACCAGGGATGCCGTGTGGAAGCCGGTGGTGAAGGAGTCCCGGGCCACGGTCAGCAGATCGGAGCCGAGGCCGTCGGGAAGGTGCGCGGCCGCGTCCGTCGCGCCGCCGATGGTGTCGCGGGCCGAGGTGAGGGCGTCGGCGGGGAGGCCGGACGGGGCGGTGGCGGTGACCTCGTCGCGGTAGACGGCCACCGCGACGCTGCCGGTGCCGGCGATGCCGAGGGCCAGGCCGAGGTCGTAGGCGGTCTGCCCGGTCGCCGCGGCCGAACCGGCCTTCTCCGCCGGGGCCGAGCCCACGGCGAGCGCGGTGCCGAGCACGCTGATCGGGGCGATGCCGAACATGACGAGCGCGAGGCCCAGGGAGACGGCCGGCACGCCGGCCTGCGTGGCCAGCCAGAAGCCGGGGAGGGTGACGGCCAGGCCGCCGAGGATCACGTACGCGGGGCGGGTGCGGCGGGCGAGCACCGGGGTGAGCTGGGAGCCGAGGACGAGGCCGGCCGCGCCGGGCAGCAGCCACAGGCCCGCCGCGAGCGGGGACAGGTCGCCGATGGCGAGGAGGTACTGGGGGACGAGGTACTCGATGCCGTTCAGCGCCATCATGCCGAGCAGCAGCGTCAACAGGGCTCCGGTGAAGGCGCGGTGGGTGAACAGGCGCAGGTCGAGGAGCGGGGCGGCCAGCCGGTTCTGGCGGCGGACGAAGAGGACGGCGAAGACCGCGCCGACCACGATGGCCGCCAGGTGCGGGGCGCGCGGTCCGAACTCGGCGAGCTTCTTGACGCCGTACACGACGGGGAGGATCGCGAGGAGGAACAGGGCGGCGCTGGGCAGGTCGATGCGGCCGGCGGCCGGGTCCCGGTACTCGGGGAGCAGCAGGGGCGCCAGCAGGACGACGGGGACCATGACCGGGACTCCGAGGAGGAACACCGAGCCCCACCAGAAGGAGTCCAGCAGGACCCCGCCGACGACGGGGCCGATCGCGATCCCGACCGAGAGGGCGGTGACCCACATGGCGATGGCCGTGGCCCGCTGGCGGGCGTCGGTGAACATGTGGGTGATCAGGGCGAGGGTCGACGGGAGCACGGCGGCTCCCGCCACGCCCAGCAGGGCCCGGGCCGCGATGAGGGTCTGCGGGTCGGGGGCGTAGGCGGCGAGCAGCGAAGCGGCGATGACGCCGGCCGAGCCGGCGAGCAGCAGCTTGCGGCGTCCGACGCGGTCGCCGAGCGTGCCCATGATCACCAGGAACCCGGCGGTCATGAACCCGTACATGTCGGTGGTCCAGAGCAGTTGGCTGCTGGAGGGGTGCAGGTCGGCGGTCAGGTACGGGGTGGCCAGCCACAGGACGCCCAGGTCGGCGGTCATCAGGGCGACGGGGAGGAGGAGTACGGCCAGGCCCAGCCACTGGCGGGGGCCGGCCTTCGCCGTCAGAGGTCGGGGGGCCTCGGGGGCGTGCGGTGAGTCGGGGGAGGCGGGTGAGGTGGTCGTCGGCGTCATGGGAGCACTGTGCGAGCGCGTGCTTCGGGTTCGGTTCGGATGCGGTTGCGGTCCTGTTCCGACGCCCTCCCCGCCGCGCACTCCCCCCGCCGCGTACTCGCCCCGGCGCTACCCCCCGGTGACGGTCCAGGCGTCCTGGCCGGTCAGGAGGGCGTTCAGGTCCCCCTTCCCGTACTGGTCGACGGCGGTGTCGAGTTGCTCGGCCATGAGGGTGTCGTAGACGGGGCGTGGGGTGCTGCGCAGGACGCCGATGGGGGTGTGGTGGAGGG
>NZ_JBIAVF010000026.1:0-125104 GCF_042893755.1 Streptomyces sp. NPDC001568 | reverse complement strand
GGGTGGAGCACCCGTGCCGCCCGGCGACTCATCCAGTTCTACCGACGCCCCACCGGCCTGGCAACGAGCCCGTCTACTACCCGCCCTCGCAGCCGAGGACGGACGGCCCGCCGACCCCTCGACGGGCATCCGGGCAGGCGGGCGCCGACGCGGGGCGTGGCTGGGAACCTTCACGGTCTACTATCCCGGCTCGTATGTGACGTGGGTCCTATGGGACGGCTCACCCCGAGACGGCCCGGATGTCGCTGAACGTCACCAGCCGTACGCACCCCGGGGGAGCCCGCGGGAGCCCGGGCGGTACGGCGTGAAGGGGCTGCGGCGGGGTGACGCGCCCACCCCGGTACCGCATCAATCGCGTCACCCTGGATGGCAGTCCGGTAAACGGCGCGCGGCCTCCACCAGGGCGGTAGGTGCTCTCGCGCCGGTCGCGGCGGGCGGTGGACCACGTTCGCGCGCGGTCCGGGCGTGCGGGGCGCACACCGCGAGCTGCGGGGACACCCGAAAGCGATCCGATATCCGGATGACCTGTCCGTAAAGCGATCCTCCGTTGGTGACCTTCCTTCAGATCTGGCAGCCTCAAACCCAGTTGAGCGCCGCATAAGAGATGCGGCGCCGAAATCAACCTTCGAATCGAAAGTGAGTCCTGTCGTGCGTCACCGCCTAGCGACCGTTTCCGCAGCCGCGCTCCTTTGCCTCGCAGGCGCCACCGGCGCGGCGCAGGCCCAGCCCGCGAGCCTGTACGCCCCCTCCGCCATGGTCTTCACCGTGACCCAGGGCGAGAGCATCACCACCGGCACCGTCCTGCGCGCGACCACCCTCAGCTGCGCCTACACCGCCGAGGGCACGCACCCCGCCCCCCGGGCCGCGTGCGATGCCCTCAACGCCACCGGCGGCGAGCTCAACCACCTGCTGGCCGCCCCGGATCCGGCCCGCGCCTGCCCGATGATCCACGACCCGGTCACCGTCACCGCGAACGGGGTCCTGCGCGGCAGCCACGTCGCGTGGACGCACACCTTCCCCAACGCGTGCGTGATGTCGGCGACCCTCAACGACAACCCGGTCTACGCGTTCTGACGTCCCGGAGCCGTCCCGGAGCCGTCCCGGAGCCGAAGATCGCCCGCCCGATCGCTCGGGTCAGGTTCCCTCGGGAGCGGGCGCGAGGGCGGGCATGAGGGTGGCGAGCACCGACGCCATGTACCCCTCGGGCAGAGGACGCGTACGGAGCAGCCACGTGTGGTAGACCGGGCCGTAGATGATCTCCACCGCGAGTTCGAGGTCCAAGTCGGCCCGGATCTGTCCGGCTTCACGGGCCTTGGCCAGGCGGGCCACGCAGCCGTCGATGGCGACCCGCAGGATGCGCGTGACCCCCTCCGCGGCGGCCTCCTCGCTCTGGGCGGCTGCGATCAGGCCGCGCCAGAGCGTCCCGAAGTCCGACTCGAAGAGGTGCATCACGTTGGTGGTCTGGGTGACCAGATCGGTCTGGATCTCGCCGGTGTCGGGGAAGCCGGCGGAAGCGTCCCGGGCCGCCTCGATCGCCTCGATGAGGATGGCGGCCTTCGAGGGCCACCAGCGATAGATCGTCGTCTTGCCCACGCCGGCCCGTCCGGCGACGGCCTCGATCGTGGTCGCGGCGAAGCCCCGTTCGACGCTGAGGGCGACGGTGGCGTCGAGGATGGCTTGGCGCGCGTCTTCGTTGCGGTGAGCAGGTGGCACGAGTCGATCCTAGCGCCACGTAACGCTACGTCTCGTGTTGACAAGTGCCCGACCGCGCTGTCATCGTAGCGGAACCGCAACGGTTCGTTTCGTATCGAAATGCTTGTTGCGCAACGGGGGCGTCGCCGCCACCTTCGGGTGGCGGCGACGCAAAACACGCGGTCGGCGTCGGAGGCAATCCGATGCACAAGCATTGCAACTTGTCCGCATCCGGGCCGTTCGTCACTCTTATCCCCTCGGGACCACAGTCGCCATCCGAGGGAGCGCCGATGAACCTGCGAGACGAACTTCCGGTCGATCATCCCCTCAGCCGGGTCTACCGGATCGGTGCCGCCCTGTGCGGACTTCTCCTCCTCGTCTTCGGCTGCCTCGGCTTCGCCGACAGCCTGTCCTTCTTCGACACCGCTGGGCGGAGCGTGGCCGGCCTGTCCACCAACGGGTTGCTCAGCGCCATCTCGGTGGTCGTCGGCCTGCTGCTGTTCGTCGCCGCGCTGATCGGGGGGAACGTCGCGTCGAACGTCAACATCGGCGTCGGGGCGCTGTTCGTGCTCAGCGGATTCGTCCACCTGTTCCTTCTGGGGCGGCCGGGCAACGTCCTCGACTTCGGCATGTCCAACGTGATCTTCAGCTTCCTGATGGGGCTCCTCGTCATGAGCTTCGGCATGTACGGGCGCGTCAGCGGCGGTCTGCCCCACGACAACCCCTACTGGCGGAAGCGCCACCCCGGCCGGGCCGACGGTGTCGGTCAGGAGCCCCGGACGGCTCTTACGGCCCTTGACGCCCACCTGCCGGGTCGGTGAGAGGGCCGCGGCGGGCGCGGCGGTGAGCGGGCCCGCGATCAGCCAAGAACGAGATCAGCCGAGAGACGGAGGAACGCATGTCCGGATCCGGAGTGCCGCCGGGTGAGACGCCCCCGGCCGAAGGTTCAACCGCGTCCGCGCACCGCGAGCGTGCGGACGGGGGACTGTGGGAGCACCCGGGAGTGTTCGTGCTCCTCATCGTGATCGGGGCTCTGATGATCGCCGGGTTCTTCATCGCCCGGATCTGGGGTTGGTGACCTCGGGCTCCGAGCGCCGGGACGGCGGCTGGGCGCCGGGGTAAGCCGCCCCGGCCCCCCAGCTCCCCCGGCCCCCGACAGTCGGCTCGCCCTCAGCGTCGTACGAGGGCGAGCCGGCGGTTCATTTCGGCCAGGAAGCGCACCACGACGTGCAGTTCGTCGGCGTCGAACTGCGCGCGGACGGCATCGGTGGACGTGGCCAGCGGACGGAAGTACTCGCGCGCCGCGACCCGGCCCGCCTGGGCGTAGTGCACGTGCACCACGCGCCGATCGTCGGCCGAACGCACCCTGCTGACGTGGCCCGCCTTCTCCAGTCGGTCGAGGCAAGCGGTCACCGCGCCGGACGTCAGGTTCATCCGCGCGCCCAGCCGGCCGGGGGTCATCGGCCCGGCGTCCTCCTCGTGCTCCGCGTCGAGCACCGCGATGAGCGCCTGGACATCGGTCAGGTGCAGGCCCTGGGCGTGCGCGAACTCCTGGGCGATGCGGTTGAACTCCGCGTTCATCGCGCGCAGCAGTACGGCGAAGGACTGCAATCCGATCGGGTCGTCGTACGGAAGTACGGGCAGGGGCGTGTCGGCGCTTGGCATGGCACCAGCATATGATCTCTCAATGGTTGAGATACTTCACCATTGAGAAACTAGGGGAGACCTTGATGACGCACACACCGCGATGGGCCCGCTGGCTGGTACCCGTCGTGCTGCTGGTGACGTGGCTCGGCATCGGCGGAACGCTCGGTCCGTACGCGGGCAAGCTCGGCGAGGTCGCCACGAACGACCAGGCCGCCTTCCTGCCGCAGAGCGCCGAATCCACGAAGGTCGTCGAAGCGCGCAAGGGCTTCGAGCGCTCCGAATCGGTCCCCGCGATCGTCGTCTGGCAGGCCTCCGGGGGCGGCGCCGTCACCGACGAGCAACAGCGGGCAGCGAGTCGGGCCGTCGCGGCCCTCGACGGGCACGAGGGCATCACCTCCGCGCCGTCCCCGGCCCTGCGCTCCGAGGACGGCCGGGCCCTGCAGGCCGTGGTGCCCCTGGCCCCCGACCTCGGAGAGGAACTGCCGGCCGTCCTGGACGACGTACGCGCTGCGGCCCGGACCGTACCCGGGCTGAGCGCGAGCATCGCCGGACCGGCCGCCACCCAGGCCGACCTCGCGGACGCCTTCGCCGGTATCGACGGGCTCCTCCTGGGCGTCGCGCTCGGCGCCGTCCTGCTGATCCTGCTGCTCGTCTACCGCAGCCTGCTGCTGCCACTCGTGATCATCATCAGCGCCGTGTTCGCCCTCGGACTCGCCTGCGCGGTCGTCTACGCGCTGGCGGACCACGGCGTCGTTCGGGTCGACGGCCAGGTCCAGGGCATCCTGTCGATCCTGGTCATCGGCGCCGCGACCGACTACGCACTGCTGCTGGCCGCCCGGTTCCGGGAGGAACTCGCCGCCCGCGACGACCGCGTGTCCGCCGCCTTGGCGTCGCTACGACGCTCGGCGGGCGCGATCACCGCCAGCGCCGCCACCGTGGCCCTCGGACTGCTCGCCCTCCTGGCCAGCGACCTGACGAACAACAGGGCCCTGGGGCCGGTCGGCGCGATCGGCATCGTCTGCGCGGTCCTGTCCACGCTGACGTTCCTGCCCGCCGTCCTGGTCCTCCTCGGCCGCGCCGCGTTCTGGCCGGCCACGCCGAAGCCGGCCGACGCCACCACGGAGGGCCACCGGCTCTGGCGCCGCGTCGCGGGCCTGATCGACCGTGCGCCGCGCCGCGTCTGGGTGTCGACGACCCTGCTCCTCGTCCTCCTGGCCGCCTTCGCGCCGACGCTCAGCTCCCGGGGCGTTCCCCTCGACGAGATCTTCGTCAAGGACGCACCCTCCGTCGCAGCCCAGGAGACCCTCGGCCGACACTTCCCCGGTGGGTCGGGCCAGCCCGCAGTGATCATCGTCGACGCGGCCAAGGCCAAGGAGGTGGAAGCGGCGGTGCGGGCCACCGACGGAGTCGCCTCCGCCGCGCCCGTCACCGCCTCCGGCCGGCCCGGCGCGGGTGAGCCCCTGGTCGTCGACGGCAGGATCCGCATCGACGCCACACTCACCTCGGCCGCCGACAGCGACGCCGCCAAGAACACCGTCGCCGAACTCCGGAGCCGCGTCCACGCCGTGCCGGGAGCCGAAGCGCTGGTGGGCGGCTACACCGCCCAGAAGTACGACACCGAACGGACGGCCGCCCGCGACCGGACCCTCATCGTCCCGATCGTGCTCGCCATCATCCTGCTGATCCTCGTCCTGCTCCTGCGCTCCGTCCTGGTCCCCGTCCTGCTCGTGGCCACGGTGGCTCTCAACTTCCTGGCCACCCTCGGCGTTTCCGCCCTGGTCTTCCAGCACCTGCTCGGGTTCAGCGGCACGGACGCCTCGGTACCCCTGTACGGATTCGTGTTCCTCGTCGCCCTCGGTGTCGACTACAACATCTTCCTGATGTCCCGAGTCCGCGAGGAGACCCTCACGCACGGGGTCCGGCAGGGGGTGCTGCGCGGGCTGACCACCACCGGCGGCGTCATCACCTCGGCCGGCGTGGTCCTGGCCGCCACCTTCGCGGCCCTGATGGTGATCCCGCTCGCCTTCCTCTTCCAGATCGCCTTCATCGTCGCCTTCGGAGTGCTTCTCGACACCCTCGTCGTCCGGTCCCTTCTCGTCCCCGCCCTCGTGATCGACATCGGGCCGAAGAGTTGGTGGCCCAGCCGGCTCGCCCGGGAGGAAGGCGCCAAGACCGCCGGGACGGGCGCGGCGCACCCGTAGGAACCGCGCCGACGGGGCCCCGTACGAGGTGGTCAGCGGTGACCCAACACATTGATCACCCGGCCATTGGGGTCGCGGACGAAGAATCGCCGCACGCCCCACTCCTCGTCCTGGAGGGGGTGGACGATCTCCGCACCGCTGTCCCGCAGGAGCGCGTAAGCCGCGTCCACATCATCGACCTCGACACTCATGTCGGGGACGACGGGCGCTGTCTTGTCCTCGGCCATGAAACTGACCTGCGCCGCCGGGGCCGACGGGGAGGCGAGGGTCATGATCCAACCGTGGTTCATGACCTCCTCGAAGCCCAGCAGGCTGTAGAACTCCCGGCTCTCCGGCACGGCTTCGGACCGGACATTGGGCACGACACGGCGAACGACCATCGGTACTCCGAACACGAAGGGGCCGGGCGGCTCGGACGAGTCGCCCGGCCCCATGCTCTCGCGCGGCCCCGGCCGGATGTGGCGTACCTGCCGTCGTGCACGTCCGCGCGAGCCCATCGGAGGAACCTCTGTGGATCCTCAAGTCCCTTGCCGTTCACGGAAGACGCCCGACACGATGATCGGCATGACTGGATTCTTGGGACAGAACACCAAGCACAATTTCGTGCTTCTCGTCCGGGACGCGGACACGGTCGCGTCGGCCTTGCGGCAGGCCCTGGCCGAGGCCTCCCCCGAGGAGCGACCGGGCCTGGAGCGCGCCGTCGCACTCGTCCAGTCCGTGGCCGCGGACAGCGAGCCGCAGCTGCGCGCCCGCTGGGTCCGCTCGCGGTTGGCCGCCGTCGGTTACACGGGGGACATCGACTCGGCCGCCGCCGTGAAGGCGCTGCGCCAGGCGGAACCGAAGTTGAGCCTGCTGGCCGCGGCGGAACTGCAGAGGGACGCCGTGGCCCACACCGGGTGACCCGACGAGCGCTCGCGGTGCGGAAGCCTACCCCGCCGCAGGCGGGGCCCGCCTCAGGGCGGTGATCCCCCCGCCTCGCCGTGGGCCCGGACGAGCTGGTCCAGGTCGCCGAGCCGGTCCAGTCCGCTCACGGCCCGGGCCATGCGCGGGTTGCCCTCCAACCGGGCGCGGTGCCGGTCCAGGAAGCTCCAATAGCCGACGGTGTAGGGGCAAGCGCGTTCGCCGCTGCGGTCGGTGGGTCGGTAGCGGCAGCCGCCGCACAGGTCGCTCATCCGGTGGATGTAGGCCCCGCCGGAGGTGTAGGGCTTGGTGGTCATCAGTCCGCCGTCCCCGTACTGGGACATGCCCACCACGTTCGGCAGCATCACCCAGTCGTAGCCGTCCACGAAGGACCGGTGGAACCAGTCCGTCACCTCGGCCGGGCCCCAGCCCCGCTGGAGGGCGAAGCTGCCGAGGACCATCAGCCGGGGGATGTGGTGCGTCCAGCCCGTGTCCCGGACCTGCGCCAGTACGGTCGACAAGCAGCGGGCCTCCACGGCGTCCGCGTCCAGTTCCCGGAACCACGCGGGTACCGGTGCGGTGTGCCGAAGGGCGTTGCGGTGCCGGTAGTCCTCGCCGAGGTGCCAGTAGAGGTGCCACACGTACTCGCGCCAGCCGCACACCTGCCGGATGAACCCCTCGGCGCTGTTCAGCGGCACGTGCCCGGCCCGCCAGGCGTCCTCGGCGCGGGTCACGCACTCCCACGGGTCGAGGAGACCGAGGTTGAGGGAGGAGGAGAGCAGGCTGTGGCTCATCACGGGGTCGTCGGCGAGCATCGCGTCCTCGTGAGCGCCGAAACCCGCGAGGCGGTGGGTGACGAAGTGGTCGAGCGCGGCGAGGGCCTCGCGGCGGCTCGCGGGGAAGAGGCGGGGGCCGTCGCGGCCCACGAAGGTGATGCCCTCCTCCCGTTCCCAGCGGTCAAGATCCCGCCGGACCTCCTCGTCGATCTCGTCCTCCCGGGGCCGGTACGGGGCCGGCGCGCCCAGGGTGTCCCGGCCCCGGGGCGGGGGTTCGCGGTTCTCGTGGTCCAGGTTCCATCGGCCGCCCGCCGGCCGGTCCCCGTCCATCAGGATGTCGTGGGCACGGCGGGTGTTCTCGTAGAAGTTCTCCTGGAGCAGCCGTCGGCCGCTCTGCCGCGCGACCCAGTCGCCGAACTCGCGGTGGCCGACCAGGAAACCGCGGGCGGGGTGGACCGTGACCTGCGGCAGCGACGTGACCAGGGCGAGAGCCGCGCGCGAGGTCGGATGGTGCACGGAGACGGGGTCCGTGCCGGCCGCCCGCGCCAGACCTTCCCGGTAGGTCTGCGCCGTGACGTACAGCGCGTTCCCACCGAGGTCGGCAGCCCGGTGCCGCATGGCGCTGAGGACCAGATGGGCCTTCGCCCGGTGGAAGCGCCGACGCCTGAACACGGCCCGGGACTCGATCAGGAGCCACCGGGTGTTCCTCGGCGTCCCGCCGGCGGCCGTGGCGGTGAAGTGGGGGCCGAGTTGGTCGCCGAACAGCCAGTGCACGGGGCTCATGCCCCCATCCAACCAACCCGGTCCGGTCGACCGGCGGCCGACACGGCCGCGCCGCAGCGGCGGGTGCCTGCGGTACCGAGCGCTCCGGACGACGTCCCTACCGGGGCCCACCCGCGATCCGGCGGGTGGCGGAGCGCAGCGCGAGCGCCATCACCACTTCGAACACGCCGAGCAGGACGAGCCACAGTCCCAGGAGGCGGGTCAGGGCGATCGCGGAGTTCACCGGGAAGCAGAGCACGACGATTCCGGCGACGGCGCCGAGAAGACCCACGCCGAGCAGCATGCCGCGGTGGACCAGCGCGCGGTCGGCGATCGCGACGTACGCGGTGAGGACTCCCGTCAGCAACCAGAAGACCCCGACGATCAGGGACAGCGCGCCGATGGTCTGCATGGGGTGCCGCAGGACCAGTACGCCCGCCAGGAAGGCCAGCAGGGCGATGAGGACGCCCGCCAGCCGGCTCCCGCTGCGGTCATTGCTGTGGGAGAAGGCGGTCACGAACCTGAAGCCGCCCGCCACCAGCAGCTGGAGTCCGATGATCACGGCCAGGATGTGCAGCGTCTCATCGGGCCAGACGAGTACCAGGATGCCGGGGATCAGGGTCGCCAGCGCGAAGCCGAGGGCCCAGTGCCACGAGCCTCCGAGCTGTTTGAGGAAGTCCTCGGGGTCGCCGTGCGTGTACTGCGGGGCCGTGTCGGGGGATCCGGTCATCACGCCTCCCGTGCGGGCCGACGGCTCGCGGGGGCACCTTGAAGCCGCCGGAAGTGCCCTATTCGATCGTGAATTTTCATATTAGGCCGTGGTGTGACGGCCCGCTGATCCGGAGGCCCGCCACCGGGGTACGCCCACGTGCCCCGACCCACCGCCCCCGCCGCGTGGCAGACCTGTACGGCGCAGTTCGGCGTGCCGGTCAGGGCCGTGCCGGCTTGACTGGGGGCGTGGACAGCGACCAGCAACCCTCCGCCGTGGCGTACCGGAATCTGATCATGGCGACGGTGGGGTTCGGGCTCACGTTCTGGGCGTGGGATCTGATCGCTCCGCTGGCCGCCGGGTACAAGGACCGGCTCGGCCTCAGCTCCTTCCAGCAGTCCTTGCTCGTCGCGATCCCGGTCCTCGTCGGCTCCCTGGGACGCATCCCCGCAGGAGCCCTGACCGACCGCTACGGCGCCCGGCTGATGTTTCCGCTGGTGTCCGCGCTCACCATCGTGCCGGTGCTCCTGCTGATCCCGGTGAAGGACGACTACGTCCTGCTCCTGGTGGTCGCCCTCCTGCTCGGCCTGGGCGGAACCACCTTCGCGATCGGTGTCCCGCTGGTCAATTCGTGGTTCCCGCCCGGGCGGCGCGGCTTCGCGCTCGGCGTCTTCGGCATGGGCACCGGAGGCGTGGCCCTCTCGGGCTACTTCACCCCGCGCATCGCCGCACACGGCGAGAACCTGCCCTTCGTCGTGGTCGCCGTCGCCCTCGCGGTGTACGCGGTGCTCGCCGCGATCCTGATCACCGACCGTCCCGGGCGCCCGGTGCCCAGCGCCTCCCTCGGCTCCCGGCTCCGGCAGGCCGGCAGGCTGAGGGTCACGTGGGAGCTCTCGGCCCTGTACGCCATCGGGTTCGGGGGAGTCGTGGCGTTCGGCGTCTACCTGCCGACCTACCTGAAGACCTGGTACGACCTCACCCCGACCGACGCCGGCACCAAGGCGGCGGGCTTCGCCCTGGTCACCGTGATCTTCCGGCCCATCGGGGGCCGTCTGTCGGACCGCTTCCACCCGGCCCTCGTCACGTCCGCCGCCCTGGCGGTCGTCGCCCTGTTCGCCGTGGTGCAGGCCTTCGACCCGCCCCTCGCCCCCTTCGGAACCGTCGCCCTGCTGTTGATGGCGGCCGGACTCGGGGCGGCGGGCGGCAGCGTATTCGCCCTGGTCTCCCAGGTCACTCCGCAATCCCGGGTGGGCAGCGTCACCGGCATCGTGGGCGCCGTCGGCGGCCTCGGCGGATTCGTGCCACCGCTGCTGATGGGCGCCATCTACAGCGCCAAGGGTTCGTACTCGATCGGCTTCATGCTGCTGTCCGACCTCGCGCTCGCCGGATGCGTGTACGCGTACGGCCGCATGCGCACGCTGCGCGCGAGCCCGTGAGGCTCCGCGGGCCCCTTCGACCCGGCCGGTGTGCCTACTGCGTGGAGGCCCCGGACGGGCTGCCGGCCCGGTGGTCCTGGAGGGTGCGGTCCAGGTCGGTGACGATCCGCGCGAACGCCTCGTGCGTGGTGGGAGCGTTGAAGGCGTGGTGGGCGGTCCGGCCGCGCTGATGGAGCATCAGCGTCCAAGGGCGGTGGGCGGCGCGGATCGCCTCGGCGGGCGGTGAGCCGGGGTGGACGGCGATGGTGTGGTCAAGGCCGTCGATGCGGTAGACCAGCCCGTGCGTGACCGCCCGGTCGGCCTGTTCGGGATGCCAGCAGAAGCGGGCGGCCGCATCGTCGAGTCCGGCGAAGCGGTGCAGTGCGTGGAGGTGGTCCAGTGCGTGCTCGTGGAGGTCCTGGTGGCGCTGCTGCACCCATAAGGCCATCGGCCGTTTCCCGTCTCGATCCCCGCCGGTACGTGAGCATTGAACAACGGTCAGTACGGGCCGCCCCGGTTACGTCCCAGTACAGTCCGAAACCGGACCCAGGCAGGCGCGAAAGCGGTCCGCCCCCGGATGGCGCTCCTCGCTCGCACGTTCGGTGGGACCGTCTTGGGCCGCTCGGTCCAACCGGCCGCTCGATGCGGCACTCCACGGGCAGAAGGTCCCCCATGGACAGCGATCGCGAGATGGACCCGGCCCATCGGACGCCCGAGGGCGTCGACGAGAAGACGGTGCGCGCCCTGGGCGCGCTTTCGAAGGCGCTGGAGACCACGGAGCGGGCCCGCGGCCACCTCTACGGTTTCCACCAGCTGACCGGGACGGCGGACTTCGAACTCGGCGACGCGGCCCGCCTGCTGCGCGAGGCGGGCCACGAGGAGCAGGCCCGGCGGGTGGAGCGGGAGATCGTCGGCCGCAACGTGATCCCGGGCCACTGGACGTTCCAGATCGTCGAGGCCTACAACTCCACCTATTACCGGCCCTTCGCCGCGGTGGAACACGACGTCGTCGAGGAGGTCGCCGGGGGACGCGACCACCTCCTGGAGGCTCGCCTCAAGACGATCCGCCGCACTACGGGGCACCCGGACCACACCGCGACACCCCCCACCACCTGACCGGAGGAGGAGGGACCGTCTAGCGCGCCACCGCCGCCAGGAGGGGGGTCCGCTCGTGGTGCGCCAGTCGGTCCCGGTGGGCCTGCCTGCGTGCGGCGTGCACGCTCCGTCGTGCCAGGCACAGTTCGCCGGCCGGGACGTGGCAGGTCGTGCACGGCACCGCGTACACGCCGTGCCGGAAGCGGCGGTGCGTCTCGTACACGGCGTCCAGCATCGCGTCGAGCCCCGCCGAGTAGGCCGGCGGCGCGGGCGTACGGACGGCTGACCTGGGCGACTGGCGGGGGAACAGGGCCGGGATGGGGCTCATGGAGGTGCGGCTCCTTGTGCGGCGGCGCGGCGGCGGCGTGCGGGGAATCGATGTCTCCTGTCCCCGTTCCCAATTTTCCGCAGTTCAAGATCCTTGCCCGGAGAAGCCCGCCCCACGACGTCAGCCCGGCCCCCGAGGGGGCCGGGCAGGGGCGAATGAGCGGACGCACGCATGGCGGTACGTCACCCGCCGCCGGGCGCAACGGTTTTCAGCTGCGCCGGGAGCGTCGCGATGCGCCGCCGCACCCACGGGGCGCGGCTCGTCGTCCCGATCAGGCGTGATGGCGCGAGCGTCGGGTGCCGGTGACCAGGCGGTGGACGATCAGCAGGATGACGGAGCCGACGATGGCGGCGATCCAGGTGGAGAGGTGGAAGAAGCCGTTGATGGAGTCGACGCCGAATATGACCTTGCCGAGCCAGCCGCCGAGCAGGCCGCCGGCGATCCCGATGAGCATGGTGATGACGACGCCGCCCGGGTCCTTGCCCGGCATCAGTGCCTTCGCGATGAAGCCGGCGAACAGGCCGATGAGGATCCAAGCGATGATGCCCACGATGTTTCTCCAGGTGGTGGATGAGGCGGTGTCACGGTGCGTCTGTACGCGCCGCGCGCTTTGAAACGGCCGCCGCGCCGAAACGGGACGTTCGAACCGAAGGGTGGGGTCGAAGGACTCCGGACGCACGCCGGAGTCCGGACGCACGCTGGAGGGGGAGCGGCTCCGTGGCGTGCGGACCCGGGAAATCGACCAAAGCCGCGTGCACGGCAACAGGACTCATGAAACTCGTTTCGCGTATTTCTTGACGGGTGTGGGGGTCAGGCGTAAAACTCGGGGAGCGTCAGCACGGACGGCAGCGTCCCGGGGGGACACCTCGGCGACGGATCCACTCACCCGGGGAGATGAAATGGACACCCTCACCACCCACGCGCCGGTCGGAACGGGCGAATCGGTGACGGAGACCACACATCTCCTCGAGCCGCTGCCCCGCGTCGCCGACCCCCGTGAGGTCGCTCCCGAAGACGCCCGGGCCCTCTCCAAGACCTTCTTCGAGCGGCTCCGCACCCTGGACGAGGGCACCCACGAGCGCCAGTACGTCCGCAACACGCTGATCGAGATGAACCTGTCCCTGGTCCAGTTCGCGGCCCGCCGGTTCCGCAACCGCACCGACGGTACGGACATCGAGGACATCATCCAGGTCGGCACCATCGGCCTCATCAAGGCCATCGACCGCTTCGACCCCACCCTCGGCAACGAGTTCGCGACCCTGGCCCTGCCGTACATCACCGGGGAGATCAAGCGGCACTTCCGCGACACCACCTGGGCCGTCCGCGTCCCGCGCCGCCTGCAGGAGCTGCGCATCGCGCTGGCGCGCGGCAAGGAAGAACTCCATGCGGTCCTCGATCGCGCGCCGACCGTCCGGGAGCTGGCGGAGCACCTGGAGATCACCGACGAAGAGGTGGTCGAAGGCATGGTCGCCGCCAACGGCCACTCCAGCCAGCCCCTCGAACAGGAGACGGACGATTCCTCCGCGGCCGCCGTGCGGCCGCTCGCCGAGATGCTCGGCAGCGAGGATCCCGCGATGGAGCTCTTCGAGGACTTCCGCACCCTCGCCCCGCTGCTGAGTCGGCTCGAGGGACGCGAGCGGCTCATCCTGCAGATGCGCTTCGGCCAGGAGATGACGCAGGCACAGATCGGGGAGCGCCTGGGCATCTCCCAGATGCAGATCTCCCGCATCCTCACCCGCACCCTGGCCCGCCTCCGTGAAGGCATGCTCGCCGACTGACCCCTCCACCCGGCCGCGGAGTCGGCGCCCACCGGCGGGCAGCGCCCACGGCGCCTGCCCGCCGGCCCTCCTCGGCGCGCTCGGCGCCCAGCGACGAGGGAGCCCCGGGCGCGGCGGCGGCGACCGGGCCGGCGATCCGTTCCTGCCACTTCGCCGCGGCCCCCTCGACCGCCCGGAGGTCCCGCAGCCCCACCTCGTCGCCGGTCAGCAGTCGGGCGAGGCCGTCGGCCGAGGCCTTCTCGTCCCTCAACCCCTGCCGGTAGGGGGCCGGGAAGTCCGCGCTGCCGGTGGCACCGAAGCCCCGGATGCCCGTTTCCTGGTTCAACAGCGCCGTTTCCAACCGGATCGCCATCATCAGGGCCGGCCGCTCCCACGCGCAGTCGGCGCCGCGTGGTCCAGGTGGACAGGCCCCGGGTAGGGGACGGCCCCTCAACTCCGGTCGTCTCCTGCGCCCCTCCAGCGTCGCGGGCTCTCCCGGGATGCGGTGCGGCCCGCAGCCTCGAGAGGCTTGCCTGACAACAGATGTTGTCGAGGATGGGGGAAGCCGCCTACAGTGCCTGGTATGCCGGGTAGAGACTCCTCCTCGCCGACCGCGTCCCAGGACGCGGCAGCCGTGACGCGGGCGGCCGTCGCCGACCTCGCGCACCGGCCAACCCCCAGCTCGCCAACGCCTGCGGCAGCAGCCGACAGGGTGCCCGCCGGCGATGGCCCGGTCCGTATGACCACGTGCCCGACGGCGAACCTCAACACACCCTCACGGAGCATTCGATGATGACCGCGCCCGCACGCCCCCACGACGTCCTGCTCGTCGAGGACGACATGGCCGATGCCATGCTCATCGAGGAGGCCCTCTCCGAGCGCGGGACCCGCAACCTCGTTCAGGTCACCGACGGCGTCGCCGCCCTGGAGCACCTGCGCAACCCCGACAGCGCGCGGCCCGACCTGATCGTCCTCGACCTCAACATGCCCCGCATGAACGGCCGTGACCTCCTGCAGATCCTCAAGAACGACGAGGGCTTCCAGACCATCCCCGTCGTCGTCCTCACCACCTCCGCCGCCCCCGAGGACGTGAGCGGCGCCTACAGCAGCCACGCCAACGCGTACGTCACGAAGCCCGTCAACCTCGACGAGTTCGAACGGGCCGTCCAGAGCATCGACGCCTTCTACCTGGACACCGTCACTCGACCGCGCCCCTGAAACCCGCCCGCCCCGGACGGAGGGACGCTCCGGCGGTCACTCGGTGCGAGCCGCAGTCGAGGCAGGCCCCGCGGCTCAACCAAGCTTCAGGTGCGCGGTGATCCGCTTGCCGTCGGCGTGCGGGGTCACCGTCAGCTCGTCGGCGAGGCTCTGGACCAGTGGCCATCCGTAGCCACCGATCCGGATTCCGGCGGGCGGACCGGTCTGCGTCACGGGTGCTTCGCGACTGCGGTCGGCCACGGACACCCGTAGTACGCCGTCGCGGACGTCGGCCTGGAAGCCGGCGAGGCCGCCGCCGTGCCGGATGGCATTGGTGACGAGTTCGGTGGTGACCATCAAAGCGTCCGTCACGGCACCCGGGTCGCAGCGAAGTCCGGAGTGCAGCAGCAGGTCCGACACCTGGTCGCGGGCGTCCGCGGCCGTTGCCGGGAGCGAGGTGTTCGGGTTCGTAGGGGTGGTTTCAGGGCGGCCCGTATACCCGCCCGACTCATCGCTCCCTCGTGACCGTCCCATGTCTCCGCATCTGTCCCGTGTCGAATCGACCACGCGATCCTCGCACACCCCCGCCCGGCGCGGCCACGGGGAGGGCACGCCGCCGGGCAGCGCATGAGTCAGGCGTGCCGCCGGCGCCCGGTCAGGGCCGGGTCGCCTCCTTCAGGGTGGCACGCACGTCGAGTACCTGGTCCGCCCCGGTCATCTCGAGGAGTCGCCGCAGCCGGTTCTGCGGAGCCGCGATGCGCAGGGTCGTGGTGCGGTGGACCCTGATCAGCAGGTTCAGGAAGGAGGAGTCGGCGAAGGTCAGGGCCGAGGCGTCCAGCACGACGGTCGGGTGGCTCGCGGCGGCCGCCGTCAGCTGCTCGTCGATGGGTCCCACCGTGTCCGCGTCGTACTCGCCGACGGCGGTGACGACCGCCACGGCGTTGTGCCGTTCGTACGTGTCTTCCATGGTCCCAGCATGCCGGCCCGCGCAGGGCGTCGACCAGGGTGCCGGCCCCTCGGGCTCGGCCTGCGCACCCCGAGGCGACGAGCCGTTCCCCTTCGGTGTCGAACCCGAGGACGACATCATCGTCTTCGCCACCCGGCTCCACCCGGCTCCCCCGTCCGAGGCCTCCGGGACGCCTTGACCCGCGTCAACCCGGTTCCGTCGGGTATCCGGCCGTCGTGAGTGCGAAGGGCGCGCTCCACTGGGGTGGGAGGGGCCGGGGTGACCGCTCGGGAAACAGATCTCACGTCGCAACGACGCTGGTTCGACAAGTGGTGGGTCGTGGCGCTGATGGCGCTGGTCGTCGGCCTGGGGGTACGGCTGTTCTTCCGTGACATCGACAACCGGGTGGCCGGGGTGGTCGGTGCGTTGGTCTACGCGGTCGGCTTCACTGTGCTCACGCGCCTCCGGCAGCGGGGTGACGCGCGGGTGACCGGTGTGGAGACCGACGACGTACCGGTCCTGGATCGGCGGATCCGGCGAGGGGACATACCGGACGACCCGGCCCTGCGCCGGGCGATGCTCCAACTGGTGCAACGCCGTCAGAGGATGATGCGCGGCAAGCTGTTGTGGGCCTTCCCCGCGATGTTGTTCATCTGCGTCGCACTGGGCGCGTGGCTCCTCGCGGTCGGCACCATCGTGCCCGGTGTGATGTGGATGGTGGGCGGTTTCGTTTTCGTCGGTGGCATGTGGTGGATGCGTCGGATCAACATCCACCGCCTCCGGCGCGTCGAGCGACGGCTGACCGAACCCCCGGCGCGGGACCCCGGTCGGAGCCCGCGGCGGGACCAGGAAAAGACGGCCTGAAGTGCGGGGGAAGGGTCCGCGGCGCCCGGCAACCGGAGTGCCGGACGACTGAACCGTTCGAAGGGCGCCGCACTGAAGCACTGAAGTACGAGAGGTATCGGATCGCGCCGGCGCCGTCCGTGTACCGGGACGCCCGCGACCTGTCGGTCCGCACCGCGACCACGGTCACTCCGCGCCGGCGCAACCGGCGCTCGTGGAACGCCGACCCCGTGAACAGCACACAGAGCCCGCGCTGTGCTGGGTGTTGCGGCCGGTGCGGCGCTCAGTGCTCGCGGGTACCCGCGTCCTCACCGTCTTGTGCGTCGGGACACCACCTGCGGACAGGGCACCATCGGCAGTGTGCGCCCGGAGAGGCCGCCCATGTGGTGTCGCGGTGCCAGGCATCGGACCGCAGGTGCACGGCCGCCCGTGCCGTGCGGAGAACCGGCAGGTCGCGGGAGTCCCAGGTGAACAGGCGGCTTTCGTCCCTGGATATCACTTCCAGTTCGAGCCGTGCGGATTCCGCCTGGTCGGGGCCCCGATAGCCGCTCCCCAGCAGATTGAGGAGCCACGGAACCGCCAAGTAGCGCTCGAAGGCATCCTGGTTGTCCCGGGGCAACCGTTGGTTCGTCGTCTTCGTTTCCCTGATGACGAAGCAGCCGTCGGCATCCGCGTACATCGCGTCGGGTTCGCTCGCGATGACGACATCGGCGGACTTGTCGTATCCGTAGAGCGGGGATTCGGTCGCGATGAGGCGTACGCCCTCCCCGAGTGGACAGTGCGCGACGTGTTGCAGGAGGTAGGGACTCACTTCCGCGTACTCGTCCTCGGTGAGAGTCGAGGTGAAGGAGTTCGGATCGCCGAAATCCCCGATGTCGGAAGGGGCGCACCTTTGCGACCGGACGTGCGCGGTGGCGATCCAGTGGTGGATCAGGCGCCCGCGGTGGGAGCCGGCGCCGGTGAACCGTTCCTTGGGGAGGTGGCACGCCATGTCCAGGTGCCACTGGGCGGCGCAGGTTCCGTACGCCTCGATGTCCCGCGCGCTGACCGATCTGGTGCCCGGGCCGGGGGATTCCTGCCCGAGGAACCCGTCGAATTCCTCGATCGCCCCGCAGCAACCCGCTATTTTGCAGCCTTGACACGAGTACCCGGGCGTCATGGTGCGCGCGGTGTCGATCGTTCGGAGCGACGTGAGCGCGATCTCCTCGTACAGGGGCAGTGTCGACGCGGGTGTTCCGTCGAAGAGCACCTGGAACGATCCGTCGCCCAGGCCGATTTCGGTCACGCGTATGCGGCCGATGTCGTCAGCGGGTCGGGTGAGTGCCGCGACACGGGCGGCGACGGCCGTCCACCGGTCGGGCGCATCCCCCGGTGGGCGTACTCCGCCGAACCTCAGCCGCCTCACCTCCCTGATTCCCGTCCCGCTCTCGTAGACGGGGCCCCAGACGGTGAGGGTGCGGCCCGGGCCGACGGGGACCTGCGGGTCGAAGAAGCGGAAGGTGAGGGGGTCGATGTCGGCCGCGCCGACGTCGTGCGCGTCCATGTAGTTCTCGATCGCGTGGCGCGCGTAGGTGTAGGAGCCGGGATGGAGGGCGTAGGCCTTCAATTCCGTGCCGATCTCACGATCCAGCCCCTCCCAGGTGTCGATCCGGGGGTTCGCATGCAGCCGGGTGCAGATCTCGCGGATCATCCCGAGCAGAAACGGCTGACCGCTGTCGAAACGGCGCGCCCAGGAGGCGGCCCTCAGGTTCGGTCGTACCTTGAGCGCCCCGTGGGCGCCACATCCGTCCAGCCGGTCCTGAGCGTCACTCGCGCTGATCTTCAGGATGTCCGCGCGCCCTTCCATCGCCGGCCACGCCCCGCCCCGATCCCCCACAGGATTCTCCCCTCGCCCCTTGCAACTGGATCGACAAGGCTACGTGGTTGGTGCTGTCGGGTGTTCGCCCCGGCTGCTCGGTCACCGGGGGAGTGGTCGTGGCTCGGCCCACCGGCAACGGCCCCGGGGAGGAACGTGCTCACGGTCCGCTGCCGTGTCCGCAAGGGTGTGCCGGGCGCCGTGACCCGGTCGACCGCCGCGGTCACGACAGGACCTAGGCTGGGCCCATGGATCTTCAGGCCGAACTGATCGAGCACCCGTACTCCGTCTACGAGAGGCTCCGGGACACCGCGCCGGTGTGCCGCATCACGGGTACCGACGGCACGCCCGCGTGGCTCGTCACGCGGTACGACGACGTCCGTGCGGCGCTCGCCGACCCGAGGCTGTCCCTGGACAAGTCCAACGCCGCGGAGGGAACCTACCGGGGCTTCGCCCTGCCGCCCGCCTTGGACGCCAACCTGCTCAACATGGACGCGCCGGATCACACGCGCATCCGCGGGCTGGTGAGCCGCGCTTTCACCCCGCGGCGGGTGGACCAACTGCGGACGCCGATCCGCGAGAGCGCCGACCGACTCCTGGACGGGCTCGGGCAGGCCGGCAGCGCTGACCTGTTGGGCGCCTACGCGTTCTCGCTGCCGATCATCGTGATCTGCGATCTGCTGGGGATACCCGAGGACCGGCGCGTGGATTTCCGCGGCTGGACGGAAGCGCTGGTGGCGCCGGATCCCGCTCGACCGCAGGCGGTGAAGGAAGCGCTGGTGGCGATGCTCGGATTCCTCACCGGGCTCGTGGAGCACAAGCGGAGCCGGCCGGACGACGACCTGCTGTCCGACCTGATCGCGGTCCGCGACGCCGACGGAGACCGTCTCAGCGAGGACGAGCTGATGTCGGTGGCCTTCCTCGTCCTGTTCGCCGGCTACGAGAACACGGCCCAGCTCATCGGCAACGCGATCCACACCCTGCTGCGGCATCCGGAGCAGTTGGCCCTGCTCCGCAAGGACCCCTCCCTCATCCCGGCCGCGGTGGCCGAGTTCGCCCGCCTGGAGGGTCCCGCCCTGCTCGCGATCCGCCGCTTCGCGACCGAGGACCTGACCATCGCCGGGGTCACCGTGGCGGCGGGTGAGACGGTGCTCGTGTCCCTGTCGGCGGCCAACCGGGATCCGGCGCGCTTTCCGCAGCCCGACGCCCTCGACCTCGACCGTGACACCTCCGGCCACCTGGCGCTCGGCCACGGCGTCCATTACTGCCTCGGCGGCCCCCTCGCCCGCGCGGAGGTGGAGATCGCCCTCGCGGCCCTCCTGGAGCGTTACACCACAATGGAGTTGGTGGATCCGACCCCCCAGTGGCGCCGGTCGCTGCGCTCCCGCGGTCTGAAGGAGTTGCGGGTCCGCTACGAGGCGGCACGCGATTCGCTCTGATGCGCCGGGAGCCGCGCGGAGCCCCGCCGACGCGGTAGGGGAACAGCGGAGCCCTGCGCGCGCCGTGGAGGCGCGGGCAGGGCCGGGGCGGGCGGGCGCTAGCTCGTGGCCAAGGCCCTCTTCTGACGGAGGCGCTCCCGGAAGGTGCCGACCATGGGGAGCGTCAGCCCGGCGAAGAGGAAGATCACCGCGAGGCCGCTCAAGGTGGGGCTGATGAACTCCTCGGTCTTCAACGACCACGGCCTGTCGAGGGTGTAGAAGATGATGTAGCTGCCCTTGGTCAGGGCGTAGGCCAGTCCGAAGACGGCCGCCATGGCGGACAAGGAGAACCCGGCGCCGCTCCAGGGCCGGATGCCCCAGTTGCGGCGCGCCGTCCTGCCGCACATGAACGCCAACTCCCCGCAGGTGACCATGACGTACGAGAGGTAGAGCAGGAGGTACGCGGCGATCTTGGGGTTGTCGGCGTGGGCGGTCGTGAACGCGATGTCGGGCGCGTTCGTCGCCAGGAAGAGCGGCACCATGATCGCGAGCTCGACCACGGCCGCGAAGCCCCTGTGGAAGATCGCGGACTTCACGTACTCGGGGCGGTAGGCCAGGTCCACCATCGTGATCTGCAGCGCGGCGCACCAGAGGATCGCGCAGACGTGCGCGATCAGCTTGCCGATGTTGACGACGCCGGTGACGTCCTCGGCAGCCCGGGCCACGACGGGGACGGCGAACAGGACGCCCAGTGTGCACACCCCGAAGGCGATGGCGATGGCCCATGTGGAGACCCGGGGATTTCCCAGGGCCCTGCGCGTGCAGAGCACGGTGACCAGCAAGCCGGCCAGTGTGCACGTCCCGAAGACTATGCCGTCCACTACTACAGCCCTTCCAGTGATTCAGCCGCGTAGCGCGCGGCATCGTCCGGTTTCCGCCGTCGTCGGCGCTTGCTCGGCGGCGTGACGGCCGCACGGGGCGGAACCTGTTCCAGGCCGACGTGGGCCCTTCGACGTTCCAAATCTTTGATGACTCCCGCCAGTTCGCTTTCGGGGAGACCGTTCAGCAGGGCCAGGACGTAGCGCGCGAGGGGGTTCTCGAACGCCTCCAGCGCCTCGAGATCGTCGTAGGCCTCGTGCGGGAGGAGATGGGCGGGTGGGACGCCCAGAGCTTCGCACAGGGCCAGCAGCGTGCCGACGGTCGGGTTGCTCTGGGAACCGTTGGCGATCTTGGCGATGGCGGCGTGGGACAGGGACGGGTGGCCGTCGGGCAGGGCGTCGACGGACTCGGAGAGCGACCGGGACGTGTGGCTACGACCCCGCCGGCCGGCCATGAGGTCCTTGAGTTTGCCCGCGATCGACGGACGGTCGCCGCTCACCTCAGGCAGGAGGTGCCGCTCACGGCCCGAAGGACGTCCTGCTGATGGATGCACACAACCACGTACCGGTCTCTCGCTCTGTCTGGGCCCAGGTCTGTGTACTTTAGTTGACACGGTTGGGTGCGGAAGGCAGTATCCCGATAGGCAACGCAACCTTGCGCACCGGCGTGCGCGCGGGCTGTCGGGCCCGCGAGGAAGGGGACGTCGAACTGCCACGACACCCCCTTCTTCGACACGTCCCCGCAGGTCGGACACGGGGCGGAGGAGGGAGCGGTCGCACGTCGGCCGCACGCCGTGCGGCTCGTGCCCACGCACGCGGCGCCGCACCATACAGGGGGACAGTTGAGTCCGGAGTTGGCATACGAGGACAGTGACCGGGTGTCGGAACGGACCGCGCGGGACGCGCACTTCCCGCCCGCCCGCATCCGGCGACACGACAACGGCTCCGCCCCCGTCCTCGATGGTGGGTTCCGCGGTCGTGGGAACCTGCGCGTCCGGACCCGTCCGACGACTCCGGCCATGGCAGCACGGCCGCTTCCCAGCATGCCCGAACGCCCCTCGCGCACAGTGCGTTTCGAGTCGCACGTCCTGCCGCACCCAGGTGAGCGCGCGACGCTCGCGGGAGAGCGGGAATGAGGTCGTGACCGAGGTGCCCACGCAGCTCCCCGGGCGGCACAGGGCACCCACGCGACAACTTCCGGACTGCTTCGAGGAGCGCTCGATGCCAACCCTGGGCACACTGCCCACCCGCAACCCCGAGCTCGAACTGACCTTCTTCGGCCAGTGCTCCGCCCCCGCCCGGGCGGTGGAGGTGACGGGCGTCCTCTCCGTGACCCCGGAGGCGCTCCTGGAAGAAGGCGTGCCCTCCACGCTGCCCGACGGCTTCGTCGTGCTGATCGCCGACACGGTCCCCTTCCGGCTGCGCGGTCGCATCACCGTCGTGCTGGAGGTCCTGCTCCGGCGCATGAGCCGTGACGGCAGCGCCGGCCTGATCGTGAGCGCCGCACCCGGATCCCGTCAGCCCTACCCCAAGTCCCTCCTGGACATGGCGGACCGGCTGGGCGTCCCCCTCCTGGTCACCACCGCGCCGGCGGATCGGTGGCGGGGAGTACACGAAGCGATCCAGCAGTTCCGGATCGCGTCCGCCGAGCGCCGGGCCGCCCAACTCGCCTCGCTCGTGCAGGAACTGCCCGCGCGCCTCGCCGACCCCCGAGCCATGCAGCGCATCGCGGACTGGCTCGCCCGCGCCCTCGACGTCCAGGTGATGGTCAGCGAACCCGACCGCGTTCTCGTCGCCTCGCCGGCCACGGCGGCCGAGGAACTCGCACAGGCGATCATCCGGCAATCCGTCGACGGCGGCGGCCCTGACGCCCGGTCAGGACCGCACACGCGTCTCATCTCGCTCGGCCCGTCCTCCGCGGCGGACACGGTCCTCGCGGTGGCCCGGCGTACGCCGTTCGACGACGCCGATCTGGCGCTGTTGCGCCAGGCCGCCAAGCTGCTGGGGCTGGTGGACCAGGCGCGCCGCGAGTACAGGGCGGCATCCGACGCCGCCCGCGCCGCGTGCGGCGCCGCGGTGGAGCTCCTCCTGGACGGCGAGGTGTCCAAGGCGCGCCGGGTCATGAGGAACCTCGCGCCCGGACTGCTCGACCCCGAAACCGCCCGGGTCTTCGTGGTGGAGACCTCGCCCACCCGTCGCGACGCCGCCGTACGTCGTTGCGAGGCCGTCACGGCCGGCCGCGCCCTGGTCGTCGCCGACGCGCGCCGCGACGACCGCATCCTGGTGATCCACCCGGTCCGGGCCGTGGAGGCGGACGAGAAGGTGGCCGTCGAACTGACCCGCCTGGTCTCCGTGCTCGGTGCCGAGGCATCGCTCGGCGGCAGCGGGGTGTACTCCCTGTCCCTCCTCGCCCGCGCCCTCCATGAAGCGACCACCGCCCAGCGGTTCGCCGTCCACCAGCCGGACTCCGTGGCCCTCTCCGTGCAGGACACCGACCTGGTCAGTCTGCTTCCGGCGCACGACGCCCAGGTGTGGGCCCGTCGACTGCTGGACCCCCTCATGCGGATCGACAGCCAGTGGGAGCTGCTCCGCGAGACGCTCCCCACCGCCTTGGCCTACCCCTACACGGTGGCGGCGCGACGGCTGGACCTGCATCGCAACACCGTCACCCGGCGGGTGGCGCGCGCCGCCGAACTGCTCAACAAGGACTTCGCGGCCCTGACGGACCGCGTCACCGTCGGCCTGGCGCTGGAAATCGTCACTCAGCGGGAGCTGCCCGAGCCCCCCGCCGGGTGTCTCGAATCCGGGGAACCCACGCTCCGGGGTCTGCTCGAAGGCCCGCAGACCCGCGCCTGGGCCGAAATGCTGCTCCGGCCCGCCTGCGCGGACAAGCGTGACCTGCTCACCACGGCCACGGCCTGGCTCACGTTCGACGCGCACCTGGAGTCGACCGCGCGCGAACTGGGTCTGTCGGAGGCCACCGTCCGCTCGCACATCCGGGCGCTGGAAGGGCACCTGTCCCGCGACCTGTCCTCGCTGAGCGGCATGCGCGACCTGCTGTTCGCACTGCACCTGATGACGGGCGTGCCCCAACTTCCGGACTCGTCCCGCGAACTGTGCGCGGCTGCCTGAATCGACGGCGCCGCGGGCCCCGGGCTGTCGCGTCCCGCGACGCGGGACCCGAGTCGAGCCGTATGCCTCGCCGCTCGGTGAATGGCCCACAGATGTGCCGCGGTTCGTCGAACCGTTTCACCGGTTGAGCGAAATTCGATTGACGTCAGCGGGCGTCGGTGTCTGTCGGGCATCCAGTACCGGAATTCGCTGACCGGGCCGATCGGGCGATTCGCCCGGTGGGAGTGCGGCGGCTCCGCGATTTTCGTGCTTCGGCCGGCGTGGACGCGAAGATCGACTCGGCGCGCTTTCGCGTCGGGCAGCCGGAGGGCGTGCCCGTCAGGGGCGGCGCTGAGGGTGCCGCACCTGCTGTGGGGCAGGGGCGCGGCAGGCGCAGAGATTCAATGAAACCCCAGGTGGAGCGGTTGTTCCGGCCCCGTGGTGTGCCGGGTTGGGTCACACTGTCGCATGGCTGAAAACCACTCGGAATAATTGGCTGAAATTATTGGGATGCCGACCCTTCCCGTCCTCTCTTATTTGGTGAATCTTAAATCAGGCCTGGTGGCTGAAAAATGCGAGTGGATGAATCCCGGCGCCGTTCACGAAAGAGGCCGGCGTCCTCTTTCGAGGCTCGATGTGCAGCTCCGCAGGATCGGAGCTGCGTTATGTGCACATCGGGGGCGTGCGTGCGAACCGTGGTGCAGAACCCATAGGTCATACCGCTCGGTTTGTGCATCTGTGCAATGGTGCGGCATTCCGTGAGTGCGTAGCGTTGCCGGTGCAAGCACAGCCCGACCCGGATTCCGGACACACGTGGCGCGAGAAATCGCGCAGTGCCGAACCACGGGGGTGTACGGCACGGAAGTGTGCCCGGAAGAGGGCGAAGGCGTGCTTGTGGCGATCCGGTCGCCTTGAACACCGGAAGACGGGTGCCGGGGGAGTGGTGGGAACCGCTTCCCCCGGACAACCCGCTGCCCGGCGGGGGCCGATACCGGCTCGGTCCGTCGTCCCGGTCGAGCGGCACCCCACGTACGAGTCGCCTCAGGAACCGGTCTGCCGCGCGCTCCGGTCGGGTCGTGTGGACCACGAGCAGGTCGACGGTCATGAGGGGCCACCGGCGCCACCGGTATCGCCGGCGGAGCCGAGCGCCGGCCGCGAGGCGGTGGTCGGCGCGATCGTGACGTGGTGTCGAACGATGAACTGAGGCATCCCCCCGGCGTCACTCGTCCGGCCCCCTACCGGGTGAGTTCCCGCAGGCCCCGGCACAGGCTGGCAGGGGTGCGCGCGAACGTGCGGCCTCGGACGAGAGGAACGCGGCCGATGACCTGGCAGATGCCCGTGGCCAAGGGACGGATCACCGCGAAGTACCGGCAGCCCGGCGGATGGGCGGCCGGCTTCCACACCGGCGTGGACTTCGGCTGCCCCGCGGGCACCCCCGTCGCGGCGGTCGGCCCGGGCACGGTGGTGGTGGCCGGCGACCAGGGCGCGTACGGGAACTGCGTGATCCTCCGGATGGACGACGGGCGGTTCACCCTGTACGCGCACCTCAGCAGGATCGACGTCAAGGCCGGTCAGGACGTGACCGGTGGCCTGCGCCTGGGCCTGTCCGGAGCGACCGGCAACGTGACCGGGCCCCACCTGCACTTCGAGACGCGCACCGCCAACAGCTACAACGGCCACACCGACCCCATGGCCTACCTGGCCGGCAAGGGCGCGGCGAAAGCCGCCGCGAAGAAGAGCACCGTGCGCAAACCCGCCGCGAAGAAGGCGGCACCGCGTCCGGCGGCGGCCAAGGCCCCGGCCATGTACACGGTGAAGGCGGGAGACACCCTGTCCGCGATCGCGTTGGCCGAGCTGGGCAACGCCGGCCGGTACCAGGAGATCGCCCGGCTCAACGGCATCACCGATCCCGATCGCATCGGGGTCGGCCAGAAGCTGCGGTTGCCACCCCGATAACCACCCGGATCGCCACGGCGCAGCCGCGGCGCAGCCACGGCGTTACGAACCGGCGCAGGAGGGCACCTTGGCCGATCCGCTCAGCCCCGATGCCTTCCTGACCGCGCTCGCGAACGAGGGCGTCAGGTTCGTCGAATGTCCCGGCTGGCGCACCCACAACCGCAACCACAAGGGCCGTTGGGGTCCGGTGAACGGAGTGATGGTGCACCACACCGTCACGCAGGGCATCGAGGCGACGGTCCGGCTCTGCGCCGGCGGGCACGGAAACCTGCCCGGGCCGCTGTGCCACGGGGTGATCGGCAAGGACGGCACCGTGCACCTCGTCGGGTACGGTCGCGCCAACCACGCCGGCCTCGGCGACCCGGCCGTGCTCGTCGCGGTCATGGCCGAAGGCCCGCTGCCGACGGTCGCAGAGGCGACGACGGACGGCAACCGGCACTTCTACGGCTTCGAGTGCGAGAACCTCGGCGACGGGAAGGACCCCTGGCCGGCCGAGCAGGTGGACGCGATCGTGCGGGTCTGCGCGGCGCTGTGCCGCGCCCACGGCTGGGGCACGACGGGGGACACGTCGGTGATCGGCCATGCGGAGTGGCAACCGGGCAAGGTCGACCCACGGGGGCCCGGCATCACCATGGGGGCCATCCGCTCTTCCGTGGCGCGCCGGCTGACATGAGTCGGGCCCGCCGATCGGTGGGCCACCCGGCGGGCTCGCGCGGGCCCCCTGGCGAGCCCGCGTCAGGCCGGTCGGGGTGAGGGCGGGTGTCGGGTCCGCATCAGGTGCGGTGCGGAGGCCGAGGACTGCTGAGCAGCCGATGGATGGGGGTCCAGTCCAGGTGCTCCTCCTCCGTCCCGGGCGGAACGAGGGCGTAGGTGGTGCGCAACCACGCCGCCATTTCCGGGCGGCTGATGCTGAGGAGGGCGTGCCCGGTCCCGGGTCCGAGCCGCAGCCACATCCGGCTGCGCCCGCGGCCCGGCCACAGGACGACGTCGCCGCTGCCGGCGAGGGTGGAGATGCCGCAGGACAGGAGGTCGCGTCCGAGGGTCCAGACGACGTCGTCGTCGTGCGGGCAGCGGAAGACGGCCTCCACGGCCAGCGGGTCGGACCGCCGGTAGTGGAACGTCACCGGGACGGTGCGCGGCGTGGGGGTGTGGGGCAGGTACTGGTGGGCGCGGGTGGACCAGCGGGCGGCGCCGGAGGGGAGAACGGGCTCCACAGCATCCTTCTCGGCAGGGGGGGGTGGGGGCGTTGCCCTGCCCGTCTGCCCGTGGACCGGCGGCTGATCCCCGTACATCGCGCGGCAACCGGGTGAATCGGGGCACGCGGTCGGAAGAGGTTTGAGCCGTACGAACGGGAACAGACGGACGGCAGGACACCGACACCGAAGGAGCACCCGATGCCGAACACCTCCCGCCTGCCCCTTCCCCTGCTCCAGCACTGGGCCTGGCAAGCGGACGCGGCATGCCGGGAAGCGGCGTCCGAACAGTTCTTCGGCCCCACGGAGGAGCCGCACGAACAACGCCAGGAACGCGACGAGCGGGCCAAGCGGATATGCGCCGGCTGCCCCGTCACCCAGGCCTGCCTGCGCCACGCCCTGTCCGCCCAGGAGCGCTACGGGGTCTGGGGCGGGCTGACCGCGAGGGAGCGCCACCGGCTGCAAGCCGCCGCCTGACACCGCGCCACCCGGCCCCCGCCCCGCACACCGTGCGCGTGGAACCCGGGGCGATCACCGAAACCTCCCCCACCAGTACGCCGTTGTGCTCCTGTCGGCCACCACCCCAAGGAGCACCGCGTGACGCCCACCCCTCCACCCTCCGCCGCCGGCCTGCTGCGCCTGACCCTCGGCGAGTGGCGCATCGGGCTGGTGGCGTGGCGCCTCCTCGTCCTGCAGACCGCACATCCCGCCGTCGCCGCCGGCACCGCCCGCTACTCCACGTACCGGGCGCACCCCTGGCGGCGGATCGAGCACACCATGGAGAGCGGAAGTCGACTGTTCTTCGCCGGTCCCGAGGAACGCCGGCGCGAGGCGGCCCGACTGGAGCGCGCGCACCGCCGCATCCGCGGCACCGACGACGCCGGTCGCCCGTACGACGCCGAGGACCCGGCGGTCCGCGCCTGGGTGATGGTGACGCTGTACGAGGCCATGACGGCGATGCGCGAGCTGTCGGGCGACCCGCTGACGCCCGCCGAACTCGACGTCCTGTACGCGGAGTTCAAAGAAGTCTGCGCCGACCTCGGGGTTCCCGACGACACCCTGCCCGCGACCGCCGCCGACGTGGGCGCGTACGTCGACCGGACCGTCCGCGAGGTCCTGGAATTCGGCGACCAGGTCCGCTACCTGCTCTTCGACATGCTGCGTGAGGCTCCCGCACCCCGACGCCTCGGACGCCTGCAACCCGCCTGGCCGCTGCTGCGCGCCGTCGCCGCGAGCGTACTGACCACCCTGACCGTCGCCGACCTGCCGCCCGCCTGGCACGAACGGTTCGCGACGCCCAGGACCCGTACGGCCGCCGCCCTCTCCTGGACGGTGCACCGCGGCATGCGGCAGGTGATGACGCGCCTGCCGGACCGGCTGCGCTACCGCGGCCACCCCGACGACGACACGACGCGAGCCGCGTCCCGGCGGACCACGGCCGTCGCGCGCCTGCCACGGCCCCGTACCGTCGACTCCCGCCCGGAACGGCTGGCGGCGTTCTTCCACCAGGTGCTCGACCAGACCGGTGACGGTCGCGTGGACAGCGCCGACCTCCAGGCGATGGTCCACAACGTGTGCTGGCAGCTGGAGCTGCCCGTGGAGCGGGAGGACCTGCTCTACGCCGCCTTCGAGACGTGGTGGCAGCACCTGCGCGGGAGCATGGACGCGGATGGTGACGGCGCGGTGGAGTGCGCCGAATTCGTGACCGCGATGCTCGCGGGTGTCGATCGTGACGCGGGCTACCTCGACCACGGTCTCGGCCCGGCGGTGCGTGCCCTGTTCCAGGCCGTCGACACCGACGGCAGCGGGTACGTGGGCGCCGACGAGTACCGCGTCCTGTTCGGCGGGCCGCGCGTGCACCCCGCCGAACTGAACGACGCTTTCCGTCAGTTGGACGCCGACGGGGACGGTCGGATCAGTGAGGGGGAGTTCGTCGCCGCGTTCACCGACTTCTTCACCGCCCGCGCGGACACGGCCGCGGGCGTGGCGCTGCTGGGCCGCCCCTGACCGTCGGCGGGGGACAGGCACGGCGCGCCACCGCATCCGGTGGCCCCGGGTCACCGGGGACGCGCTCCGGGCCGTCACCCATGGTGGGTGACGGCCCGGTCCGAAGTCGAGCGTGTGCCGTGCGCCGTGCTGGTCGATGTGTGGGGTCAGGCCGTGATGGAGCCCACCGTGAAGCGGCCCGAGCAGATCTGGAAGGCGGCGTTGACGAGGACCGCGTCCTTCGAGGCGGGCGGATAGACCTTCAGGAACGTGCCCTTGGGCAGGCACGGGCCGCCGATGGGCCCGTTCGTGGTGTGCAGCACGGCTGTCGCCCTGCCACCGGGGGCCAGGGTGACGGGCCCGGCTGTCACGCCTTCGCGGCCGGCCGGGTTGCCGATCCGCTGCCGGTCGGCGCCCAGGACGCTCACGCCGGGGTAGCCGAGCAGGGTGCACGAGCGGTCGCCGATGTTGGTGAAGCCGAGCGGTACGTACAACTGGCCCGCACCGGGGTCCGGTGCTCCGACGGACAGGTCCAGGTCCCCCGCGGCGCAGGTGCCCGCGCGTGCGGGCTCCCCGGCCGCGGCGGCCGGACCGGCGCACACGACCGTGGCCCCCACGACCACGGACAACAGGGCGGGAACCGCCGTACGTGTGAAGCCCACCATGACTCACCCCGATCGATCGCGCCGGCGCTGACGCCGGCTCTCGTGATTGACGTCAGTCCCGTCTACCCCCGATGCCCCTCGTCAAGCGGATCGGGTTCTCGCCGGCCGGCGGCGCTGTTGCCGTTCACCGCGCGGTGACGGAGACGCTGAAGGGCGTGCTCGGAGGGTGCGTGCCGGGCCTCGGCCGAGCGGCAGCACCCGACGGGGGCGCCGGCTATGGATGACCGGACCGATCGGGATCCCGCGTGGCGCCCGTCAGGGGGGCCAGTGAGCGCCACCCCATCGTCTCGTAGAGCGCTCGGCCGTCCGGCGTCGCACCCAACACGGCGGCCGTGGCGCCCTGTTCCGCGGCGGCGGCCGTCAGTCTCCGCATCACCAGGCGCCCCAGGCCGCGACGTTGGTGGGCCGGATCCGTCTCCACCTGGTCGACGACGGCGCCGAGGGCGGTGACGGCGACCTGGCCGCGCGCGGCGAAGGCGCCGTCGGAGGCGCGCACCAGAACACGAGTCACTCCGGCACGGGTCCAGGTTGCCGACCGGTATCCAGCGGGTTCGTCCAAGGCGCGGGCGCGGGGGACGGGGAGCGGGGCGGACATCAGGTAGCCGAGGCCGCCGGCGAGGTGCCAGCCGGGGGCCAGCCAGGATTCAAGTGTCTCCGGTGGGACGAGTGCCTTCAACCAGATGCCGGGCGCATCGGTCTGCTCGGTGACCTTGCGGACGGTCGCTTCGTCCGCGGAATGCAGGACGTGGCGCATGACGTGCCCGGCGAGGCCGACGTCGATGGTGAAACCCCAGGCATTGGGCACGGGTTCGGCTGCGCCGCGCGAAACGGCCCACCCATGGACCCATGCTCGTGCGGCCTCGACCGTGTGAACGAAAGGCACGATTCCCCCCGAGACGGTAATAGATCAACGGCTTGGTTGATTATTACATCAGTGCGTCATGAGGTTGCGGCGAGCCGGGGGAGTGAGGCGATGATGCGCAGGCGCGTGCTGAAGCGAATGAGGCGGAAGCGGCGATCAGGTGCGAGCTGCGGCTCACGGAGCCCGGCACGCGAACGTCGCGGGCGCGGGTCCGGTGGGCCGTTCGGCTGCCGGAGCGGCGGCCCTCGGTTTCGGAATCTCTGGTTCCGGGGACGGTGTCTCAGCATCGCCGTGATGGTCCCGGTTTCACGACGGCGCCCGACAGGACAGCTGAGGGAGACCAATGGGTTGGAAGCGCACACGTCACGCCGGCCCGTCGGCCGCTCTTGCCGCGGTCGTCGCCCTCGTCGTGGCCGCTCCGTCCCCGGTCACCGCCGCGCCCCGGACCGGGACCGCCCCCTCGTTCGCAACCGCGGCCGCGCGCCAGGAAACCACCCCGCCCCCGCCCCGTCTTCCCCGGGACTTCCGGGGCAAGGGCAAGTGGATCGTCCGTGACCTGGACATCACGGTCCCGTTCACCTGGGAGGGCAGGGACGGCGACAGCCAGATGACAGCCGGGGGGCCGCAGTACCCGATCTGGTTCACCAACCTGATCCACCGGGGCTCGCTCTACACCCTGACGTACAAGTGGCCGGGTCTGAACGATCACCCCTGCTCACGCATCCCGGATTTCAACCTGGAGGCGCTGAACCAGGGATTCGAGAACGCCCGATTCGTCGGACGGGAGACCCTGCGGCGCACCCCCCAACGGCACGTGAACCATTGGAGGGTGGGCGTCGTCCTCCCTCAGCTGCCTCCCGGGAACTACCCGCGTCTGCCGCTCGCGCTGGGCGACATCTACGTCGACGAGAACAACAGGGGCACCTTCTGGCAGGTGCTGCAGTTCGGCGTCCAGAACCTCTACGACCCCGAGCTGGACGAGTGGCTGGTGATGGACACCTTCGAACACCGGCCCGGAACCGTCACGCTTCCCCGCCGGTGCGAATCGCCGCGTTGACCCTCGCCGGGCCCGGCGGAGCGGGCCCGGTGTCCGCATACCGGTCCCGCCGTACGTTCGGCGCGCGACCTCGTCATCATGGGCACATGATGCACAGCGACGACACGCACACCGACTCGCCGGCGATCGCCCTGCTCAAGGAGCTGGGAGCCGAGACCACCAAGCACTCCGGCGGCACGCTCCTGACCCACCTGCTGCGCGTCGAGGCGTTGCTCGCCGCGTGGGGCGGACGGCCCGTACTGCGGACCGCTGCCCTCTGCCACGCCTTCTACGGCACGGACGGGCTCCCCTTGGCCCTGCTCGAACTCTCCGACCGCGCCCGCCTCGCCGAGGCGATCGGCACGGAGGCGGAAGAGCTCGTGTACTTCTACGCCAGCTGCGACCGCAAGGCCTCCTACCCCACCCTCGCCGCTCCGGACGGGGCGTCGGTGACTTTTCGGGACCGCTTCAGCGGTGAGGAGTTCACCCCGTCCCTGCGGCAGCGTCGCGACTTCGCCGAGCTCACGGTGGCCAACGAGCTGGACCTGGCCAAGGTGAACGCGTCCTTCCGTGAGCGGAACGGGGCGGACCTGCTCGCGCTCTTCACGCGCTGGACTCCGCTCCTGACGGAGGCGGCCCGCCGAGAAGTGACCACGGTCCTCGGCTGACCCGTGCGGCCGGCGATGCCGATGGCCCGCCCCCACCCGGGCATGGCGCCAACCGGCCCTGGCCATCAGAGGCCTGTAGCGCGCCGACCCGGGCCGTCCGGTGGGAGGCCCGGGCCTGTGGTCAAGATCCGCCACGTCACGGATCCGTCCCGGCGGAGGGTGGCCCCGGCCGATCCGAAACCGATGTGGGAACCGCCGTTCCGGCTGGTAGGGGGGTGCTCCGGGGCGGCGCGTCCTGATGATGCGTGTAACGAGAAGGTATGAGGGGAGGGTTGGAGGGAACGGCTGACCGGCTCGGGCGGGTCCTGATGATCAGAAACGTTCGCTGGGACCGACCGTACCGACCGTACGGAACCGAGCGGCCGGGACCGCCCACCGATTCCACCGATTCCGAGGAAGCAACGATGCGCGTTCACCAGTTCAGCTTCGCGGCCCTGGCCGTCGCCGCCGGTCTCACGCTCACGGCGTGCCAGAACGGCGAGGGCGGCGCGGCACGGGGCGGCCCGTCATCCGCGGCCACGGCCTCCACGGCTCCCTCCGCGTCCGCACCGTCCGTCTCGGGTGGCGGGAAGTCCTCCGCGGGGACGGGCTCCGACGGGAAGGGGACGGCTGCCGCGAACGCCTCGACCGAGAGCGGCAGGGCCGGCAAGTGTCGTACCGCCGACCTGGAGATCACGGCGATCGACAGCACCGTCGGCGGAGACACCGACGGCACGGTCGCGGTCCGGTTCAAGAACCGCGGCGGCCGGGACTGCACGCTCTCCGAGTACGCCGGCGTCGACCTGAAGACCAGCGCGGGGGCGCTGTCCGCGCAGCGCACCGGAGAGCACCCCGGCCCGGCCGTCCTGAAGAAGGGGGCGGCCGTCTCCTTCGGAGTCACGTACCCGCTCAACACGACGGGCGGCTCCGGGGTCCGCATCACGGGGCTCGTGGTGACTCCGCCGGACGAGACGCAGTCGGTCACGCTCACCTGGCCCGGCGCCGCCACCCTGCCCGTCACGGAAGGACCCGGCTCGCCGATCAAGGTCGGCCCGATCGGAAGCGCGGGCCAGGGCGGCTGAACCGGCGTCCAGCCCCTCGGCGCGCGCCCACCCCCGGCCACCCCCGGCCACCGTGGCGGACCGGGGGCGGTCGGGGGCCGTGCCGGGTGGCCCGGTGTACCGGGCACGGGCACCGAGGGGCGTCGGTCAGAGGCGGCCGGCGACGAACCAGCGGGCAGGAAGCTCCACCGGAGAGCCGTCGGGGCGGGCCTCGCTCATGGCCAGGGCCGTCGTGCCTTCGTCAAGGACGGTGAGGCCGGCCGCGCGCAGCAGGGCGGCGACCTCACCTTCGGCGACTTCGCCGGGGCGCAGGTCGTGTTCCTTGACGCGGCGCAGTTTGGGGGAGGGGCCACCGGGCTGCTCGGCGATGGCAGCGATCACTGCCTTCGCCTCGCCGGTCGGTTCCAGGACGAGAGCGCGGCCGTGCGCGCCGACCAGCCGCGCGAGCGATGCGGTCACCGCGGGGCGGTCCTCGGGGTCGCTCTGGTGCAGGACCGCCCGCATGTAGACGTTCGTATCGCCGAGGCGCTCGTACAGGGCGTCGGCCTGGACCGGGTCGGCGAGGTCGAGTTGCTCGTACGCCGCCGAGCCGGCCGGGTCGGCGCGGCGGGCGTGGGCGACGGCGGCGGCGGACAGGTCGACGCCGACGGCGCGGGCGAAGCGGGTGGCGAGGAAGCGGGTCTGGGTGCCGTTGCCGCACCCCAGGTCGGCGATCGGGAGGGAGTGGTCGGCGTACGGGGCGAGGTGGTCGAGGTCGCGCCGAGCCGTCAGGGCCGGGTCCGCGTCCCAGAACGGTTCGCCCGGCTCACCGGAACTCTGCTCCCAGAAGCCGTCCCAGGAGGTGCGGTAGCGGTCGGACAAGGTCATGGGATCTCCCTGCGGTGTGTGGTGTGCGACGTGGTGGGTTCGCCGTGCCTGGTGGCTACCCGGCGGGAGACGCCGTAGCCCCGGGAGACGGTCGGGAACAAGTGGCCGAGAGGGTGGAGCCGCTGCCGCTGCCGCTGCCGCTGCCGGTGGCGGTGGCGGTGGCGCCGGCGATGCGTGATGGTCGGCCCGGCCGACATCGCCGGTACCCCGCCCGCTGACCTTCCGACCAACGCTCCTGACGTCCCGTCACTCCGTTGTCGCGGCGGACGGGCATCGACGGACAGGCTCGCCGGTGGTCGGCCGGACCGGGGCGCGGCCGACGGGTGCGACGACCGGTGACGCGGCCTCGGCGGGCACGGCGCCCGTCACCCGCCGGCCGGCACCTGCGGCTCGACCCGCAGAATGCGGCAGTATGAACTCACCCTCGCTGTCCGGCGCTTCGGACGGACTCCTCCGAACCCTGCGCGGTTACCCCCGCAGAACGCCCCTGACCTTCGCCTATGTCTGCCTGCTCCTGGTCGGCCATGTCTGGATCGGCCAGGTGCTGCCCGCGGATCGGGCGGCCGGCGTGCTGGGCCACCTCAGCTCCAACCTGGACAACCTGCGAGACCATCCGTTCTCCGCGCTGCTCGGCAGCGTGCTGTTCTTCGACGGCACGCTCACGGACGTGACCTCGGCCGAGTTCGCGGGCACCTTGATCACCTTCGGTCTCGGTGTCTGCTGCTTCCTGGCCTGGGTGGAGCACCGGTGGGGGAAGGCGCGCGCCGTAGCCGTGTTCCTCGGCGGGCACGTCGCCGCAACCCTGCTGACCGCCGTCGTCATCACCATCGCGCTGCGCCACGGCTGGTACCCGGCGTCCGTGCGGCAGTCCTTGGACTACGGGGTCAGTTACGGCGCCCAGACCGTGCTGGCACTCGGCACCCTCGCCCTGCCCCGCAGGGGCCGCCTCCCGTGGGCCGTGTTCGTACTCGCCTGGCCCCTCGGCGGCGCGGACTGGAGCGGACCCCTGCCGGACTTCACCACCATCGGCCATCTCACAGCGGCAGCCATCGGCTTCGGGCTGCTCGCCGTCCCCGCCATCAGACGAACGAGGGTGCGCGCCGCCGGGCCGGCCGCGGTCGGCCCCGGCCGTGAACCGAGCCACGACCACGTTCCGGAACCGAGGTCACAGGCATCCGGCACACGGACGCCCCCGGCGGTCTGAGCAACGGCGACGACGCGAGGCGGCCGACCGTGGGAGGGCGCGTGCACCCCTCGTCCAGCACCCGCCGGCGGTTGCGGGCCGGCGCCCTCCGAACCGGTCTTCCTGAGGCCCTCGTTCAGGGCTCTCCAGGACGACGTTCGGCTTGCGCGAGCAGGAATGTTCGTTCAGCCGTGGGGCACGGACAGTGTCGATCGGTGCCCCGACGCGTTGACCACGTCATGAAACAACTCCTCGCACTCACCGCCCTCACCGTCGCCGCCCTCGCGGGTGCGGCTCCCGCCCACGCCGACGTAGCTCCGGCTGCCGGAACGCAGGGGAAGCACTCCCCGAACGATCCGCTGCACTTCATGGCGCCCGATGCCTTCGGCCAGGTCCTGGCCGCGCAGGGCCGATCCGGGGACACGGACATGACGCGCCACTAGCGCGGGCGCGCGGGGCGCGGACCAGCACCTTGCGACTCTGGTCGCACGGGGAACGGGCCGGACTGCGACTTCGGTGGCACGGGAGGGCGACCCGGGATCGATGTGGTGGCGCGAACTCCGCGCCCAGGATGGCCGGGTGACCGAACTCATCGCGGGACCGCACCTGTCTCCCCTGGAAATCCTCGCCCTGCTGAGCGCCGTCGCGTTGGTGGTGGCGCGGTGGTTCGCTCCCGCCGCGCGCCGACCCGCCACGATCGCGGCAGGCACGGGTTTCGTGCTGTCCACGGGCGTGTTGGGCGCGCTCGGGATCCGCTGGCAGATGCTGCCGGCTGTGGCGGGCGCCGTCCTCGCCCTGTCGTTCGCCGTTCCTCCTCTGCTGCGACGCCGGCCCGGTCGGCCGGTGCGGCGGGCCCGCCGGTGGTTGGCGCTGCCGGCATCGGTGCTCTGCGTAGGTCTGATCGCAACGGCCCCGGTGGCCGCTTGGGCTTGTCCCGTACCCGTGTTCCCCGAGCCGACGGGCCGGTTCGCGGTCGGCACGCGCGTGATGCAGTGGACCGACCCGAACCGTCCCGAGGCCGTCACGGCCGAACCCGACGACCGCCGCACGGTCGTGGTCCAGCTCTGGTACCCCGCGCGGAAGGCCCCCGCAGGCGCGCAGCGGGCTCAGTACCTCGGCCGCACGCGGCAGGAAGCGCGCACCGTCTCCAAGGCCCTCGCAGACCATGCCGGGCTCCCGGGTTTTCCGGTCGACGGCGTCCCGCGTGCCCATAGTCGGGCGGTCTTCGACACCCCGCCGGCCGATGGGGGCGAGCGGTTCCCGGTCGTGCTGTTCTCACCCGGGCTGGGCGGAGTGCGCACACAGAACACCGCGTGGGCGGAGGAACTGGCCGGGAACGGCTATGTGGTCGCGGCCCTTGACCATCCGTACGATTCGGCCGCCGTCGTCCTCACCGACGGCCGGACGATCCGTACCAGGATCGCCTCGACCGGCGACGACGAGGAGGACAACGCAAGGGCCGCCGAAACGACGGGTGTTCGGGCCGCCGACCTCAGCTTCGTCCTCACCGAACTGAGCCGTCTGGACCGAGGCGAGACGGAGGACCCCCTGACCGGACGTCTGGACATCGATCGGGTCGCGGTGACCGGCCACTCCCTGGGCGGAGGCGCCGCCCTGCAAGCAGCGGGCCAGGACGGCCGGTTCGCCGCCGTCATCGATCTGGACGGCTACCCCCGCGATTCCAGCACGCGCCCGTTCCACCAGCCGGTACTCGCACTCACCCAGGCCATCGGTCCGGAGACCGACCCGCGCTACATACCCCGCCTCACCGAGGTGCTCGAGCGCAGCTCCGCGACGAGCTATCGCCTCACCATCCCCGGAGCCGCACACCTCACCTTCACGGACGGCCCCCTGTACCTGCCGCCGGTGCCCGCGCTGGTCGGCTCCCTGGGCCGCACCGGGAGTCCGCACGTCGTCGCAGCAGCCACCCTCGCCTTCCTGGACACCACCTTGCGGCACAAGACGGTTGATCCGTCGGGCGCTCTGTCGGCCTACGGCGACCTCAGCGTCCACCGTCCGGGCGACGGCCCATGAGCAGCGCGATCGAGGACGGCGACCGGCCAAGAGCGGCCCTGACCTGGTCGGGAGAGGGCGGGCTCGCACGGGGCCCCCGCCCGGTGGGGGACGGCGTGATCCGCTCGGCTTCGGCGGGTGGCCGCGGTGCCGCGGTGACGCGGTGCTCAACCACCTTTGTTTTGATACCGGTTGGGTCTCGGATCGGGTGTCGGGGGTGACGCCGGCGCGGCCCCGGCGTTGTTCCTGTCGTGGATGAAGACGGAGGGCTGTTCGCGCGGGCGTCGCTCGACGGCGAGGTCTGGCGGGATGCGCTCGTGCACGGTGAGACGTGCCCGTGGTGCCGCGACCTCGGGGGCGAAGGTCCCGAAGTGGCGTCTGAGGGAGGCGACATGGTGGGGTCGGGCAGTGCCTGGATGGTCGCCGTGTGCGCGGTCACCGTGGTCGCGGCGCTCCTCACGGTCCTGTCGTAGCGGGGTCCGGCGGTTTGGGTGTGTCCATGTCGCTCGTCCGGGTGCCGTGTGCCCGGCTCGGCCCGAGGCGCCCGTCGGTGCGCCGATACTCGGCTCGGCGCGGGCACGAGGGTGCTTCCGCTCGGATCGGTCGGAGGATGTCAGGTGTCCCAGTTCGGCTTCGTCGTTCTGCCGGGCCCGACAGCAACCGGGCCGTGGCCCTCATGCGGGAGCGGGGCATGAGCGTCGACGAGGCGATCCGCGACCTGGAACGCTCCCACGACCGTCTCATCGACCGCTACCTCGCGCTGGAGGAACGCGCCCGGACCCTTCCCGACCTCCACGGCCTGCCCGAACAGGCACCGCCCCTGGTCCGCTACCTCTCCACCCTCCGCTCCTGGATCAGCGGGAACAACGCCTGGAGCAGGGAGACCCTCCGCTACAACGACCGGTTGCCCGCGCCCCGCTGACGTACCCGGCCACCCACCCCTCCGGGGTGCGACGGGGCGGCGGGCGAGCTCACGGCCCGACGAGGTCCCCGCGGCCGACCCGACGAGGTCGGCTTCCGCCCGGGTGCCGCCCGAGGTACGGGCTCCTTCGGCGTGGGCGGTCAGGCACTCATTCAGGCCGGCCTCCCTGTGGGGAGGGGTACCCCGGCCGTTCGTGGATGGTGAACAGATGGCGCGTTTGCGTGAGGGTGAGGAGGCGATCGAGTTGGGAGTTGATCTCCAGGGTGAGGGTTTTGCCCGTTCGGATCGCGTGGTGGTGGAGGTCGATCAGGAGGTGGAGGCCACTGCTGTCGCAGAACGTCAGCGCGGACAGGTCCACGTGCAGGCCGACGCCTCCCGCCTCAAGCGCCGCCATCAGGTCCGCGCGCACCTCGGAGGCGTCTTCCATGTCGATTTCTCCGAGGATCCTGGCCGTCGCGCTTCGGGTGCCGGGTTCGATGTCCACGCTGACGATGATGTCGGTGGTGTCGCCGGCATTGGATCCTGTCGGGTCCGAGTGCGTCATGGCGGCTCTCCCTTCGGACATCGGCTCGTGTGAAACGAATGAAACGAACTGTGGCCCGCAGCGTGTGGGCCCGGCCCGCACCGCTACGGCGTGCTGGGATCGGCGAGTGGAGATCTGCCGTCCGGCGGGTTCGGGACAGGGGTGACGGGGGAGGGGTCGAGGTCGACGAGGACGCCGAGGAGGCGTGTGATCTCGTTGGATCCCTCGGCCGGGTGGCGGAAACGGGTGCCGTCGGTCACCTGGTAGTGGTTCCGGCGACCGTGGCGGACCCGCGTGAGGTAGCCGGCGTTCTCCAAGTCCGTGACGACGGCCCGTACGGCGCGTTCGGTGATCCGGCAGGTGTCGGCCATGTCCCGCATCCGCAGCTCCGGGTCGCGCAGGAGCATGGCGAGGATCCGGGCGTGGTTCGTGACGAACGTCCAGTTGGTGCGTGGCTCGACCGATTCCATGCCGAAAATTATAGGAACCATGATTCCGGTTTGGCCAGTCCGAAATGCGGCGGCCGGAGGCGGAGGATCGCGCAGCTGCCGTCGGTCTCCTCGTCGGCCCTGCCGATCCGGCTGTCGCTCCCTGTCCTCCCCGAGCCGCCCTGACCGCTGCGCGGCAGCGCTCGCCGCGAAAAGGTCGTACGGAGCCGTCCTGGCGAGGTCCGCTGCGGGGCGGCGGCACCCGGGCCGTACGTCCATCCGTGGAGCGCTCCGATCGGGCCGATGACCAGCCTAGAATGGGAGAACTTGAGCAGATCCGGTGGGTGTGGCGGCGAGGAGCGGAAGTGAGGGCAGTGAAGGCCCTGGCGACACTGGACGGGGTGGCACCGGGAGACCACGTCTGCTGGAAGGTCGAAGACGCGCCGGGACTCACCGGCGGTGTGGAATCGTTCGTCGCGGACGGAACGCTGTACGGCGACAGGCTCGTGATCGTCGGTTCCCCCACGTCGCTGACCGAAGTGGGCCGACTGCGCTCCGTCCCCGAATCCGCCGTCATGATCGACGCCCGTGTGAAGCCCGGTTCCCTCGCCCTCACCGTGGACCGCGAGGTGCAGCGCGCCAAGAACGCCGGCTACCCCGCCACTCGTGTCCTGGCATGCCGGGAGCCCGGCACGCGCGGCTTGGACGGGCTGGTGGACGAAGAGCTCGGCTTCGACGAGACCGCCGCTCTCAGTGGCGCCACCGTGGTGTGCGCCTACCTTCCGGGTCCGTGGAGCCGGGCGGAGTGGGAGGCCGTCATGTGTGTACACCCGCAGACTCTGGGCAGCCGACCTGAACTGCCCGGATTCCAGATGTTCAGATGGGGAAAAGAGGACTGGAAGGTGTCAGGGGTGATCGACGCCGACGGGGCACACGCATTCGCCACCGTCCTTCGATCGGCTTTCCTGCGCACATCCCAGATCCGACTCCGCTTCGACGAGGTCAAACTGATGGACGCGGCGGGGATGCGCGCTCTCGTCGACGCCGCGACCCACCTACCGGACCGCTACGTGATCATCGAAGGCGCCAACCGCCTCGTCAAACTGTCCTGGGACCTCTCCGGCTACGCCGGGCCCCGGACCCCGGTGGAGGTCCTCGCATGACCACCTCCGTACGGCCACAGGACGGCGGGTTCCGCCACGAGCTCTACCCCTACGTCGGTGACGACGAGTTCCTCAGCGGCGCCCTCGATTTCATCGGCGAAGCCCAGGAAGCGCGCGAAGGAGTGATCATCTCCGTGCCCGCCGACCGTGAGGCACTGCTGCGCGCCGAACTCCCCGACGCCAAGTCGGTCACCTTCCTCGACGCCGCCACCCCCGGCCGCAACCCCGGCAGGCTGCTCGCCGTCTGGCACGACGAGATCGCCCGACAGTCCGCCGAGGGCCGTCCGCTGCGCGGTATCGGCGAATCCGCCTGGCGCCAGGCCCAATCGGCCTCCGAGGCGGCCGAACTGCGCTACCACGAATGGCTTTTGAACCTGGCCTTCGCGCAGAGCACCGCCTGGTCCCTGCTCTGCCCCTACGACACCGCCGACGACGACCCCGAGTCGCTCCGGGCCCTGGCCCGCTGCCACCCCCTGGTCCGCCGCAACGGCATCGCCCTGCCGAGCGAGGACTACGACCGGCAAGCCCCCTACTCCTTCGAGGAACTCACCGCTCCGTGCGGGCCCTTGGACGAGCTGACGTACAAGCGGGGCGGTCTCACGGCCGTGCGCGAGAAGATCACCACCTGTGCGACGGAGACCGATCTTCCCGAGGCCCGGCTGGACGAACTCCTCCTCGCGGCAACCGAGATCGCCTCCAACAGCATTCGCCACGGCGGTGGCCACGGAACCCTGCGCACCTGGACCCAGGACTCCACCTTCATCTGCGAGTTCCGCGACGCCGGCCACATCGACAATCCCCTGGCGGGTAGAACCCGGCCCCCCAACGGGCAGTACGGCGGCCGCGGTCTGTGGCTGGCCCACCAACTGTGCGACCTGGTGGAGATCCGTTCGGCGCCGGGTACGGGAACCACCATCCGCCTGCACATGCGCCTCACGGCACCCTGACCCCGAACACCGGACCGACGGTGGCGTGGCGAGACCCGGCCGAGTTCGGCGTCAGACGCGTTGGGCGCGGTGGAGGAGGGTGTGCAGGTGGTGGGGCCGCAGCGCTGCCCGTGCGGCGTTCGCACCGGGTGCGCCGTGGACGCCTCCGCCGGGGTGGGCGGCGGCCGACGCGAGATAGAGGTTCTCGATGGGGGTTTCGGGGCGCCCGGTGCCCGGCGTGGGGCGGAAGATCGCCTGTTGGTGGAGGGCGGTGGTCCCGTTGTTGACGGAACCGTTGCGCAGGTTCTCGTTCATGGCCTGGAGGGTGGGGGGAGCCAGGATCCGGCGGGCGCCGATCAGGGTGCGGAAGCCAGGGGCGAACCGTTCCACCTGCGCCTCCACCCGGTCGGCCATGGCGTCCTGCTCGCGGCTGTCCCAACGGCCGGTGATGCGGTCGGGGCCCGCGTCGCCGATGACACGTTGGGGGAGGTGGGTGTATGCCCAGGCGGATTCCGTACCGGCGGGGGAGCGGCTGGGATCGGCCGTGGTCATCTGTCCGAACAGGACGAACGGATCGTCGGGTACGTGCCCGGTGGCGATCTGGGAGGCGAAGCGGGTGAGCCCGTCCACGCCGTCGCAGAGATGGACGGTTCCCGCCCCCACCGCCCCGGGCGCCGTCCACGGCACCGGTCCGGTCAGGGCCCAGTCCACCTTGAAGGTCGCGAAGTCCCACTGGAAGCGTTCCAGGTCCGCCGTCAGGCGGGCAGGGAGGTGCTCCTCGCCGACCAGATCCCGGTACAGGGCGGGCGCGGACGTGTCGGCCAGCACGGCACGGCCTGCCGGGACGCCCTCGCCGCCCTCGGTCCTGACCCCGACCGCCCTTCCGTTCCGCACGACGACGGACGCCACCCGTTGCCCGCACCGCAGGACGCCGCCTCGGTTGCGGAAGCGGGCCACGAGGGCCGCGGTCAGGGCGCCGGCCCCGCCGACGGGGACCGGGAAGCCGTGGCTCTGCCCGAGCATCGACATGAGCCAGCCGAAGCCGCCGCTGCCCGCGGCCTCGGGGGCCAGATCGGCGTGCAGGGCGTTGCCCGACAGGAGCAGTCGGCCGCCCTCGCCGACGAACTCCTCCTCGACCAGCCGGCGCACGGGCAGGGCCAGCTTCCGGGCGAACCGCAGCCCGCCGGCGGCACGCAGCTTCCCCGCCAACCGGAGCCCGGACCGGACCGGAGGGAACGGCGTGAACAGGGCCCCCACGAGGTCGGGACCCACTCGTTCCCACGTCCGGTACATGGCCCGCCAGGCATCGGCGTCCGTGTCCGCGAACGCGCCCAGTCCCGCGCACGTGTCCTGCACGCGCCGTTCCAGGACCGCGCACCGGCCGTCGAGCAGCGGGTGGGCCAGCACACGGGGAGCGTGGCTCCAGCGCAGGCCCTCGCGGGCCAGATCGAGGCCGGCGAGGACCGGGGAAGCCGCCGCGAGCGGGTAGAAGGCGCTGAAGACGTCGGAGACGAACTCCGGGTCCACCCCGCGGTCACTGCGCACGGCACCCCCGGGCTCGTCCTGTGCTTCCAGGACTTCCACGCTCCACCCGGCGTCGACCAGCAGATTCGCTGCGACGAGGCCGTTGGGACCGGCGCCGATGACCACCGCGTCAGGCATGGAGCACCTCGTGCGGCTGCTCCTCCACGATCCTGGCCAGGCGGGCCAGCATGCCCCGATGCCGCAGTTGGAGGGCCGCTTCGCTGAGCGGATTGTGGAGGGTCCCGCCGAGGCCCCGCAACGGATGCTCGTCACAGACGACCAGGGTTTCCTCGCCCCAGGGCCTGAGCTGAAGGAAGATCCTCGCCGTACCCAGGGACTTGAACGCCGCCTCCAGCTCGAGTTCCTTGCCGGTCTCCCGATGCCGGACGGTGGTGGTGCCCTCGGTGGACCACGGGCCGAGCTTGATCGTGTAGCGCAGCCGGGAACCGGGGTCGGGCCAGGTGCTGTCGAGCGGGGTGGAGTCGCACGGGCCCACCACCCACTCCCCGTACCGGTTCGGGTCGGCGAGCACGGCCCACACGGCGCGCGGGGGCCGCCGGATGAGCTGATGGCGTACGGCCATGAAGTCCTCCTGGCGACAGAACGGAACGGGCAGGACACGTGCCGTAGTGGACCGAACAGGTGGGGACGTTCACCTGAGGCAGGGTGGCACGGTCAAGGTGCGCGTACCCTCCTCACGTCGAATCACGCGGCCGACCGACGCACGGCACACCCGCGGCCCCCGCACCCGCCCGTGGAAGCTCCCGCACGGGCGACGCCGTGTGACCGCCCGGTGCCCTGGTGCAGGTCTGAAGGGAGTGTCGCGGGTCAGGTCGCGGTCAGCACGAGGACGGCTTGATCGTCGTCGATCTCCTGGCTGCCGGTGAAGGCGCGCAGGGCTCCGATGACGGTCTCGATGGTGTGCTGTGCGGTGGGGTCGCGTCGCATGCCGCTGAGGGCGGCGCCCAGGCGATCGTCCCCGAACAGCTCGCCGGCGCCGTTGCGGGCTTCGGTGATGCCATCGGTGTAGAGCAGCAGGCTTTCGCGGGGGAGCAGGCGCAGGCGGTGCGTGGTGACTTCGGGATCGGCGGTGATGCCCAGGAGGGAGCCCGGCGCTTCGACGGTGTGCGCGCTGTGCCGGGTGTCGAGATGGATCGGGTGGGTGTGGCCGGCGCGTACGAGTTCGATGTCGAGACCGTCCCCGGTGGGGGTGAGCTGTCCGTAGACGAGGGTGACGAAGCCGGTGCCGTGGCTGTCGGGCCGCTTGACGAGAGCGCGGTTGACGGCGCGGACGACCGCGTCGGGGCCGGGCAGCAGGGGAGCCACGGCGCGGGCGGTGTGGCGCACCAGGGCGGTGGTGGTGGCGGCGGTGGCGCCGCGACCGCAGACGTCGCCGAGCAGGAAGGCCCAGCGGCCGTCGTCGAGGGGGAAGACGTCGTAGAAGTCACCACCGATGTCCAGGCCCTCACCGGCGGGGTGGTAGTAGGTGGCGACGTCGGCGCCCGGCACGGCCGGTACGTCCGGCAGGAGCAGTCCGGCCTGCAGATCGCGCGCGAGGGTGACGCGGTGGGTGTAGTCGCGGGCGTTGCGGGCGGCCAGGGCCGCCCGCCGGGCCAGTTCCTCGGCGAGGGCCACGGCATGCCCGTCGAAGGCCTGGGCACCGCTCGTCAGCAGGGTCACGGCGCCGAAGGCCGTGCCCCGGTCCATGAGGGGGATGCACAGGTAGCCGGTGACACCCAGCTCCCGCCACGGCCCCGGCCCGGCGGGTGGGCGGCGTACGACTTCGCTGGTGCCGGAGGCCAGGACGCGGGCCACGACGTCGTCGGCGGAGTCACGGGCGGGGACGTGAGCGGACAGCAACCGCTGCTGCCGCTGGGTGGGCGCGGCGGTGGCCAGCCGGCGGATCCGCCCGCCTTCGACGACGTCGACCGCGCACAGGGACGCCAACTGGGGTGTGCAGGAGTCGGCCAGGCGCTGCAAGGTCTGGACGGTGTCCAGGTCGGTCGCCAAAACGGTGCTGGCCCGCAGCAGGAAGGCGAGGTCGTCGCGTGCCGCCTTCTCCCGGGCTTCGGCGGCCCGGCGGGCCTGCTCGGTATGGTGGCGCTCGATGGCCAGCGCGGCGGTGTCGGCGAAGACGCGGGCCAGGGCGAGGTCCGCTTCCTGCGGCGAGCGGGGCTCGCGGTGGTACATCGCGAACGTGCCCAGCAGCGACCCGTCGCGACCCAGGATCGGCGTGGACCAGCAGGCGGCCACACCGGCCTTCTCGGCGAGGGCGCGGAAGTCGTCCCAGAAGGGGTCGGTGGCGATGTCGGAGACGATCACGCTCTGCCTGCGGTGGGCCGCGGTGCCGCAGGAGCCGACGCCCTCGCCGGTGGCGATTCCGTCGATGGCCTGGTTGTAGAAGGCGGGCAGGCTGGGAGCCGCGCCGTGGCGCAGGTGCCGGCCGTCCGCATCGGCCAGGAGCACGGAGACCAGCACTTCCTCCGGCGTCAGCTCCTCGATGGCGCCGGCCATGCCGTCGAGGACGTCGGGCAGGGGGGCCTGGCGGGCGATCTGTTCCAGTAGGACGCGGTGCTCGGCGGTCAGCCGCTGGGCCTGCCTGACCTGGGTGATCTCCACGCCGATGACCCGCACGCCCATGGTGTTGCCGCCGGGATCGAGCCGCGGCTCGTAGGTGAAGTCGAAGAACGCCTCCCGCGCCTCGAGCCCCGTACCCAGCATGACCCGGGCATCGCGGCCGGTGTGGGCCTGGCCGGTGCGGTAGACACGGTCCAGGAGGGCGATGAAGCCCTGGCCGACGAGCTCGGGCAGCAACTGCCCCAGCGGCACCCCGGTACGGGTGCGGCTGATGCCGCCGCCGATCGCTTCGAAGAAGGCGGCGTTCGCCGCTTCCAGCATGTGTGCCGGGCCGGCGAGGGAGGCGAACACGGCCACCGACTCACCGAAGAGCGCCCGCAGGTCGTTTTCCGCTTCGCGTCGACCGGTCGCCCGCCCCGGCGTTTCGGAGCCCTCGGAGAAGTTCTGGCCCGCTGCGCCTGTCATGTGTTCGGTCCTCTGCTCGGCAGTACCCGGACGTGGACGCCGGTTGTGGTGTCACGCCTGCCCGGGCCCGCGGACAGGGCCTGGGTCACGTCGTCGTACGGGGGAAAATCTGGTCCAGGCCGGTCAGCGAGAACAACCGGGCGATCCTGTCCGGGACCCGGTTCAGCCGCAAGACCCGCCCCTGCGCGGCCAGTTGCTGGTGCAGTCGTACCAGTTCGCCGATGCCGGAGGAATCGCAGAACGTCAGAGCCGTACAGTCGACCACCACCGGCCCGGCCTCCGGTCCGGCCGCCGATCCGCCGCCCAACTCGTTGTCACCCGCCTCGCGCAGTTGCACCACACTGTCGAAGTCGAGGTCGCCGCGCAGCGTGAACACCACAGCCGCGGCGTCGTGTCTGACTTCCACCGTGAACACGCTCAACTCCCTCATCCGCAGTTCCGCCGAGGACGCTCCCATGACGACGGCACTGCGGTGCTCGAACCTTACCGGTCGCCGGCCCGGGCACAGCTGGGCCCCGACCCACGTGAAGTGGTCGGGGCCCAGCTGTGCGGCGGTGAGTGCATCCCGCCGGTCCGCTAGCGGCGGAAGGTGTCCTTGACGTCTTCCTTCGCCTGACGGGCGTTGCCCTTGGCCTGGTCCGCATGGCCTTCGGCCGTCATGCGGTCGTTGCCGACGGCCCGGCCGACGGTCTCCTTGACCTTGCCCTTGGCCTGCTCGGCGTGCGCCTTGCTCTTCTCCGTGCCCGACATGCGGACCTCCTCGTGTTGTACCGGTTTGGTCGTGACGCTCTCCTGCTCCCGATCCGCGCCCGCAAACCCCCTCCTCGACGGGAGGCCGTCCACTGGTCCTGAGGTGGTGCGCCCCGCCCCCTCCGCGCGTCCGGCCACGGGCGTCGGCGGGCGTGTCCGCCGGCCGGGGAGGTCGTTGACGGGGAGGGGGTCCCCGTCAACGACCTCCGAGGGCCTGCTCGCGGACGGTGTGTACGGAGTCGGACGCCCGCGGTGGCCCCTTATCAGCGGTTATGCCGGCTGGACGCGGGCACGAGAGGCTTGCCGGAGGTGCCGTACCGCCGGCCTACGGACGGAGGGGCCCGGTGGGTCAAGAGGTAGAGGTGGCACCGGACGTCGATGGCGTCCGGCTCGTCATGTGCACGGGTGTGTTCGAGTACGAAACCCTCGGGCCCCTCCGGGACGCGGGCGCCGCTGCCGCGGCGGATCCCGCCGTCCGGCAGATCGCCCTGGACCTCACCGGTGTCACGCACGCCGACTCCTCCATGCTCAGCGAACTGCTCTTCCTCCAGCGCACCGGCCGCCTCTGCCTGGTGGGAAACGTTCCGCAGGCGCTTGATCGGCTGTTCGATGTCACCGGTGTCAGGGAGTTGTTCCCGATCGTGGGCCGGGACGTCGTGGCCCGCGCGGTGTAGTCGCCCGCGTGGGCCATGCACAGGCTGAGCTCAAGTCAGGCGCCCTCGTGCTGGTCCCAGCCGATGTCGTACGCCGGCTCCCCACCGAACAACAGCCGGTCCGAATCCGACACCGTCGGCGGGTCCTCGTTGAGGTCCTCCTGCCGGGTCATGCCCCACACCTCGTCTGCGCACAGGATGAGCCGCGGCGGACACCGGGTACGCCGGTGCGGCCTCCGAGCGGGTTCCGCGCGCGGTGCGTGGCACCTGCCCGGTCCCTGCGGGACCCGAGCCTTTTGAGCTCGCACGTTCGAGTGGAGCGAGACCGGCGGTACTCGATCGGGGACTTGCGCGGTCGAAGGGCGCCCTGCCCCGTCCCGGCTCGGTCGGACTCCAGGTTCGATGCGTCGGGGCCGTCAACGGAGCGGTCAGGGGCGGGACATGGGAGGCGTCCGGTCGCCCGTCGATCCCGCGGCCCGTCACCCGTGGGTTATATTGAACGCGTTCATACTGAACTTGTTCAATTGGATTACCCGCACGGGCGGGGAATATCGTGCCAGGAGCCGCGCCACCATGACCGAAGTGACGACCGCGACCACAACAGTGACCACGGGCCGCCTGAAACGGGTCCTGCGCCGACCCGGCACGATCTGGAGCGTCTTCGCCGTTGTGGTCGTGGGCGTCCTCGGCGCCGGTGGGTGGTATGTCGGCCACAGCACCGTCCAACTCATGAACGGGAACATGCCCGTTGCCTGTGGCGAAGCCACGCGGTTCGCCGCCGCCCAGCCGCTACCGGACTCCGCACGGAACTCCGAATGCCTGCACGGCCAGTGGTTGGGCATCCAGTACAAGGCCGAATTCCACATCCCCCGCGCGGACTTCGAAGCCTGGCTCCGAGCCTCCTACCCGACCGCGCAGCCGCTCCGCACCTGTACCCCTCGGGCCGACCTGTGCGCGGACGTCAAGATGCCCGAGGACAACACGCCGCCGGATTCCAAGGGCATCACCCGACGGCACATCGCGGACGACACCTCGATCAACGCTTGGACCCTGCCCGACGGAACCCTGCGCGTGGAACTGAGCGCCTACACGGTCTGACGAGCCGCCTCGCGCCGGAGTCCCTCGCGAACCGGCGCCGTCCGATGGCCGGTTCGCCGTCGTGCGGACACCACGCCCGGCGCCGGCGCGGAAGCCGACGTGTGAAAGTCCCGCATTCCCGTGCGGAGACCGGATTGGAGCAACTGCTACCTGCGGCCGTCCGACAGGCCCTACGATGCGGCTGTTCCGGCTCCACAGGTCGGGGCGACAACTGAATGCATGCACAACTGGGGGAAGCCGGTGGGAATCCGGCGCTGACCTGCAACCGTGAACGGGGCCGAGGCTTCGTGAGTCGGAGTACCCGGGTGCGATGCGTACTGCTTCTCACTGTCATGGTCTGCAGCGCGAAGCCCCAGCCCTGCCGGCGATCCTGCCCGCATGCCCTCCTCGTGCGGAGTGGTGCGGGAGATTCGTAGTGGGGTGGAGGGTCGTCGGGGCAGGCCGCCGATCCTCTCAGGAAGGCATTCTCATGCGCCGGATTCTCGCGCTCGGCTCGACGGTCACCACGGTCGCGCTCGGCCTCGCGCTCATCGCTTCGCCGGCCATCGCGCAGGCGAAGCCGAACACGAACGCGGCGGTCAAGGTGAAGGTCACGGTCCAGGGCCCCGACGGGTTGCTCTTCACGGGGAAGGTCAAGACCAAGGGCCACGACGTGACGACGGCCACCGGCGGCACGCACAAGTGTGACGGGACCAACGGCGGCGCGAACCCCTCGAAGGTACCGACCCCGACGGCGGCCCTGGACGACGCCGCCGAAAAGAAGGGCTTCACCTGGGACGGCGCCTGGTACGCGTCCTTCGACGACTTCTCCGTCGACACGATAAAGAACGTCAGCGGTGGCGGGTCCGCCTATTGGAGCATCGCGGTCAACGGCACGCCCACTCCGGTCGGCGGGTGCCAGTTCAAGCTCAGCGCCGGCGACCAGGTCTCGTTCACCTGGACTTCCTTCTGACCGGCCCGCGTCCGGTCTGTGGTCAACCGGAGACGGGGTCGAGACGGCACTGCCGGCTGCTACAGCCAGCCGTTGCGGCGGAAGGCGCGGTGGAGCGCCCCGGCGGCGAGCGCCATCAGACCTACGGCGAGCGGGTAGCCGTAGGTCCAGGTGAGTTCCGGCATGTGCTCGAAGTTCATTCCGTACACGCCGGCGACCATCGTGGGAACCGCGAAGATCGCCGCCCATGCCGAGATGCGCCGCATGTCGTCGTTCTGCCAGGTACCCACTCGCGCCTGCTGCGCGCCAAGGACCGAGTCCAGGAGTTCGTCGAGGGTCCGGACCTCGATATCCGTGCGGTGCAGGTGATCGGCGACGTCGCGGACGTAGGGGGCGATCCTCGGCTGGTGGTCCTCCTCGCCCGGGCTGCTCAGGAGGCCTTGAAGGACCGGGACGAGCGGCTGCACGGCGTCACGGAACTCGCGGACCTCCCGCTTGAGGGAGTAGATGCTCTGGGTGTGATCGACGCGGGAAGTCGAGAACACCTCGTCCTCGAGCCGATTGAGGGTGGCGCGCACCGTGCGGGCGGCGTCGCTGTACGCGTCGACGGCGACGTCCAACACCGCGTGCAGGACCGCCCACGGGCCGTGGCGCAGCATGTCGGGATCGGCCTCCAAGCGGCGGCCGGCCTCATGACAAGGATCGATCGGTCCGTGAGTCACGGTGAGAACGCCGCGCGATCCCACGAAGATCATGATGTCACCGGTCTCCACCGCCGTGTCTTCTTCCACGTACCGCAGAGTCTTCAGCGCGACGGCCAGGACGTCACCGAACCGCTCGCGCTTGGGACGCTGCCGCCCATGGAGCGCGTCCTCGACGGCCAGCGGGTGCAGACCGAGTTCCTCGGCCAGCTGGACCAGCTCGCCCTCCGACGGGTCCGCCAGCCGGACCCAAGCGAACCGGCCGTCGGCCGAGTCCCGCAACCGCTTGAGGGCCGACTGGCAGGCATCGTCCGGCAGCTCGCATTCCACCTGCTCCGACCGGCCCGATTCCTGCTCGTACGTCACGCATTCCATGTCCCGCACCTGCTTCGAAAGCTCCGTTCCATGCGCCCGAAGCCGATGTTCGTCCTGCTTCCGGGCTGTGGTGGGAGACACCGGGACCGGCTCGTGCGGGGCGCGGACGCGGTGGAAGGACACGGTGGGAAGACGCCCCGTGGACATGTCAGGGGAAGGGGTGTCGGAGTCGGGAGTGCGCGAGCCGATCGGAAGCCGGCGAGTGGGGCGGGATCCGCCTCGGCCGGGGTCCCTTCCGCGTCCTGGGACGGAACGACATCCCCGGGCCGGGTGACCATGGTCAGGGTGGGCAGCCTCAAGGTGCTCGGGGTTCGCAAACGAAGGACACCTCATGTCCAAGAAACCGAAACCGTCCCAACCTGCGCACGGCGAGGGGCCGAGCCGGCACGAGGGTACCGAGCAGCACGGTTGGTCACCGGACGTCGACAATACGCACACGCAGGACAACCCAAGCGCGCACCGCTCCTTCCACCCCGAGACGTACGCCCCGAAGCCCGGCCCGGGCAGGACCGTCTCGAAGGAGGAGACGAAGGGCACCGGCGCGCACACCGGGGACAGCCGCAGCCGCCGCGGCGAGGACCTCGCCAAGAAGGGGGACGACGGCATGCACGACCTCGGCGCCAAAGGTCGTTCCCGGCGCCCCAGCGGCACCAGGGACGCCTCCGCGGTCACGGGCGTCGACCCGCAGGACCCGCCCGGCAAGCGCCGCCCGCACTGAACGGCCCCCGGCATCGTCGTCCGATGTCGCGTCGTGGACGGGGCTCTGGTGTGCGGGCGGCGGCCGGCAGGCTAGGTTGCTGGGATGACTCTTCTTGATGATGTGGCCGAGCGTGACGGCTGGCGGTGCTGGGTGTGTGATGAACCGGTCGATGCCGACGAGTCGGTGAACGACCCGCGGGGGCCGAGTGTCGACAGTCGGACCGCCGACAGGAAGGCCAAGGTCGCCGAGCGGCTCGCGCACCGGGGGTGCAACACGCGCAAGGGCGCGGTCAAGGTGGTCATCGCCTGGCCGGAGCGCCTGTACGTGGTCGAACCCGCGCCGCTGATCGCCGTTGCCGACAGGCTGGAGCGCAAGGGGGGCCGCGAGATGGTGGGTCGTTGTCCCACCAGGAAGGACGCCCAGGAGGCGGCGGATTGGCTGGTGGACCGATTCTCCCGACTGGTACCGGGGATGCCGGTCACTGCCGCCGTCGAGCAGGGCGGCGGCCAGTTCCTCGTCGTCCTGGCCACCGGCCGCCGCTGACCGGGGACCGCTTGCGCCGCCGCTGACCGGGGATCGCGTGCAGGGGTCCCCGGATCCGTCCTCCGTGTCCCAGGGGTTGGAGGCGTGGGAGAGGCGCGCGCAGCGGCGGAGTCCGCCCTGCCCGCGACCCCGCCGCAGTGGGCGGACCGTGGCTCTGCCGACCCGCCCCGAGCACTCACCCCACGGTGTCCCTTCCGTGGCGGATGCGGGAGAAGCTGAGGTGGGCGAACGTCTCGCCCTCGCGCGGCGCCCGCGTCCAGGAGCGTGTGGTGAAGGTGCTCAATCTGCCCCGGGTCACCGCGAAGCAGGGCAGCGAGAGGCCCAGTTCGGTGTGGAGGGCCTCCAGCGCCCGGCGTTCGTTCTCCGGCTCGGTGTCCTCCGGGCGGAAGAGCCGTACGGGATCCAGCGCGTCGGGTATCGCGCCGGTGCGCTCGATCTCCCTGCCCCGCACGGTGAACGCGAACACCTCCACACCCCCCTCGGCCACCGACAGGTGGAACGCGGCCGGGTTCCCATCGGGGGAGGAGCGCCTCGGTTCGCGCCACACCACCACCGCGCGGCCCGCGGTGGAGGCGGCCGGAGCCAGGGACACGAACCGTTCGCTCACGTGGGTGGCGTCACCATCGAAGGCGAACGCCCAGCCTTCGGTGGTTCGGCCAACGGCAGCCAGGGCCCGGTCCTCCCACAGCGGCACGTCCTCGCGCCGGTGGCGCCGGAACACCCTCCAGGATCCGAACCGATCCGTGGGCGGGCCCAGTACGGCGCCCTCCTCTCCGATCAGAGCGGGCAGACGGGACGGGTCGCCCCCCTCGACCCAAACGCAGCGGTACCCGCCGTCAGGTCGACGGTTCCCCACCGTCTCGGTCAGCCACACGAGACCCGGCGGATCGAGATCGAGCAGCGGCTCGGGAGCAGGTCCCGTCTCCCCGGACCGCGGCGTCGAAAGCAGCTCCCGCCCTCGCTCCGGGGTGACCAGCGGGCCCAGAACCGGATCGGCGAGCAGGCCGACCGGGGCGATGAGGCAGGGCCCGGGCGCCTCCCACGAGGGGAGCCCTTCCCGCAGCACCCGCCACGCGGCGTCGGTCGCCCCCCAGCGCGCCGCCTCCCGAGCCTCGGCCACGGACCGGCCCCACGCCCCGGGCGGCGCGTAGCGGTACGTGCCGTCCCGCAACCCGTTCAGTACTGTCTCGGCGGCCTCCCGGGCGGCCCCGCGCGCGGCCATCATCCTCAGCCAGTGGTCGTCGTCGCCCGGCCGCCATTCGTCGCGGGCCCGCTCGACGGCCTCCACCGGCAGGATCTCGGGCAGGTAGCGCGGATCCGCGACCAGAGCGCCGTAGCCTCGGGAACTGCCGCCGTCCGACAACTGCCGGAGCTGACCGAGCAGGACGGCGCTGCGGGGCCGTCCGAAGGCCGCCGCCTCCTCCAGCAGGGGCAGGGCCTGCGCGTACCGTCCGCGCAGGGCCAGCAGGCGGGCCTCCTCGACATGGCCGTCCTGGGCGCGCGTGGTCGCGTTCACGAAGTCGGCGCGCTCCACCCGATCGGCGTGAAAGCCGCGGTACATGGCCTCCATGTACGCCCGGAACGACGGGTAGCGGTCGGGGAACTCGCCGCTCCAGCCCTTGTGGACGTAGAGCGCCCATTCGCCGTCCGGGTCCCTGTCGCCCGGGTCCAGGAGGGCGTACGTCATGTCGGAGTCGGTCTCCAGTCTGAGCGCCCGCCGCCACATCCCGGCCACCAGGACGTCCTCCTGGCGCGGGTCGTCGCCCAGGGTCTCCTCGTACATCGGGGTCATGTCGAACGGGTCCCCGAACCAGTCGACGTCCGCGACGCCGCCGAGTTGGTGGACACCGGCGGTCTGATCCACGTGCCATCCGTCGCTCACGGCCAGGAACGCCCGGTACGAGGGCGGTAGCCGCCGGCCCAACCGCTCCTCGGCCGCGGCGATCGCCGACTCGGCAGCGCCGGGGCGGCCGGGGCGTTCGACATTCCGATCGCGCGCGTCGCCCTGCGCCTCGTCGTCCTCGTCCTCGTCCTCGTACTCGTCCGCGTCTGCTCGCGGGACCCACTCCTCCTGCCACCGCCCCAGGAATTCATGCCAGTTGAAAGACTCGTGACTCATGCACCGAGGGTGGCATCCCGCACTGACAACGCCCCGTCCTCAGGTGCCTACGGAGGTCTGCGAGGTAGTTCCTCAGGTCACCGGGGCGGAACCGGTGGTGTCCGGCGGCAGGGCCTGCTGATAGAGCGCCACCAGCACGCCGTGCAGGGGTCGACCCTCTGCGTCTTCCTCGGCCGCTTCGACCTCCTCGGCCGCGTCGACCAGTTCGGCGAGGGTCTCGGCGAGTTCCCTCGCCTTGGCAGGGCTGAGACGCAGGTGGCGCAGGGTCAGGTGGCTCTCGGCGGGGGAGAGGTCCAGCTCCTGGGCGAACGCGGCGAGCATCGCGGCGGTGCCGGCCGCCCGGGGTTCGGCGACGACCATGTGGCGGGCCGTGCGCTGGTAGTACTGCTCGGTGCCGCCGCGGACCTGGCGGGTCCCGGCGATGTGGACCAACCCGGCTTCGCGGAGCACTTTGAGGTGGTGGGCCACATTGCCCTTCTTCGCGTCGAGCTGCCCCGCAAGCTGCCTGATGGTGGCGGGCCGCCCGCCCAGGGCGAAGAGCAGCCGCTGACGCAACGGGTGGGCGAGAGCCGCGAACTGCTCAGGCGCGCCGATCTCCAGGACATCCTCAGGAGGTGGCGGAGAAGGAAGCTGACCACGCATTCGGCAAGTGTCCAAATTCTTTGACGCTTTGGCAAGGGCAGTGGTCTACTCCCTGCCATGACGACTTCAACGAAGCTTGTGCCGGCCCCGGTTGTCGACGAAACGGTCCGGCTCCTGACCGAGCACTACGTTTTCGCCGAGATAGCCGACGAGCTCGCCGGCCTGCTGCAACGACGCCTCGCCGAGGGCGCCTATGACGTCGACGACGCCGAGGAACTCGCCCGGTTGGTCACCGCGGACCTGCAATCCGTCAACGGTGACAGACACCTGAGGCTGAAGCATCACGTCGACCAGGTCCCCCCGAAGCGGGGGGCGGCCACCCTGGACGCCATGCGCCGGGAATTCGACACCTCGCTGGGCGGTGTGCCCCGGCTTGAGTTGCTCGACGGAGGGGTCGCCGTGGTGGAGTTGGCACCGATGCTGTTTCCCCTGGAGTGGGCGGCCGAACCGCTGGGCGCCGCGCTCACCCTGGCCTCCCGCGCCGAGGCGCTGATCGTCGACCTGCGCGCCAACCGGGGCGGCGACCCGGACACGGTCGCCTTCGTCTGCAGCTACCTGCTCGACGAGCGCACCCACCTCAACACCATGCACTGGCGGCGTGACGAGCGCAGCGAACAGTCCTGGAGCCTGCCGCACGTTCCCGGAGCGCGCTTCGGTGGCAGCAAGCCGTTGTACGTGCTGTCCGGCGAGAGCACGTTCTCGGCCGCTGAAGAGCTGGCGTACGACCTCCAGCAGTTGGGCCGTGCCGTGGTCGTCGGCGAGCGCACCCGTGGCGGCGCACATCCGTGCCAGGGCTGGACGGTGCACCCGCACCTGGAGGCCACGATCCCCGTCGGCCGCGCCGTCAACCCCGTCTCCGGCACGAACTGGGAGGGCACCGGCGTGCAGCCGGACGTCCCTTGCGCCGCCGCTGACTCCCTCGCCCGAGCCCATGCGTCGGCCCTCGCCCGACTGGCCGGCTGACCCGACCCGGGTCATCGACACCGCGGCGCGCCCCGGCGTCGCGAAGGACGCCTCCGAGGCCGCTGGTGTCGATCCTTCGGATCCTCCCGGCGGACCCGGTCCGCATCGAACGGTCCCGTCCTCGGCCGTCCGGCGTGGGCGGCGGAGCGCTGGGCGAGCGTCGTCCACGCCGGGCGGGCGTGCCGCTCCGGTGCTCGTGGCGACGGCGCCCGGTACGGACCGAGGTCGGCTTAGGATCTTCGGCATGGCGACACGACTCGTACAGATCAACATGAAGGCCCAGGACGACTCCGTGCTCGGCCGCTTCTGGGCGGAGGCGCTCGGGTGGGGCGTCGACAGCGAGGCACCCGGCGTGACGAACCTCGAACCCGTGGGCTTCGCCTATCCCGACCCCGTGGCCGTCTGCATCGACATCATCGCCCGGCCGGAACCCAAAACGGTGAAGAACCGGGTGCACGTGGACCTGGCCACCACCTCGCCCGCCCATCAGGAGGAGTTGGTCGCCCGCCTGCGGGATCTGGGCGCGACACTCGCCGACGTGGGCCAGGGCAACGTCCCCTGGACGGTCATGGCCGATCCGGAGGGCAACGAGTTCTGCGTCCTGGAACCCCGTCCGATCTACGAGGACACCGGACCGATCGCCGCGGTGGTCGTCGACTGCGCCGACCCACGGGCCATGGCCCGGTTCTGGGGCGAGGCGACGGACTGGACGCTCCACGAGGTCACCGACGACCAGGCGACCTTGCGTTCCGCCAAGGGCGTCGGTCCCTACCTGGAGTTCATCCGCACCCCCGACACGAAGAGCGTGTGGAACCGCGTCCATCTCGACATCTGCCCCTACCCCGGTGACGATCCGGAAGCAGAAGGAGCCCGACTGCGCGCCCTGGGCGCCACCGACCCCGGGATCGACCAGTCCGCGATCTCCTGGACGATTCTGGCAGACCCGGAGGGCAACGAGTTCTGCCTGCTCAGTCCTCGCTGACCTCGTCGCCGACCTCCTCGCCGACGGGTGTCCGGCAGCCCGCGGGCCGTCAGCTCGTCGACCGGCGCGGGCAACCGTGCGGCGAGTGGCCCGGGCGGCCGTCAGCTCCGCGGCGGTCAGCCGGTCCCCGGGCCGTTCCTCAGGCCCGTCGGTGTCCGGCCCCGTCGAGGGGCTCCCGTAGCCCGGCAGCGGTGGTCCCACCTGCCCGACGCTCGGCCGGCCCGAGCAACGCGGCGACGTCCGGAGCCGTCCGCCGCGGCGTCGCCCGCGCCGGCCGCTCCAGCGCTTCGACGTGCCGGAACCCCGCCCCTCCCGGAGGGGCCCGGCTTCGCCAACGGCCCTACGAGCCACCCGGCAGGACGACCCGACGAATGAGGCTCCTGCCGCCCGACGGAAGGCGGCGTCCGGAGCGCGCGGTCACCGGCTGAACGCTTCCCCCGCCCGTCGGTCCGATCCTCCGGAGGCGGCGTCCCGTCACTCTGCCGGCAGTTGCGGCGTGCGCGGCGGTACCGTGCGCCGGCTGCCGGTCTTCTCGAAGGCCGCGGCGAGGACCAGTAGGGCGTTGTCGTCGTAGGCACGGCCCGCGAAGGTCAGCCCGACGGGCATGCCGGTGTCCGCCATGGCGCCCATCGGTACGGTCACGGTCGGGATGCCGAGGTGGCGGGGGACCAGGTTGCCGTTCGCCACCCAGACGCCGTTGCGCCAGCCGAGGTCGGCGGACGCCACGGAGACGTCCATGTCCGCGGGTCCCACGTCCGCGACCGCGGGGAACACCACCGCGTCCAGGCCCAGTCCGTCCATCCACACCTCCAGGTCGACCCGGCGCGTCTCCTCGAGACCGCGCAGCCCCTGCTCGACGTACGGCATGTCGGTGAGCGACGCGTACGGGCGTTCGCTCACGATGCGCGGATAGTCGCCGATCGTGTCGTCGAAGCCGGCGTAGCGGTCGGGGAGTTCGCCCGACTGCTTGGGCCAGATGCGGCTGCTGTCGACCTCGGCCAGGGTGGCGAGCGCCGGGTCGCCGTTGGCGCGCAGGAAGTCGTCCCACGCCCAGGCGGACAGGTCTTCGATCTCGAAGGTGAGGAAGTCGCGGCTGACCAGTCCGCGGGTGAACAGCGAGGGCGTGCCGGGACGGTCGGACTCGTAGTTCGACACGACGGGGAAGTCGACCTCGACCACCTCGGCGCCGGCTGCCTCCAGGTCGCGGCGTGCGGCTTCCCACAGGGCGATGACCGAGGGACGCGTGTCGATGCGCTCGCCGGTCTGGCCGCCGATGCCTCCGTCGGGGTTCGTTCCGGCTTCGGGGTCGGCGTTGATGTACATCCTGGGCACGCCGACGCGCTTGCCGGCGAGCGCGTCGGATGCGGCCGCGGCGTCGGCGGGTGCGAGGGCCGGATACGAGGCGGGTCGTACCTGCGACGACGAGGGCAGTGCCACCCACGGCTGGGCGCGCCACAGGTCACCGCGCGTCTGCGGATCGTCGGCCACGATGACGTCGAGCAGTTCGAACAGGTCCGCCATGGAGCGGGTGTGCGGGACCACGACGTCCATGGTCGGTACGAGCGGCCAGTTGCCGCGAACCGAGATCACGCCGCGGCTGGGCGTGTAGGCGCACAGCGCGTTGTTCGACGCGGGTGCCCGGCCCGAGGACCAGGTCTCCTCCCCGAGTCCGAACGCGCCGAACGACGCCGCCGTCGCCGTGCCGGAGCCGTTGGAGGAGCCGGAGCCGTAGGCGCTGGTGAGCCAGTCGGCGCTGTACGGGCTCTCCGCGCGGCCGTACACGCCGCGCTGCATGCCGCCGTTCGCCATGGGCGGCATGTTGGTCAGGCCGATGAGCACGGCCCCGCCCGCGCGGAGCTGCTCGATGGCGAAGGCATCGCGCTGGGCGACGAGGTGCTCGAACGCGGGGGAGCCGGACGCGGCCGTCAGACCCTTCGCGAGGTAGCTGTCCTTCGCGGTGTACGGAATGCCGTCCAGCGGGCCGAGCGTCTCGCCTCGCGCGCGGCGCGCGTCGGAGGCCTCCGCCTCCGCGCGGGCGGCCGGGTTCATCACGACCATCGCGTTGAGAGCGGTGGGCGTACCGGGCCGGTCGTACGCGGCGATCCGCGCGAGGTAGGCGTCGAGCAGCCCCACCGCCGTGGTCCCACCCTTCTCCAGCGCCGCGCGCAGGTCTGCGATACAGGTCTCCACAACATCGAATCCGCGCGTCATGCGGGTGTCTCCTGGCTGGTGGGGTCGGTGGTGGTCGCGTCGGTACGGGCGACCGCAGGGCGACGGGTCGACCACGCGTGGCTCGCCCCGTCGTACTGACTAGATTTTCAGTCTAGACTAGCGTTCTAATTCTGAGAACCGAGGTGATGCCATGCCGACGCCAGAGACCGGGCCCCCTCGGCCGCTCCTGTGGGAAGGCGCGGTCGGGTCGACGGGCGCAGAAGAGGGAGCTGCCTCGCGGCCTGCGACCCGGTCGCCCTCGGCCGACAGGAGGCGTCAGCCCAGTGGGGACGAGGCGCGGGGGCGGGCGATGCGGGCTGCCATCAGCGCCATCGCCGAGAAGGGGACCGCCGCCGTACGGATGTCGGACATCGCGGCGCGGGCCGGCATGAGCACCGGGCACATCCTCTACCACTTCGGCAAGAAGGACCGGCTCCTGCTCGAAGTCCTCGCATGGAGCGAAGCGGACCTCGGGACCCGCTTTCAGCAGGCCGCCGACGAAGCCGCGTCCCCTGCCGAGAAACTCGCGCTGTACGTCCGGTTCTACCTGCCCCGCCACCAGGGCGACGAACGCTACGCGCTGTGGACGCAGGTGCTGGCGCAGCGCCACGACGCCGAAGGCCACCGACTTCTCACCACGCTGCTGGACGCCTGGGAGGAGCGTTTGGAGGTCATCCTGAAGGAGGGCCGGGCGGTGGAACAGTTCGCCGACGTGGACCTTCCCGAGTTCATCGTCCGGTCGGTGGCCATGCTGAGCGGCCTCTCGGAGGAAGTGATGTTCGGCCGGTCGCGCTGGCAGCACACCTCGGCGCAGACATTCGCCCTGTCCGCCCTCGAACGCGAATTGCGTCCGCCCGGCCAGGCCTGACGGAGCCCGGGCGGCACGAACGAACTGTGGGCCCCTCCCGAGGGAGGGGCCCACAGTCGCGGCGGAACGGGCAAGCCGTCCCGCCACCAGCGCCACCGGCGGCCGCTCCCCCCCCCGGCATCCCCGTGCACGGCGTCCGTTCCGAGACGCTCCGGCGCGATCAGCTCGACCGTGGCTCCCTCGCATGGGGGAGCGCGATCGTTCGCGCGGACGACGCCCTGTCGCCGAGGTCCGGCAAGGGTGGAGGGGTGACGATCAAGCATTCTGTGGACGATGCGGTCCACCCGCCCGTGAGCCGTTCGCCCCGCCCCGGTCCGGGCGAGTGGCCCGGATTCGCGGTCGCGGCCTGGGGGGTCCTCTTCGCGGTGCCCAGTTTCGTCTGGGCATGGGGCGGCACCTTCGGTGCAGGGGCGACGGTGGCTCCGTCGCTGGTCAAGCTTGCCCACGACCGGGTGACATGGTTCCTGGTCGTCCTGTGGCTGACGGGCCTACTGAAGCTCTTCGGGGCGTTGATCGGGATCGGCCTGACGCGCCGTCGCGGCAGGTGGACCGGACGATTGCTGGTGTTCTGTGGCGGCGGCGCGGCAGTGCTGCTCGTCTGGCACGGAGGCCTGTTCGTCGTCCACGGAGTGTTGGTCGAGACCGGGGTGCGCGCTGTGGCGCCCGACCTGGTCGGGTTGACCCGCTGGTACCTCTATCTGTGGGGGCCGTGGTTCATCGGCGGCGGTCTGGCCTTCGCCGCGGCCGTCACGCGCTACGTCCACCGACACGACGGCAGGCGTGAAGTGATGCTTCACGGCTCCGTGGGGGCGCTGGGCGCGCTGCTCCTGTCCTTGGCCTCCGTGGTCACCGGGATCGGTTGACGATCCTCTCGAAGCCGGTCACGGGCGAAATGATCACGGGCCGCCCGGGCCGCCCGGGCCGGCCGGTTCGACCCGCCCCCGGTCCGATCGGAGGACGCGGGCAGCGGAGCGGGGCGCGTTCCCTGGAAGGGCCGGCGACGAATCGGCGGGAAGGACCGTCCCCCCGCCTCCCGGCCGGCCCCATCCGGAAGGACCACCCGTGGAACTCACCCTGCTCGGCTCCGCCGGCCCCGAGGGACTGCCCCGTCCCGGCTGTCCCTGCGCGGGCTGCGCCGCTTCCGTCGGCGCGCACGCCCGCGCCGCGACGGCGGTGCTCGTGGACGGGGTCCTGCTCCTCGACGCGACGCCCGGCGCCGGCGCGGGCGCCGCCCGGGCCGGGCACGCACCGTCCGGGATCCGGTACGTGCTGCCGGCCCGCCCCGAGGAGGGCGGCCCGGCCGGAGCGCCGCAGCCCGGCCTGCCCCCGGCGGGTCGACTGCCCGCCGGGCAGCATCTCGCGGCGGATTCCGGGCACCGGGTGCGGGCGGTCCCCGTCGACGTACCGGGCACCGGCTACGTGGTGACCGGCCCCGACGGCACCCGGGCCCTGTACCTGCCGCCCGGCGCGGCTCCCACGGGACCCACTGCCGCCCTCCCCGGCGGCGGGGAGGGCGCGGAACGGGGCACGGAACGCCCGTACGAGGTGGTCCTCGCGGACGTGCTGGGCCGCCCGGAGGCGCTGGCCCGGCTGCGAGCCTCCGGCGCGGTCGGCCCCGGCACCGACGTGATCGCGGTCCACCTGGACCACGACGACCCGCTCGGCGCCGAACTGGCCCGCCGCTGCGTGGCGGCCGGCGCCCGGGCCGTGCCGGACGGAACGGCGGTGCTCACCGGCCGGCCGGCGCCGGCCCCGGCGGCGCCGCGCCGGACCCTGGTGACGGGCGGGACCCGCTCGGGGAAGTCCCTCCAGGCGGAGCGTCGCCTGGAGGCCCACCCGGACGTGGTGTACGCGGCCACCGGAGGCGGCCGTGACGGGAACCCGGACTGGGTGCACCGGGTACACCTGCACCGGGAGCGGCGCCCCGCCCACTGGCGGACGGTGGAGACCCGCGACCTGATCCCGCTGCTCGCCGAGGACGGTCCTCCGCTGCTGGTCGATTGCCTGGCGTCGTGGCTGTCCGAAGAGATGGAGACGATCGATGCCGGGGACGACACCGCCTGGCTGGGCGGCGGCCGGCAGAAGCTGCGCGACCGGTCCGCCGAGTTGGCGGCCGCGGTACGGGCGACCCGGCGGCGGGTGGTGCTCGTCAGCAGCGAGGTGGGATCCGGGGTCGAACCCGGCACCGTCCGGCAACGGCGGTACCGCGACGAGCTCGGCTGGCTCAACGCGGCGGTGGCCGGGACCTGTGAGGAGGTGCTCCTCGTGGTCGCCGGACAGGTGCTCGCCCTGAAGGGGTGATCATCCGGCCCCGACTCCCTGAGGCCCCACCGCCCCGCGCCCCCCGCCCCGCAGCGCCGGGGCGGGATCCTGCCGCGGTCACTCGTTCGGGCCCGGGCGACTGCGGCAGCCGGTACCAGCGGCCAGGCTGGAGCGGTCAGTGTTCCCGGTCAGGGCACCCGTGTCCGTCGCGGCCGGGGGCGGCGAGCGGCTGAGAGGACTGTGCCATGGCCAAGGCGTATCTGGTGGGCAGCGGCATCGCGTCGCTGTCGGCGGCGGCGTTCCTGATCCGTGAGGGCGATTTCAGCGGGCCCGACATCGTGATCCTGGAGGAGCAGGGCCGCAACGGCGGCAGCCTGGACGCGGCCGGATCGCCGGAGGCCGGGTACACCATGCGCGGCGGGCGCATGTTCGAGATCCACTTCGAGTGCACGTACGACCTGCTCGACTCGATTTCCTCGTTGGACGACCCCTCGAAGTCCGTCACCGCTGACACCTTCGCCTTCCACGAGGACTTCGCCTGGGATGACCACGCGCGGCTCGTCGACGCGGCCGGCAAGGTCGTCGCCGCGCACTCCATGGGCTTCACCGAGCGGGATCGCCTGGAACTGATCAAGTGCTCGGCGACCCCGGAGAGCCGTCTGGACGGCAAACGGATCACCGACTGCTTCAGCGAGGGGTTCTTCACCACGAACTTCTGGTGGATGTGGTGCACCACCTTCGCGTTCGAGCCCTGGCACAGCGCGATCGAGTTCCGCCGCTACCTGAACCGGTTCATCCACCTGTTCAAGACCTTCGACTCGATGTCGGGGATCTACCGCACCCGCTTCAACCAGTACGACTCGATCGTACGGCCGCTGGTGAAGTGGCTCACCGACCAGGGCGTCACCATCCAGCTCGACACCCGCGTCACCGACCTCACCCTGGCCGACGGCGACGCGCTGACCGTCACCGCCCTCACCTGGGCCCGGGACGGCAAGGAGGAGACGCTACCGGTGGGTCGGGACGACCTGGTGATGGTCACCAACGGCTCCATGACCGCCGGTTCCACGCTCGGCTCCACCGACAGCGCCGCACGTCTGGACACCTCCGACTCCAGCGGCGCCTGGCAGCTGTGGCAGGCCCTCGCCGACAAGCGCCCGGGCCTGGGAAACCCCCGCGTCTTCAACTCCTCCATCGCCGAATCCACCTGGGCGTCGTTCACGGTCACGACGAAGGACCCGACGTTCTTCGCGCTCATGGAGAAGTTCTCCGGCAGCGAGGCCGGCAAGGGCGGGCTGATCACGTTCAAGGACTCCAATTGGCTGCTCACCATCGTCCTCAATCACCAACCCCACTTCCGCGACCAGCCCGAGGACACGTACGTGTGGTGGGGCTACGCCCTCTTCCCCGACAACAGCGGCGACCACGTGACCAAGCCGATGCGTGAGTGCACCGGTCGGGAGATCCTCGACGAGGTCCTGCACCACCTGCCCTTCGACGCCGAAGCCACCGCCGTGATGCTGGACAACTCCATCGTCATCCCGGCCCTGATGCCGTACATCACCAGCCAGTTCCTGGTCCGCGAGGCCGGTGACCGGCCGCAGGTGGTCCCCGAGGGCTCCACCAACCTCGCCTTCATCGGCCAGTACGCCGAGGTACCCGACGACGTCGTCTTCACCGTCGAGTACTCCGTACGCACCGCCTGGACCGCGGTCGCCCAGCTCCTGGACCTCGACAAGCAGCCGCCGCCCGTCCACAAGGGCCGGCACGACCCGAAGGTGCTCGTCGAGGCCCTCGCCACCCTGCACCGCCACTGACCCCGCCCCGGCCGGTGGCCGTCACCGCAGCGGGCAACTCCTGCCTCCGCGCCGTCCGAGACCGGGGCGGTGATTCGAGCCGTCCGCAGTCGCGCAAAGGGCGTTCACATGGGGAACGAGCGGAGACGGATCCCGCCGGCCGGGAGGTCCGCATCGTCGTGCAGAGGCGTCCACATGGTGCGCAGCGGCATGATGACGGGTCCTCCCGGCTGCTCGACGCGGACGTCCTCGTCGAGCGTTCGCCAACCGAGTCGCTGGTACAGGGGGACGAGTGGGGGCCGGCAGAACAGAAGGCCGTGCCGGGGTCCCATGGTGCGTGCGTGGGCGAGGGCCGCCGTCATGGCCGTGCGAGCGAGTCCGCGTCCGCGCACGTCCGGCGCGACGGCCACACCGCCGACGCCCACCGCCTCGACGTCGACGCCCGCGATCGTCACGGGTATGCGGAGCAGGCCCGTGTGGGCCACCAGTCGGCCGTCCAGCCTGACGCCGAAGTGCTCCTCCTTGGGGAGCCAGGTCAAGCCGGTGTCGGCGACGCCGAAGGGGTCGACGCCCTCGCCGAGGATTTCCCTCTGTTCGGCCTGTGTGTAGCGCGACAGGCGCTCCGCTGTCGGTGATGAGGAGATGTCCATCCGACCATGATCCTTCCTTGCGCGCGGTTCCCGGCCAACCGTGCCGCCACCCCGGCTCCTGCTCGCCGGAACCGTCCCCGGCCCCACGGTGTTCCGCGCCTTCATCGCCGTTCTCCTCCTGCCGCTCGGCCTCTGGCTGTGCGGGCGCACCTGGCGCCCGGCGCCACTTGCCCGGACGGCCCGGCCCCTGTCGGCTCGATCCACCGCGGGCCTGTCCCTGGCCGTCGGGGCCGTCGGTGGGATCTACGGGATCGGCGGCGGCTCCCTGCTGGGCCCCGTCCTCGTCGGCCGCCGACCGCCCGTCGCCGAGGTCGCGCCCGCCGCGCTCGCCTCGACCCGGCTCCGCCGAGCGCGGGCTCCCGGGTGGAGGGCACGGTCCGGTCGAAGGTCACCCCTCCAGGAATGGGAGGCGGCCCGGACGCGCGAGCCGCCCGGGTCGCGCCATGGGCGTCCGTCCGCCGTGCGGAGGCGATCGAAGGGCACGGCGCCGGTTCTGCCTATCGTTGGCGCCATGGACGTATTCGACGAGCTGTTGCGGGGCGTGCGGGGCCGAGGAGCGGTGTTCGGACGTTCGGTGCTGTGGCCGCCCTGGTCGCTGCGCTTCACCGACGGGCCCTACCTGACGCTGATCCTGCCGCTGCGCGGAGCGGGGTGGATCGTGCCGGAGGCCGGGGAGCCCCGGCGCGTCGCGCTCGGTGAGGTCGCGATCGTCCGGGGTCCCGCCCCGTTCTCCTTCACCGACGACCCGGCGCATGGTCCGGGGGCCGAACACGCCGTCGGCGCACGGGAGGTCCACTGGCGCGAGGAACCGCCGGACGCCGCCGAACGCGACCAGGAACTCAGCTGCCCCACGGTGCTGCTCGCCGCCGCCTACGACGTACGGGCGCAGGTTCCGCAGCGGCTGCTGCGCGCGCTGCCGCCGGTTCTGGTGGTGCCCGACGAACCGGACTGCGCGCCGTTGCGCGACTACCTGGAGGGCCAGATCGGCAGCGGCGGGCCGGGGCGCCAGATCGTGCTCGACCGGCTGCTGGACTGGCTGCTGGTGTGCACGCTGCGGGACTGGTTCGACCGGCCCGAGGCCCAGCCGCCGGGCTGGTACGGCGCGCAGGGCGACGAGGTCGCCGGCCCGGCGCTGCGAGCGATCCACGCGGATCCGGCGCACCCCTGGACGACGGCGGAGCTGGCGGCGCGGGCGGGGGTGTCGCGGACGACCCTGGCGAAGCGGTTCACCGAGCTGGTCGGCGACGGTCCGGTGGCCTACCTCACCGAGTGGCGGATGACGCTCGCCGCCGACCTGCTGAGCAGTACCGGGCTGACGGTTGCGGCGGTGGCCCGGCGGGTCGGTTACGCGGACGCTTTCGGTTTCGGCGCGGCCTTCAAACGACTTCGGGGCGTGAGTCCCGGCGCCTACCGGCGCGAGGCGACGACCACCCTTGATCCGGACCGGGCCGCTCCGGTGGGCTGAGCCGGGCGCGAGCGGACGCGGAACCAGGGACCGGCGGGCGGCGCGACGACCCGGTCCGCCTTCGGGGCGAGCGCCCTTCGCACCGGGTCTCCACGCCCGCCCGCCCCGGACGCGTTCAGGCCCAGGCGCCCGCCGCCGCCGCGTCACGGGCGAAGTCGGCGAAGTCGCGCGGAGGGCGGCCGAGCGCCCGGCGGACACCGTCCGTCAGCGGAGCCTCGCGGCTCGTGAGGATCGGCTCCATCGCCTCCGTCCAGACCGCCGCCTCCTCCTCGGGCATCCCCTGCGCCACGAGCGCCGCCCGGTGGGCGGACGGCTCGACCGGCACGTAGGCGGCGCGCACTCCGGTCACCTTCGCGATCTCATCGAGCACGTCGGCGACGCTCAGAGCGCGGGGGCCGGACAGCTCGTACACCTCGCCGGCGTGACCGTCCTCGGTGAGGGCCGCGACGGCGACCGCCGCGATGTCGTCGGCATCGATGAACGAGGCGGTCCCGTCTCCGGTGGGCAGCGCCAGCTCACCGGCGCGCACGCCGTCGAGGAAGACACCCTCGCTGAAGTTCTGGGCGAACCACCCGGGCCGCAGGATCGTCCAGGCAACCCCGGAGGACCGGACGGCCGCCTCGCTCTCCCGGTGCGGGGCGCCGACCGCGTCGGAGAAGTGGCCGGGAGCGTCGACGCCCCGGGCCGAGAGCAACACCAGCCGCCGCACGCCGGCGGCGACGGCCCGCTCGACGAAGGCCGGCGTCGGGGACGGCGAGCTCTCGGGCCCGACGACGTAGACGGCGTCGGCTCCGTCGAGAGCCGGCTGCCAGGTGTCGGGGTCCGACCAGTCGAAAGGAGTGTCGCCGGAGCGGGAAGCCGCGCGGGTCTCCACGCCCAGCTCACGGAGGAGGGCGACGACCCTGCGGCCGGTCTTGCCGGTGCCGCCGAGGACCAGGACGGTCCCCGGGGCGGTCGTCGCGTCGGTGCGGGTGCTGTCGGTGTAGGTCATGCGTCGAGCCTCACAGGACGGGGCGCCGGCTGCCATGGGTGATCGTCCGGAAGAGATGTCCGAGCGTCCGCCCCCTGACCGACTCCCCGCGCCGGACCCTCACCGGAGTACTTCGGGCTTGGCCTCCAGCCGCTCCCGTGTCAGCCGGTGGGCGTGGCCACTCGGGCGAGCAGGGCGGCCGACTCCTGCGGCGCGAGGGCGTGCTCGTAGACGATCTCGCCGGTCATCCCGGGAAAGAACCGGCCGGCGGGCCAGTTCCTTCGATACGCGGGCGGGTCGAGGACCACGATGCGGACACCGTCGACGACGGGGATGTCCGCCGGTTTGCCTTCGTTCCAGATCCACTCGCCGTCGGCGCCGACAAGGTTGAAGGAACCGATGGTCGCCACCATTCCGGCCTGGTCGCGGCAGCAGGCCACGGCCTCCGCCGACGGCGCCTGCCCGTTCACGAGGCCCCGGCCGATCAGGGCGTCGGCGAGGAGCGTGTGCAGCTGAAAGTTGTCTCCGACCCCGGAGGCGCGCAGCGCGAAGCCGGCGCCGGTGACGCGGTCGAGCACGATGAGCGGCTCATCGTCGAGGACGGCGAGGGCGTACGCGAGGCACTTGAACGGCTCGTCCGACAACTCCGCCACCCGCGCGACGGCGACTGCCAATCGTTCGCGACCGGGGACCTCGCGGCGCACCCGCGGGGAGTTGAGCATGGCCACGCAGGCCATCTCGAACTGTGGCAGCGACTGCCAGGCCATGACGGGCTCGAAGCCGATCCGCTCGAAGTCGGCCTCCTCCAGGCCCTCGCCCTCGTGCTCGGGCAGCTCGCCCCTACCCGAAGCCGTCCACCGCTCGCAGAAGACGGCGGCCTGCTCGAAGGCGTCCAGAGCGCTCGCGAACACGTCGGGCGCGCAGGCCAGTGGGTCGGCACCCCGCTCGACGCACGCCCCGCTCAGCACGGCAACGACTGCTCGCGGCCCGGGCGGCACCTGCCCGAGCAGAGCCGAGAGCCGGGGCCCCGCGGCCCGCAGGTCGGCGTCCGCCGCCTTGTCGAAACCGTGCGTCAGCCGGGCGAAGGCACGCTCCGCCGCGTCCGCGTCCTGAGCCCGTACGGCCGCTTCGAAGGTACCGACGGCGGCCGGAAACCGCCCACGTCCGAATATCATCCCCGCACCCTAGTCGACGCTCACGACAGCCCTTCGGGCACGGCGTGCTCGCCCGCCTGATGGCAGGTCAGGGGCCCCGACGTCCGGTGGGCCTCGGTGACGATGCCGGGAGGCGTTCAGTCGATCGAGCGTGGGGGCTGTGCATTGTGCGACAGCGACCGTTGAGGATCCGGCCGGGCGGCCGGGTCTCGGAGTCCGGCCCGTTCCTCGGCCCAGGCGCGGGCGGTCGCCGCGTTCTGGGTGGACGTCGTGGGGCAGCCCCAGAGCTGCTCGCTGCTGTGGATCGCCCGAGCCCGCTCCGCCGGGATGTCCGCCGGTGCGACGAAGGCGAGGCCCCGGCAATGAGCCGTGAGGCCGGGTCGGATCGACTTGAGGACGTTGACCCGGTCGGCGGCGCTGGTGCCGGACGGCCGGGGCGCGTGTGCTCGTGGCGGGGCGGGCATGAGGAGGACCGCCGCGAAGGGCTCGCCCCGTTCCGTCAGGGCGCGCAGTTCGTCGAGCACCAGTGCCTGGGCCAACTCCATGGGCAATCCCGCTGCGTCGATCTCCCGCACGGCCTCGGGCCGCCCTTGTTCCCCTGCTTCTCGTACGTCCATCGGGCCACCGTAACAGGATTAGCGACCATTGGTCACTAATTGGCTGCCGGTGCTCCTGAGTACGCTTGCCCCGATGAACAGCATCGGAAAGAGCGGGCCCGGACGGCCTCCTCGGCTGAGCCGAGAGCGGATCGTCGAGGCGGCGCTGCAAGGCGGCGTGGCAACGCTCACCATGCGGGAGCTCGCGGCGCGGCTCGGCGTCTCGCACTCGTCCCTGTACCGGTGGGTACCCGACCGCGACGGCGTCCTGGACCTCGTCAGCGAGGTCATGATCGAGCGGGTGCTGCCCCGTGACGAGCCGGACGCCGACACCTGGCGGGACTGGCTCGGGCGGCTGGCGTGGGCGATGCACGACGAGTTCCTCGCCGTACCCGGATACGCGGCCCATGTCGCACGCCCGCACCAGCACCACGCCGGCTCGTTCGGGCGGCTGCGGGACGGGGCCGTGGCCGCGTTCCGCGCCGGCGGAGCCGGCCCGCACCTGGCCGAGCAGAACTGGATCCTCTTCGGGTTCGGGGTGGTCCGATGGCTGGGTGCGGCGGGCGGTGGTCCCGAGGAGCCGGCGTTCGGCCTCTACCTCGACACCCTGCTGCGCGGCCTGCCCCGGCACGGCGACCTGCCCCGACCTGAACCCCGTTCCCTCACTGTCGACGGTTCGACGGCAGCCGCGCGTCACGAGGGGTAGCCGTGCGCGCGGGTGGCCCAAGACGGTTCTGCGGCACCGGCGTTGTCCCCGTAGGGGCGAACCGGCGGCCCGCGCGCTACGCTCCCGCACATGCCGACCATGAACATGTCATCGCGGGGCGGTCTTCTCGGTGCGCCCCCGCGGTTCGGGCCGCGTCCGGCCGGGACCACGGCCTCGCGGAGAACCGGACGGTTCTCCTTCGTCCTGCTCCTCTTGCTGAGCCTCCTGGGGACACCGGCGCTGGCGAGCGCCGCACCGCCGCCCGCACCCTCCCGCACCGTCGCTGCTGCTGCTTCCGCCGCCGCTCCGGCCGTGAACGCCGCCGCCGCGGCCCAGGCGCGAGCCCGCTGGGGAGATCGGCGACTCGACGAGGTCTCTTTCCTCGGCACGCACAACGCCTTCACCAACTACGAGGATTCCCGCTGGAGTTCGGTCGCTCAGTCCGAGTCCATACGCCATCAGCTCGACAACGGGGTGCGCGGCCTGAGCCTGGACACCCACTGGTACGAGCGCAGTAGGTGGCTCTGCGTCATCAGCTTCGGCAGCGACTGCTACCCGAGTGACGTCCACCTCTGTCACGGCGAGTGCAAGACCTTCGCCGGGGTGACCTACGCACTTCCCCGGCAGTCCTTCCAGGGCAGCATGCAAACCGTGGTGGACTTCCTCGCGGCGAACCCCCAGGAGGTGGTGACCATCTTCCTGGAGGACTACGTCACCGCCCAGCAACTGGGGAACTCGCTCGGTCGGGTACGCGGGTTGGACCAGCTCCTCTTCCGCCCCGACGTGTGGAACGTGCGCCAGCAGGGGTGGCCGAGGATGACCGACCTCGTCGGCTCCGGGAAGCGCCTGCTGATCTTCAGCGACGAGCCCGACCGGGAGCACCTGGGCGTCATGTACGACAAGGCCTGGACCGTCAGCAACTTTTGGAGCCTGGGCGACCTCGGCAACGACGTCTCCTGCGTCAGCCGGTGGTCCGACGTGCCGCTGGACCGTCAGGAACCGGGCTTCCGGCGGCTCTTCACCATGAGCCACCACAGGAACGTTCCCACGGCGATCAACGCCGTTCTCGACAACGGGACCAAACTGCGGGACCGCGTCAGCGAACGGTGCCGCCCGGCGGCCGGCGGACGCGACCCGAACTTCGTCTCGGTCGACTTCCACAAGTTGTCCGACGGGAGTGGCCACACGCCGGCGTCGATCGTCGCCGAACTCAACGCCCGCAACTGAGACCTGCCGCCCCTACGCCTCTCGCGGCACGCCCGTTCCCGGTACACGGGGGGCGGGCGGGCCGCCCCTTCCGGATCCTTCAGGGTTTCACCGGTGGGGCGCCGGCGCCTCGGCCACAGCGGTCTGGGACGGATCGATGGCGGTCCGCCCGTCCTCGATGTCCCACAGGGCGTTCTGGAGCAGTCGGGCCAGTGTCCAGTCGGCCGCGCGTCCGCGGTCCAGGTCGACCGGGACGGCGTGCAGCCGGGCCAGGAGTCCGGCCACGACCCCCATGGCCACGTCGTCGTCCTGGACGGAACCGTTCTCCCGGACGGCTGTGAACGCGTTCACGACCCGTGACGGTGAACGGCCGCTGTGGCGGGTCCTGTTGACCCGTCATTCATCGGCGTCCCGGACGGGCCAGAAGCGGGGACAGGTCCCCGTTTCTTGTGCTACCGTTCCGGCTGTCAGCGAAACGGGGAGGAGTCCCCGTTTGCGAACGGGGGGTGGGGGATCATGGGCGGCACGGCTTTGGTGCTCGGCGGCGGGGGAGCGGTCGGGCTCGCATGGACGGTCGGAATGCTGGCCGGGCTGGCCGAGGAGGGGCTCGACCTCTCCGGCGCCGACGTGACGATCGGGACCTCCGCCGGCTCCGTGATCGGAGCACGGCTCACCTCCGGCGTCCCGGTCGAGGAGATGTACCGCGAAGAACTCGACGGACCCCCGGAGCTCGACATCACCGTCACGCTGCGCCAGACGGCCCGCTTCCTGTGGGCCGCACTCGGCTCACGTGATCCGCAGCGCTCCGCACAGCGCCTCGGGCGAGCCGCACTGGCCTCCCGTACCGTTCCCGAGTCGGCCGTGCACGACGCGGTTGCCGTCCTCCTGGCCGGCGTACGCGATTGGCCCGCCGCCGCCCTGCGGCTGACCGCCGTGGACGCCCGCAGCGGCGACCTGGCCGCGTTCGACTCCGCCTCGGGCATCGCTCTTCCCGACGCCGTGGCGGCGAGCTGCGCGGTTCCGGTGCTCTGGCCGCCCGTATCGGTGGCAGGCGGCCGATGGATGGACGGAGGCAGCCGTTCGACGGCCAACGTGCACCTCGCCCGCGGCGCTCGCCGCGTCGTCGCCGTCACCCCGATCCCCGAAGCCGTCGGTCCCCACCCGAGCGCCACCGCCCAGGGGGCCGAACTCGCCGCGGACGGGGCGCTGGTGGCGGTCCTCACCCCCGACCGCGAGGCCCGCAGGGCCTTCGGTCGCAACATGCTCGACCAGACCCGCCGTACGGCCGCCGCCCGGGCCGGCCGTGCCCAGGCGGCCTCCTGCGCGGAAACCGTCCGCGCGGTGTGGACCCCTTGACGCACCGGTCGGGTACGGAGCGGAACGGCCTCCGCACCCGACCGGCCGCCGGTCCCCCGCGGACGAGGGCTCGTGCAGGTCGAAGGCGCCGGAACCCGGCCGCCCCACCGGCCCGCCCGCCCGTCCCCGATCCGGCCCGGGAACACGTCCCCGCCCATGGCGGGCTTCGTGAGGGATCTCCACCGGGCCTCCCCGCCCCCTCAAGCACCGGAGCGAGAAACCATGCCCGCTCCGCGCCCCACCGACAACCGGAGGAACGACATGCCTGCCCTGACCCTGACACCCGGTGAACCGGCCCCCACAGAGGTCGACTTCGCCGTCGACCCGCATTCCTTCCACGCCGCACTGCGCGAGAAGGGCCCTGTACAACGCGTTCACGTCCCAGGCAGCGGCGACGTCTGGCTCGTCCTCGGCCGCGAGGAGGTGCGCGCCGCGCTCACCGACCCCGCACTGAGCAACGACATACGACACTCCGCGACCTGGGGGAGCGACGGCGGCAACGCCATCGGGCTGAACATGTTGCAGACCGACGCACCCCAGCACACCCGCCTGCGCGCCCTGGTCGCACGCGAGTTCACCGCCGGTCGGATCGAGGCGATGCGGCCGCGCGTGCAGCGGATCGCCGACGGTCTCCTCGACGCCCTCCCGCCGGCCGGGACCGTCGACCTGGTCGCCCACTACGCGCTGCCGCTGCCGCTCACCGTCATCTGTGAGCTGCTCGGAGTCCCCGTCGAGGACCAGCACCTCTTCCACACCTGGTCGACCGAGCTCGTCGCACCGTCCTCACCCGCCGCGGCGGGCGCCGCCGCCGGGGCGATGAGCGCGTACTTCGCCGCGCTCATCGCCGCCAAGGCCGCTGACCCCGGCGCGGACATGATGAGCGCCCTCGTCGGAGCCTCCGCGGAGTCGGACGGGCTGACCGCCGAAGAACTGCTCGGCATGGCCTTCCTGCTGCTGGTCGCCGGGCACGAGACCACGGTCAATCTCATCTCGGGCGGCGTCCTGAACCTGCTGCGCCACCCCGACCAGCTCGCCGCGCTGCGGGCGGACCCCGCCCTCCTCGACGGAGCCGTGGAGGAGATGCTCCGCCACGACGGGCCCGTCACCGCAGCGGCCTTCCGGTACGCCGCGGAACCCCTGGAGATCGCGGGGGTCCGGATACCGGCCGGCGACAGCGTGATGCTCTCCCTGGCCGCGGCCTCCCGGGACCCCGATCACTTCACCGACCCCGACCGCTTCGACATCCGCCGCAGCACCCGGGGACACCTCGCGTTCGGCCACGGCATCCATCACTGCCTGGGCGCGCCGCTCGCCCGCGTCGAAGGGCGGATCGCCGTCGAGACCCTGCTGCGGCGGCTGCCGGACCTCGCCCTCGCCGCCGAACCCGACTCCCTCGTACACCGCCGGAGCGCCATGCTCAGCGGCGTCGCCGCCCTGCCGGTGCGCTGGTCGCGGCGGCTCCCCGCGTGACGCCGCCCCCGATGGGGATAGCATCCGTACCGGACCACGATCCCCGATGCCGGAGGGCCCGCGTGGGCACCGACGACGCGAGGAGTGGACAGTGACCCCGGGCACGGAACGGCCGGCGACGATACGGCGTGACGCGCTGCGCAACCGAGAGCTGCTGCTGGCCGCCGCGCGCAAGGTCTTCGCCGCCCAAGGCCTGGACGCCCGCCTCGACGAGATCGCACGCAGGGCCGGCGTCGGAAACGCCACCCTGTACCGGCACTTCCCCACCCGCGCCGCCCTGATCGACGCGGCGTTCCGGGACGCGCTCCAGGGCACCGTCGACGCCGGGGAAGAGGCTCGCGGCGCGGCCGATCCCTGGGCGGGGCTGGCCTCCTACCTGGAGGCGGTCTTCACCGTGCTCGCGGCGGACCGGGGCGTCAACGACCTGATGACGACCCAGATCGAAGGCGTGACCTCCCTCGACGCCGTCCACGTCCACAACCACGAGACGATCGCTCTGCTCGTGGACCGCGCCCAGCGTGACGGAGCGATGCGGCCCGACGTCACCGTCGAGGACATGCTCCTGAACCTGGCCACGCTGGGCCGCTCGGTCCCGTCGCTGGCGGCCGCGGGACCGCCACATGCCTGGCGCCGGCAACTGGCCCTGTTCCTCGACGGCTTGCGCGCCGGAACGCGCCCCCCGTCGGACCTGCCCGCGTCAGGCCTCACCGCGGAACAACTGGCGGCGGTCCTTCTCGACCTGGGCCCCCACCGCCGGACCTGACCCGACCCGGGCCAGTGCTGCCCGGTCCGGTGATGGGCGGCCGGTTCGCGGGGCAGGACGGGGGTGCGGCGTCCGTGGCGAAGAGTCCGGGAGCGAGCCGCACCACACCGGCGGTCCCCACCGCACGGTTCTGTTCATCGGGCCTCGGCCGCGGACGGCAACCGCTCCGCGACCTTGTCCGCGAGCGTTTCGAACTCCGACCGCAGGAACGGCTCGGCGAACCTGGCCAGGCCCTTGAAACGCAGCGAAGCGGTGTAGGACATGTGGGTGGCCGATGCCGATCGGGCCTCGAAACGCATGACGTCGGTGGAGGTCACGGTCTTGTTCACCCCGACGAACACCAGCTCGTGCGAATCCCGGGAGTCGAGTCGGTAGACCAGGTCGGTGGTTCGCCCGCGGAAGCGAGAGGTGTTCTGCCAGCCGGCGCCCGGCCGCACCGGCCCGTCATCGATCCGGACGCACCGTACCGTGCCCGGATCCCATTCCTCGGCGTGGCCGAAGTCCTCCAGGTAGGTGATCAACTCGTCGAGCGGAAGTTCGACGAGGAAACTACGCTCCACCGTGATCACTGGCGCGCTCCTTCTGCCGCTTTCAGGACCGGCCCGTGCCGATCCCTCGCCCCTTCTTCCGCGCCCCACCCGACATCGGATGCTTTACCGTGGCCGTTTCTGGACGTGGTGGTCGCCATCGGCGCTGTCGGTTCCGGCCGAACTGCGGACGTCCCGGACGTGGCCGGCGAGCACCTGTTCACGATCAACGCGCCGGCCCCGATCGCGGTGGTGCGCGGCTCGCCGGCGGTGCTGTGCCTTCGACCGGGCGCTGAGCCGGATCGGAATCCGCGGACCACGCCCGGTCGCCGACAACTGGAGGGTGACGGCTGCCGGGGCTCAGTCGCCGCCGCAGCTCGACCCGCAACCGGAGCCGCAGCCGCCCCCGTCGTGCCGGTTGCCGGAGCCGCTCCCGCGCCCCCGGCCCGACGGGCCGCGCGGAGCGTTCCTGAGGCGCTGCTCCGCCTCGCGCTGCGCCTTCCGGGAGCGCTCCGCCCGCTCCGTTTCCTCCTGGAGCCGCTGACGCTGCCGGGCAGCGCCATCCGCCGGTTCCCACTGGCCCAGCCCGTGGCGGCGGTCCGGGCGGAGCGCGGCGGCGGTCACGGTCGCGTACATCCGCCCCGTGTCCTGGTGGCGGTGGTATTCGGCGCAGGCGTATGCGAGGGCGACTTCGTCGCCCTCCGCGAGGGCGCCGTACAGGACCGCTTCGAAGGGCTCGTGCGCGGGGTCGACGTCGTGGTGCCCGTTCCCCACTCCGTACGCCGAGCCGCTGCCCAGAAGGCGCGTCATGGCGCGGGTGTCGTTCTTGCGGGGAACGTACGCGATCAGGGGCGCCGCCGAGCGGGTGCGGGCGTCCGGGCACACCCAGTGGCGTCCGTCCGCCCCGGTGCGCACGCCCACGATCAGGGCGGGCTGTGCCTGCTCGTGCAACCGCCGGGCCGCCCGGTGGGCGAGCCCGCCCCAGCCCCAGAAGGTGGTACCGGCCACAAGGAGCACCAGTGCGATGCCTTGCTGCCCGACGGCGTCATAGGCGACGCCGGACGCGGTCGATCCCCCGAACAGGCCGTCGGCGAGCACGACTACGGCGATCAGGCAGAGCGCCAGCCCGATGTAGACCTGCTCGTGCCCGCGACGGCCGTCCGTTTCCGGGGTGCCGGCGGGCAGCGGGAAGCGGCGGTGTCCCGCAGCGGCGAGTGCCAGGGCCCGCTGTCGGCGTCTGGCCCGCAGCCGCAGACAGCTTCCCGTGAAGGCGACGGCGCAGGCGGCGAGTACGACCAGCCACCCGGCCCCTGCCGGATGGTCCACGTCGCCGGAGCGGGCCAGGGTCAGAACTGCCTCCCCGGCGACGAACACAGCCGCCGGTACGGCCGCGACCGGAACGTAGCGGTACCAGAGCGGCAGGGCGGTCAGCAGGACCAGACCCGGATACCTCCACCAGTCCGTGCCGTCCCCGGGCCCGCTGTGCCAGGCCGCGGACGTGGCCGAGAGCCCGAACAGCAGGACGTACGCCGCCGCCACCATGACGCCCAGGACCCAGCCGCCCACGGCCGGGGCGAGAACGGCCGGGACCGCCGCCTTCCGCCACCGTTCGGCATCGGCCACGGCCCAGGTGGCGACGCCGCTTCCGGACACGGACCGGGAGGCGACACCGTCCCGGGTCACGGACCAGCCGGCGACACCGTCTTCGGGCAGAGCCCCGGTCGGCAGATGTTTGATGTGATACACCGTCACCGAACCACCGCCACGCGCCGCCCCCGTATGCCCATCCCGCACACCCCCGCGTTCGCTCGCCCACCCCTTCCCGGCCAGTCTGCCCGCAACGGCCCTGCGTCCCACCTCGAAGAGCGCCTTCCGGTCACCCACTCCGGTCCGGCGCCACGCTTCGCGTTCGACGCGGGCGAGCCGCGATCCGGCTGCGCCGGGCTGCCTGCCCTGCGCCGGGCTCCCGCAATCGGGCGGGCGGGCGTCTCATCGCCCTGCCGGCCGCCGCGGTCTGCGGTGCCGCTTCTCGTACGCCTCCCGGATTCCGCCGGCCAGCCCCAGGAGCAGCGCCGCGCCGACCGCCACCGCGGCTGCGCCACGCATGCCTCGGCCGTGGACGTCCCCGGCAGCCCGCGGAGAGACCTTGCCCTGCGGGTCGTGCACCACGGCCAGTGACTCGCCCTCCTGCGCGAGCCGCGAGGGGGTGTCCAGGTGCTCCGGACCGCCCGAGGGGCAGTTCAGACGGTGGTCGTACGAGGTCCGGGTCGTGGAGGTCCAGTGGCCCTGGGCGTCCATGGAGGAGTCCGTCTCGGTGTGTTCGGTGACCTTCAGTACGACGCAGCTGATCTCCACACCCCTGTCCTCCAGCGCGCTGTGCCCCACGGACGCGAGTGCCAGGATGGCGCCGAGGCCCGCAGGAAGGGCGGACAGCGCGATGAGCGAGGCTCCGCGCCGCGCGGCGAGGACGGCGTGCCCGCCGAGCAGCACCAGGGGGAGCAGCAGCCCGCCGAGGAAGAATCCCCACCTGCCCAGCGACCCGTACGCCGACTCCCGGGCCACCCCGAACGCCAGGGCCGCGGCCATCGGAGGCACGGCCAGCGCCACCGCGGTTCGCCGGAGCCCGCGTGCCCATCCCCCGTGCCGGCTCGCCATTGCCCGCCCACCCCCCCCGGTGGCTCGTACTTCTTCCTTCCAGGTAACCGCGCCAACACGGGCCCGTAAAGGGCGCGGCTGTCAGGAGGCGGCGGGGCGGCGGCAGCGGTTGGTCGCCGGCGGGTCGACCGGGTCCGGTTCCTGCCACTCACCGAGCCCGGTCCACCTTTTCAGGCGGGCCAGTCGACCTGTCCGCCGCCGACCTGAAGTACATCCGGCACCTCGGCTTCGTAGAACCTGAGGAACCCGACCCCGACCGCGCCGTTTCCGAGCCGGTGCGTTTCGTGAGCCCTGGTGGCCAGCCAGCAGAGCAGCTCGCCGACCCGCTCGAACTCGTCCGGGTGGATCTCCTGTCGGGACGTCAGCGACCAGCCCCCGCGCGACAGGCCGGCGCGACTGGCAAGTGCCGAGCCGAGCACCCCACCCACCCGCGCTGCCGCGCCCCGTTCGGCCAACAGCGGGTGGGGATCGTCGTCGATCACCGGGTTCCCCGAGTCGTCCTCCACCACGACCGGGAACGCGGTGACGATGGACAGACGATCCGGCCGGGGTCCGATCCCGAGATGCCAGTTCAGCTCGGCGAGCTCCATCTCGGAGATCTCGTCCCGCAGGTCGACGGCAATCATCAGCTCATGGAGATCACTCACCCGGTGAACGCTATACGGGGGAGCGGATCGAGGACCGCTTCCGGCCGTCGTCGGGCTCCGTCCGGTCGAAGCCGCCGTCCGGCCCGACGATGCAGCCGTCGGGGGAGACACCCATCGATCAGGTCACCTTGCGGCGGGGCGGGGCACGTCAGCGCCGGTGGGCGTGTCATCCCAATGGGGCGATGTGCGGCACGGACGATCAGGCAAGACTCTTGCCAAGCCAACCATCGCCCCGGAGGTTCCATGTCGAAGAGCGGCGCGCCTCGCATCGACGATCCGCGTGAGGCACCGGCGCGGGCGTCGCTCGTTCTGGCGTCCCTGATCATCGTCGCCGCGGTGGCCAACTTGAACCTGTCCGTGGCCAACGTGGCGCTGCCCGCGATCGGGAAGGCCTTCGACTCCTCCCAGACCTCGCTGAACCTGATCGCCGTGGGGTACTCGCTCGGCCTGGCCGCGTCGGTGCTCTATCTGGGTGCGGTCGGCGACCGTCACGGGCGCAAGCTGCTGCTGCTCCTCGGCACCGCTCTGTCCGTCCCCGCCTGCCTGCTCGCAGCGTTCGCGCCGAACGACACCGTCCTCGTGATGGCCAGGATCCTCGGCGGGCTCTCGGCCGGCATGGCCTACCCGACCACCCTGGCGCTGATCACCGCCCTGTGGGCGGGGCCGGGACGGACGAAGTCGATCGCGCTGTGGTCGGCCCTGGGCGGAGGCATCTCCATGCTCGGGCCGGTGATCGCGGGCGCGCTGCTCGAACGCTTCTACTGGGGGTCGGTGTTCCTGGTCACGCTGCCCCTCGCCGTGGTCGCGCTGGTCATGGCCCTGCTGTTCGTCCCCGCGCACGCCAACGAGTCGGCCGAACCGCTGGACAACCTCGGCGGCATCCTGTCCGTCCTGCTGATCGCGGGACTGGTGCTGGCGATCAATTTCGCCGCCGTTCCCCACCAGGGGGGACTGGTCGTCGGCCTCGTCGTGATCGCCCTGGCTGCCGGAGCAGCGTTCTTCTGGCGCCAGCGCCGGGCTCCCAACCCGTTGTACGACCTCCACATCGCCGGCCGGCGCACGTTCTGGGTCGCCGCATGCGCGGGAATCATCGTCTACGGCTCCATGATGGGCTCGGCGTTCATCAGCCAGCAGTACCTGCAGAACGTGCTCGAGTACAACCCCGTCGAAGCCGGCGCCGCCATCCTCCCGCTCGTCGTGATGATCGTGCTCGTGGCGCCACGGTCGGCGAAGCTCATCGAGACGCGCGGCGCCCGTACGACCCTGCTCATCGGCTACACGTTCCTCTTCCTCGCCTTCGGCTGGATGCTGCTGTTCTGGGGCGAGAACAGCAGCTACTGGCAGATCGGCTTCGCCTACGTGCTCATCGGTATCGGCGCCGGCCTCGCCGGGACGCCCGCATCCCACTCGCTGACCGGATCGGTGCCCGTGCGCCGGGCCGGCATGGCCTCAGGCACCGCCGACCTGCAACGGGACCTCGGCGGGGCCGTCATGCAGTCCGTCATGGGCGTGCTCCTCACCGCCGGCTACGCCTCGGCCTTCAGATCGGCGATCGCCGCTTCCCCCGAAAGCAAGGAGGTGTCCGACCAGGTACAGAGCGAGCTGACGAAGTCGTTCTCCTCCGCCGCGCAGGTGGCCCAGCAGCACCCCCAGTACGCCGACCAGATCGTCGCGGCAGCACGCCAGTCGTTCCTCCACGGCGACGACTGGGCGTACGCCGTCGGGCTGGCCGCTATCGCCCTGGGTGCGCTGTTGGTCCTCTTCAGGTTCCCCCACCGGGACGCCGAGCGGGAGCTGCTGCGGCGCTACGCCACCGAGGACTCCGCCCCCGCCGCCACCGGGAGGCCGAGCGGACCGGCAGCCTGAGCGGCCGGTCGGGCACCGGGGGAACCGCCGCCGCCGAACGGGCCTACGCGTCCACGAAGCCGTCGGTCGTCGCGACCCGGGCGCCGCCCAACCGGCGGCGCTTGACGAGGAGAACAGCGGTGCGGGTGAGGACCATCGCCAGGGCCATGAACACGAAGGCGTTCGAGTAGACGTCCTGTCCGCTCAGCTTGTTCTCGATGCTGAACACGATGACGTCCTGCGCGAACCAGTGCTCGGAACCGTAGGCGAACAGCACGCGGGAGGCTGACATCAAGGTCCAGACGATCGCATAGGCGATGCCGCCCCTGGTGTAGACGTCACCGTCGGAAGCGCGATGGGCGGGCAGCAGAGTCGCGGCAATCAGACCGCAGGCGACTCCCGCACCGATCCCGGCCAGCTGGAGCCAGGGGTCGTTTCCGTTCAGGGGGAGGGTGCGGACGAAGAGCGCGATCACGATCGCGATCGCGATGATCGAGCGCAGCAGCCGCATGTTGGTGATCTGGCGGGTGCCCAGGTCGGTGGACAGGATGATGATCAGGATCACCCCGCTGGCGATCAAGGCGGTCAGGAACGGGCTCATGGGACAACCCCTCGTTTCGATGAGTACGGGGGCGCTTCGCGGCTCGCCCGGATCTTCCGTTCCCACGCTAGGGATCGGGAGGGGCGGACCTGGACAACCGACTGATGGACCGGCTGTCCACCGACAGGTGGACACGCGCGACCGGCGGGAGGGGCGTGGATGACGCACGGGGTCGCGCCGGGCCCACCGATCCGTCACCGGGCGTCGCCCGTCGACACGTTGTTCCTCGAGTTCCGGGGGTAACGTCCTGAGCATGGACCTTCGCACCACAGTTGAGCGCGCTCAACTCCTCAAGCAACTGCACGCCGATCACAAGCCGCTCGTGCTTCCGACCGTCTGGGACGTCTGGTCCGCGCGGACGGCAGTCGCTGCCGGGTTCCCCGCGCTGACGATCGGCAGTCACCCGCTCGCCGACTCCCGGGGGGCCGACGACCACGAAGGACAGACGTTCGAGGAAGTGCTCGCCGCCGTCAGGCCGATCATCGCGGCGGTCGACGTCCCCGTGTCCGTGGACCTGGAGGCCGGGTACGGACAGGATCCCGCGGATCTTGTCGCCGGACTCATCGAGGTCGGCGGCGTCGGTCTCAACGTCGAGGACACCGTCCACTCGGACGGCGGACGCGTGCGCAGCACGCAGGAGCACGCGGGCTACGTCGCGGGCCTGCGCGCCGCGGCTGACGACGCGGGGGTCCCGATCTGGGTCAACGGGCGTACCGACCTGTTCCTGCGGGCCGAGGACGCCTCGAAGGTTCTCGGCGAGGCGATCGAGCGACTGCTGGCCATGGAGCAGGCCGGCGCCGACAGCGTCTACCCGGTGGGCATCCAGGACGATGACGACCTGCTCGTGGCCGTGGTCGGCGCCGTCGCCGTTCCCGTGAACTCCACGGCCCATCCCGTCAAGCACGATCTCGGGCGTTTCCGGCGTCTGGGGGTCGGCCGGATCACTTACGGTCCGCTGCTGCAATTCGCGATGACGGATGCGATGAAGGGCCTGCTCGCCCCGTGGGCGCCTTAGCCCGTCTGCGCCCGAACACCGCCACCGGGTTGCTGTCGAAGCCTTCGACCGGCCCCGGCGGCGGGCCGCCCGGGGCCGATCACAGTGGGATCCTCAGGGAGCGGGCGTGAACTTGGTCGCGGCGGGCGCCGCCGCGGCCTCCTTCACCACCTTCATGCCGCCCGGGACGCCCGCGTCGGGCTTGAGGATCACGCTCTGCCGGGTGGAGGGCGCCTTCGGGTCCGAGAAGTCGTGGGTGATGCCGAAGCCGTTGTCGTAGGACTTCAGGCTCAGCAGCGCCGCGCGGATGCCCTCCCGGGTCAGGTCCTTGTCGGCGCAGGCCTTCTTGAGCACCTCGCCGAACAGGGCGCCGGCGGTGAAGCCGGCCACCACGCCGTTGTCGAGCCCGGAGTCCGGGTACTCCGCCTTGTACGCGGCGGCCAGCGCGGCCGGGGCCGCCTCCGTGGAGCCGATCGGCAGGGCCGAGGAGGCGACGTAGTAGTCCTTCTGCAGGGCCGCACCGGCCGGGGTGGCCAACAACTGCGGGGCGAAGGCCGAGTTGTTGCCGACGATCGGCACGTTCCAGCCGCCCGCCGCGGCCACCCCGACGAGCGAGGCGGCCTGTCGGGGTCCGGCGCTGATCACCACGGCCTTGACCCCGGCCTGCTTGAGCGCGGCGACCTGGGCCGTCATGTCGTTGTCGGTCGGCTTGATCTTCTGCTCGACGACGGTCAACCCGGCCTCCGCGGCCACGGCCTTGGCCCCGGTCAGCGCGTTCTCGCCGTAGTCGCCCTCGAAGTACACGTGCCCGATCCTGTCGCCCGAGGCGATCCGCTTCTGGTCCAGCAGGAAGCCGACGGCGTTGATGGTCTCCACGTCGTACGTCGCGCCCACCGTACGGATGTACGGGCTGCCCAGCAGTGAGGCGGACCAGGCCTGCGGGATGACCAGGCCCTTGTCCCTGCCGTCGATCCGCTCCTTGACCGCGGAGACGAAGGGGGAGCCGATGAACTGGGTGAAGCCCAGCACCAGGGGCTCCAGTTCGGTGTAGGAGGCGAGGGCCTTCTGGGGGTCGTAGCCGTGGTCGCGTACCGTCAGCTCGACGCTGCGGCCGCAGATGCCGCCGGCGGCGTTGGTCTGCTTCGCCCACAACTGCTGGGCCTGGGTGACGCTCTTGCCGAGGGACGCGTAGACGCCCGTCATGTCGGTGAGCGAGCCGAGTCGGATGGTCGTGTCGTTCACCCCTGCCCCGGCCTTGACCCCGCCCGCAGCCGGCTTGTCCCCGGCGGTGCCCGCGGCGGGCTTGGCCTTGCCGCTGCACCCGGCGGCGCCGGTCAGGACGAGCGCGGCCGCCAGGGCCGCCGCAGAGAGCCTTCTTCTGTTCACGTTCGCTCCTTCGGGGGTGTGGTGCGGTTCCGGACGGTCCGGGTGATGCCCGTGAGGCCGCCGGGCAGGAACAGGACGACCGCGACGACCGCCGCGCCGTAGAGGTAGCGGGAGGCCTCGCCCGGTGACACCCCGCCCGTTCCGGGCGCGGACACCAGCGGGAGGGCGTCGCTGTAGCGGGTGAGCAGTTGGGGCAGCAGGGAGACGAAGACGGCGCCGACGACGGCGCCCCGGACGGTACCCAGGCCGCCGATCACGATCATGGCCAGGTACTCCAGGGACAGGACCATGCCGAAGTAGTCGGGCACGGCGCGCTGGAAGACGAGGGCGAGCAGGACGCCGGCGAGCCCCGCGTACATGGACGACAGTACGAAGACGGCGGCCCGGTACCGGGCGACCGCCACCCCCATCACCCCCGCCGCGATGCTGTGGTCGCGCAGGGCGTTCATGGCCCGGCCGGGCCGTCCCCGCAGGACCCCGCGCGCGAACAGGGCGCCGCCGAGGAGGGCGGCCAGGGCCACGTACCAGAGCTTTTCAGCGGAGTGGAAGGGGACGGAGGCGATGACGGTCTCGGCGTCGTCGAAGGTGAATCCGAACAGGGACAGCGGCTCCACGGCACGCCCGTTGAAGCCACCGGTGAGGCTGGTCGCGTTGAACAGCAGGTGCTGGCCGATGAAGATCAGCGCGAGGGTGGCGATGCCGAGGTACGCCCCGCGCAGCCGGCCGGCGATGGGACTGAAGAGACCGCCCGCAGCCCCGGCGAGGACGACGGCCAGGACCGCGGCGAGCCAACCGGGCAGGCCCAGGCCGACCGGCGCGTGGCCGCCGGCCGTGCCACCGTCCCCGGCGAGCGCGCAGTACCCGTACGCGCCGACGGCGAGGAAGAAGGCGTGGCCCATCGACAGCTGCCCGGTGGCCCCGGTGAGCAGGTTGAGCCCGATGGCGCCGATGGCCGCGGCGATCGCGAACAGCCCGGCCTGCAGCCAGAACCGGTCGAGGTAGAACGGCAGCGCGAGGAGCACCAGGCCCGCGGCTGCCGCCGACACGGTTCGGACGCTCGCCCCTCGTGGCCGGCCGCCCGCCCGGGCGGCGGTGGCGGCCCCGGTGCGCCGCACGGCGCTGCGGGTGTCAGACACGGGCGAGCTCCTTCGTGCCGAGGAGTCCGGCGGGGCGGACCAGCAGGACCGCGACCATCACCAGGTACGGAGCGAGGTCGCCGATGCCGCGACCCAGGAAGGCCAACTGGCCCTGGTAGCCCGTCGCGAGCGCCTCGGTGACTCCGACGATCAGACCGCCCGCCAACGCGCCCGACGTGGAGTCGAGGCCCCCGAGGATCGCGGCCGGAAAGGCCTTGAGCGCGGCGAGGGAGGTGGCCCGCTCCAGACCGGGGGTGGGGAAGACCGTCAGGAAGAGCGCGGCCACGGCGGCGAGGGCCCCGGCCACGGCCCAGGCCGCGAGCGAGACCCGACCGAGCCGTACGCCCATCAGCGCGGCCGTCTCGGGCCGCTCGGCGGCGGCGCGCATCGCCACGCCCCAGGAGGTGTGGCGGAACACGAGCATGAAGACCGTGATCAGCAGGCCGGCGGCGAGGATCGCGGCGATCCTCGTCTGGGGCACCGTGACCGGGCCGAGGTGGACGACGCGATCGCCCCACGGATCGCCGAGCGAGAGCACGTCCGTGCCGATGCGCCGGGTGAGGTCGGTGATGAGGAGGATGTCGACGCCGATGGTGACGATGGCCAGCACGCTCTGGTCCTGGCCGCGGTAGCGCCGCATCACCAGGAACTCGATCGCCGCCCCCACCGCCGCCGCCGCCAGGACGCCGGTCAGAAGGGCGCCCCAGAATCCGAGTTCCTCGTGCAGCGTCGCGGTGACGTACCCACCCGCCAGCAGCAGGGAGGCGTGCGCGAAATTGACCACCTCGGTCGCCTTGAAGATGACCACGAAGCCGAGGGCGATCAGGGCGTAGACCGAGCCCATGGAGAGCCCGCCGAGGAGCAGTTCGAGGAAAGTGGTCATGCGGCCGGTTCCTCCTCTCCGAGGTACGCGCGGACCACCGCGGGATCGTTTTGCACCTGCGCGGGAGTTCCGCCGCCGATGCGCCTGCCGAAGTCGAGTACGGTCACCGCGTCCGCGAGCCGCATCACCACCCCCATGTCGTGTTCGACCAGCACGATCGAGATGCCGAGGCCGTCCCGGACACCCGCGATGACGGCCGCCGTGCGGTGCCTCTCGTCCGCCGTCATGCCGGCGACGGGCTCGTCGAGGAGCAGCAGCCGGGGCTCCATGCACAGCGCCCGGGCCAGTTCGACGAGCTTCTGCTTCCCGTACGGGAGGGAACCCGCGGGCGCGGCCAGGTCCCCTTCCAGTCCGACGAACTCGGCTATCTCCCCGACCCGTTCGCGGTGCCGGCGCTCCTCGCGGGCGGCGGCGGGCAGCCGCAGGCCCGCGGCCAGGAACCCCGACCGCATCAGCCGGTGGCGGCCCAGGAGGAGGCTGTCGGCGACGGTGGTGTGCGGGGGCAGGGCCAGGTTCTGGAAGGTACGGGCGATGCCGAGGTCCGCGACGGCGTGCGGGGGAAGGCCCGTGAGCTCGGCGTCGCCGAACCGGACGCTGCCGGCGGAAGCCCGGTACACCCCGGACAGCACGTTGAAGCAGGTGGACTTGCCCGCCCCGTTGGGCCCGATGACGGCGTGGACGCTGCCGGGTTCCACCGTGAAGGACACGGAGTCGAGCGCGGTCAGGCCGGAGAAGCGGACGGTGACGTCGGTGACGGTCAGCGGCGGGGGAGCGGACGGGGGCCCGCTCACGCCGACCACCTGCCCAGCTCCCGCCGCTCTCCGGCGGGAGCCGGTACGGAGCCGCCCCCGTCGGTGATGCCGAGGTAGCGGCGCCGCACCTCGTCCGAGGCGGCCAGCTCGGCGGCCGGGCCGTCGAGGGTCACCTCGCCGACCTCCATCACGTACGCGTGGGAGGAGAGGCGCAACGCCAGTGCGGCGTTCTGTTCGACGAGGAGGACCGAGGCGCCCGAGGCGTTGATCTCGGTGATGGTCTCGGCGATGGTGGCGGCCATCCTGGGCGCCAGCCCGAGGGTGGGTTCGTCGAGCAGCAGCAGGCGGGGGCGGGCCATCAGCGCGCGTCCCAGGGCGAGCATCTGCTGCTCGCCGCCGGAGAGCAGCCCGGCGCGCTGCCGCGCCCGCCGGCCCAGCACCGGGAACAGCTCGTGGACCCGGGCGAGGGAGCGGGCGGTGTCCGCCCGGGATCCCGCGCGGCCGCCCAGGGCCCCGGCGCGCAGGTTGTCCGCGACGGTCATCCGGGTGAACACCTGCCGCCCCTCGGGGACCTGCACCACTCCCGCGGCGACGACCCGGTCCGGACCGAGCCCGTCCAGCGGCCTGCCGTCGAAGCTGATGCTCCCGCCCGTCACGGCGCCGCGGTGGAACCCGAGCGACCGGGACACCGCGCGCAGCAGCGTCGACTTCCCCGCGCCGTTGCCGCCGAGCACGACGACCACCGCGCCGGCCGGCACGTCGAGCGACACCGAGCGCAGGGCCCGGACCGGCCCGTAGCCGACGGACAGCGCGCGCACCTCCAGCGAACCCACGTCCTCCTCCTTCCTCCGGACAGTCCCCGACAGGGCCTTCGAAAGGGCCTCCGACGGGCCCTGGCAGGGCCCCTTGGAGAGCTTTGGAAGAGCCTTGGAAGGCCCTGCGTACGGCCTGTGTGCTGGCGCACACCCCAACACCGGCCCGGGGCACCCGTCCACGCCCGGATGCGGAATCGCTGCCGATGACCAGCCGGAACCGGAACGCGTTGTGCACCGGCACAGACCTGGCGCGCGCGCTCCTGACGGCGGCGGAGGCGGATGACATCCTCGGCGGCCATGGGCGGACGCAGAACGCGCACGGAAGAGGAATGGTCGGTCCTGCTGTCGGCGGCGGACGTGTTGATCGCCGACATCCCCGGACTCACCGACCACCTCATCGAGGACCTGGCGAAGCACTCGCCGCTGTTCGACCTGGCCGTCCCGCGTGACGAGCACTGGCAACAGGTCAGCGAGGCCATGCACTACGGGATCGAGGCCTTCGCCGCCCGCCGGTCCGCCCCGCGCAAGGACCTGGCGTACGCCGAGGAGTTGGGCCGCCGGCGCGCCGAGCAGGGGCTGCCGCTGGACCTCCTGCTCTACGCGTACCGCAGGGCGGGGCGGCTCACCTGGGACGCGCTGTTGGACATCGTCACCGAGAAGGAACCGGAGGCCCTGCCGGTACTGGCCCGCGCGGCCGGGGCCATGTGGGCGGGCATCGAACAGCAGGCGACCGCGACCGCCGAGGCGTACCGCACCACGGAGGTGGAGATGCGCCGGCGCAGCGACGAGCGGGTGCAGGCCCTCCTGGACGCCCTGCTGGAGGGGGACGCCGCACCGGCCCTGGCCGCCCAGGTGGCACTCGCCCTGGACCTGCCCGAACAGGGACGGTACGTGGTGGTGGTGTTGCCTGCCGACCGGGGCGAATCGGTGCACCGGGTGGCGGCGGCGAACGGGATGCGGCTGTTCTGGCGGATGCGCACCGAGCGGGAACTGGCCGTGGTGGCGTTGGGCGACTCCTCGCCGGCCGACCTCGCGGTGGAGCTGGCGGACCGCTGTCCCGGACCGGGCGGCATCAGCCCGGTGGTGGACGGACTGACCGAACTGGGCCGGGCCCGTCGCCTGGCCGAGACGGCGCTGCGCACCTGCGGCCAGGAGGAACGGGTACTGGTGCAGTTGGCCGACCGACTGCCCACCGCGCTGGTGGTGCGCCAGCCCGAACTCTCGGCGGAACTCGTCCACGCGGTCCTCGGCCCCCTGCTGGACCTGGATCCGGCGGACCGGGCGATGCTGCTGGAGACCCTCGACGCCTGGCTGGCCGCGGAGGGCTCGGCGGGCCGCGCGGCGAGCCGGCTGTACTGCCACCGCAACACGGTCTTCAACCGCCTGCGCCGGCTGGAGCACCTGACCTCGAAGTCCCTCTCCCGCCCCCGCGACCTGATCGCCCTGACGCTGGCGCGGGACGCGTACCGCCTGTCGGGCGGCTGACCGCACGGACGGCGACCCCGTCGTGAGGCGGCATTACGCCGGGAACGCCCGCCGGGCCCCCCCTACCGGGGCAGTTCGGGCGGGCCCCGCCCGGCCCCCGCCCGGGCGTCTCGACCAGAAGGTCGTCGGCGGCGAGGAAGGCGGCTGCGTCGGGGCGGCTGAGCCGCGCATCGATCAGGTGGGTCAGTGGGTCATGTGACGCACCACGACGGTCGGGCCGCCTATCGTGGGACGCATGCGGCTCCTCCTGACCTCGGACACCCATCTGCCGGCGCGTGCCGCTTCGCTCCCGGAACCCCTCGTGGCGGCCGTCGACGACGCTGACGTCATCATCCACGCGGGGGACTGGATCGACGAGGCCACCCTCGATCTGTTGGGCTCCAGGGCCCGGCGGCTCATCGGGGTGTACGGCAACAACGACGGCCCGGACCTGCGCCGCAGACTCCCGGAGGTCGCCCGTGCCGAGCTGGGAGGAGTGCGCTTCGCGGTCGTGCACGAGACGGGAGCCGCCGCGGGGCGGGAGAGGCGCTGCGCCGCGCGATTCCCCGATGTGGACGTCTTGGTGTTCGGCCACAGCCACATCCCGTGGGACACCACGGTCGGAGGCTTGCGCCTGCTCAACCCGGGCTCGCCCACGGACCGCAGGCGCCAACCGTTCTGCTCGTTCATGACGCTGACCGCGGCGGGCGCGAGGGTGGACGACGTGACACTCCACCGCCTCCCCCCGCGGCGCTGAGCTGCGGGGGATCGGGAGCCGTGCGCGTCAGCGAGTCACTCGGCCCGCTGCTCGGCAGTCGCGTCCCGTCGCCGCCCATCGCTCGTCTCCTTCGCGTACGCCGCCAGGACACGGCGACCGACGGCTCCCGGGAACCCGGGGATCAGCAGCGCGCCGTACAGGCCGAGAACCCCCTCCCCGAAACGGCGTTCGACGGGGAGCACCCGTGTCGGGCCCGCGCACACGTGGGGCCGGCAGGGCCGGTTCCCGCGGTTGACCGCGGTGTCGCGGAAGTTGCCTTCGGCGACGGCCACGGCCTCAGGATCGATTTCGCTCCGGCGGGAGGCGCGGGTGACGTGGTCAGGGACCGGCGGTCAGGCTTCCGTCGATCCTGCCGCTGTCCTCGGAGGTGGCGTTCAGTGCCACGATGACCATGCTGCCCGTGTCGTTCCGCCGGAGGGTCACGCCGCTCGCGAAGCCCCTGTCGCCGTGCTGGAACGCGCCGGGCCTGACCGACGGGTCGTTTCCACTTCGGCCTGGCCCGCGACAATTTGTTGGGGACATGATGGATGCCGCTAGGGTGCCTTGATCACCGCCCCAGGTGACCGAACCGACTTCTCCAAGGGGACCCATCGTGGCCACTCCACCACCGCAGCAGGGCTCGGTCCCGCCGCACCAGCACAACCCGTACGCCCAGCAGGGCAACCAGGGCAATCCGTACGCCCAGCAGCAGCCCGGCCGTGGCAACCCGTACGCCCAGCAGCCGCAGCAGCCGGCGGGGCACGGCAATCCGTACGCGCAGCAGCAGCCCGGCGCCGCCCCGCAGCAGCCCGCCGGCCACGGGAACCCGTTCGCCGCGGGCCTGCCCCAGCAGGGCGGCCCCGGCTGTCGGCTGTGCGGGGCGCAGCCGGCGGCGCAGGCGACCGTCCGAGGTCACCAGGGCATGGTCGTGATGATGCGCTCGTTGAGCGTGCAGGGTCCGTTCTGCCGTGATTGCGGGACCGCGACCGTCCGGAACATGTCCGCGAAGACGCTCTGGCAGGGCTGGTGGGCGCCGATGTCCCTGCTGCTCACCCCGATCACCGTGCTGCGCAACCTCGGGCCGAGGTCGACGTTCGCCGCGCTCGCGGCCCCGCAGGGCGGCTTCCGTCCGCCGCTGGACCCGGGCAAGCAGGTGCGGCGGCGGCCGGAAGCGCTGGTCGTCTCGGTGCCGATGGCTCTGTCCCTGCTCTTCTACGCGACGTTCATCGTCATCGCCGTGGCCACCGGCTGACCGGCGTCCGACCGATACGACCGGGCCCCCGCGGGCCAGGGTAGGCCGCGATGGTCCAAGGATGCCGAGCGCGGACGCGATGACCGGATTCGATCCGTTAGCGTGCCCTGCATGTCAGTGAACATCGAATTCAGTCTCCGGGTGTCGAACATCGCCGACGAGGCGCAGGCTCAGGCGATCGTCGGGGAGCTCAGGGAGTTGCTGAGGGACGAGAGCATCGCCGACCAGGTTCGGGTGGCGGTGGAGAGTGAGGGCGGTGTCCTGCTCGTCGTCGCGGAGACCGATTTCCCGCTCATCGTGAGCCGCTCCTACCTGTGGTGCCCGAAATTCGAGGAGTCCGTCGCCTGGTACGTGAAGGAGGCGGCGCCGGCGGCGACGGTGGTGCTGGATTGGAACCATCCCGACGAGCAGTCATGACGGCCCGAGCCGACCGCCCGGGGGGAGCAGTGAGGCCGGTTGTCGCCGGTCGGTGAACCTGAACAGTCGTCCCCTGCTCTCCGGTCGGGTCGGCCACGGAGCTTCGCCCGTGACCGCGCGCCGGTACTTCCACCTCGGCCGTCCCCGGTGCTTCCACCTCGGCCGTCCGTCACGAGGTGACGCCGGTGGGGTCAGGCTTCGTGGCGGGCTCGGGTCTCCCGAGCGGTCCGGCGCTTGAGGGCGCGTCGTTCGTCTTCGGTCAGGCCGCCGCACACACCCATGTCCTGGCCCCCTTCGAGGGCCCACTGGAGGCATTCGCTCAGGACCGGGCAGCGTCGGCATACGGCCTTCGCCTCCTCGATCTGGAGCAGGGCCGGGCCGCTGGTGCCGATGGGGAAGAACAGGTCCGGGTCTGCCTGTCGGCAGGCGGCCTGGTGACGCCAGTCCATCGTCGTGCCTCCGTTCGCGTTGCCGGGTTGCTTCTCCATCCGCCTGGCCGATATCGCCGGGTCCATGCAGAACATCGCCAGGTTCTTCTCCGCCCTCCCCTTTCCCGACAGCTGACTTTCCCGGCGGCTGAGCACGGTCTCGTTTAGTGCGGGCCTGTGGGGTAGGCGGGTCGCATGTTCAGGCATCGACGTGTGCGTACGGCTGTTGTACTCGTGATCAGCTGGGTGGTGTTGACCGGTGTGGAGCGCTGGGGCGAGGACGCGTCCTGGTCGAAGTCCGTGTTCAGCGGGCTGCTGTGGGCGGTCGTGGTAACCGGTGCCTGGTGGTTCGCCGAATGGACGCAGACGAGCCGGCGCCGAGGCACGCCCAGTCGGAGTTCCGCCGTGCGTCAGCCGGGACCGGTATCAGGCGGCGCAGAGGACCAACCTCCGCCGATGGCTCGACGGCGGTCCCGACGATGAGCCGGCCCGCGAGCGGCGATCCGACCTCACCCCCGAATCTGCCCGCTGCCCGCGGCACCAGTGTGAATACCTCGGCCGGGGAGTCTCCGCGCTGAGGCCAGGGTGCCCGCCCCGCGCACGTCATCCGGTGGACCGCCCGAAGGCATGACACCGGGTGCGAGGGCGGATGGTGTCCTTGAGGGTGCGCGACCCGCACCCTCACAGGAGGAACCATGAGCACCGTCATCAGCGGAACCGCCACCGGCCCGGGAAAGGGCGTCGAAGACCTCACTCTGACCCCGTTGCCGCAGTGGCAGACGATGGCCGAGGCCGTCCTGCGCAAGGACGCCTGCGGCGCCCTGTGCATCCACGCCTGCTTCACACGCGCCCGGTTCGTGCCCCCTCGGCACCGCCCGGCATAGCCGCCGCCTTTCGCGCCCGGGCCGCCGAGGCCCGGGCGCTGTGGTGAGGAGGTGAGCCCCTGAGCGGGGGCTGGTCGGGCGCCCCCGTGGCCAAGGGATCGTGCTTCACGCTTCGTCGCCACGAGGGGGAGGCCCGAAGCCGGAACGCAGGACCATTGCGTGCCGGCGCCGTCAGGTGCCGCGCCGACGAGGGGCGGCGGCGCTACCTCGTGGGGGCCGCCCGCTGACCGGGCATCGGCCGGAGTTCCTGCCGGAATTGGCTGGCAGGTGCATGACGGGTCGGCGGTGTGCGGGGCTACCTTCTTAGGGCTCCGGAGGGGCGGCTGTCCGAACGCGCGGGCAACAGGCGGGCGGTGGCGGCGTCTCCAGCGCCCCGGCTCCGCCGAGGGGCCGGGTCCCCCACGCGTGAAGGAACTCCACCATGTCTCTGGGCATCTGGCTGAAAGCCGGCACCTCCGCCGCCGCGCTGGTCCTCGCGGCGGCAACCGCCGCGACCGCGGCACCCACGCCCGTACCGGACGCCACCGCAGCGGTGGTGACGCTCCGTTACGACGACAGTCGGGCCGGCGGCTGGGAAGCGGCCATCGCGGCCGGGGTCGCTTCCTGGAACGCGAACGTCAGCAACGTACGGCTGGTGGAGGCCGCGCCCGGGGTCCGGGCGGAGATCGTCATCGTGGCGACCACCGGTTGGCCGCAGGCCAACCTCGGCCCGGTCCGTCCGGGGCGACAGGTGCGGGTCGAACTCGGTTCGCAGGCCGTGAGTCAGGGGTACGACAAGACGCGCATCGCCGCGCACGAACTGGGCCACAGCCTGGGCCTGCCGGACACCAAGCCGGGGCCGTGTTCCCAGCTGATGTCCGGATCCAGCGCCGGGACGGCCTGCGTCAACGCCGTGCCCAACGCGACGGAGCGCTCCCGCGTGCAGAACGCGTACGCGAACGGGCTCGCGGCAGCCGTGCCGACCGACGGCCGGGTACTCATCGACGCCCCCTGACCTTCGGGTTCGGTGGGTGGGCCGGTGCGGGCGCTTGGCCGGGAGGGGACTCCCGGACGGCGGCCGTGCCGGTCCACCGGCCGGCGCGGGGTCGGCCGCGTCGACGTGGCTCAGTACCACGAGCGCGTGTGCGTCGAGGGTCGCCGGCACGGCGGTCACCAGCACGACGGAGCGCGCGCCCCCGGTCGCCGCACCCTCCGTGTCGGCCGCCGGCCGACCCCGTTCACCCCTCGGATCGGCGTGGCAGAGGGCCTACTTGGATTCGACTCGGCCTGCCGGGTGGGGTGCGACCGTCAATGCCTCGTGGGTGGTCTGCCAGGTGTTGTCGCCGGGGTGGAGCCGGGTGCGGAGGTAGGCCGCGGTGAGTTGGGCGAGGGCGGCGACCCGCTCGGGGTTTTCGTCGGTTGTCTCGGCGGCGTCGTATCCGGCGATCCCGCCGAGTCCGTGCTCCGCGTCGAACAGGGTGAGCAGGGTTTTGGGACCGGGCGCCAGGGTGTAGGGGTCGGCGTGCCAGTCCGGGCCCATGTCCGTGAAGTGCCGGGGGTCGTCCTTGTCGCCGGTGACGACCAGCGTCGGTGCGGTCATGGTGGAGAAGTCGACGGCCCCGATGATCGGCCACTGCTCGGCCATGGGTCCGTTGAAGACGTCGCCGCCCCTGCCGGGCGGGGCGAGCAGTACGCCCGCCTTGATGCGCGGATCGTGGAGGTGCACCAGATCCCCGGTGTCGGGGTCGGTGAGTCCGGCGCCCAGCAGGAGGGCGGCGGTGAAGCCGCCGAACGAGTGTCCGGCGAGGGCGACTTTGGTGGGGTCGATCCGCCCGGCGAACTGCGGCACGGCGTTCTCGATCACCTCGAGCCGGTCGAGTATGTGGGTCATGTCCATGGCGCGCGAGCGCCAGAAGTCGGGTGCGCCGGGGGCGTCCGCGACCAGGGCGGTCAGTGTCCTGGAGGTGAGGTGGGTGGGCTGGATGACGACGAATCCGTGCGCCGCCCAGAAGTTGGCGAGTGGCGCGTACCCGTTGAGTGACGAGAGGTTGTTCGAAGGGCCGTGGCCGTGGGAGAGGAGGATGACGGGGAGGCCGGTGCCGGTCAAGGGTGCGGAGACGCGCACCTGGAGATCCACGGGACGTCCGGGCACGGACAGGATTACGGGGCTGAGGGACAGGACCGGGACGGGCTCGCCCAAGGCGCCGGCGGTGGTGGCGGTGCTGGTGGATGTGCTCACGGTGGGGGTTCCCTTTCGGTGGCGCCCGTCGCCCGCCGGTTCTCCTGTCGTCGGCGGGCGGGCAAGGCGGTCAGGGGTGTCCCGTTTCGGCTAAACTGAAACGGAACGCTGCTCCATTTAGTATCCGGAGCGCTGCTCCGTTTTGTCAATCGGTGTCGAAGGGGAACGTGATGGCCACCGAGGGTCCCGCAGTGGATTCGTCGTCCCGCAGCAAGCGGGCCGACGCTCAGCGCAACCGGGAGACGGTGCTCACTGCCGCGGCCGAGGTGTTCGTCACCTCCGGCGTCGACGCGCCGATCCGCCGCATCGCGGCCCAGGCGGGCGTCGGGATGGCGACGATCTACCGCCACTTCCCGACCCGGGCGGACCTCGTCACCGCCGTGTACCAGCACCAGATCGAGGCCTGCGCCGAAGCCGGCCCGAACCTGCTGGCCGGCGCAGATTCCCCGCTCGACGCACTGCGCCAATGGATCGACCTCTTCGTCGACTTCCTGGTCACCAAGCACGGCCTCGCCGACGCCCTCCAATCCGACGACGACCGCTTCGCCGCGCTGCACGCGTACTTCCTCGACCGCCTGCTGCCCGTCTGCGCCCACCTGCTCGACGCCGCGGTCGAGGCCGGCGACATCAGGCCCGGCACGCAGCCCTACGAGCTGATGCGCGGCATCGGCAACCTCTGCATCGGTCGCGACGACGACCCCCGCTACGACCCGCGACGCCTGGTCGCCCTCCTCCTCCAGGGGCTCCAGCGCGCCCAGGCCACCTGACGACCGCCCGCCGCCGTCCACCCGCCGCAGAACCCGGACGCCTTCCCCGAGGGGAGTCGAGTTGATCTGCGCACAGGCGTGCCCGAGGCGGACGCTCCCTCCGCGGGTGCTCCATGGGGTCCCGGACGCACCGTCCGCGCGGCCGTCGTGACGGCGTTGCTGCTCGGCGCGAACGACGATCGGTCCGGCGGCGTAGCCGCCCTGCGGCTCGCCGGGGCGCGTATCACCGGCCGTCTCGACCTGTCCGGGGCGGAGATCCGCCACACGTTCTCGCTGGTGGGCTGCCGGCTGGACGAGGCGGTGCGGCTGCACGGGACCACGACCCGGACGATCGAGATCACGGACAGCCGGGTTCCGGGGATCGATGCCGAACTCGCACGGATCGAGGGCGACCTGGATCTGAGGCGGTCGAGTGTCGAAGGCGGCTACGGCGTCACCGGCGGACGAAGGCGGAGCCCCGGTCAGGGGCGAGGCGGCCCGTCGCCTGGCGTGGGTCCGCCGGAATCCCGGATATGCGCCGCAGCCGTACGAGCAACTCACGGGCTGGTACCGGCGGATCGGCCACGACGACGCCCGCCGCGTGCTCCTGGCAAAACAGCGTCACCGACGCCTGACCCTGTCCCTGCCGGCACGGGCGTGGGGGCACCTGCTCGACGTGACCGTGGGCTACGGCTACCGGCCCTGGTTGGCGGGTGTCCGGCTCCTGACGTTGACGCTGCTGGGCACCCCGGTCTTCGGTACCGACACTCCGACCTCGGTGAAGCCGGGCGAAGGGCTCCACCCGTACCCGCATGCGGGCCCGGTCGGCACGGCGCATCGTTCTCAACCCGGATCCGCGCCGGACGGCATGGGGCGCCCACGCCATCAGTGGGCGGTCCAGCCGCCGTCGACCGGCAGTACCGCACCCGTGAGGTAGGACGCCGCCGGGCTCGCCAGTAGGACCGCCGCGCCGACGAGTTCGTCGGGTTCGGCCCAGCGCCCCATGGGGACTTGGTGGTCGAGGAACTCCCGGACACGCGGGTCGTCGTCAACGCCTTCGTTCAGCGGTGTGCGGAAGGGACCGGGAGCCAGCGCGTTGACGCAGATGCCGGTGCCCGCGAGTTCGACCCCGAGGCTTCGGGTGAGCTGGACCACCGCGCCCTTGCTGGCTGCGTAGCCCGCCCGGCCTGCGGCGCCGACCAGTCCGAGAGCGCTGGCCAGGGTGACGATGCGGCCGTACCCGGCCCGCCGCATCGTGGGCACAACAGCTTGGCACGCGAGGAACGTTCCGACGACGTTGACGTCCAGGCAGCGCCGCAGCGTGGCGGCGTCGAGCGCCCCGAGGTCGCCCCGGGCCTGGATTCCGGCACTGGTCACGAGCACGTCCAGGCGGCCGTACCGGTTGACGATGTCCTGGACGAGATCGTGGACCGCACCCTCCGCGGTCACGTCGCAGGACGCACCCTCGGCGCTGCTGCCGGTCCGGGCGGCTATCTCGGCGGCCGCCCGCCCGCATGCCTCCAGCCGTCGCCCGGCGACCACCACTGTGGATCCCGCGGAGGCCAGTCCCAGCGCGATCGCCCGGCCGAGCCCGGTCGAGCCGCCGGTGACCAGGGCCACTTGCCCGGTCAGATCGGTTCCCCGGCCGGCGGTGCCTCTGGTCATGACCCGACGGGGAGCAGGAGCCCGCCCGTGAGCCGGAGGAGTTCATCAGCGGTCGTGGGGAAGACCGTGCGGGGAGTCCCGGCGGCAGCCCACAGCCGGGGGTAGTCCGTCAGGGCCGCGTCGACCACGGTGGGAAGCGGCCGGGGGTGGCCGACCGGAGCCACGCCCCCGATCGCCTGCCCGGTGGCCTGGCGAACCTGTTCCGGGGTGGCGCGCCGGAGGTCGCCGCGTCCCCACCGGGCAGCTACTGCTGTGGTGTCCACCTTGTGCCGGCCGCTGGTCAGAACCAGAACGGGCTCATCGTCGGAGATGAACACGAGGCTGTTGGCGATAGCGCCCACCTCGCATCCCAGGGCATCGGCGGCATCGGCGGCCGTGCGCGTCGAGTCCGTCAGCTCGCGCACCCGGCCCTCGATGCCGGCCGCAGCGAGGATGCGTGCCACCTCCATGCTGCGAACGGGCAGGGGCGTGTCTTCCCGGGGTGCCATGTATCTCCCTCGTACAGCGTTGCGCAGCCGTCGTTCCGTATACGGAACGTTCTGTATGTGGAACGATAGGGCCCTCGGGGTTTTGGATCAACCGGCCCTCGGAGACGAGAAGGGTCACCATGGATCTGGCTGCCAGTGTCGGCTCGCGCTTGCGGGAGTTGCGCGAGGCGCAGGGCATATCGCTGTCCGAGCTGGCGCGCAGGTCCAAGATCGGCAAAGGAACGCTCTCCGAACTGGAGAGCGGCCGACGCAACCCCACTCTGGAAACCCTCTACGCTCTCACCACGGCGCTGGGGGTGCCGCTGAGCACCGCTCTGCATGGTCTCGCGTCTCCCGCCAAGATCTCCGGCCACGCCGTCGACGCCGTCCTCGTCGAGCGGTTCGAGGCCGAAGCCTGCGTCACGGAGACCTACCGCATTCGTATCCGCTCCGGAGCGACGCAGGAGTCCGCCGCCCATTCCCCCGGCACGACGGAGCACGTCATCGTCCTCGCCGGCATCGCGCGCGTCGGTGGACTCGCCGACACCGCCCTGATCGGCCCTGGCATGCACGGCAGTTGGGCTGCTGACGTCCCGCACCTGTATCAGGCGCCCGAAGGGGACGTCGAGGCCCTGCTGATCGTGCGCTACCCGCGGTGACGCACCGCCGCCGCCTCCGCCGCCTCCGCCGAAGCGGAGCGCTCCGGCGGCTCCGTCCAGCGGTCCGTCAGGAGCGGTCGAGGGCCCTGGCGAGGAAGCGTCGCGTGGCCGGCTCCTTCGGCGCGGTGAGGACCTGTTCCGGCGTTCCCTGTTCCACGATCACGCCGTCCTCGAGGAAGCAGACATGGTCCGCGACCTGGCGGGCGAAGTCCATCTCGTGCGTGGCCATGAGGATGGTCAGGCCCCGCAGCTTGAGGTCCGCGACGACGTCCAGGACCTCCCCCACCAGTTCGGGGTCGAGCGCGGAGGTGATCTCGTCGAAGAGCAGCACTTCCGGTTCGGTGGCCAGCGCGCGGGCGATGGCGGCGCGCTGTTGCTGGCCGCCCGACATCCGGTCGGGGTGCTCGTGCGCCTTGTCCGCGAGCCCGAGCCGTGCCAGCAGTTCAAGGGCCGAGGCTTCGGCCCGTTTGCGGGGGACGCCGTGGACCTGGCGCGGGGCGAGGGTGATGTTGTCGAGCACGCTCAGGTGCGGGAAGAGGTTGTAGGCCTGGAAGACGATGCCGATCCGCCGGCGCGCGACATCGGGATCCAGCCGGGGGTCGGTCAGTTCGGTGTCACCCAGGTGGATGGTGCCGTCGTCGATGACGTCCAGCAGGTCCACGCACCGCAGCAGCGTCGACTTGCCCGAGCCGGAGCCGCCGATGAGGCAGACCACCTGGTGTTCGGCGACGTCCAGATCGATGTGGCGCAGCACGAGCCGGGACCCGTACTGCTTGCGTACGCCGCGGATGCGCAGCAGCGGTCGGCTCATCGGCGACCCGCCTCCGCCCAGGTGCGCTGCGCCGCCCGGCGCTGGAGCCGGTCGGCGAAGCGCGTCAGCGGAATGGTCACGGCGATGAACAAGAGAGCGGCTCCCAGGTACGGGGTGTAGTTGAAGTCGTAGTCCGCCTTGATCTGGGCGGCCCGCAGCACTTCCAGCGGACCGAGGACCGCGACGAGCGCGGTGTCCTTCTGCAGCGCGATGAAGTCGTTGAGCAGAGGCGGCACCACGTTGCGCACGGCCTGGGGCAGCACCACGTGGCGCAGGGTCTGGCGTTCGTTGAGGCCGAGCGCCCGCGCCGCGTTCCGCTGCGCGGGGTGCACCGAGTTCAGCCCGGCCCGCAGGACCTCGGCGACGTAGGCGGCGTAGGAGAGGACCAGGGCGATCACGCCGAGCACCCAGGGCTGCGAGGGGGTGCCCTGCAACTCCAGGGCCGGCAGTCCGAATCCGACGAGGAAGATGAGCAGCAGGGTCGGGACGCCGCGGAAGACGTCGACGTAGACCGTCGCGGCGAGCCGCAGCGGCTGCAGACCGGGGGCGCGGGTCACGCGTACAAGGGCGATCAGCAAGCCCAGGACGAGGATCAGCACCTCGGCGACGATGAACATCTGGATGTTCAGCCAGAAGCCGCGCAGGAGTTCGGGGAACGCCTCGCGGAGTTCGGCGCCGTCGAGGAACAGGCTGTCGACGCGCTCCCAGCCCGGCGAGGCGACGGCTGCCGCAGCCAGTGCCACCAGGCCCAGGATGGTGCAGCCGGTGGAAATCCAGCGGTGGCGGCGGTTGCGGGAGCGGCGGAACCGCTGCCGCTCCACCTCGTGGTCACTGGGCCGGTAGGTGTCGTCGGGGGCCGGGGTGCGGGGCGCGTCCGGGGCGTCGTCCGGCTGTTGGGCCGTTGCCTCCGGGGCGGGCCCGGCCGTTTTCCTGAGGTTCACGGTCGGCCCGCTACGGCTTCAGCTCGGGAACGTTCGCCGAGGCGGACAGCCATTGCGTGGTGAGCTTGGCGATCGTGCCGTCGGCCTTGAGGGCCTCCAGGGCCTGGTTGACGCAGGCGGTGTAGCCGCTGTCCTTCGGGAGGAGCAGCCCGAACTCTTCGGGAGTGCCGCCGGCGTACCCGAACTGGCCGATGATCTTGGCGTTGTCGAGTTCGGCCCCGGCGAGGTAGAAGACGGTGGGCAGGTCGGTGACGATCGCGTCGATCTGCCCGTTCTTGAGCGCGTTGACCTCGTCCTTGGTGGTGTTGAAGACGCTCGGCCGGTTGGAGGGCTTGAGCTGGTCGAGGACCGCCTGGTAGCTGGTGGTCGCCACCTGCACACCGATGCGCGCGTCCTTGAGACCCTCCAGGGACGTGGCGCCCGCGAATTTCGAGTCGCCCACGGTCAGGATCGCCTGGTTGGCCGTGTAGTACGGGGTGGAGAAATCGACAGCCTTCGCCCGCTCCGGGGTGACCGATATCTGGTTGATGTCGAAATCGAAGGACTTCGCTCCGGGGGCATAGGAATGAGCGAAGGGCTCGATTACCCATTGCACCTTGTCGGGACCGAAACCCAGCTTTCCGGCCACGGCGTAGGCCACCGCGCTTTCGAATCCCTTTCCGTTGGAGGGCGTGTTGTCCTCGAACCAGGGTTCGTACGCGGGTGAATCCGTGGCGATGGTCAGCCGACCGCGCTTGTGCAGGGCCGGACTGTCGGTGGTGCAGGTGGGAGCCGCGGAACCGCCCGCCTGGGGGGTGCTTTTCGGCTGCGGGGCGCAGGCCGCCGCCACGAGCACGAGGGCGGTGGCGGCGGAAGCCGCGAGGGCTATTCGGGTACGGGACATCGAGAAGTCCTTCAGAAAGAGTCCGGGAAAGGTACGGAAAAGAGAAACCGGTGCCGTGCGTGTTCAGCGACACAGATCGGCGGCACAGCGCACGTTGTCCACGTGGCGGCGGCGTACCAGCAGGAGAGTTCCGGACATGGATTCAGCATTCCGGTTCGCGGTGACCCGAGTCAATCTCAGCAGGCCCCCGACGAGTAACGCATTGATAACATGTCAGCTGGTGAGACGGAAAACCTGGTCGCCCTCGACGAGACCGAATACCTGGGCTGCGGAACCGCCCCGCACGACGAGTTCGGCGAAACCGATCCCTGAGCTGCCGACCGTGATCCCCGGCTCGCCGAGCGGAACGTCGGGCAGCCGGTCGTAACAGCGCACCCGGACGTCGCGTCCCTGCTGCCGGTTGTGGACGAGGATGCTCTTCGCGTCGCCGTATCCGGGGAGGTCGGCGGCGGGCCGGTCCAGCTTGCAGTTCCCGAAGTTGTCCACGACCGCGACCCGTACGTTCTGCGCGACCGGTGCGGACACCTCGGCCGGCTGCGCGGGCACCGGCCGGCCGTCGGCCAGCCAGCGGGCGAGCAGCGGGGCGTACCACAGGCTCCGGAACTGGGTCCGGACCATCTCCTCGACCTGGTCGGGCGTCAGGTCGGCCCAGTCGGCGGACGCGGCCTCCAACACCGTACGCACGTCGGTGACCTGTACCCGTGTCAGGCCGAGGTAGGAGGCCAGCGGTGCGAGCACCCGCGGGTTCAGGGTGCTGACGACCAGGTGATCGCCGTGGCGGAAGTAGCAGAACGGCACGCCGTTGGGCCAGTGTCCGTCCCTCGGGGCGATGTTGACGAGCACCACCACGGGCTGGGTCGGCCCGCCGACGAGATCGGTGGACCGGAGCAGGTCGAGCAGAGTGAGGGCGGCGGCGCCCTCCGGGTCCGCCCCGCCCAGCGGCAGGACGGTCGGAGTGGATCCGAAGAGGGTGGCGATCCGGGTGGACTGCCGTGCCAGGGCGTTGGGGTCGGCACAGTCGGTGAGGGAGATGACGGGTAGAAGGGTCATAGCGGGTTCTTCACCTTCGGGATGGCAAGGGCAGGAGTGAGGGGTGGCCCCGGGGGCGGTGCCGACCGGCCCCGGGGCAACAAAAAAGGACCCTCCGTTTCCGGAGGGTCCGTCGCATCGTGTGCGCACACGGCTTCGCTAGCGAAGCGCCTCCGAAGGTGGGGGCATCATTCGCATCATGGCGAGGGTGGTGGTGTGCTGCATGGACGGGATGCTAGCACCGCCCACGGACCGTGCCGATTCCTGTCCACGGAGCGAAACGGCGCAGGTCGGCCGCCCACGGGGCGACGAGGTAAGGGCGGTCGGGGCGACAGTCGATACGGTGGCCGACGCGTTCGAGCAGGCCCGCCGCGCCGCCCGCCGCCGAGGCTCCGCGCGTGCCCGTTCGGGCCGGGGGACGAGCGGCGTCACGCTCCCATGGCCGACCGGCTTCTCGTCACGGCACCGCACTGGCCGCGTACCCCAACGACTGGGCCTCAGCCCCACCACCGTGAGCCAGCGCTTCGGAGTCCTGCACCGCGCGGGACTGGTCACCCGGGCCCGCCAGGGACACCTCGTTATCCACCTGCACAGCCCCCTCGGCGACCAATTGACGGTGTGACGTGCGCTCAGCCCAACACGCGGATTCACCACGACGATGGCGCGGGGCCCAGGAACCGGAGGCGGCGACGGCGCGGTCGCGGACCGGGATCAGGGTGCCGTCCACGATCCACGACCGGTCGCCATCGGCGGCGGGCCGCGGCCGGGGTGCCGCGGAGGCACGTGCCAAAACCACTTGGCGCCCACCGCGACCACTGCTACTTTTCCCGAGGCCGTGCGAGAGATCGAGGAGGTGGTACCCGTGAACGCAGTATCGACATGGGTGCTCCCCTCCGGGGTCACGGTCGGACGATAGTCAGGTCGTCCGGGAGCGCCGTTGGTGAGCACTCCCGAAAGGCACGACCCATGCACTTCACCTCTGAACAGCGTCTCGACGGCGGTGTCCTTGAGCGCGAATTCACCCTCGGTGAGATCCCCGGCATCCTGTGGACGCCCGAACCCGCGCCCGCATCGGCGCCGCTGATCCTGATCGGCCACCCTCCGCTCGGGTTGCGCAAGATGTACCCGCGGCTGGCGGGGGGAGCCCGGTACTACGCGGCGCAGTACGGCTTCGCCGCAGCCACCATCGAGCTGCCCGGGAGCGGTGAACGGCCCCGTTGGGCCGCCGCCGAGCAGGCCCGCGCCGACCTGCGGCGGGCGATGGAGGCCGGCCGGCCGGTGGGCGACGAGATCGTGGACGCCCTCATCCTCCCGCTGGTCGAAAGGGCGGTCCCGGAATGGCGGGCCGCCCTGGACTCCCTCCTGTCGATGCCCGGGATCGACGGCCCGGTCGGGTACGAGGGGGGAGTGATCTCCGTGGGCGTCCGCCTCGCGGTCGTCGAACCCCGCATTGTGGCCGCCGGCTTCTTCGCCGGGAGCCTCGTGCCCGCCACTATGTTCGAGGAGGCCCGCCGGGTCACCATTCCGCTGCACGTCCTGCTGCAGTGGGACGACGAGGGGAACGACCGGCAGGCGGCCCTGAACCTGTTCGACGCCTTCGGCTCACGGGAGAAGACCCTGCACGCCAATCTCGGCGGGCACACCGGCGTCCCGCAGTTCGAACTCGAAGCCGGAGCCCGGTTCTTCGCCCGGCACCTGAAGTGAGACGGCCCTGAGCGGCCGGCGCCGCCACATCGGCCGACCTGGCCGGCCGGGCGCCGGTCCCATCCGTCCTGCGGCCCCGAACCCAGCGCATGGGTTCGGGGCCGCAGTACGTGCCCGGTCAGCAGCCTGACGGCCCATGACGGGGCACGAACGCGTACCGGCCGGTCCAGCCCGAGCCATCCGGAGCGCCCCGGTCGCGCTGGAGGTGGCAGATCGCCGACGGCGTCGATTTCAGCCCGTCCGGGGAAGCAGCGGGCGGGATTCGAAATCACTCAGGGCCGGCGTGGCCAGCAGGCCGACATGGTGAGGGCCCTCTAGTCTTTTCCCGCCCGGCCTGCGCGACGGGCCGAAGGACGGCCTTGGAACTCCGAACCAGAATCAGCGCAGACTTGATCGGTCGTCAGGAGCGCTGCCGTGGTCCCCGTGGAGAAACGGTCCGTGCCGGACGGACCCGGTCGCAGTCGTGAGACGGCGATGCTGGTGCTCCTGTCCTTCGCCATGCTGATCGTCTCGCTCGATCAGTACATCGTGGTCGTGGCGCTACCCGACATCGCACGCGACCTCGGCTACTCCGCCCGAACGCTCCAGTCGGTCATCAGCGCCTACGCCGTGGCCTCGGCGGGCTTCCTCCTGCTCGGTGGGCGTGCCGCGGACCTGCTCGGCCGGCGCCGCATCCTGGCCACGGGTCTCGCGCTCTACGCCGGGGCGGCGTTCGTGGGAGGACTCGCGACCGGCCCCGGAACACTGCTCGTCGCCCGGGCGGTCCAAGGCCTCGGAGGAGCCCTCGTCTTCCCCACCACCCTGGCCCTCATCAACACCACCTTCGCCGAAGGCCGGCCCCGTAACCGCGCATTGGGGATCTGGGGAGGGTCGGGCGCGGCAGGGCTCGTCATCGGGGTGCTGCTCGGCGGCCTCCTGACACAGGCGTTCGGCTGGGAAGCGGTCTTCTTCGTCAACGTCGCGCTGGCCGGCCCCGCGCTGCTCCTCGCCTTCGTGGTGATCCCCCGGGACGGCGAACGCGAGAAGGGACGAAAGTTCGACCTGCCCGGCGCGCTCAGCATCTCCCTCGGCGTCACCCTCATCGTGTTCGCCCTCGTGCAGGGCCCCGGATGGGGCTGGTTCTCGCCGGGCATCCTGGGGAGCGCGGCAGCAGGTCTCCTGCTGATCGGAGCCTTCGCCGTCATCGAGCGGCGCAGCTCCGACCCGCTCATGCCGCCCCGGCTGCTCTCCAACCCCAACCTGGTGACCGGAGTCGTCATCGCCTTCATGTTCATGGCGACCTTCGGCTCCGTGCTCTACTTCCTGTCCATCTACTTCCAGGAGGTGTTGGGCTACGACGCCTTGCAGACCGGCGCGGGATTCCTCATCCCCACAGCCGTGGTGGTGGCCGGTTCGACCGTCGCGGGCCGCCTCGTGACGCGCTTCGGTCTCAGGCGCACGCTGGCCGGAGCCCTCGCCGTCGGTGGGCTCGGCGCGGTCGCGCTCGGCTTCGCGATCTCGCCCGACGGCACGTATGCCGAACTCGTCCCCGGCCTCGTGGTGCTCAGCGCCGGCGACGGGGTCGTCTTCACCGCCATGTTCATCGCCGCCGCCACCGCGATCCCCGACCGACAGCAAGGCATCGCCTCGGGTATCGCCTCCACCGGTTCGGGCACGGGCGCAGCCGTGGGCCTCGCCCTCCTCGTCCTGGTGGCGACGGCGGATCTCGACGGCCTCTCGGGGGAACGGCTCCGCATCGCCACCGCCGACGGCATCAGCACGACGCTCTTCGTCGTGGCGGGCGGTATCGCCCTGACCTTCCTCGTCGCCGTGACCCGATGCCCGACGCCCACCGAACCGCTCCCCACCCCCGTGCCGTACCAGACCCGCCGCTGCTGACGGCGCGGCCCGCCGGTTCGTCGCACAGCGGCAGGTCGCCGCGACGGAGCGCGATGAAGCCCCGATGGATCCACTGGGATCCGCCGGCGGATGAGCTCGATCGGGCCCGGGGCTACGTGTCGAGGGCCCGGCGCAGGGGGAGGAAGGCACGTACGGTCTTGCCACCCTCGGAGGTGGGCGTGACGACGGTGGCCAGGGCGAGGTCGTTGACCATGTGCCAGCCGAATCCGCCGGTGCCGCCGACGAAGTCGGGGGCGCGCAGGTGGGGCATCAGCGGGCTGGGATCCTCGACGGTGACCTCGATGCAGCCGGGGTGGGCGGTCAGGCGCAGGGTGTAGGCGCCGCCACCGTGGCGTAGGGCATTGGTCACGAGTTCGGAGACGACCAGGAGGACACCGTCGGCGCCGTCCTGGTCGATGATCGGTTCCCGGAGCGATCCGAGGAAGGTGCGGGCGGTCCGGCGGGCGTCGGCGACCGGAGGGTGAAGAGTGGTGCGTTCGGCGGTCATGGCGGTCATCGCGCGCTCCGGTCTGTAGTGAGTGTCCGGCGGTGCCTGACCGGTCGTGTGCCCGGCCGCGGTCCGTTCAACCCGGGCAGCGATGACCCGGCCCACCCACGTGCCGGAGGGGAGCACCGCCCGTGACCGGCACCCGGCGGCGTGGCGCGCACGTACGGCCGGTGGAGGGGGACGATGGGATGGCGGTGAGCACAGGAGCCGGGTCACGGCCCCGGCCTGCCAGGGCTGTGGCCTTACGCGGCCGAGAGGAGTCCGGAGTATGGATGCGATCGAGCCACCGCGGGGCGATGCCGACCGGGCGCGGACGGCTGCGTCCGGGCCGGGCGGCCTGCTCGACGTGCTGGGTGTTGCGGCCGTTCTCCTCGATGCCGAAGGCAGGATCGACCTGTGGAGCCCGCAGGCCGAGGACCTGTTCGGTTACACCGCGGAAGAGGCGCTCGGCGAGTTCGCGGGCCGCCTGCTGATCCATGAAGAGCACCTGGCGGTCGTGCTGGACATGTTCGCGCAGGTCATGGAAGGCAGGGGCAACTGGGTCGGGACCTTCCCCATCCGGCACAAGGACGGCAGTACGCGGATGGTCGAGTTCCGCAACATGCGGCTGCTGGACTCCCAGGAGGAGTACTACGCCCTGGGCCTTGCCGCGGACCAGGCGACCGTTCGGCAGGTCGAACGCGACCTGGCCCTGTCCGCTCGACTGGTGGCGCAGTCGCCCATCGGAGTGGGCGTCCTGGACACCGACCTGCGGTACGTCTCGGTCAATCCCGCGGAGGAGCGACTCAACGGGGTGCCGGCCGCCGGGCACATCGGTCGGCACGTCCATGAGGTGCTGCCCGCCGTGGACGCGTCCTTCGAAGCGGCGATGCGCGAAGTCCTGGCCACCGGGATTCCCATCGTGGATCAGTACACCGTCGGCCGTACTCCTGCCGATCCGGATCACGACCACGCCTGGTCGATCTCGTTCTACCGACTCGAAGCACCCAACGGAAACGTGTTGGGCGTGGCCACCTCCAGCGTGGACGTCACCGAGCGCCACAGGGCCGTCGAAGAACAGCGGCACACGGCCCTCACCCTCCAGCACAGCCTGCTGCCCCGCACACCGCCCTCGCGGCCGGGCCTGGAGGTCGCCACACGCTACAGGCCCGCCCAGGCCACCATGGAAATCGGTGGTGACTGGTTCGACGTGATTCCCCTCAGCGGCGACAGGACCGCTCTCGTCGTCGGCGACGTCATGGGGAGCGGAGTCGCAGCCGCGGCCACCATGGGCCAGCTGCGCACCGCCACCCGAACGCTGGCGGATCTCGATCTCGACCCCGCGCAGGTCCTGCACCACCTCGACCACGTCACCGAGGGCCTGGACACCATCGCGACCTGCGTTTTCGCGGTCTACGACCCACGAACGGCGCGGCTTCACCTTTCCCTCGCCGGGCATCTGCCGCCCGTTCTCTCCCACCCTGACGGCAGCCGCGAGTTCCTCGACCTGCCCACAGGCGCGCCGCTGGGTGGCTGCGGCGTTGCCTTCGACACCACCAGCCTCGCCTTCGGAGCAGGCGAACAGCTCGTCCTCTACACCGACGGCCTGGTCGAGACCCGCGATGAGCCGATCGACGCCCGCCTCGAGGTCCTCCTCGATGCCCTCAACGACCCACACCGCTCGTTGGACGACACGTGCGATCAGCTTCTGCAAACCTTGCGTCACCCAGGAGACCACGACGACGTGGCCCTGCTCATCGCCCGGGCCACACCGACGGCGGGGCGGACCGGCTGAAGAAGTCGGTGGCCACGCCCCTGATCGACGGTCTGTCGACGCCTCCGGAGCCGGTGACACCCCGCACGCCATGCGATCGACAGGGGAGCAGGTCATACCAACTCCGGCGACCGGAGGCTCCCTTGAGGGTGGGGCCCCACGAATTGATGCTGGGGCCGACCGGAGGGCGGCCTCCGCCTCATCGCCGGCGCCAGGTTCACGCCCTTGGTGAGGACCTCCAAGGGCGGCGCGTACTCTGCCCGGCTCGACACCTTCGGAGGGGAGAGGGAGGATGAATTGATGGACCGGACTCCCTACGGGGCGAATCGGTAAGTGCTCGGGACGCACTCGTCTTCGCCGTTTGCGACAGCACGTGGCCTACGTCGTCCCCCTGCCGCATGGCAGCTCCCTCGTTCCTGATGCGGCTACCGCGCCCCCCACAGGCATGAGGAAGCTGAGATGAACAAGCGCACCAGAGTGATCCTGAGCGCCCCCGTCCTGGCCTGCTCGCTGGCTCTCGGGCCGGCAGCTGCGGCCGTATGGGCGGCTGCTCCGCAGGCCCTGCCCTCGGCACAATGCTTCGTCGAGGCGAAGCCGGGTGATGCCACCAAGTCGATCATTACCGGCGAGGGCTTCACCAAGGGGACCAAGGTGACCGTCGACCAGACCGACGGCCCCGGAGGCGTACTGGTCACCGTCGGCGAGGACGGCAAGTTCTCGGTTGCCGACCAACCCAACGGCAAGTACACGGCCAACGGCGGTGGGCTGAACGCGAGCTGCCTGGGCGGCCAGGCGGCCCAGGACGCCGTGAACAAGAACGCTGTCGACGCGGCGCGCAAGGCGGGCGCCACCGAGGGCTTCACCATCGGCAAGGAACTGGCGCAGGCCGGCAACTGCGACGCGAAGCCCAAGGCCAAGCCGGTGCCGCAGGGACTCGTGCCCGACGCGGCGTCCCAAAAGGCGGCGAAGGAGGCACATGACGCGGCCTTCGACGCAGCCTTCAACGCGGCGATCAAGCGCTACTGCACCGACTAGGTGCGCCGTGGTCCGTGTTCGCGCCGCGCGATGCGCCCCCGCCGCGCTCTGAGCGGACGGCTCACATCTCGGGTGACGTCGGCGGTGGCACCGGTACGCCCTCGGGGGTACCGGCGCCACCGTCACCGCCCGCTGGGTCGCCACCCGCGCCGTGCTCGCCTCCCCGTCCGCTACGGGGTGGTGGTGGGGGCCCGGTCCAGGTCTTCGGCCGGGGCCCCGTCGGTGCTCCGGGTGGGGGGTGTGGCGGCGAGTACGGCGTCCAGGAGGCGGGGGAAACGACTGTCGAGGTCCTCGCGGCGGAGTTCGACGGCCTTGTAGCGGCCGACCTTGTGCTCGCGGGTGATGCCGGATTCACGCAGCACGCGCCAGTGGAAGGTGGCGGTGGCCTTGGTGACGTCGAGGGGGAGGCTGCCGCAGGTCCGCTCTCCCGCGGCTGCGGCGAGTTCCCGGACGATCCCCAGGCGAACGGGGTTCCCGAGGGCGGAGAGGACGTCCTCGACGAGGAGCTGGTCGCGGTGGGGATGGTAGGTGGCCATCCTCAGACTGTACGACGAGTCACGTACTGAGTCGATTGTCCGATTCGAAGGTATGACTGTACGGTGATTCTCGTACCGTCGTACTGGCGGTTCCCCCCTTCCCCCTTCAGGAGAGCCGCCATGAGCGCCACCCCGACCACGTGCATCGAGCACACCCCCACACCGACCACCGACGCCCCCGTGGCGATCGTGACCGCGGCGGGCTCGGGCATCGGCCGGGGCATGGCGGGCGAGCTCGCGAAGGCCGGCTACCGGCTCGCCCTGTTGGACATCAACGCATCGATCCGCACCTTCGCCGACGAACTCGGCGCGACCGCGGTCGTCGGCTCCCTCACCGACCCCACCGACCTGAAGCGCCTGGTGGACACCACCCTGGACCGGTACGGCCGCATCGACGCCGTCGTCAACGGCGCGGGGCACGCGAAGAACGACGAGCTCCTCGACGTCACCGATCAGGAATGGCACGACGGCCTCGACATGCTCCTGCTCAGCGTCGTGCGGATGGCCCGCCTGGTGACCCCGCACTTCGAGCGGGCCGGCAAGGGCGCGTTCGTCAACCTGTCCTCGTACACGGCGTTCGAGCCGATGGGGATGATCCCCGTGAACTCCGCGATGCGCACCGCCCTGACCAGTTTCACCAAGCTCTACGCCGACCAGTACGCCGTCAAGGGAATCCGGATGAACTCCCTGATGCCCGGCTACGTCAACAGCCGGCCCGAAGACCCCGCCTTCCTCGCGAAGATCCCCGCCGGTCGCTACGCCACCACCGAGGAGATCGGCAAGCTCGCCCGCTTCCTCGTCTCCGACGACGCCACCTACATCAACGGCGAGTCCATCCGCATCGACGGCGGCGCCGCCCGATCCCTGTGACCGGGCCACTCCCACCCCGCACCGAAACCTCCGGCCGGCCCGCGAACCCAGCGCCTCCCGCCCACCCCGGAGCTCCCGGGCGGCCCCGGGGCCTGACGCGTTCCGCGTCCGCCGGCCCGCGGCCGAGGGTGGCCGTGCACCGTATCCCCTGGTGAGGGCTGTCGTTGGTTGGGGGTGTCTGCCTGTTCCTGCCGCGCCCGGAGTAGCTGTGCCCGCTGAAACCGTGTACCCGCCCGCCCATCTGTCGGAGGCCCGGGCGCGGGACCCGTACCCGTACTTCGCGTGGCTGCGCCACAACGCCCCGGCCCACGTCGAGCGGCGCCCGGGCCGGCCCGCCGTGTGGCAGGTCTCCCGCTACGAAGACGTTCGCGCGCTGCTCACCGACCCCCGCCTGAGCAAGGACCCGGATCGGGTCCCCGGATACGTGCCCGGGCCCGCGGGGCTGAACCGGCACCTGGTCCACGCCGACGCACCGGACCACACGCGCCTGCGGACCCTGGTCAACTCCGCGTTCGTGCCCCGCCGTATCGCTCTGCTGGAACCTTTCATCACCGAGACCGCCCACCAACTGCTGGACCAGGTCGAGAATCATCTGTACCTCGACCTGATCACGGAGTTCGCCGCGCCCCTGACGTTCCGGATGATCTGCGCGATCCTCGGCGTTCCCGCGCACCTGGACACGGCCGAGACACGAGACACCCTCATGGCCACCATCAGCCCCACCGGCTGCGTGAGCCCCGGCCGTGCCGAACGGGACCTGCACAGCCTCCTCGACGCGCTGATCGCCGGGAAACGGGGCGGACACGCACCCGACGGCATCGACCTGCTGGGCGCCCTGGTCCGGGCAGGCGACGAGAGCGGGGCCATCACGGAGGAGGAACTCCGCTCCACCGCCTACCTCCTCCTGCTGGTCGGGCACGACACCACCATGAACCTCATCGGCAACGGGATGCTCGCCCTGCTCCGCCACCCCGGCCAGGCCGTCCGCCTCACCGCCCAGCACGTCCCGGACGTTCCTGTGGCCACCGCGGTGGAGGAACTGCTGCGCTACGACTCACCGGTGCGGGACGCCACGTTCCGCTGTGCGGCCGAACCGATTCGCCTGCACGGCCGGACCATCGCCGTGGGGGAGCCCGTCAGTCTCCTGATCGGCTCCGCCAACCGCGATGCGGACAAGTTCCCCGACCCGGACCGCCTCGACCTCAGCCGCACCCCCAACGACCACCTCGCCTTCGGATACGGCCCGCACTTCTGCATCGGAGCCGCCCTCGCCCGCCTCGAAGCCACCGTGGCCTTCCCCCTGCTCCTGGAACGCCTGGGTCCGGTGCGGCTGGCCAAACCGGCCGCCGAGCTCGCCTGGCGGCCGGCCCGCGTCATGCGCGGACTCGCCGCGCTGCCCCTCATCCGCGGTTGACCCGACCCTCCTGCCCACCCGCCCGAGCCGAAACGGACATGATGAGCAACCCCTCCGTACCCATCGCGGATCCAGTGGTGCTGACCGAGCGACGCGATGGCGTCCTGGTCATCACCCTGAACCGGCCCGCCGTACGCAACGCCGTCAACAAGGCCCTGGCCGACGCCGTCGACACCGCACTCACCGACCTGGAGCACGAAGCGGAACTCGAGGTCGGCATCCTCACGGGCGCGGGAGGCCATTTCTGCTCCGGCATGGACCTCAAAGCCTTCCCCGGCGAAGGAGTGCCCAGGGTCGCGGACCGGGGCCTGGCAGGCCTGACCCGGGCCCGCCGTTCGAAGCCGCTCATCGCGGCCGTCGAGGGCGCGGCGGTCGCCGGCGGTTTCGAACTCGCTCTCGCCTGCGATTTGATCACCGCCGCCGACACCGCGTTCTTCGCCCTTCCGGAACCCGCGCGCGGCCTGGTCGCCTCCGAAGGCGGGGCCATCCGTCTGCCCGGCCGCCTCCCGCACCACCTGGCCATGGAAATGCTCCTGACCTGCTGCACCCTCGCGGCCCCGGACGCAGCCAGGCACGGGCTCGTCAACCACCTGACCGGACAGGGCAAGGCACTGGACGCCGCCCTCGCCCTCGCCGCCCGGATCCGGGCCAATGCGCCGCGGGCCGTCCGGGTCACCCGGCAGGTCGTCGCAGCCACCCGCGGTCTCGACGACCACACGGCGTTCACCGTCCAGGACCCCCTCACCGCCCCGGTCTTCGCCACGGACTCGGCAGCGGAAGGAGCTCTTGCCTTCTGCGAAAAGCGGCCCGCGACCTGGACGGTCCCGCCGGACTCCGCAGGCTGACCCAGCGATCACTCGGCGTGCCCGGTCCACCGCCACAGTGGGCGATCCCACCGTCCTGAACCCGTTCCTCACCCTCTCCGGCGCCTGCGCTCCGCCCCTGATGGGCCCCCACACGGCACTGGAGGCGCCGGCCGGATGGCTGGGTTTCGCTCAGCGGCGGTCGATTCCCCGATTGCGGGTAGGCGCCGAGTACACGGGGTCCCGGCGCGCCGGTTCGGCGTTGCCGGCGGATCCCTCCATCACCGCTGGGTGGTGGACGACGGAAAGTGACCTCTCACCATGGATCCCCTACAACAGGTGCTTCCCCTGCCCACTCCAGCGGGGGCGGGGAGCGATTTCGCCCGGCTCTCCAAGAGGATCCAGGCGGCGGGACTGATGGCTCGCCGCCCTGGCTACTACACGATCCGCATCGCCACCGTGGCGTTCCTCTACGCCGCGGGCTGGGCGGCGTTCGTAGTGATCGGCGACAGCTGGTGGACACTGCTCGTCGCCGGATTCCTCGCCTTCGTGTTCGGGCAGGTGGCGCTCCTGGCGCATGACGTCGCGCACCGACAGGTCTTCCGCCTGCGCAGGGCCAGCGAACTGTCCGGGCGCCTCGCCGGGAACCTCGGCATCGGCATGGGCTACGGGTGGTGGCAGGACAAGCACACCCGCCACCACGCCAACCCCAACCACGAAGACCTCGACCCCGACCTCGATCCGGACATCTTCGTCTGGACCCAGGAGCAGGCCCGCACCTCCACGGGACTGCCGCGGCTGATCGGCCGCTCCCAGGCGTACCTGTTCTTCCCGCTGCTCACACTGGAAGGATTCAACCTGCACGTGTCCGGGATCCGGTCGCTGGCGGACAAGTCCCTCAAGAACCGTGCGTGGGAGGCAGGCCTGCTCTTCGCACACCTCTCCGTCTATCTCGGTGCGCTGTTCCTGGTGCTCACCCCCGGCAAGGCGGTCGCGTTCCTGTTCGTGCACCAGTGCCTGTTCGGCATCTATCTGGGCTCCATCTTCGCCCCGAACCACAAGGGGATGCCGACCCTGCGCGGGAAGGACCGGCCCGACTTCCTCCGGCGCCAGGTGCTGACTTCCCGCGACGTGCGGGGCGGCTGGTTCATCGACCTCGTCCTCGGGGGCCTGAACTACCAGATCGAGCACCACCTCTTCCCGAGCATGCCCAGCCCGCACCTGCGCCAGGCCCAGGCCATCGTCCGCAGCCATTGCCAGGAACTCGGAGTCAGCTACCTGGAGACCAGCCTGATCAACTCCTACCGGCAGACCCTCGCCGGCCTCCACCACGCCGGCGCCCCCCTTCGACAAGCCCGCGCGACCTGACCGCAGGTTGGGTGCCGGACGGCCTTTGCGCAGGCCGGCTGCCCGTGCTCGTTTCGGCCCTTTACCCGAGGGCATCCGGCAGTCATGGACACCACAAGGGATGCCGGTGAAGAAGTGATCGAGACCCAGGGCGACGAGCACCATGTCGTCCTCAGCGCTGACACCAATGGTGACGGGAGGCCCGACGTGTGGATGATCGATACCACCGGTGACGGGCAGGCCGACCTCTACCAGTTCGACACCACTGGTGACGGCCGGATTGACGTCACCATCGCCGAACGCACCGAAGAGCCCGGGATCGATCGCTTGGTGGTCGAGGGAGACGGCGGCCACCCGCAAGGAGCGTGACCCCCCGGAGGGGCCGTGTGGAAGCCCGGAGGAAGTGGAGAGTTGGATGCCGGTCGTGGTCAGTGTGGTGCTCATGGCGTTCGGGTTGTTCTTCGCCACCGTGGGGTCCCGCTACAAGAACTCCTACCAAGGTGAATCCTGGGGCATGGCTGCGGGTGGTGTCCCGTTGAGGGACATGAGCCGGCGGTCCGTGATCGGGATCGGCTGTCTCATCGCGCTGGTGGGTGTAGTCGGCCTCTTCTTCTGACCCCCTCCTACCACCTGGTCGACCTGTCGCCGGGGTCGTCACCGCGCACGAGCAGCACCGGATCCTGATGGTCACCGCGTACGGTCCCTTCGCCGCAGGCAACCTACTGCCCTGGCCGGCGGTGGCGGCACGCATCGTGGCCCGGAGCGCCGGCTGGGGCCTGTGGGGCGGGGTCCTGGTCATGTTCGGGGTGTTCGCCGACGTTTTCCGTCGGCCGGCCCTCCGGGCTGCCGAGACCTGTTCAGGTCATGGGCGGCGGCCCCCGGTGGCCGTCCTCACAGTCCGGGCGGGCCCGGGACCACCGTGCGCAGTGCGAGCATGACGGTGCCCCACTCGCCGGGTGCGGCGAGGGGCGGGCCCATGTCGCGGTCGACCGCGGGGGAGGCGAGGCGCAGGAGCGGTGCGGACGGCCCGAGGGCCCCGCGCGCTGCGCTCTCGGCGGACCAAGCGGGCATCAGGAGGGGCTCGAGGTCGAACTCGTTCTCGGCGACGATGAGTTTCAGCCAGTCCTGCACGTACGCGCCCGGCCGCACCGGGCGGTCCTCGGGCAGGTAGAGGTGGACGGGGGCGCCCCTGCGGGCGTACGCCGTGTGGCCGGGCGCCACGAAGTCGCCTTCGTAGAGCTCGTGCGAGATGCCGTGGCTGTCCGTCAGGTCCAGCAGGGCGCACCAGAGCCTGCGGTCCGAGTCGTTGTGGATCGTGACGCCGACCTGCGGCGGATGCCCTCCGGGGGTGTACTCGTGCACCAGCTCGCCCGGGGCCGAGAGGCGCTGGGCGCCGAGGATCGGCTCCACACGGACGCGGACCAGCGCGGACAGGGTCGGGTCGGGGTTCGCGAGGGCGCGCACGCGGTGCCAGTGGGCCAGGTGCGCCAAGGCGTCGACGACGGCCGCCACGTCGTCGTCACGGCGCAGTGGCAGCGGCGGCAGGGGGCGGCTGCCGCCGGTGATGCGGGCCACCCCGTCCGCGACGGCGACGGTCAGCGGCGTCCCGCCACCGCCCGCCGACAGCAGCGGATGGTCCTTGAGCGCGTCCCTGAGCGGTCCCGCCCACGCACTGCCTCCGGCCACCATGACGGCCGCGGGCGGGAAGGCCATGGCGGAGGGCACCGCCGGTGTGAGGCGGGTGCGGTCCAGCACGCCGGCCAGACCGTCCAGCGGTTCCACCCGGGACCGTCCGGAGAACACCTCACGCACCACGACGGTCCCGGACCCGCCCGACGGAAGCCGTACGGTGAACTCGCCTCCCGCCGCGTGCAGCCCGTGCACGGAACCGCAGTTGACCGTCCAGGACCCGTGGGTGAAGCCGAGTCGGAACCGGGACGCGGGCACCCGTCCGCCGTGCAGGAACCCGTTGTCCCCCCGGCCGTGGAGGGTGGGGTGCTGCCGACCGGGCCGGCCCCGCATCCGTGCCGTGGCGAGGTCGAGGAGCTCCCGGCACGCCGCGCCGGGGCCCAGGTCGGCGAGGACCCCCAACAGCGCCGCGCTGAAGACCCCGTGGGTGCTCCCCGGTTCGATGGCTGAGGTTCCCGTGGGGGTGGCCGTGGCCGTGTGCGCCGCGTACGGGTCCATGACCGCGTCCGGGACGTGGGTCTCGTAGGCGAGTTCGTCGAGGCGGCTCGCCGCCAGCAGGACGTGCCGGCGCGGGACCGTGGCCGGGTCCCCTGCGCCGCGCCGCCCGAGCCGGTCCCACGACGGCTGCCACGGCAGGCTGCGGACCCCGGCCTCGTCGCGGGTCGCCCCGCCCGAGTAGCAGCAGTCGAGGACGGCCACGACGTGCGCGCCGGTCGCCGCGATCGAGTCCAGCAACGTTCCCAGTTCCTCGTCGGCCAGGGGCAGGCCGCCGTCGTCCAGGCTGTCGTGGCACACCAGTGCCTGCGCCCGGCCGGTGGCCTCGCGCCGATCCGCGGTCGCGCTGTCGGAGCCGTGCCCGCTGAACCACAGCAGGGCGGTGTCCCCGGGGCCGACCGCGCCGAGATGCGTGGTGATCGCCTCGACGACGGCCGACCGGTGGGCCTCGGCGTCGGAGAGCACGCGAATGTTCACAACGGGGTCCGCGAGCGAGCGGAGCCATCGCTCGGCGGACGCCACGTCATTGCGGCAGCCGGTCAGGGGACGGATGGGGTAGGCGTCGATGCCCACGAGGAGGCAGTTGACCGTCGGCATGCGGCAAGTCTGGCAGAGGAGCCGGGGCGCCCGCAGGGCGAATCCGGGTTGTCCTCGGGGCGTAGACGGTGAAACCGCCCCTCAACGGGGGCCGATTGGGGTTCACTTGGGGTGGCACCCGCCCGGCGCACGGGTTCGGGGGCCGGGCCGTGACGGCGTTCGGGCACGCACGTCACCGTCGCCCGGCCAGCCCACGCACGCACACGCACACGCGCACGCACGCACGCCTCCGTACCCAGAGATGCCTTCGCCTGATCCGTTCCGTAGCACCGCGTCGCCCTTCTCGAAGGTCTCCGGCGCAAGGGGGACACCATGACCGACACCACTCCGAACGCGATGCCGCCCGGCGGCCCCGGCGGTCCGTACGGGCACGGTTTCATACCCGGACAGCCGCAGACCTGGGGCTCCGGACCGAACCCCGCCCCCGGCCGGGGATACCCGGCTCCCCATCCTGGGCCGGGCTGGGGCAACGGCCCGCAGGCCTTCAACGAGTGGCGGTCGGTGGGGGAGATCGCGCAGTCCATGCCCGGCTGCGTCAGCGGCTTCGTCCTGCTGGTGCCGGGGACGATCCCGCTGCTCATCCTGTACTCGCTGGCCAGGTCGGCCCGCAGTCGCGCCCACCGTGTGTTCCGCTTGCAGCGCGAACCGGTCCTCGACCATCCGCTGTCGCGGGTGAAGAAGGCGCGCGCGGTGCTCGCCGTGCTGACCTCGGCCGTCTTCCTCCTCGCCTACGGGGCGCAGAAGGACTTCGAGGACGCCCTGACGGGCGGCGCAGTGCGCTTGCTGGTCGCGCCCTGGCTCCTGGTGCTGAGCGCACCACTGCTCGTCTACCTGCTCATGCGCTGGGCGTCCGTTAACGAGCACGCCCGGATGAAGGCCCAGCTCCGTGTCCCGCTCATCACCGTGGCCAAGTACGTGAGCGCGCTGACGGTCGTACCGCTGCTGGCGCTGGCGGCCACTCCGGTGATGAACTCCCTGGTGGACCACCCGTACATCGCCTTCGGGCTCGGGATCGCGGTCCTCGCCCTGATGCTGTGGGCCGCGGCGTTCACCGTCTTCTCCTCCAGCCTCGTGGTGCGCGCCGGGTTCGGGACCGGCCAGGTCCACAAGGCCCTGCCCGGTCTGCTGACCGCCCTCCTGATGTGGGAGTTCGTGCCCGTCGGCGTCCTGGTGTCGGGCATGCCGCCCGGACCGGTACCGCTCGCCCTGCTGTTCCTGCTCGGCGGGCCGCTCACGGTCACCGCCGTGACGTGGTGGGAGGTCCACCGGCTGACGACCCGGCACGGCGTGGTCCTGCGGCCGTGAACGGGGGCACGGGTCGCCGCGCCCCGACCGCCGCGGGCGCGGGCGCGACCGCCGCCCGACCGCCCACCGCACGGAGGCACCCCCCGGCGCCCACCTGCCGCTGCCGCCGACACCCGCCCCCGCCACGCACCCGCACCAGGACGAGGCGCACCCCCGAGGGGAACCCACGATGACCGGCTTCCGCCGCCCCGGCTTCGATCCCGCCCACCCGCTGCCGACCCCCTGGGTGAGCAGGTCGTACGACGCCTCCCGCTGGGACCGCGACCTCCTGTTGGGGGAGGTGCGGGAGGCCGCCCCCGGCTCCCCGGAGGCGGCCGGCGGGTGGCTGCGGCTCGGCCTGCTCTGTGCCGAGCGGGTGGAGGACGGCCGCGACCCCGAACAGGCTCCGTACGACCGGAAACTGGCCCGGGCCGCGCTGGAGCGGGGCCTGGCGGCGGCCGGCGGGCCCGCGCAACTCCGCGCCCGTGGCCACCTGCACCTGGCCCAACTGCTCCTCGCGGAGCACGACCGACGCCCGCCGCTGACCGCCGTGGACCGCGCCGAGGCGCTGGTCGCGGCTGTCGTCGGTCTCCCGCCGGGCACCGCGGAGGCCGACGCGGCCCTCCGGGCACGACTGTGGCTACCCGACCTCGCCGCGCTGCGCTGGTCGCTCACCGGTGAGGCCGCCGACCATGCGCGGGCCGTGGCGGGCTACACGGCGGCTCTGGACGGCGAACCCGCCCTGGTGCCCGCCGACCGCGCGGTGACGGAGGAGGCCCTGGCCAGGCTGCTGTACGAACGGGCCTCGGCGAACGGCGACGCACCCGCCCTCGCCGAGGCGGCCCGCCACTTCGCCGAAGCCCAGGCCGCAGCCACCCGGATCGCGAACACCGACGCGGACGCCGACGCCGTCGACATCGACGTGTCGCTCCTCGCGGGCGGCCGCGGGTTCGCCCTCTTCGACCAAGGAGAACTGGCTTCGGACGCGGGGCTGTTGCGCGCGGCGGAAGCCGCCTTCACCGAGTCGGGCGAGGCGGCCAGGGCTCGGCAGGCCACCTCCGCGGCGGAGTCCGCGTCCGCCGAGGAGGCCTTCTGGGCCGACCGCGCGCAGCGGGCGGAGACCCTGGCCGTCTGCGCCGCGGTGCAGGCCTGGCGGGCGGACGCAGCCGCCGCCCCGCCGGGCGCACTGGCCTCGCGCGTCCGGGACATCACCGGCTCTCCCGCGCACACCGGCACGGCTGTCCCGAACGTGCTCGCCGCCCTGGCCTGCTTCCTCCTCGACCTCCCCGCAGCCGGCACGGACCGGACGGAGCGGGAGCGGGCCCTGCGGCTGCTGGCGGAGGCCGCCCGCCGCTGGCGGCCGGAACACGGCCCCGCGCACGTCCCGTACCTGAAACTGGCCACGTACCGCCTGGACCTGTCCCGCGGCCGGCCGGCGGAGCTGCTGGCCGCCGCCCGAGCCGCCGCCACCGTCCTCGACCGGACCGCGGAGCCCAACACGCTCCTTTCGGCGCTCCTGATGCGGGCCGTCGTCCGGGCACAGCTGCTCGACAGCGGGGGAAGCACCGCCGACCCCGGCGCGGCCGGCTTCCGGGCGGAGACCGCCGCGGCGGCCGGTGCGGCCACGCCGGCGGCGCCGGAGCACTGGACCGGCACCGTCGACCGGCTCGTCGGCCCCACCGAAGGCGTGGAGGACCTGTTCGGGCGCTGGCAGCAGGGGGCCGGCCGCGACGCGGACCACGTCTCCCACGCGGTGTTCCTGCTGCGCAACTCCCCCCTGCTCGACCCCGACCGGACGCGGCTCACTCCCGACCGTCTCCAGGCCCTCCTGGATGCGGTCGCACCCGCGGGAGGGGAGGTCGACCGGACCGCGAGCATGGCCTGCAGCATCGCGCAGGGCCATTACGGAGCACTGCGCACCGGCCCCCTGCTGGGCCTCGCGGCCGAGGCAGCCGCGGCGGCGGCGACCGGAGCAGGGGCCCCCGGCTCCGGCGGGCAGGCCGCCGGGCACGCTGACGTCATGGTCGGCATGGGGGCCGTCCTCACGATGCTCCACGGCCTGGTGAACGGCGGCCACGACGACATCGCGGCGGGCGAGCGGGCACTGCGCGACATGGTGCGGCGCATGGAGACGATGACCGAGGTCGAGCGCGCGGGCCTGCCCGACCTCGGACTGCTCCGGACCGTCCAGTCCGCCCTCTCGGCCCTCCTGTCCCCGGGTCCCGCCGGCCGACGGGACCGGGCGCTCGCCGCCCTGCGCCCCGAGGACCTCGCTCTGGACCCCGACCATCCGGTGTGGGCGGCCCTGCGGCTCGAGCTTGCCCCCACCGCCGCCGCACTTGCGGGCGGCGATGCCGCCGCGCGCGAACTCGTCGGCTCCACGGCGGGCATGCCCCCGTTTCAGCGCGCCGCGCTGCTGGGGGCGATCGGTGCCGCACGCACGGCCCGCGCCCACGACCACGGGGACCGCTCCGCCCTGCGGGACGCTGCCGTCGTGCTGGGCGCGGCCCGGGCCTCGGCCGTCCGCGGCGACGAGGTGTGGCTCATGTCCGGCATGCTCCTCGGTTTCCTGGGCTGCTCTGAAGCGGTACTGGGCCGTCCCTGGTCGCGGCGCCGGCGGCTCGACGAAGCCATCGGGGTCCTGGAGGAGACGTACCGGGGAACGAGGGGCCCCGAGCACCCGCTGCGCGCCCGCAGCGGATTCCTGCTCGCCAAGTCGCTGCGCCTGCGGGACGACCGCGCCGCGGGTGACCGGGCGGCGGCCCGGAGCATCGCCGCGGACGCGCTGCGGGCCACCGCGTACGGGGTGCTCCTCCAGTCCGGTACGGCCGACGCGGCGGTGGCCGCCGCCGGGGCGACCGCCACCGCGCTGACGGTGGCCCGCTGGTGCCTGGCGGACGGGGAGCCGGCCGAGGCCGTCAGCACCCTCGACGCCTGCCGCGGCCTCGTGCTGCACGCGGCGACGACGGCCAGGACCGTCGAACGACGCCTGACCGACGCCGGGCACGGCGAGCCGGCGGCGCGATGGGCTCGGGCGCTCGCTTCCGGCGCCGCGCCGGCGAGCGGCCTGCGCCGCGAGGTCCTGGACGTCCTGCTGGCCCTGGACGGCGTCGCGGCCGACCGGCTGCTCTCCCCGCCGAGCGTTCCGCGGATCGCCGCCGCCCTGCGCGCCCTCGGGCGCGACGCCTTGGTGTACCTGCTCCCCGCCGGGCCGGCCGGCTCCTCCGGTGAGGACGCCGGCGCCGCGCTCGTGGTGGCAGCCGACGGCCGGACCGGCGTCGTACCAATGCCCCTGCTGCGCGAGGACGCGGAGCCGATGCGCCAGTACCTCCTCCGGCCTGCCGACGGGCGGTTGCGGTCCGCACGCAGCCCGGCCGGTGCCCCGGCAGCGGGCGGAGCGGGGCCGGGCGCCGGGTCCGGGCCGGCCGGCGGGTTCGACCCGGTCGCCGCGTTCGACTACCTCACCGGCACCGGGAGGGCGGGACCGGGTGGGCGGCGGGACATGGGCGCCGGGCCCGGCGCGGCCCCGCGCGTTCGGCCGCTGTCCCAGCGGCTCGACCGGGTGTGCGCCTGGGCCTGGCAGTCGGTGGCGGAACCCTTGGCACGCGGCCTGCGGCAGGACGTACCGGTTCTGCCCGTCGGCCGTGTGCCGCGGCTGGTCCTCGTGCCCATGGGGGACCTGTCGGCCGTGCCGTGGCACGCCGCTTGGAGCGCCACGACCGGCGGTGGGCGCCGGTACGTGCTGGACACAGCGGAGTTCACCTACACCGCCTCGGCCCGGTTGCTGTGCGAGGTGGCCGAGCGCCCCGCGCGGCCCCGCACGGACGCGGCGCTCATCGTCGGCGATCCGACCGGAGACCTGCCCTTCGCCGGCCGGGAGGCGGTGGCCGTGCGCGAGGCCTACTACCCGCGGGCCGTCTTCCTCGGGCGGGCCGGTGCCGGAAGCCTCCTCGTGCCCGCCGGGCCGGGCCGCCCGGAGGAGGTACTGGAGTGGCTGCGGTCCGGCGCCGGCCGGGGCGGCACGCTCCACCTGGCCTGCCACGCCGCGGTGCTGGAGAACGTACGGCACAGCGCGGCACTGCTGCTGCACGGCGGGAACCTGGCGGCGGAGGAGCTGACGGAAGTCATCGACGGGGGCGCGGACACCGGCCACCCGGACCTGGTGGTGTTGGCGGCCTGCCGCAGCCATGTTTCCGGGCGGGGGACCAACGAGGCCTACACCCTCGCCACGGCGTTCCTCACGGCCGGAGCGCGGACGGTGGTCGGCTCGCTGTGGCCGGTGCCCGACGAGGCCACGTCACTGCTGATGTTCATGACCCACCACTATCTGCGGGCCGAGGGGCGCGATGCCGCCGAGGCCCTGCGGCTGGCGCAGCGGTGGATGGCGGACCCGGGGAGGTCGCTGCCACCGCACGCGCCCGACGGGATGGCGCGGCTGCTGCCGCGCATCGTGCCCGACGACCTGAGTGCCTGGGCGGGCTTCATCGCCACGGGCCGCTGACCACTCGCACGGGACGGGACCGGGAGCCGGGACCGCACCACGAGAGGCCACCGATGGACACCAGACTCGCCCAAGGCGCCAACGCCCCGCTGCCGGCGCCCTGGTGCAGGGTCCGGCTCGCGTAGCCCGGAGATCGACGTGTGCGCCGTGCTGATCGGACCTGACGGCAGGGTGCGCGGGGACGACGACCTGGTCTTCTTCAACCATCCGGTGGAGAGCGGGGTGGAGGTGAAGGGCGGGACGAAAAAAGTGGACCTGGCCGTGGTCACCGCGTCGGTCGAGCGCGTCGCGCTCGACGCCGTAGCGGACGGACCCGCGTCGGTTCGTTCCGGTCGTACGGAGCACGGGTGGTCGTCACCGACAACTGCGGCTCCACGGTCACCGTGCCCCTGTGCAGCACCCGGTCCCAGGCCCCCCCGTCGAGTTCAAGACCGACCGCGCCGACGGCTGATCCCCTGTGCGGCACGAAATGCGGCACGAAGCGGCGTCGCTGCCCCGCTGCCCCGCTACGCCGCGCTGCGTGGCGGCAGCCGGCGTGTGACCCGGTCGAACAGCTCCGTCAACGGTTCGCCGATGTCCCGGCCGAACTCGGTCAGCCCGTAGGTGACCTGGGGCGGCGTCGTCGGCTCGACCTCCCGCCGGACAAGTCCGTCCTGGACCAGCGCACGCAGGCTCTGGGCGAGCATCTTCTCGCTGATGCCCTGGATGCTGTCGCGTAGCTCGTAGAACCGGAGATCGTTGCTCCGCAGGGAGATGAGCACCCAGACGCCCCACCTGCTGGTCAGGTGGTTGATCACATCGCGCGCGGGGCAGTCCGTGTGAAACACGTCATACCGCTTCTCCGAAGTGGTACCGGTGAGCTGCGCGCTATCCGTCATGGGATGAGCTTACCTAAAGGTATGTCCTTACCAAAAGTTAGTCCGACTCCTAGTGTCGTGGCCGTACAGGACCTACGACAAGGAGCTGATCATGATCGTGGTGACCGGGGCTACCGGGAACATCGGCCGCCCGCTGACGCAGGCGCTGACCGAGGCGGGCCGGCAGGTGACGGCCGTTTCTCGGCATGCGGCACCCGTGCCGGACGGGGCACGTCACGTGGTGGCCGACCTGACCGACCCGGCCGGCCTCAGGCCCGCCCTGGCCGGCGCGAAGGCGCTGTTCGTGCTGCTCTCCGGCGACCTGCACGCCACTGGAGCCAACCCTGCCGACATCATCGCCGAAGCCGCGGCCGGCGGGGTCCGCAAGGTCGTCCTGCTCTCCACGCTGGGTGTGATGACCAGGCCCTTCGGCCCCACGCGCATCGCGATGCGCGCGCTGGAGAACACGCTGCGGGAGTCCGGCCTGGAATGGACCATCCTGCGGCCGGGCGGCTTTGCCTCCAACGCCCTGTGGTGGGCCGATTCCGTCCGCACGCGCAAGGTCGTTGCCGCGCCCTTCGGCGACGTCGGGGTGCCGATCATCGACCCGGCCGACATCGCCGCTGTCGCGGCGGCCTGCCTACTGGATGACCGGCACACCGGTGGCGCCTACGAGTTGACCGGCCCGGAGGTGATCACTCCGCGCCGGCAGACGGAGGCCATCGCCGCCGCGCTGGGCTCGCCGGTGCGTTTTCACGAGCTCACCCGCGACGAGGCCAAGGCCGCCATGACCCACAGCATGCCGGCGGAGCTCGCCGACGACACCCTGGACATCCTTGGTTCCCCGAGCCCCGCCGAACTGCGCGTCAGCCCGCACGTCCAGCAGATCCTGGGCCGCGCCCCCCGCCCCTTCTCGGACTGGGCCGCCCGCAACGTCACCGCATTCCGCTGACATCGGCCGGCCTCCGCCTTCCTCCGCGGGCGCTCTCACCCTGGGGCGACACAGGGCGTGTTCGGGTCCCCGAACGCACATGCCGGCTCCATCTCAGCCCCAGAGCCTCTTGTGGTTGGCCTTGTCCGCGTCCTGCGGCCGGTTCATCGAGATCCTGACCTCTTTCCACATCAGGGTGGCGAACTTGCCCTCCGGTTTGTGGCACAGGCCCAGGGCGTGGCCCAACTCGTGCAGTGCGACGTGACGCTGGTAGTCGGCGTCCTTGCCCATCCGCTGCTTGTTGAACACGATGTAGTCGGTGAAGCCGGGCGCCGCACGGTAGCGGTACTCCCCGACGGGCGCGTCCCGGCCGTTGCCGAGGTTCTCGTCCCGGAACTCCAGGTCGTTCACGGTCGTCGCGCTGTCGCCGAGGATCTTGATCTTCGCGCCGCCGTACTGCCAGGCCGCGATCGCGAACCTGCGCGCATCGTCGTAGGCGGTCTCGTCGGTGAAGCGGATCTCCCCCTCGTCGACCGCGGACCTGGCCCTGGACTCGGACTCACCCTTCACGCAGGGGAGGGGGTCCGCCGCGTGGGCCGGAGTCGGAGGAACTGCGAGCACTGCGCAGGCCGCTGCGATGGGGAGCAGTGGTAAGCGTCGATCGTTCACGCAGGGCAGCGTAACGGCTACACAACGTCGCACCGTGGGCGGCGTCAGACGCCGTACGCCCACGCGTGGGAGGTCGGGGGCGCCTCCGGCCATCGCCTTACGGCGATGCGCCTACGGCACGTTCACACGTCGCGGCGCCTCACGACGAGCACGGCGAGTGCGACCGGGATCACCGGCCCGGGAACAGCTCGGACCGTGGCTTCGGCATCATCGGGATGCGGGCGCGGGTCGGCCTGCTGGGCGGTCACCTCAGCGCCGGGCCACGCGCCGAGGGCGGCTTCCGGGTGGCGGCGAGGCTGCCGCTGCCTGCACCCGTCGGAGTTCCGGTGGAGGTCCGATGACCGTTCGGGTGGTGCTCGCCGATGACCAGCCGCTGGTGCGGTCCGGTCTTCGCGTACTCATGGCCGATCATCCCGACCTGGATGTCGTCGGTGGGGCCTGCGCCGACGCTGAGGCGGTTCAACTGGCCAGGGAGGTCGGCCCCGACGTCGTGGTGAGGGACATCCGGATGCCCGGCATGGGCGGGATCGAGGCCACCCGCCTGATCATGGCGGGTCCGGCGACGCCCCTGCGGCCGGTACCACGACTCGCGCCCGTACCGCTCCGCGACATGCGAAAGACCGGCTCGGCTCACGAACCGGGGAGCGTGCGCGATGAGTTGAGGACGAGCGGCCAGGAGCCATCGTGAGCTCGACAGGCCGCCCGGTGTGCGGCCGCGGCCGGGCAGAGGACGTGTGTCCCGGAGGCCTGTCGACCGTCGGAACGAGGACGATGACGGCCACCAGGTCCAGTTCAACGGGTGGGTTGAACAAGTGCTTCGGGCGTCCCACCCACCACTGCGATGCGGGCGTGCCGGATGGGCACGCCCGCATGGTTGGGACGGAACGACCTCTTCGCCGCTGCTTGCCTGCGACCGCCCCTGGGCCCAGGTCCGAGCCCCACCGCCGGGCGTCTCGTTCAGCCGTGCTGCTGGGGAGCGCCGGCCGCAGGCCGTAGTGACGGCATGCGTGGGGTCAGGGCTTGATGACGGCGGTCCAGCCGAGGGTGCAGGAGAGCGCGGGAGCGGTGCAGGAGGTTTCGTAGATGTCGCCCGCGGTGGTGAGTACCTTCACGTAGACGCGTTCACCGGCGAGCTTCACACCGACGCTGCAGGTGTTGCGCGGGTACCCGGGGGTGACGGGGAGGGTCAGGTCGCGCCACGTGTAGGCGCCGGTGAGGGTGGGGCGGTAGCCGACGAAGGTCTTGCCACGGGTGAGGGCGGCGCTGTATTCGCTGCCGGGGGTGGTGCCGGCCACGACGGCGACGTCGACACACGGCCCGGCGGGCCCGGCGGGTCCGGCAGGCCCGCGGTCGCCCTTGAGGCCCTTGGGGCCCTGGGGGCCGCGTGGCCCGTCGGCGGGGGCGTGTACCGAGTCCGTGCCGGGGGCGGCGATCGCGGCGGGCGCGGCGATCGTGGCGAAGCCGAGGGCAAGGGGCACCGCGAGAATGGCCACCGGCCGCAGGCGTCGCGTGATCATGGGTACAGCGTTCATCCGTAGCTCCTCAGGTCGTCATGCTGGACGAGCGGAGCTTCGGTCACCGGCGTCGCAGGAACACTACGACTTGCTGATTGTCGGACGATTGTCAGCAGGTTGGCGCAGTGGCTTCGGCTGAATGGTCATACGGGGCGGACGGGTCATGCCGTCCGCGCGGCGGACGTTCCCCGATCCTGAGCCTGGTCCGCGGTCTCGATCCGTCCGGGGAGCCCCTATTCGACCCAGGTCGGGGGTGGGCTCCTGCGCGAGTCCAGCCATGCCGGTCCGGCCAGGCCGGTGTGCGTACGCGAGAACGCCCGGCGGGATTGTCCCGGCCGGGCGTCGCTGTGTGCGTGCTGCTGTGTGCGTGCTGCTGTGTCCGCTGGTGGTTCGGCGCCGG
>NZ_JBIAVF010000025.1:159320-160526 GCF_042893755.1 Streptomyces sp. NPDC001568 | reverse complement strand
CAGATGTGGAAGCCCGGTAACGGGTGGAGCTGACTGGTACTAATAGGCCGAGGGCTTGTCCTCAGTTGCTCGCGTCCACTGTGTTAGTTCTGAAGCAACGAACGGTTGCTGGTTTCTAGAGCTAGAACATAACTACAAAGTGTGCTTGTTCGCTCGAAACCGATTAGGGTTTCGGTGGTCATAGCGTTAGGGAAACGCCCGGTTACATTCCGAACCCGGAAGCTAAGCCTTTCAGCGCCGATGGTACTGCAGGGGGGACCCTGTGGGAGAGTAGGACGCCGCCGAACAATTTTTCAAGGACCCCTGGTCCAGCGTTCAACGCTGGACCAGGGGTCTTTTTGTTTTTCACCTCTTTTACGCCGAAGCGCGGCCATGGGTTGGTTGCGCAAGAATGACTAGCGGTACCCCGAAGACAGGAGTCACACCCATGTCCAACTCTCCCGACGATCGTCCGGAGCGCGAGCCTCGGCGCAACGACGGCGGTGACAGGGGCGGCTTCCGTCGTGACGACCGTGGCGGTGACCGTGGTGGCTTCCGCCGCGACGACCGCGGTGGCCGTCCGACCGGTGGTGGCGGCGGTTTCCGCCGTGACGACCGTGGTGGGCGTCCCGCCGGCGGCGACCGTCCCTCGGGCGGCGGCTACCGGGGTGCCGGCGGCGGCGACCGTCCGACCGGTGGCGGCTTCCGTGGTGGCGACCGTCCTTCCGGCGGTGGCTACCGTGGCGGCAGCGACCGTCCGACCGGTGGTGGCGGCGGCTTCCGTCGCGACGACCGCGGTGGCGACCGTCCGTCCTTCCCCCGTCGTGATGACGACCGCGGTGGGTTCCGCGGTGGTCGTGATGACCGTGGTGGGGACCGTCCGTCGTACCCGCGCCGTGATGACGACCGTGGTGGACGTCCTTCCGGTGGTGGCGGCGGTTTCCGTCGCGACGACCGTGGCGGCGACCGTCCCTCCTTCCCGCGTCGTGACGACCGTGGCGGGGACCGTCCGTCCTTCCCGCGTCGTGATGACGACCGTGGTGGGTTCCGCGGTGGTCGTGATGACCGTGGTGGGGACCGTCCGTCGTACCCGCGTCGTGACGATGACCGTGGTGGGCGTCCCTCGGGTGGTGGCGGCGGTTTCCGTCGTGACGACCGTGGTGGGGACCGTCCGTCGTACCCGCGCCGTGATGACGACCGTGGTGGGCGTCCTTCCGGTGGTGGCGG
>NZ_JBIAVF010000025.1:0-159225 GCF_042893755.1 Streptomyces sp. NPDC001568 | reverse complement strand
TGCGGCGGTTTCCGTCGTGACGACCGTGGCGGCAGCGACCGTCCGTCCTTCCCGCGTCGCGATGACCGTGGCGGTAGCGACCGTCCGTCGTACCCGCGCCGTGATGACGACCGTGGTGGGCGTCCCTCGGGTGGTGGCGGCGGTTTCCGTCGTGACGACCGTGGTGGGGACCGTCCGTCGTACCCGCGCCGTGATGACGACCGTGGTGGGCGTCCCTCGGGTGGTGGCGGCGGTTTCCGTCGTGACGACCGTGGCGGCAGCGACCGTCCGTCCTTCCCGCGTCGCGATGACCGTGGCGGTAGCGACCGTCCGTCGTACCCGCGTCGTGATGACGACCGTGGTGGGTTCCGTGGTGGTCGTGATGACCGTGGTGGGGACCGTCCGTCCTTCCCGCGTCGTGATGACCGGGGTGGGGACCGTCCGTCGTACCCGCGTCGTGACGATGACCGTGGTGGGTTCCGTGGTGGTCGTGATGACCGTGGTGGGGACCGTCCGTCCTTCCCGCGCCGCGACGACCGGGGTGGGGACCGTCCCTCGTACCCGCGTCGCGACGACGACCGCGGCGGGGACCGTGGTGGGTTCCGTGGCGGACGCGATGACCGGGGCGGCGACCGTGGTGGCTACCGCGGGCGTGACGACCGGGGTGGCGACCGTGACTTCCGTGCCGACCGCGACCGGGACCCGGTCAAGCGGCTTCCGATCGACGACGACATCACCGGCCACGAGATCGACGCCGATGTGCGTCAGGAGCTCCTGAGCCTGCCCAAGGGCCTGGCCGAGGAGGTTTCGCGCAACCTGGTGATGGTGGCCCGGCTGATCGACGAGGACCCGGAGCAGTCGTACGCGTACGCCCGCATCGCCCTGCGTCTGGCCTCCCGCGTCGCCGCCGTCCGCGAGGCCGCCGGCTTCGCGGCGTACGCCACGCAGAAGTACAGCGAGGCTCTCGCCGAGTTCCGTGCCGCGAAGCGGATGACCGGTTCCGTCGAGTTGTGGCCCGTGATGGCCGACTGCGAGCGCGGCCTCGGCCGTCCGGAGCGGGCGCTGGCCATGGCCGGCGAGCCCGAGGTGCAGAAGCTGGACAAGGCCGGCCAGGTCGAGATGCGTCTGGTCGCCGCCGGTGCCCGCCGTGACATGGGCGAGCTCGACGCCGCCATCGTCACCCTCCAGAGTCCGGAACTGGCCTCCAGCGCCGTGCAGCCGTGGACCGCGCGCCTGCGGTACGCGTACGCCGACGCCCTGCTGGCGGCCGGTCGTGAGGACGAGGCGCGCGAGTGGTTCGCCAAGACCCTCGAAGCGGACAAGGACGGGGCGACCGACGCCTCCGACCGCCTCGCCGAGATCGACGGCGTCGAGTTCGTGGACGCCGCGACCCTCGCGGAGAACGCGAACGACGACGCGGACGCCGACTTCGATGACGAGGACGACGACCAGGACGACGACCAGGACGAAGCCGAAGTCGCCGCCGCCGAGCGCGCGGGCGACCAGGCCGAGTACTACGACGAGGACGACGACGAGTACGAGCCCGTCGAGGACTCCGACGTCGACGCCACCGACGAGATCGTGGTCATCGAGGACGACGAGCGCGACGACGAGCGCGACGAGCGCGATGACCGGGACGAGCGCGATGAGCGCGACGACCGGGTCTGAGCAGTCGGACTGACGTGACGAAAGGGCGGTACCCCACCGGGGGTACCGCCCTTTCGCGCGTTCGGGGCCCGGTCAGTCGAGGCTGCGCAGCACCAGGCCCGTCGCCGGCTTCGGGCCGAAGGAGGTGGACTTGCGGGGCATGGTGACGCCCTGGCGGGCCAGGTCCCGCACCACGTCCTCGCGTACGGGGTGCAGCAGGACGGCGGTGCCGCCGTGGCGTTCGGCCATGGCGACGGTCGCGGGGGCGTCGTGGATGTACGTGATGTGGTCCGGGGCGTCCGGCACCTGCCACAGGGTGTCCAGCAGGGAGGCGTGCAGCACGGTCGCGTCGAGCCGGCGCCAGGCCTCGGGGCGGTCGCGGCGCACGGTCCGGGCGATCAGCTCCGGGTCGGGGTCGGTGACCAGGTGGAAGGTGCCGTCCCCGGTGAGCAGGAAGGCGTTGCCGCGTTCCGAGGCGTCCGCGAGGACTTCCAGGGCGAGCGGCAGGGGCCCGTCGACGGGGCGGACGCGGAAGTTCCCTTCGAGCGCGGCGAGCGCGTCGGCGAGGGGCAGGCGGCGCAGCATCCGGTGGATGGCGCGGACCTGGAGCGGGTAGCGGGCCGTGTCGACGAGGAGGACCAGGCCGAAGTCCCACGGGGTGGGGGAGCCGTGCTCCTCCTGGAGGCGCAGGTACGTCGCCCAGCGGTGGTGGCCGTCGGCGATGAGGGCCTGGCGGTGGCCGAGGTCGGCGGCGACGGCGGCCAGCTCGGCCGGATCGGTGACGGCCCACAGCCGGTGCAGGAACCCGTCCTCGGTGACGGTCGACAGGAGGGGGGTGCGGGTGGCGGCGGCCTCCACGACGGCTGCGGCCCCGGTACCCGGTCCGTCACCGCGGTAGGTGAGCAGCAGCGGTTCCAGGTTCGCCGACGTCGCGCGCATCAGGCCGGCGCGGTCGGTGACGACGTCCGGCATGACGTCCTCGTGCGGCAGGACGATGCCGGCGTCCGCGGTCGACAGGGCCAGGGCGCCGACGACGCCGCGTTGCAGGAGGGAGCCCTTGCGCTGCTCGTAGACGTAGAGGGCGGCGTCGGGGTCGGCGCTGAGGACGCCCTCGGCCAGCCAGTCGTGGAGGGTGCGGGCGGCCTGCTCGTTGCGGGCGGCCGGGGTTTCGGCCTGCGGCAGGATCAGCCGGACGATGTTGTGCGGGTCCGCGGATTCGAGGTAGTCGACTCCGTCGGGTCGTACGACCACGTCGTACGGCGGCGAGGTGACGGCGGACAGGCTGCCGACGCGTTCCGGGACGTAACGCAGTCCGTGGAAGGGGATCAGGCGCAGCCCGTGCTCCGCGTTGCCAGGTGTGGTCATTGGTGCATCGTAAGACGCGTCTCGCGATGCGGGATGATCGGGGGAGTAATGGGGTAGCGCAATATCGGACAAGTTCGATCATGTGAGGAGCGGACCGGATGACCCGGCAGAGCAGGACCAGTCCCGCGGGCAGTGAGCGGAGTCTGCACCAGGCGTACGACACGGCCCTGCTGGACCTCGACGGGGTGGTGTACGCGGGGGGCCGTGCCATCGCGCACGCCGTGGACTCCCTCGCGGTGGCCCGGGAGGAGGGGATGCACCTCGCCTACGTCACGAACAACGCGCTGCGGACGCCGGAGGCGGTGGCGGAGCACCTCGGCGAGCTCGGGATCCCGACGGACGCGGCCGAGGTGATCACCTCGGCGCAGGCGGTGGCCCGGCTGATCGCGGACCAGGTGGAGGCCGGTGCGAAGGTGCTGGTGATCGGTGGCGAGGGGCTGCGGGTCGCGTTGCGCGAGCGCGGGTTGGTGCCGGTGGACTCGGCCGAGGAGGAGGGGCTCGCGGCGGTCGTCCAGGGGTACGGGGGACCGGACCTGGCGTGGGGGCGGTTCGCGGAGGCCTCGTACGCGATCAACCGGGGGGTGCCCTGGTACGCGTCGAACACGGACCTGACGATTCCGGGCGCGCGCGGGATCGCGCCGGGCAACGGCGCGGCCGTGGAGGTCGTACGGATCGCCACGGGCGCGGAGCCGCAGGTGGCGGGGAAGCCGCTGCCCCCGATGCACCGGGAGACGGTCCTGCGGACCGGGGCGAAGCGGCCGTTGGTGGTCGGGGACCGGCTGGACACCGACATCGAGGGCGCCCACAACGGGGACGTCGACTCGCTGCTCGTGCTGACCGGGGTGACGGACGCCGCGCAGCTGCTGCGGGCCGAGCCGAAGCACCGGCCGACCTACGTGGACCGTGACCTGCGCGGGCTGTTGACCGGGCAGCCGGAACCGACGGAGCGGGCCGGCACCTGGCGGTGCGGCGGCTGGAGCGCCGTGGACACGGGCACCTACCTGGACGTCTCGCCGGTCCCGGAGGCCGACGGGACACCGTCGTCGGTGGACGCGGATCCGATCGACGGGCTGCGGGCGCTGTGCGCGGTCGCCTGGTCGGCGGCCGGGGACGGCTCCTATGCGCACGACGTGGAGAAGGCGCTGGCCAAGCTGGGGCTGTGAGCCGGGCGTTCATCCGGAGGCGCTCCCTCCGGGGCGCTCGCCTCGGTCGTTCGGATGAACGCATTGTCGGCAAGCTAGGTTAGCCTAACCTTCGTATTAATCGACAGTCCCCCCGAATCCGAACGGAGCACCGCGCCGGTGCCCGCCGCCCGTCCGCGCCACGCGGCGCGCGCGGCCGGGCTGCTCGGCGCGGTCGCCGTACTGGTCCTGATCATGGTGGCGAGCATCGCCGTCGGGGCCAAGCCGATGTCCCTCGACGACGTCTGGCACGGCCTGTTCTCGTACGCCGGAACCCCGAACGACGTGGTGGTGCGGGACCTGCGGGTCCCGCGCACCCTCCTCGGGGTGCTCGTCGGGCTGGGCCTCGGCCTGTCCGGCGCGGTGATGCAGGCCCTGACCCGCAACCCGCTGGCCGAGCCCGGCATCCTCGGTGTGAACGCGGGCGCCGCGGCCGCCGTCGTATCGGCGATCAGCTTCTTCGGGGCCGCCTCGCTGACCGAGTTCGTGTGGTGGGCCTTCCTCGGGGCGGGAGTCGTCTCGGTCGTCGTCTACGTGCTCGGCGGCAGCCGCAGCGCGACGCCGGTGCGCCTCGCGCTCGCCGGTACGGCGGCCAGCGCCGCGCTCGTCGGCTACATCAACGCCGTGCAGCTCATGGACTCCAAGGCGCTGGACAAGCTGCGTTTCTGGACGGTCGGGTCGCTGTCCTCCGCGACCATGGACACCGTCCAACAGGTGGCGCCGTTCCTGCTGGCCGGCGCGGCCCTCGCGCTGTTGCTGGGACGCCCGCTCAACGCCATGGCCATGGGCGACGACACCGCGCGGGCCCTGGGCGCCCACCTGACGCGGACCCGGATCGCGGCGATGGTCGCCATCACCCTGCTGTGCGGGGCGGCGACCGCGGCGTGCGGACCGATCGTGTTCGTCGGGCTGATGATCCCGCACCTGGTGCGGGCCTTGACCGGGCCGGACATGCGCTGGGTGCTGGTGTACTCGGCGGTGCTGGCGCCGGTCCTGCTGCTGGGCGCCGACGTCATCGGACGGGTCGTCACCCGGCCCGCCGAACTGCAGGTCGGGATCGTCACGGCGCTGATCGGCGGGCCGGTCTTCATCCACCTGGTCCGGCGCAAGAGGATGGCCCAACTGTGAGCGCGAACGGTACGAAGACCGCGGCCGGCGCCGTCTCCACCGCGCCGAAGGCCCGGCTGCGGGCGCTGCGCGGGCCCGGGCGGACCTCGCTGCGCGTGGAGCCCCGCGCGCTGGTCACCGGAGTGGTGCTGGCCGTCGCGACCGTGGTGCTCGCCGTCGTGCTCATCGGCACCGGCGACTTCGAGATCGCGCCCGCGGACGTCGTACGGACCCTGCTGGGCAACGGCAGCCCCGCCCACGACTTCATCGTCAACGACCTGCGGCTGCCCCGGGTCCTCGTCGCCGTCCTGGTCGGCGCGGCCCTCGGGATGTCCGGCGCGGTCTTCCAGTCCGTCTCCCGCAACCCGCTGGGCTCGCCCGACCTGTTGGGCTTCGGGCACGGCGCGTCCGTGGGCGCGCTCGTCGTCATCGTCGTCTTCAAGGGCGGCGCCGGCGAGGTGGCGCTGGGCGCGCTGATCGGCGGTCTGCTCACGGGCGCCGCCGTCTACCTGCTCGCGTACAAACAGGGGATCCAGGGGTACCGGCTGGTGCTCGTCGGCATCGGCTCCTCCGCCGTGCTCGTCGCCGTGATCCAGTACCTGATGACCAAGGCCCAGGTCGTCGAGGCCACCCGGGCGATGGTCTGGCTGACGGGTTCGCTGGCCGGCCGGGACTGGGCGCAGGTGTGGCCGCTGCTGGCGACCTGCGCCGTACTGTTCCCGCTGGTCCTCGGGCAGAGCCGGGCGCTGCGCACGATCGAGATGGGTGACGACGCGGCGTACGCGCTGGGCGTGCGGGTGGAACGCACCCGCATGGTGCTGATGCCGGCGGCGATCGTCCTGACCACCGCGGCGGCCGCGGCCGCCGGGCCGATCAGCTTCGTCGCGCTGGCCGCGCCCCAACTGGCGCGACGGCTGAGCCGCTCGACCGGCTCGAACCTGCTGACCGGCGCGCTGATGGGCGCCGTCCTGCTGCTGGCCTCCGACCTGGCCTCGCAGCGGGCGTTCGGCGCGGACCAGCTGCCGGTGGGCGTGGTGACCGGGCTCGTCGGCGGCCTCTACCTGCTCTGGCTGCTCGTCGCGGAGCGCAAGGCGGGACGCATATGAGGACGCCGGCCGGCGGGAGCGCCCCGGGAAGGATTCCGGCAAGGAATCCGGCAAGAAGTCCCGCATCGGAAATCGGTCCGGAAACGAGCCCGGAAACGAGCCCGGCAACCAGTCCGGCCATACGAGGAGTACGCACGTGCAGCGGCTGACCGCGGAGAACGTCACGCTCGGCTACGACCAGCGGATCATCGCGGAGAACCTGTCGGTGGAGATACCCGACCACTCCTTCACGGTGATCGTGGGCCCCAACGCCTGCGGGAAGTCGACACTGCTGCGGGCCCTGTCGCGGATGCTGAAGCCGTCCACGGGGCGGGTGCTGCTGGACGGGCAGGCCATCGCGTCGATGCCCGCCAAGAAGGTGGCCAGGACGCTGGGCCTGCTCCCGCAGTCCTCGATCGCCCCCGACGGCATCACCGTCGCCGACCTCGTCTCGCGCGGCCGGTACCCGCACCAGGGACTGCTGCGCCAGTGGTCGCCGCAGGACGAGCGGATCGTGAACGAGTCGATGGCCGCCACCGGCGTCGCCGAGCTCGCCGACCGGTCCGTGGACGAGCTGTCGGGCGGTCAGCGCCAGCGGGTGTGGATCGCGATGGCGCTCGCCCAGCAGACCCCGCTGCTGCTGCTCGACGAGCCGACGACCTATCTGGACATCCAGCACCAGCTCGACGTCCTCGACCTGTGCGCGGAGCTGCACGAGGAACAGGGCCGGACCCTGGTGGCGGTGCTCCACGACCTCAACCACGCCGCCCGCTACGCCACCCACCTGATCGCGCTGCGCGGGGGAGTCGTCGTCGCGGAGGGCCCGCCCGCCGAGGTGGTCACCGCCGGGCTGGTGGAGGAGGTCTTCGGGGTCCGCTGCCAGATCATCGAGGACCCGGAGACGGGCACGCCCCTGGTGGTGCCGGCGGGCCGCTCGGCCCGTACGCGCGCGGCTGCCGCAGCGCTCTGAACCACTGGACCACCGCGCGGACGAGTCCGCCGGGTCCCGTCCTACAGCAGGGACTTCAGGCGCAGCAGATCGCGGAAGCCCGCCTCCAGCCGGACCCGGCCCGAGGCCCAGGCCTTGGGGAACTTCAGCTCGCCCGCGACCAGCGCGAGCAGGTCGTCGCCGGTCATCGCGAGCCTGATCTCGGCCTTCGCGCGGGGCGGGCCGGGCTCGACCGCGTCCACCCGGATCCGGCCGTCGTCGAGGCGGCCGGTGAAGGTCCGGTCGAGGTCGGTGATGTGACAGCTCAGGGAGCGGTCCAGGGCGGTCGCGCCGCGCACGTCGCCCTCGGCCCGCGCCAGGTTGTCGGAGAGTCGGTCGAGTGCTTCGCGGCACTCCTCGATCGTAGCCATGGTGATCACGACCGTACCGCAGAGCCGTGCGCGGCCGTCGACCCGCTTCGCGGTAGCGTCGAACCATGACCGACGAACGACCGGAGAGCGCCGCCGACCACTCCGAGGGGCCCGGGACGGCGTCCGGCGAGGACCTCGCGGCGGAGTCCGCCGAACCGGCCGCGCCCGCTCCGCTGGGCGTCGTACGCACCCCCACCGGCCACGCCGCCGTCGACGGCCACCTGGAGCGGCTGGCGGACGCGGACCGGCTCGCGGCGGACGGACACGTCGAGGTGTACGAGGATGTGCACAGGGGACTGCGCGAGGCGCTGACCGCGCTGGACGCACCGACCGTCCCCGGACCTTACGAAAACAGGAGCTGAACCGATCGTGGCAGGAGTGGCACGCCGCCGCCTGGACGCCGAACTGGTACGCCGCAGCATGGCCCGCTCGCGGGAGCACGCGGCCCAGCTGATCGCCGCCGGCCGGGTGACGGTGGGCGGTACCACCGCGACCAAGCCGGCCACCCAGGTCGAGACCAGCGCGGCCCTCGTCGTGCTGAAGGACGACAGCGACCCCGACTACGTCTCCCGGGGCGGCCACAAGCTGGCCGGCGCCCTCGCGGCGTTCGGGCCGCGGGGCCTGGTCGTCGAGGGTCGGCGGGCGCTCGACGCCGGAGCCTCCACCGGCGGCTTCACCGACGTGCTGCTGCGGGCGGGCGTGGACCACGTCGTCGCCGTCGACGTCGGGTACGGGCAGCTCGCCTGGTCCCTGCAGAGCGACGACCGGGTCACGGTGAAGGACCGCACCAACGTCCGCGAGCTGACCGTCGAGCTGATCGACGGGATCCCGGTGGACCTGGTCGTCGGGGACCTGTCGTTCATCTCGATCGGGCTGGTGCTGCCCGCGCTCGTACGGTGCACGGCAGCCGGCGCGGACCTGGTGCTGATGGTGAAGCCGCAGTTCGAGGTGGGCAAGGACCGCCTCGGCAGCGGCGGCGTGGTGCGCAGCCCCGAGCTGCGCGCGGAAGCGGTGCGCGACGTCGCGGCGCAGGCCTGGAAGCTGGGGCTGGGCGTGGTCGGGGTGACGGCGAGCCCGCTGCCCGGTCCGTCGGGGAACGTCGAGTACTTTTTGTGGCTGCGGGCGGGGGCACCGGCACTCGACCCGGGGGATGTGGATCGTGCAGTGGCGGAGGGGCCTCAGTGACAGATTCATCGGCGTCAGCGGGTTCGGCATTTCCGACGGGTCCGGGGGAACCGGATCCGGCGGCGCCGCGCACCGTCTTCCTGGTCGCGCACACCGGGCGGCCCGCGGCCATCCGCAGTGCGGAACTGGTCGTGCAGGGCCTCCTGAAATCGGGCCTCGGGGTCCGCGTCCTGGAGCACGAGGCGGCGGACCTGCCGCTGCCGCCCGAGGTGGAACTCGTCGCGGAGTGCACGCCCACGGTGCTCGAGGGGTGTGAGCTGCTGATCGTGCTGGGCGGCGACGGGACCCTGCTGCGCGGGGCGGAGTTCGCGCGCGGCTCGGGCGTTCCGATGCTCGGCGTCAACCTGGGCCGGGTCGGGTTCCTCGCCGAGGCCGAGCGCGACGACCTGGACCGGGTCGTGGACCGGGTCGTCACCCGGGAGTACGAGGTCGAGGAGCGGATGACCCTCGACGTCCTCGTACGGACGAACGGTGACGTGGTCCACCGGGACTGGGCGCTGAACGAGGCCGCCGTCCAGAAGGTGTCCCCGGAGCGGATGCTGGAGGTGGTCCTGGAGATCGACGGGCGCCCGGTGACCGGCTTCGGGTGTGACGGGATCGTCTGCGCGACGCCGACCGGCTCGACGGCGTACGCCTTCTCGGCGGGCGGACCGGTGGTGTGGCCGGAGGTCGAGGCGCTGCTGATGGTGCCGATCAGCGCGCACGCGCTGTTCGCGAAGCCCCTGGTGACCTCGCCGGACTCGGTGCTGGCGGTCGAGGTGCAGACGGGCACCCCGCACGGCGTGCTGTGGTGCGACGGGCGGCGGATGCTGGAGCTGCCGTCCGGGGCCCGGGTGGAGGTCCGCCGGGGCACGGTGCCGGTGCGGCTCGCCCGGCTGCACCACGCGTCCTTCACGGACCGGCTCGTCGCGAAGTTCGCGCTGCCGGTCTCGGGCTGGCGCGGCGCACCCCACTAGGCGGACGGCGTCGGAAGCCGCCGGAAGCCACCCTCGGGTGCCGTCCCATAAGTCGGTATTGGTACACGCGTTCGAAACGCTCGCGTGGGCGCTGTCCCATGGCACCGGTGAAACCTCGGTATCGTCGTCCCGTGCTTGAGGAGATGCGGATACGGTCGCTCGGGGTCATCGACGACGCGGTGGTCGAGCTGTCGCCCGGATTCACCGCGGTGACCGGCGAGACCGGCGCGGGCAAGACGATGGTCGTCACCAGCCTCGGCCTGCTGCTCGGCGGTCGCGCCGACCCGGCCCTGGTACGGATCGGGGCCAAGGCCGCGGTGGTCGAGGGACGCATCGTCCTGCGCCCGGACTCGCCCGCCGCCCTGCGCGCCGAGGAGGCCGGGGCGGAGCTCGACGAGGGCGTCCTGCTGATCAGCCGGACCGTGTCCGCCGAGGGGCGCTCGCGCGCCCACGTCGGCGGCCGCTCGGTGCCCGTCGGCCTGCTCGGCGAGCTCGCCGACGAACTGATCGCCGTCCACGGCCAGACCGACCAGCAGGGCCTCCTGAGGCCCGCCCGGCAGCGCCAGGCCCTCGACCGGTACGCCGGGGACGCGGTCGCCGTCCCCCTGGAGAAGTACGCCGGCGCCTACCGCAGGTTGCGCGCCGTCGCCGTCGAGCTGGACACCCTCACCACCCGGGCCCGGGAGCGGGCCCAGGAGGCGGACCTGCTGCGCTTCGGCCTCGAGGAGGTCGCCGCCGTGGAACCGCTGCCCGGCGAGGACGCCGAGCTGGCGGCGGAGGCCGAGCGGCTCGGACACGCCGAATCGCTCGCGTCGGCCGCGCAGGTCGCCCACGCGGCCCTCGCGGGCAACCCCGAGGACCCGGAGGGCATCGACGCGAACACGCTCGTCGCGGGCGCGCACCGGGCCCTGGAATCCGTACGCTCCCACGACCCGGTCCTGGGAGCGCTCGCCGAGCGGATCGGGGAGCTCGGCATCCTGCTCACCGACGTGGCCGGCGAACTCGCGGGGTACGCCGACGACCTCGACGCCGATCCGCTGCGGCTCGCCGCGGTGGAGGAGCGCCGGGCGGCGCTGACGCAGCTCACCCGCAAGTACGGCGACTCCATCGACTCCGTACTCCAATGGGCCCAGCAGGGCTCCGCCCGGCTGCTGGAGCTGGACGGGGACGACGAGCGGATCGCCGAGCTGACCGCCGAGCGGGACGCACTGCGCGACGAACTCTCCCTGTTGGCACAGGCGTTGACGGACGCGCGGGGCGAGGCCGCCGAACGGTTCGCCTCCGCCGTGACCGCGGAACTGGCCTCCCTGGCCATGCCGCACGCGCGCGTGACGATCGACATCCGGCAGGCCGAGGACGCCGAGGGCGTCGAGGTCGGCGGTCGCACGGTCGCGTACGGACCCTCGGGCGCCGACGAGGTCGAACTGCTGCTGGCCCCGCACCCGGGCGCCCAGCCGCGGCCGATCGCCAAGGGCGCCTCCGGCGGTGAGCTGTCCCGGGTCATGCTGGCGGTGGAGGTCGTGTTCGCCGGGTCCGACCCGGTGCCCACCTACCTCTTCGACGAGGTCGACGCGGGCGTCGGCGGCAAGGCGGCCGTCGAGGTCGGACGGCGGCTCGCGAAGCTGGCCAAGTCCGCGCAGGTCGTGGTCGTCACCCACCTTCCGCAGGTGGCGGCCTTCGCCGACCGGCAGCTGCTGGTGGAGAAGACCGTCGACGGGTCCGTGACCCGCTCGGGCGTGACCGTGCTGGAGGGCGAGGACCGGATCCGCGAACTGTCCCGGATGCTGGCCGGGCAGGAGGACTCGCAGACCGCGCGCGCCCACGCCGAGGAACTGCTCGACGCGGCCCGCGCCGACGCCTGACGCGGCCGGAGGGGCCCGGGACGACGTCCGTCCCGGGCCCCTCCGGCACGTCGGGGACGGGGCTCCGGACGGCTCCGGGGTGACGTCGCGGTAGCCCGTGTGGGTGAGGCCGGCGGGCAGCGCGCGGTATCCCGTACGGGATCCGCACCCGTATGGTCCCGGAACGCGCGTGCGGACTGGCATCCTGGGCGACGTCTCTGACTCCTCCCCCTGGAGCTTCGGCCCGTGAGCAGCTCCCCGGTTTCGTTCCCCGCCCCCGCACAACCGTACGGGCGGCCCCCGCTGCGTACCGTCCAGATCCTCGGCGGTGCGGGCGCGGGCAGCAGCGCCCACGTACGGTCCCTGACGACCGGTCTGGCCGCGCGCGGGGTGCGCGTGACGGTCTGCGCCCCCGTCGCCGCGGAGGGGGAGTACGACTTCACCGGCGCCGGCGCGGAGTTCACGCCGGACGCCGCGAGCGCGCTGCGGGCCGCCTGCGCCGGGGCGGACCTGGTGCACGCGCACGGGGTGCGCGCCGGCATGCGGGCCGCCCTGGCCCTGCGCGGCCGGCGGGTGCCGCTGGTGGTGACCTGGCACGGCGGCGCCCCCGAGGCCCCCGGCCCGTTCGGGCGCCTCGGCCGGCTGCTGGAGCGGCACGTCGCGCGGACCGCGGCGGTGGTGCTGGGCGCCTCCTCCGACCAGGTGGACCTCGCCCGGCTGCGCGGGGCGCGCGACGCCCGGCTCGCGGCCGTGGCGGTACCGGCGGGCGCGCCCGACGGGGCGGAACCCGGTCTCGACGCGGACAAGACCCGGGCCGAACTGGGCGTCGTGGAAAGGCCGTTGGTCATCGCGATCGGCAGCCTGGTGGCCCGGCGCGGGTACTCCGTCCTGCTGGACGCGGCGCGTGCCTGGCGGGCCCTGGACCCGGTACCGCTGCTCGTCATCGCGGGGGAGGGGCCGCTGCGCGCCGAGTTGTCCCGGCGCATCGAGGAGGAGGGCCTGCCGGTACGGCTGCTGGGCCGGCGCCGCGACGCCGACCGGCTGCTGGCCGCCGCCGACATCGCGGTGCTGCCCAGCCGCTGGGAAGGACGCTCCCTGCTGGCCCAGGAGGCCCTGCGGGCCGGGGTGGCCCTGGTGGCCACCGAGGTCGGCGGAGTGCCCGAGCTGGTCGGCGACGCGGCCGTGCTGGTCCCGTACGGGGACCCGGGCGCGCTGGCGGGCGCCGTGGCCGCGCTGCTCGGCGACCCCGGCCGGCGCGCCGGCCTCGCGGAGGCGGGGCGGGCCCAGGCCGCGACGTGGCCGTCCGAGGACGACACGGTCGCGCAGGTCCTGTCGGTGTACGACGAGCTGATGGAACGGCAGCGCTGACGGCGACCGGCCCCGGTTCCCTCAGGAGGCCACCACGTGCCGGCGGGCGCGCAGGGCCAGGCTGAGGGAGAGCACCGTCTCCGGGTCGTCCAGGTCCGCGCCCAGCAACTCGGAGATCCGCGCGAGGCGGTTGTACAGGGTCTGGCGGTTCAGGTGCAGCTCCCGGGCCGTCTCCGCCTTGCGCCCCGCGTGCGCCAGGTACGTCTCCAGGGTGGGCAGCAGCGGCGGCCGGGAAGCGGCGTCGTGGACGCGCAGCGCCCCGATCGCCCGGTCCACGAAGGCCGCCAGGTCGGGCTGCTCGCGCAACCGCCACAGCAGCAGGTCGATGTCCAGGCGGCGGGCGTCGTACCAGGGCCGGGGCGGGAGCCCGTGCGCCGCCGTCGCCGTCTCGGCGGCGTGCCGCAGCCCCGCCGAGGCGGCCGCCCAACTGCCGGAGACCCCGACGACCACCGCCGGGGGCGCCCCGGCCCGGTCCAGGCCGGCCCGCTCGACGCCCGCCCGCAGCGCGGCCGCGACCCGGTCGGCGACCGTCGTGCGCTCGGACTCGGCGCGCAGCGACACCAGCAGCGGCACCCGTCCCTCCACCGGACGGACGCCCAGCAGCACCGGGACCCCGACCGACGCCAGCTCCTCCAGCACCGCGCGGGCCAGGACGGCCCAGTTCCCCGAGGCCCCCAGGTCGGAGGAGAGCCGCATCACGATCGGCAGCAGCGGTCCCGTGCCCGGCCTGAAGCCCAGCACGCGGGCCTGCGCCGGGGCGTCCTCCGCCGAGATGCGGCCCTCCGCCAGGTCCGTCAGGAAGTCGCCGCGGCCGCGCGCCGCCAGCTCCTCCTCCTGCCGGGCCTGCATCAGGACCACGGCCAGCACCCCGGCCGTCCGCTCCGCCGCCATCCGGTGCACCGGCAGCAGGGGAGCCGACACCCCGGCCAGGACCAGCCGGGCCCGGACCGAGCCCGTGCCGTGACCGCCGCCGGGCACGTCGATCACCACCGCGTTCCCCGAGGGCTCGACCTCGCGCTGGCCGCGCAGCCCCTCCCAGACCTGGAGCGGGTCAGCCGCCGCGTCCCCGGCGACCGGGCCGGCCGCGTACAGCAACTGCCCGTCGGGGGTCTCCAGGAAGACCGGGTTGGCCGTGAAGTCGGCCAGGATGCGCAGCACCTGCGGGATCCCACCACCGCCCAGCAGGGCCTGCGTACATCGCCGGTGGACCTCCTCGGCCCGCTGGAGCAGGGCGTAGTGGCCGTTGACGATCTCGGTGTGGACCTCCTCGGTGACCGCGACGAACGGCACCTCCCGGTGCAGCTGCACCAGCGGCAGGCCGGCCGCGCGGGCCGTCTCCACCAGGGTCGCCGGCAGCCGGGTGAAGCGCGGACCCAGCTCGACGACCAGCGCGGCGATGCCCCGGTCCGCGAGACGGCGCACGAAGGCCCGCTGCTCGGCGGGGCGGGTGCCCAGGCCCAGACCCGTGGTCAGCAGCAGCTCACCGCCCTTGAGCAGTGAGGCGATGTTGGGGACCTCGCCCGCGTGCACCCAGCGGACGGTCCGGCCGAGCCGGTCGGCGCAGGCCACCACCTCCGGCAGGCCGCTGCGCAGCCCCGGCAGCTCCAGCGCCCGCTGAACCGTGATCCCGCCCTGATTGTCCATGTCGCCGGACGCTACCAGGGGGTCACGCGGGAGCGATGTTGTGGTTGAACCGGAAGACGTTGTCCGGGTCGTACTCCTGCTTCACCGCCCCCAGTCGGCGCATGTTCTGCGCGCCGAGCCCGGCCACGATGCGCCCCGAACCCTCGTGACCGGTGAAGTTGAGGTAGACCGCGCCGGTGGACCAGGGCGCCACGTCGGCCCGTACGTCCTTGACCCACTGGCGGCACAGCTCGTCGTCCGCCGGATCCTCCCAGATCGCGAACGGGTGGACCGCCCAGGCCGCGTCCCGGTACGGCACCGGGTAGTCGGCCGGCCCGTCGGCGATCGCGCCGCCCTGCGGGAACACGAGGTGCTGCGTGCCCGTCGGCACGGGCATCGTGTCGCCCCGCGCGCAGAACACGTCCACGAAGGGGTCCGGAATGCCCGTCAGGTACTCCGCCGACCAGTAGTTCCGCAGCCCCGGCGGGTCGTCGATCATGCACTGGAGATCGGCGTACGGAATGGCCGTCACGATCTCCGATTCGTGCGGCAGCGCCAGCAGCGGCTCGGCCAGCCGGCGCATCTCGTCCTCGGGGCCGGCGTAGGTCAGCAGCGCGCCCGCCATCAGCCGCCCCACCAGGTGCGCCGGTACGAACTCCTCCGGCGGGCCGGTGAGGTAGAGGGCCGCCCCGCTCGCCTCGCGCGGGCCCGCCTCCACCACGGCCCGGAACGTACGCACCACCTCGGGCCCGTACTCGGGGAGGTACAGCAGGAACGCGATCGACATGGCGGGCAGCTCGTGCAACCGGAGCGTCATCGACGTGGCGATCCCGAAGTTCCCGCCGCCGCCGTGCAGCGCCCAGAAGAGCTCCGGACGGTCCTCGGCGGTCGCGGTGACCGTCTCGCCGCCCGCGGTCACCAGGTCCACGCCCAGCAGGTTGTCGACGGCCAGCCCGAACTTCCGGTCCAGCCAGCCCGATCCGCCGCCCAGCACGAAACCGCCGACCCCGGTGGTGGAGGCCCGGCCGCCGGTCGTCGCCAGGCCGTGCGGCTGGCAGGCCCGGTCCAACCGGCTCATGGTCGCGCCGCCGCCCACCCGTACGGACCTGGCCCCCGGATGCACCGTCACCTCGTCCATCCGGCGCAGGTCCACCACGAGCGCGCCGTCGCCCAGCGCCATGCCCGCCACGCTGTGGCCGCCGCCGCGGACCGCGATCGGCAGGTCCGTCTCGCGGCCGAAGCGGACGGCCGTGACCACGTCCGCCTCGCTCTCGCACTGGGCGATCACCGCCGGACGCCGGTCGATCATGGCGTTGAAGACCGCCCTGGCCTCGTCGTAGCCGCTGTCCTCCGGGGTGAGGACGGGGCCCGAGAGGTCCTCGCGGAGCGCGGCCAGGGCCGAGGTCGCCTTCGATGGGGAAGCCATGACCGGCCCCCTTCCGAGAAGGGCAAAGGACCACTCCAGGCTAGGCGCGCCACCGGCCCGGGGCATCCCGGGAACGGGCTGCGGGCGGGCCGCCCCCGCGCGCGCGTGGTGCGCGCGCGTGGGGGCGGCCCGCCCGGAACGACCGCCTGCGTCAGCCCCCGTACGCCCCGCTCGCCGTCAGCCGCAGCGCCGTGTCGATCAGCGGGACGTGGCTGAAGGCCTGCGGGAAGTTCCCGACCTGCCGCTGGAGCTTGGGGTCCCACTCCTCGGCCAGCAGCCCCAGGTCGTTGCGCAGGGCGAGGAGCTTCTCGAAGAGCCGCCGGGCCTCGTCGACCCGGCCGATCATCGCCAGGTCGTCGGCCATCCAGAACGAGCAGGCGAGGAAGGCCCCCTCGTCACCCTGGAGCCCGTCCACGCCGGCGTCCTCGCCGGCCGTCGGGTAGCGCAGGATGAAACCGTCCGGGGTCGACAGCTCGCGCTGGATCGCCTCGATGGTCCCGATGACCCGCTTGTCGTCCGGCGGCAGGAAGCCCATCTGCGGGATCAGCAGCAGCGAGGCGTCCAACTCGCGGGACCCGTACGACTGCGTGAACGTGTTGCGTTCCTTGTCGTAGCCCTTCTCGCAGACGTCCGCGTGGATCTCGTCGCGCAGCTCCCGCCAGCGGTCCAGCGGACCGTCCGCGTCCCCGCCCTCGATCAGCTTGATCGTGCGGTCCACGGCCACCCAGGCCATCACCTTGGAGTGCACGAAGTGGCGGCGCGGGCCCCGTACCTCCCAGATGCCCTCGTCCGGCTCGCTCCAGTGCGTCTCCAGGTAGCGGATCAACTTCAGCTGGAGCACCGACGCGTAGTCGTTGCGGGCCAGGCCCGTCATGTGGCCCAGGTGCAGGGCCTCGGTGACCTCGCCGTACACGTCGAGCTGGAGCTGGTGGGCCGCGCCGTTGCCGACCCGGACCGGGCCGGAGTTCTCGTAGCCGGGCAGCCAGTCCAACTCCGTCTCGCCCAGTTCCCGCTCTCCGGCGATCCCGTACATGATCTGCAGGTTCTCCGGGTCGCCGGCGACCGCGCGCAGCAGCCAGTCCCGCCAGGCCGATGCCTCCTCCCGGTAGCCGGTGCGCAGCAGCGACGACAGGGTGATGGCGGCGTCCCGCAGCCAGGTGTAGCGGTAGTCCCAGTTGCGGACCCCGCCGATCTCCTCCGGGAGGGAGGTGGTCGGCGCGGCGACGATCCCGCCCGTGGGCGCGTACGTCAGGGCCTTGAGGGTGATCAGGGAGCGCACCACGGCCTCCCGGTAGGGCCCGTGGTACGTACAGTGCGCGACCCAGTCCCGCCAGAAGTCGGTGGTGGCCTCCAGCGCGCCCTCGGCGTCGGGGCGCTCGGGGGCGCTGCGGTGCGAGGCCTGCCAGCTGATGGCGAAGGCGACGCGGTCCCCGGGGCCGACGGTGAAGTCGGAGTACGTCGTCAGGTTCTTGCCGTAGGTCTCCGCGTCGGTGTCCACCCACACCGAGTCCGGACCGGCGACGGCCACCGTACGGCCGTCCACCTTGTGCACCCAGGGCACGATCCGTCCGTAGCTGAAGCGCATGCGCAGCGACGAGCGCATCGGGACGCGCCCGCTGACACCCTCCACGATGCGGATCAGCTGCGGCGCGTGGTCCTCGCGCGGCGGCATGAAGTCGATGACGCGGACGGTCCCCCGCGGGGTGTCCCACTCCGACTCCAGCACGAGCGATTCACCGCGGTAGCGGCGACGGTCGGCACGCGGCGGCTCGGTCCCGGGCGGGACCGCGGGACCGACCCGCCAGAACCCGTGCTCCTCGGTACCGAGAATGCTCGCGAAGGCGGCAGGGGAATCGAAACGGGGCAGACACAACCAATCCACCGCCCCGTCCCGGCAGACCAGCGCCGCGGTCTGCATGTCCCCGATCAGTGCGTAATCCTCGATGCGCCCGGACACGTTGCATCTCCAGTCGAACGGCCACGTCCGCCCCTGAGGGCGCTTGCATTGCGCGGATGCGCGGTCCTGCTGCGCGGGACGATTCCCGCGTCGAGCTCCAGACTGCCGGACGTGGCGCGGTGACGCCGAATTCCGGCCTGCTCGGCGGCGATGTAACAGCAGTATCCGAGCAGGGTATGACGGGCACCCTAGTGATCTCCTGAAGTCCCGGGGGAATGTGGCTCGACTGAACGGGTGACCTGCGCGAACGGCCCTGTCGGGCTGCTCCACGACGGTACGGCGCGGGCGGCCCGCCGCGCGCCCGGAGGCAGACCCTCCCGGGCGCTGATAGGCTGGTACCCCGTGGACCGGTGGTCTGCCTGTGCGAATCAGGAGCCCCGAAACCGCAGCTTCGGCGCCCCCTGAGACCCGATCCGGATCTTCGCGGAACGGCGCCGGACGCACCTCACCTCGCGACCACGGGAGCCCCCTCTTGGCGATGCCGCCCAAATCCATGACGACCAAGCACATCTTCGTCACCGGGGGTGTCGCTTCGTCCCTCGGCAAGGGGCTGACCGCCTCCAGCCTGGGTGCGCTGCTGAAGGCGCGCGGCCTGCGGGTCACGATGCAGAAGCTCGACCCGTACCTGAACGTCGACCCCGGCACGATGAACCCCTTCCAGCACGGTGAGGTGTTCGTCACCAACGACGGCGCCGAGACCGACCTGGACATCGGCCACTACGAGCGGTTCCTCGACGTCGACCTCGACGGCTCGGCCAACGTCACCACCGGCCAGGTCTACTCGACGGTCATCGCCAAGGAGCGGCGCGGCGAGTACCTCGGTGACACCGTGCAGGTCATCCCGCACATCACCAACGAGATCAAGCACCGCATCCGCCGCATGGCGACCGCGGACGTCGACGTGGTGATCACCGAGGTCGGCGGCACCGTCGGCGACATCGAGTCCCTGCCGTTCCTGGAGACCGTCCGCCAGGTCCGCCACGAGGTCGGCCGCGACAACGTCTTCGTCGTGCACATCTCGCTGCTGCCCTACATCGGCCCCTCCGGCGAGCTGAAGACCAAGCCCACCCAGCACTCCGTCGCGGCCCTGCGCAACATCGGCATCCAGCCCGACGCGATCGTGCTGCGCGCCGACCGTGAGGTCCCCACCTCCATCAAGCGCAAGATCTCGCTGATGTGCGACGTGGACGAGGCCGCCGTGGTCGCCGCGATCGACGCCAAGTCGATCTACGACATTCCCAAGGTGCTGCACACCGAGGGCCTGGACGCCTACGTCGTCCGCAAGCTCGACCTGCCCTTCCGCGACGTCAACTGGACGGTGTGGGAGGACCTGCTGGACCGGGTCCACAACCCCGACCACGAGGTCAAGGTCGCGCTCGTCGGCAAGTACATCGACCTGCCCGACGCCTACCTGTCGGTGACCGAGGCGCTGCGCGCCGGCGGTTTCGCGAACCGGGCCCGCGTCCAGATCAAGTGGGTCACCTCCGACGACTGCAAGACCCCCGAGGACGCCGCGGCGCAGCTGGCCGACGTGGACGCGATCTGCGTTCCCGGCGGATTCGGCGACCGCGGTGTCAACGGCAAGGTCGGCGCGATCACCTACGCCCGCGAGAACAGGATCCCGCTGCTCGGCCTGTGCCTGGGTCTGCAGTGCGTGGTCATCGAGGCGGCGCGCAACCTCGCGGGCATCCAGGACGCGAACTCCACCGAGTTCGACGCCTCCACCCCGCACCCGGTCATCTCGACCATGGAGGAGCAGCTGGCCTTCGTCGAAGGCGCGGGCGACCTGGGCGGCACCATGCGCCTGGGCATGTACCCGGCGAAGCTCGCCGAGGGTTCCATCGTGCGCGAGGTCTACGGTGACCAGGCGTACGTGGACGAGCGCCACCGCCACCGCTACGAGGTCAACAACGCCTACCGCGGTGAGCTGGAACAGAAGGCCGGCCTGGTCTTCTCCGGCACCTCCCCGGACAACAAGCTCGTCGAGTACGTCGAGTACCCGCGCGAGGTGCACCCCTACCTGGTGGCCACCCAGGCCCACCCGGAGCTGCGCTCCCGCCCGACCCGGCCGCACCCGCTCTTCGCGGGCCTGGTCAAGGCCGCCGTGGAGCGGCAGCAGTCCGCGAAGTGAGCGCCTGACCGCATAACGTAGACAGCCGGGGTACGGAAAGATCCGTACCCCGGCTGTCGCGCGTTGTGTGGAGGCTTGGGCCATGGGGATCAGCGATACGTCGGAAACCTGGGAAACCCTGTCGTCGAGGCGGCCCTTCGAGGGCGCCAAGACGGCGGTCGCCTCGGACATGGTGCGGATGCCGGACCGGTCGGTGGTCCGCCGCGACTACCAGGTCCACCCCGGCTCGGTGTGCGTCCTGGCGCTCGACGCGCAGGACCGGGTCCTGGTGATCCGTCAGTACCGCCACCCCGTACGGCACCGGCTGTGGGAACTGCCCGCCGGCCTGCTCGACGTGCCCGGGGAGAACCCGCTGCGCGCGGCGCAGCGCGAGCTGTACGAGGAGGCCCACGTCAAGGCCGAGGACTGGCGGGTGCTGGCCGACTTCTTCGCCTCGCCCGGCGGCTCCGACGAGGCGATCCGGATCTTCCTGGCGCGGGACGTCTCCGAAGCCGAGGGGGAGCGGTACGAGGAGTCCGACTCGGAGGAGGCCGACATGGAGGTGGCCCGGGTGCCGCTGGCCGAGCTGGTGCGCGGCGTCCTCGCGGGCGAGCTGGCGAACCCGGGCCTGGTGACGGGCGTCCTGGCGCTGGCCGCCGCCCAGGCCTCCCCGGAGGGCCCCGAGGGCCTGCGACCGGCGCTGGCGCCCTGGCCGGCGCGCCCGTACGAAGCGTAGTCACCGGGCGGTCGCCGGGCGGTCACCGCCGGACCGCTCCGGGCGAGGCGCCGCGCCCGGAGCCACGGGCCGATGCCGCAGGGCCTGACCCCCGCGGTCCGGCGTCCCCGTTCCCGTCCCCGTTCCCGCCCCCGTTCCGGCCTGCGCCGGGCCGGGGGCGGGCTCGTGACGGGGCCCGGGGACCGGCTGCGGGAGCGTGGCGTACGCGCGGCACGCGATTAAGCGGACCATCCGCTGATCCGATTGGGGGATCTACCCGCCGCGCTCCACCCGGTCCGTCGCTCTGCGTGAACTACGCTCGGCAACCCGAGGCAGGGAGAGGAGCGGATCCGTGACGGATTTCGTCGGGCGGCGGCGTGAGCTCAAGGAGCTGCGCGAGGACATCGCGCGGACCGGGCTCGACACCCTCTCCGGTCGCAAGGCCAAGGCGCCCCGCGCGCGGGTCCTGCTGGTCGCCGGACGGCCCGGCTCCGGCCGGACCGCCCTCGCCGAGGCGTTCGTGCGCGAGGTCGCGGACCAGTACCCCGACGGACAGTTCACGGTCCGTCTCACCACCCCCGGCGGGGAGGCGGTGGCCACCGAACGGGCCGTCCGCACCGTCCTGGAGGGCCTCGGCAGACCCACCCCGCCCGGTGCGGGCGAGGACGACCTGAGCGCCGCGCTGCGCGAGGCGCTCGCCGGCCGGCGGGCGATCCTCCTGCTCGACGACGCCGCCGACCCGCAACAGGTCGACGCGCTGCTGCCGGACACCCCCGAGTGCTTGGTCGTCGTCACCGCGCAGGGACCCCTCACCGGGATCCCGGACGTCCGCCCCTGCACCCTCGGCGGCCTGGACACGCCCTCCGCCGTCGAGATGCTCGCCCAGCACATCGGCGACACCCGCGTGACCGTCGACCCGCGCGCCGCCGAGACCCTCGCCGAGGAGTGCGGGGGCCAGCCCGCCGCGCTCGCGCTGGCCGGCGGCTGGCTCGCCGCCCACCCCAAGGCGGCCGTCGCCGATCTCGCCAAGCAGCTCCACGACATGCCCCCGGGCACCAGCGGCCCGCTCGCCCGCTCCTTCCGGCTCGTCTACGAATCCCTCCCGCAGCCCGCCCAGCGCACCCTGCGGCTGCTGCCGCTCGCGCCCGCCGGAATGCTCGACTCGCACACCGCCTCCGCCCTCGCCGGGTGCTCGGTGGCCGCCGCCCAGTCCACGCTGGAGGACTTCGCCGGGCTGGGCCTCGTACGGCACGCCCCCGACGGCCTGTTCCTGCTGCCCGGCTGCCTCGCCCCGCTGCTCCAGTCCCTGCTGGAGGCCAAGGAGCGGCCCGCCGAGGTCCAGCTCGCCCGGGCCCGGATGCTGGAGCGGACCGTACGGCTGCTCACCTCCTGCCGCGCCATGGCCGAAGAGGACGAGGACCTGCTGCGGGAGCGGCTCGACGGGATGCCCCGCCCGCTGCGCTTCCCCGACCGGCGGGCGGCCGCCGTCTGGCTCGACACCCGGCTGCCCGCGCTGACGGCCGCCGCCACCCTGGCCGTCGCCGACGGGGACCTGGACACCCTGGCCCGTCGGCTGGTGTCCGCCCTGGTCAGGGCGCTCGCCGAGCACCGCGGCACCGAGGCCGCCGCCCCCGAGCTGTACGGGCTGCACCGCCTGGTCCTGGGCGTCGCCGAGCGGCGTCAGCTGCACCGCGAGCAGGCCGCCGCACTGCTGAACCTGGCCGATCTGGACGCGGAGACGGGCCGCACCCAGGAGGCCCTGGAGCGCTACCGGGCCGCTCTCGACGCCGGAAAGGCCGCGAAGGACCCGTACGCCACCGGCCGCGCGATGGAATCCGTAGGCGGCGCCTACCAGGAGCTGGCGGACTGGCAGCGGGCCTCCGACTGGTTCGGCCGCGCCCTGTCCCAGTCCCTCGCCCGCGGCGAGCGCGGGGACGAGGCCAGGCTGTACGGGCGGCTGGGCAACGTGCACACCTACGCGGGTCGCTACGGGGAGGCGCTGCGCAGTTGGCGGGCCGCCGCCGCGGGCTACCGCAAGCTCGCCGATCTCCCGGGCCAGGCAAAGGCGTTGAGCGAGATGGCGCGGGTCCAGGAGTACGCGGGCCGGCCCGAGGAATCCCTGCACACCTGCCGCGAGGCGATCGAGCTGGCGCGCAGGGCCGAGGACCTGCGACTTCAGGCCGCCTTGCAGGTCCGGTTGGCCGACACGCTGGACCGGCTCGGCGACCCCGCGGCTGCCAGGCTGCACCGCTCCGCAGCCGACAGATTGCTGGGAGATGACCCCGCAGCCTGCGAAATCCGCAGTACTTCCGACTGAGATTATTCGTTTGCAAGGCTAGACAGCGACTCATCCTTCATTAGACTGGGTTCACCGCGGCATCCCGTGGTGCATCCCGTTGCGCGTTCTTGTGGGCGGGTATGTATGGAAGTAGCCCGTATTTTCCCCTGAGCCAAGGACCGTGATCGACGATGAAGGTCGGCATCCCCCGCGAGGTCAAGAACAACGAGTTCCGGGTCGCCATCACGCCCGCCGGCGTGCATGAGCTGGTCCGCAACGGCCACCAGGTCTTCATCGAGCAGAACGCCGGTGTGGGCTCCTCGATCACGGACGCCGAGTACGTCTCGGCCGGCGCCGAGATCCTCGGTACGGCGGACGAGGTCTGGGCGACCGCGGACCTGCTCCTGAAGGTCAAGGAGCCCATCGCGGAGGAGTACCACCGCCTCCGCAAGGACCAGACGCTCTTCACCTACCTGCACCTCGCCGCCTCCCGCGAGTGCACGGACGCCCTGCTGGAGTCCGGCACCACCGCCATCGCGTACGAGACGGTCGAGCTCGCGAACCGCGCGCTCCCGCTGCTCGCCCCGATGTCCGAGGTCGCGGGCCGGCTGGCCCCGCAGGTCGGCGCCTACCACCTGATGCGCTCGGCCGGCGGCCGCGGCGTGCTGCCGGGCGGCGTGCCCGGTACCTCCGCGGGCGAGGCCGTCGTCATCGGCGGTGGCGTCTCCGGCTGGAACGCCGCGCAGATCGCCATCGGCATGGGCTTCCACGTGACGCTGCTCGACCGCGACATCAACAAGCTCCGCGAGGCCGACAAGATCTTCGGCACGAAGATCCAGACGATCGTCTCCAACGCCTACGAGCTCGAGAAGGCCGTCCTCGCGGCCGACCTCGTCATCGGCGCGGTGCTGATCCCGGGTGCGAAGGCCCCGAAGCTGGTCACCAACGAGCTGGTCTCCCGGATGAAGCCCGGAAGTGTCCTTGTCGACATTGCGATCGACCAGGGCGGCTGCTTCGAGGACTCCCGTCCGACCACCCACGCCGAGCCGACCTTCATGGTCCACAACTCGGTCTTCTACTGCGTCGCCAACATGCCGGGCGCGGTGCCGAACACCTCCACCTACGCGCTGACGAACGCGACCCTGCCCTACATCGTGCAGCTCGCGAACCTCGGCTGGGCCGAGGCGCTCCGTCGCGACCAGGCGCTCGCGCTGGGCCTCAACACCCATGACGGGCAGGTCGTTTACGGTCCCGTCGCCGAGGCCCACGGCCTCGAGACCCTTGAGCTGAGCACGCTGCTCGGCTGATCCGTCAACGACTGACGTCAATCTCACGTATCCGGCCGGACCTTGCTCGCAAGGTCCGGCCGGACGTGTTTGCGGGGTGCCCGCGGACCCGGCTCAACTCGCCTCGAACGTAACCCTTTAACCCTTTCGCACACCCGCGAAACTTCGCAGTGACAGCTCGCACGCCCTTGACAGAGTGGTGTTCGGTTGCCGACACAACGCGTCGGGTCCGGTGGATTGTGTTGCCGCTGAGCGGTGACACGCCATAGAGTCGCCAACCGTCGGCATGGTGCAACGCTGACCTATCGATAAGTGTCCTGGTCACGTCCGAGGAGGTAAGACGACTTGTGAATGAGTCGACATTTGCTCCTGGAGGTGGTCGAGCAGGGACGCCTGAGCGGGGCCAGGGTCCTGCCGGGCTCGAAGCTGTCGGCTCCGTCGCGGTCCGCACCTTCGCAAACCACCAGCACATGACGACGCCCCGAAACAGCATGGACGGCCTAGACGTGAACTCCAGGGCCGGCGACCCGAGCGGCGACAAGCCCGTGGGTTTCGCCGACTACGCAAACGTGCCCGAGGGGCACTTCTACGACCCCGACGCGGAGTACGAACCGGACCCCGAGTACGCGGCCACCCTCGCCCCCGACGCTGCCCGTCAGCGCCGTGAGCGGATCGGCCCGACCGGACGCCCGCTTCCGTACTTCCCGATCCCGGGTCCGCTGGCCGAACACGGTCCGGCGACGATCATCGCGATGTGCAACCAGAAGGGCGGCGTGGGCAAGACCACGTCGACCATCAACCTGGGCGCCGCACTCGCCGAGTACGGGCGGCGGGTGCTGCTCGTCGACTTCGACCCGCAGGGCGCCCTGTCCGTGGGGCTCGGCGTGAACCCGATGGAACTCGACCTGACGGTCTACAACCTGCTCATGGAGCGGGGCATGTCGGCCGACGAGGTGCTGCTCAAGACCGCGGTCCCCAACATGGACCTGCTGCCGAGCAACATCGACCTCTCGGCCGCGGAAGTGCAGTTGGTCAGCGAGGTCGCGCGCGAGTCCACGCTCCAGCGGGCCCTCAAGCCCCTGATGGCCGACTACGACTACATCGTGATCGACTGTCAGCCCTCGCTCGGCCTGCTGACCGTGAACGCCCTGACGGCGGCTCACAAGGTCATCGTCCCGCTGGAGTGCGAGTTCTTCGCGCTGCGCGGCGTGGCGCTGCTGACCGAGACCATCGAGAAGGTGCAGGAGCGGCTCAACCCGGAGCTGGAGCTCGACGGCATCCTCGCCACGATGTACGACTCCCGCACGGTGCACAGCCGCGAGGTCCTGGCGCGCGTCGTCGAAGCCTTCGACGACCACGTCTACCACACGGTCATCGGCCGTACGGTGCGCTTCCCGGAGACCACGGTCGCCGGTGAGCCGATCACCACGTACGCGTCGAACTCCGTCGGCGCCGCCGCCTACCGCCAGCTGGCCAGGGAGGTGCTCGCCCGGTGTCCCGCCGAGTGAGTCTGCCCGGAGCCGACGAACTGTTCCGCACGACCGGGGGGATGGCCCTCCAGTCGTCCTCGCCGAGGCGGGGCGCCGACGAGGCGCCGGCCGGCGGTACGGAACACGCGGCCGCTCCGGCGGACGGCACGGCGCGGACCACGGGGGACAGCCGCGTTCGTGAGGCCGGCGATCCTGGGGTCGGCGCGCAGCGCAGGCCGCAGGAAGGTTCTGCCTCTGCCGCCGGGGCGTCCTCGCCCCGGTCCGGCAAGGGGCAGGGCCGGGGCGCGAACCGGCGGCCCAGCGGCCGCGAGCGGCACGACGAGAAGATCACGGTCTACGTCTCCGCCGAGGAGCTCATGGACCTGGAGCACGCCCGACTGGTGCTCCGCGGCGAGCACGGGCTGGCCGTCGACCGGGGGCGCATCGTCCGCGAGGCGGTCGCCGTGGTCCTGGCGGACCTGGAGTCCCGCGGGGACGCCAGCATCCTCGTACGCCGCCTGCGCGGCCGCTGATCCGGCTTCCGCCCCGGTCCGGGGCTTAGGCTGCGTCCGGGGGCGGGCCGAGCCCGCCCGGCCGTAAGCCGTACCCTCCGCACCACCCCTGGACCGCGATGCCCCCGAACGACCTCCCCGCCCGCCCGACCCGCCGGAGCCTGGGCCGCGGGCCGGGAACGGCCGAGGAGCCCCAGGCGGGCCCGTCGCCGCGCGCGCCGGTCGAGGGGGCCCGCGAGGCCCCCCGGGGCGCTGACACCCCCGCCGAGCCCCGCCACGAGCCCGCGCGCCGGACGGCGCGGCAGCCCGTGGGGGAGTCGGGACGCGAACCGGCCCCGGAAACCGTGCGGGAGCCGGAACGGGAATCCGTACGCGAATCGGCCCCGGAACCCGCGCCGGAGGTCGCCCAGCAGGGCGGAACCGTCGGTGACGGGCGGTTCACGCTGCGGCTCGCCAACTTCGAGGGCCCCTTCGACCTGCTGCTCCAGCTGATCTCCCGGCACAAGCTCGACGTCACCGAGGTGGCCCTGTCCAAGGTCACCGACGAGTTCATGGCGCACATCCGTGCGATGGGCCCGGACTGGGACCTCGACCAGACCACCGAGTTCCTGGTGGTCGCGGCCACCCTGCTCGACCTGAAGGCCGCCCGGCTGCTGCCCGCCGCCGAGGTCGAGGACGAGGCGGACCTCGCCCTGCTGGAGGCCCGGGACCTGCTCTTCGCACGGCTCCTGCAGTACCGGGCGTACAAGCGGATCGCCGAGATCTTCGAGCTGCGGGCCGAGGACGAGGGCAAGCGCCACCCCCGGACGGTCGGCCTGGAGCCGCACCACGCCGACCTGCTGCCCGAGGTGGTCATCAGCATCGGCGCCGAGGGCCTCGCCCGGCTGGCGGTGCGGGCCATGCAGCCCAAGGCGAAGCCCGAGGTGTACGTCGACCACATCCACGCCCCGCTCGTCAGCGTGCGGGAGCAGGCGGGACACGTCGTACGTCTGCTCAAGGCGCGGGGCGAGGCCACGTTCCAGGAGCTGACCGAGGACGCCCCGGACACCCTGACCGTCGTCGCGCGGTTCCTGGCGCTGCTGGAGCTCTACCGGGAGAAGGCCGTCGTCCTCGATCAGGAGGAGGCCCTGCGGACGCTCACCGTGCGCTGGAGCGGCGGGGACGGCGACGGAATGCCGAAGGTCACCGACGAATTCGATCAGGTCGTGGAGGCGGGCGAATGACACGGACCCAGCAGAAGGACGGGGACGGGGCGACGGGCGGCCGGTACGCGGACGGGCCGGCGCTGAAGGGCGCACTGGAGGCCGTCCTGATGGTCGTGGACGAACCCGCGACGACGGACCACCTCGCCAAGGTGCTGGGCCGCACCCCGCGGGAGGTGGCCGACGCCCTCGGCGAGCTCGCCGACGAGTACACCGCGCAGCGCAGGGGCTTCGAGCTGCGCACGGTCGCGGGCGGCTGGCGGTTCTACACCCGGCCCGAGTACGCGGAGGCCGTCGAGGCCTTCGTCCTGGACGGCCAGCAGGCCCGCCTCACCCAGGCGGCCCTGGAGACCCTGGCGGTCGTCGCGTACCGCCAGCCGGTCAGCCGGTCGCGGGTTTCGGCGGTCCGCGGAGTCAACTGCGACGGGGTCATGCGGACCCTCCTGCAAAGGGGTCTGGTGACCGAGGCGGGCACGGAACCCGAAACAGGTGCGATCCTGTACAGGACGACGAACTACTTTCTGGAGCGGATGGGCCTGCGCGGCCTGGACGAGCTCCCGGAGCTCGCGCCCTTCCTCCCCGAGGCGGACGCGATCGAAGCCGAGACGCAAGAGGGTGTTCCGTCGTTCGATCCGGATGCACCGGATACCTCAGAAGACGACAAGACGACGGAACTTTGATGCGAAGCAGCGGCAACGGTAACGGCAACGGCGGCGGCAACAGGAACAGCAGCGGCGGCGGTGGCGGCGCACGCGGCGGCAGCTCCCGCGGCGGTGGCTCCGGATCGGGCGGTGGCTACCGCGGTGGCGGCTCCGGCTCGGGCGGCGGCGGATCCCGCGGCGGCTCCAGCGGCGGCAGCTCGGGCGGATACCGGGGCGGCTCCAGCGGCGGCTCCGGCGGCTCCCGCGGCGGGTCCTCCAGTGGTGGTAGCTCGGGCGGATACCGCGGCGGGTCTTCCAGCGGTGGTAGCTCCGGCGGATACCGCGGCGGCTCCTCCAGCGGTGGTAGCTCGGGCGGGTACCGCGGCGGCTCCTCCAGCGGTGGTAGCTCGGGCGGGTACCGCGGCGGGTCTTCCAGCGGTGGTAGCTCGGGCGGGTACCGCGGCGGCTCCTCCAGCGGTGGTAGCTCCGGCGGCTACCAGGGCGGCTCCGACTCGCGTGACCGCGACCAGCCGGCGCCCCGCATCCGCAACCCCCGCCCCGAGGAGCGCCGCTACGACGTCGGCCCCGAGGGCGAGCGCAACGGCCGCGGCGGAGCCAAGGCGGGCGGCGGCGGTGCCCGCGGCGCGGCCGACGGCAACCGCGGCGGCGGCGCCCGTGGCGCGGCGGCCCGTGGTGGCGCCAAGGGCGGCCCCAAGACCTCCAGGACCCCGGCCATCGGCGGGGCCGGCGGCCCGCGTCGCGGCCCCGGCAGCCGCAGCGGCCAGTCCAAGCCGCGCGAGCTGGAGGCGCGGATCGAGGAGCGCGTGCGCGACCGGTACGCCGACAAGCCCGAGATCAAGACCCCGAAGACCTTCCCGGGTGCCGAGGAGGAGGGCGAGCGCCTGCAGAAGGTCCTCGCCCGCGCCGGCATGGGATCGCGCCGCGCCTGCGAGGAGCTCATCGAGCAGGCCCGTGTCGAGGTCAACGGCGAGATCGTGCTGGAGCAGGGCAAGCGCGTCCAGCCGAAGGACGAGATCAAGGTGGACGGCCTGACCGTCGCCACCCAGTCGTACCTGTTCTTCGCGCTGAACAAGCCCGCCGGTGTCGTCTCCACCATGGAGGACCCGGACGGCCGCCAGTGCCTCGGCGACTACGTCACCAACCGTGAGACGCGTCTCTTCCACGTCGGCCGGCTCGACACCGAGACCGAGGGCATCATCCTGCTCACCAACCACGGTGAGCTGGCCCACCGCCTCACGCACCCGAAGTACGGCGTGAAGAAGACCTACGTCGCCGCGATCACCGGCCCGCTGCCGCGTGAGATCGGCAAGCGCCTCAAGGACGGCATCGAGCTGGAGGACGGCTACGCCCGCGCCGACCACTTCCGCGTCGTCGACCAGGTCGGCAAGAACTACCTGGTCGAGGTGACCCTCCACGAGGGCCGCAAGCACATCGTGCGCCGCATGATGGCGGAGGCCGGCTTCCCGGTCGAGAAGCTCGTCCGGACCTCCTTCGGTCCGATCGAGCTCGGTGACCAGAAGTCCGGCTGGCTGCGCCGCCTGACCAACACCGAGGTCGGCATGCTGATGCGCGAGGTCGGCCTGTAGGCCCCACGCCCACCCGAAAAGCCCGCGACGCCCGAGGCGCCGCGGGCTTTTCGCTTGCCCGCCACCCCGCTCCCTGTTTATAGTCAACCTGACCATTAAAGGTCGGTAACTTCGAACGCGCGGGGGCCGTCATGGGCTGGAGTACGAGCTGGACCGAGGTCCTCGGGTTCGCCACCGGGGCGGTGTGCGTCTGGTTGGTGGCCCGGCAGCACATCGCGAACTGGCCCGTCGGCATCGCCAACAACGTCTTCTTCATCGTGCTGTTCACCCAGGCCGGCCTCTACGCCGACGCCGGACTCCAGATCGTCTTCATCGCCCTCGCCGCCTACGGCTGGTGGTCCTGGACCCACGGGGGTGGACCAGGAACCGCGGGGGCCCTGCCGGTGCGCCGCACCACGCGCGCCGAGTGGGCCTGGCTGCTCGTGGCGGGGGCGGTGGGGACCGCCGCGCTGACCCTGCTGCTGGACCGCGCCACCGACTCCACCGTGCCGTTCTGGGACGCGCTGACCACCGGCCTCTCGCTCATGGCCACCTACGGGCAGTGCCGCAAGCGCCTCGAATCCTGGTGGCTGTGGATCGCCGCCGACCTCGTCTACATCCCGCTCTACGCCTACAAGGGGCTGTACCTGACCTCGGTCCTGTACGTGGGCTTCCTCGCCCTGTGCGTGGCCGGGCTGATCGGCTGGCGCCGCACGCTCCCCGCGCCGAACCTCCGGGAGAGCGCCGGGGTGCCGGCGTGAGCGGCGACGAGCGCTTCGGACACGGGCTGGTGCTGGGCAAGTTCTACCCGCCGCACGCCGGCCACCACCACCTGGTGCGCACCGCCCAGGACCGGTGCGAGCGGCTGACCGTACTGGTGTGCGCCGCCTCGGTGGAGTCGGTCCCGCTCGCCGACCGGGTCGCCTGGATGCGCGAGGCGCACCCCGGGGTGGACGTGGTCGGAGCCGTCGACGACATCCCCGTCGACCTGCACGACCCGGCGGTCTGGGAGGCGCACATGGCGATCTTCCGGAGCGCGGTGGGCCGGCCCGTCGACGCCGTCTTCACCTCGGAGGCCTACGGCGCCGAGCTCGCCCGGCGGTTCGGGGCGCGGGAGGTCTGCGTCGATCCGGATCGGACGCTGTTCCCCGTCTCCGGCACGGCCGTCCGGGCCGACCCGGTGGCCTGCTGGGAGTTCCTGGGTCCGGCCGTCCGGGCCGCCCTGACCCGCCGGGTCGTCGTGCTCGGCGCCGAGTCCACCGGGACCACCACCCTTTCCCGGGACCTCGCCGCGCACTACCGGGCGCGGGGCGGGGTGTGGGCGGGGACGGGCTGGGTCGCCGAGTACGGGCGCGAGTACAGCGAGGAGAAGCTCGCCGCGGCCCGGGCGGCCGACCCGGCCGCCTCCTGGTCCGACGTCACCTTCGCCTCGCGGGAGTTCCCGGTGATCGCCCGCCGGCAGGACGAGGCGGAGGAGCGGGCGGCCCGACTCGGCTCGCCCGTGCTCTTCTGCGACACCGACTCCTTCGCGACCGGCATCTGGCACGAGCGCTACATGGGCGGACGCAACGCCGAGGTCGAGAAGACCGCGGCGCTGACCCGCCGGGACCTGTACCTGCTGACCGACGACGCCGACGTCCCCTTCGAGGACGACGGCCTGCGCGACGGCCCGCAGTTGAGGCCCTGGATGACCGGTCGGTTCCGCGAGGAGCTGACCGCGACCGGTAGACCCTTCCTGACCCTGCGCGGCGACCGGGCGACCCGCCTCGCGACCGCCGTCACGGCCGTGGACGCCCTGCTCGCCGAGGGCCGCCGCTTCGCGGACCCGCTCCCGGAGAACCGGTGAACGGGCCCGGGCCGCGCGGCGGCGACCAGGACCCGACCGGCTACGACCCCCGCGCCTTCGAGCCGTTCGCGGTGACCGTCGACCTCGCCGTCCTCACCGTCCGCGGCGGCGCCCTCCACGTCCTGCTGATCCGGCGCGGCCAGGACCCGTACGCGGGATCCTGGGCGCTGCCCGGCGGGTTCGTCCTGCCCCGGGAGTCCGCCGGGACGGCCGCGCGCCGCGAACTGGCCGAGGAGACCGGACTGGACGGCTCCCTCGTCGCGGACCTGCACCTGGAACAGCTGCGCACCTACAGCGAACCGGACCGGGACCCCCGCATGCGGGTGGTGTCGGTGGCCTTCACCGCGCTGGTCCCGGACATGCCCGAGCCCGCGGCGGAGGGCGGCGGCGACGCCGACCGGGCCCGCTGGGTCCCGGTCGGGGACGCCGCGGACCTGGCCTTCGACCACGCGCTGATCCTCGCCGACGCCCGGGAGCGGGTGCGTTCCAAGCTGGAGTACACCTGCCTGGCCACCGCCTTCTGCCCGCCCGACTTCACCCTCGGGGAGCTGCAGGCCGTCTACGAGACGGTCTGGGGAACCCCCCTGGACCGGCCCAACTTCCGACGCAAGGTACTCGCGACGCCCGGCTTCGTCGAAGCCGTACCCGGCGCCGCCCGACTCACCGGCGGCCGCGGCAAACCCGCCGCGCTCTACCGGGCGGGACCCGCGACCGCCCTCCACCCACCCCTGCTGCGCCCGACGGAAGGCCCCGCGCGATGACGACGAACGCGACGAACGCGACGACCCACGCCGCCGGCGAGCCGACCGGCAAGCGCCCCGCCACCGGCGCGCTCATCGGCCTCGCCCTCGGCGACGCCCTCGGCTTCCCCACCGAGTTCAACGACGTCCCCGGGATCCTGGCCAAGACCGGCCCCTGGCGGCGGATGGCCCTGCCCCGCCCGGCCATCGTCACCGACGACACCCAGATGACGCTCGCCCTGGCCCGCGGCATACGCACCGCCGGCGAACGCGGCCGGATCGCCCCGATGCGGCTCGCCCGCCCGGTCCGGGAGGAGTTCGTCGACTGGTACCAGTCCCCGGAGAACAACCGGGCGCCGGGCAACACCTGCTTGAAGGCCTGCCACCTGCTGCGGACGCCGGAGCGCGACTGGCGGGACGCCAGTCAGATCGGCTCCAAGGGCTGCGGCGCGAACATGCGCGTGGCGCCCGTCGGCCTCGTCCCCGGCTGGACCGAGGAGGAACGCGCGGGCGCCGCACAGCTCCAGTCCGCCCTCACCCACGGCCACCCGACGGCCCTCGCCGCCTCCGACCTCACCGCCCGAGCCGTCCACCTGCTGGCCCGCGGCACCGAAGTCACCGGACTGGTCGGGCAGTTGCGCTCGTACGCCCTGGAGAACCGCACCCGCTACCACGAGCGCTGGCTCGGCGACCTCTGGACGCGCGCCACCTCGGACGCCACGCCGGAGTCCTTCATCGCCCGCGGTTGGGACGAGTGCCTCGCGGTCCTGGACCGCCTCACCGCCGCCCTGCGCACGCCCTCCCCGGAGACCGACCCCTGCCTGACCACCGGCGAGGGCTGGATCGCCGAAGAGGCCCTGGCCACCGCCCTGCAGTGCTTCCTGCTCTTCCCGGAGGAACCGCTCCTCGCCCTGCGCCGCGCCGCCTGCACCTCCGGCGACTCCGACTCGATCGCCTGCCTCGCCGGCGCCTTCGCGGGCGCCCACCTCGGCGCCGACCTCTGGCCCCGCGACTGGGAGGGCCGCATCGAGTACCGCGACGAGCTCCTCGCCTTCGGCGCCCTCTGGGAGGCGTGAGCCGTGCTCGACGCGATGACCCTCGACCTGGGCCCCGTCGTGGCCCGCGAGCCCGACCCGCTGCTGTTCGCCACCGTCTCGGGCGCCCACCTGTACGGCTTCCCCTCCCGGGACTCCGACGTCGACCTGCGCGGCGTGCACCTGCTCCCCGCGCGGGAGCTGCTCGGCCTGCGGGATCCCGAGCTCACCCGGACCCGGATGTGGGACGACGACGGGGTGGAGATGGACCTCGTCACCCACGACCTGCGCAAGTTCGCCGGTCTCATGCTGCGCCCCAACGGCTACGTGCTGGAACAGCTGTTGTCGCCGCTCGTGGTGCACACCACGCCGGCGCACGAGGAACTCGTGGCGCTCGCCCCGGGCGTACTGACCTCCCACCACGCCCACCACTACCGGGGGTTCGCCGGCACCCAGTGGCGGCTGTTCGGCAGGAGCGGTGAACTCAAGCCGCTGCTCTACGCGTTCCGCGCCCTGCTCACCGGCATCCACCTGATGCGCTCCGGCGAGGTCCAGGCGCACCTGCCGACCCTGCTCGGCGAGGTTCCCGAGGCACCGGCGCACCTGGCCGACCTGGTGGCGGCGAAGGTGGCGGCGGAGCACGGCGGGTACGCCGGAGAGCCGCCGACGGCCGCATACGAGGCGCTGCACGAGGTACTGGACGCGGCGCAGGCCGCGACGGCCCTGCCCGAGCGGGGGAGCGCGTTCGACGCGCTCGACGCGTTCGTCGTCCGCGCGCGCGGCGCGTAGGCGGCCCCGCCCCGCCGGGGCCCGGCCGTCCCGCCCGCGCTACGCGGCCGCGGCCGAGGCGCGGCGGGTGCGCCGCAGGAAGTCCTCGACGCGGGCCCGGTCCGGCTCGGCGGGGAGCGGGCCGGTGGTGAGGGCGGCGTCGGACTCCGCCGCGAGGCGGTTCATCCAGGAGTCGACCTCGTCCCAGCCGACCTCGCCCCGCCTGACCGCGAGGAGGCGTTCGCGGTCGGGGCCCGCGTCGATCGTGAGGCGTCCCGTACGGAGCAGGTCGCGGCAGGAGCCGAGGAGCCGCAGCAGGTGCATGGCGTGCTTCCAGCGCGGGGCGCCGTGGACGCGGACGTCGGCGAGCAGCTTGCCGTGCTGGGACTTCGCGTACTGGGTGAAGCTGGTGTGGGCCCGGCGGGAGAGGAAGGCCCCGCGCAGGGCGAGGAGTTCCTCCCCCACCGGGGTGACCCGCTCGACCAGGGGGGAGTGCAGGCACTCCAGGACGTTCGGATTGGACCGCAGGGCGAGCTCGCAGAAGCGTTCCAACTCCCAGGAAAACTCCTCCTCCCGGGGCCCGTCGACATGCGTCGGCGGCTTCTCGAACCGCCAGAACAGCGGCGTGGGGGCGAGGAAGACACCGCGCACGTCGGTGTCGCTCGCCTCCGTCGCCAGACCGAAGGCACGGGAGCCCATGACGCAGCTGTAGATCGTGTGGTCCCGTACCAGGGTGAGGTCGTCCATCCCGGGAGGTTAGGCGGGGCGGCGCCCGCTAGGCGAGCGAGATACTGCCGTCCGCCGCCACTGTGATCTTCTTCTCGGGCAGCGGGCGGGTGGCCGGGCCCTTGGTGGCCGCGCCGTCCGTCACGCTGAACGTACTGCCGTGGCAGGGGCAGTCGATCTGCCCGTCCCGGACCTTGTCGACGAGGCAGCCCTGGTGCGTGCACACGGCCGAGAAGCAGCGGAAGGACCCGGCGGTCGGCTGGGTGACCACCACCTTCTCCTCCTTCAGGACCTTGCCGCCGCCGACCGGTACCTCGGAGGACTTGAGCAGGGCCTTCGCCGCGGGGGCGGCGGAGGACCCGCCCGGCTCCCCGGTGGAGGCGCTGCCCGGCTCGCTCGCCGGCTTCTCCGAGCCGCCGCCGCAGGCGGTGATCGTGCCGGCCGCCAGGGCGGCGGCGCCGGCCGCGAGTACGGTGCGCCGGGCGGTCTGCGTGGGGTCGCTCATGTGATCTCCTCGCTGGGGTGCCGGGATGGCGTGGAGCATCCTGGCGCGTGGCGGGCCCCAGGTGAAGCCCGCCACACCGGTTCATCCCACCGGCTGCCACGGCGTGAGTTCCGCCGGGCGGCCGGGGGCTCGTACGACTTCCCACACGCGGGCCACCGCGTTCCGGTTCAACGGACCGTGGACGTGGGGGTAACGGCCGTCCGATTCACCCGAGCGGCGGACCTCGGCCGTCAGCGCCGCCTCGTCCAGCTCCACGGCGAGCAGGGTGCCGGGCGTCTCCCGGTAGTGGGCCTCCGCGATGGCCAGCAGGGTGGGGCGGTCCGCGGAGCAGTGGACGAACCCCTCGGAGGCGAGCGAGGCGGGGGCGTACGGGAGTTCCGGCGCGGTGGTCCAGTCGGCGAGCGCAACGATGTGGAAGATCATGCCGGTCGTTCTACCGCACGGCGCGGGATGACGGCGCGGGAAGCCCGTACGACCCGGGGGGCGTGTACGACAAGTGGCGGGGAGGGGCGATTCGGGTGACATTGTCCGTGTCTTGATGCCGGGCCCTCCACTGGGTGAGCGCCCGGTCCCTCTTCGAAAGGCGTGACCATGGCGGGTAATGACCTCGGCTCCCTGCTCGGCTCCCTCCTCGGCGGCGGCGGCGGTCAAGGCGGCCAGGGCGGCGGCGCGGGCAACATCCTCGGCGCACTGCTCGGAGCCCTCGGCGGCGCCGGCGGCGGCCAGGGGGCCCAGGCCGCGGGCGGCGGCGGCAACCCGCTGGGCGGGCTGCTGGACATGCTGACCAAGTCAGGCCTGGTCGACCAGGCCCAGTCCTGGGTCGGCACCGGCGAGAACAAGGCCGTCAGCGGGGCGGAGATCGCCCAGGCCCTGCCGGACGAGGCCCTCCAGAAGGTCGCCCAGCAGGCGGGCGTCAGCCCGGAGCAGGCCGCCGACCAGATCGCCCAGGCACTGCCCACGGCGGTGGACAAGCTGACCCCGCAGGGCTCCCTCCCGTCGGGCTCGCTGGAGGACATCATCAAGCAGCAGAAGCTGTAGGCGGCAGCACGAGCTGGGCCCGGCGGCCGTCCACGGGGTGACCGCCGGGCCCTCGAGCCGTGCCGGCCGGCTACCCTGAGTGGGGCCCGCCGTCCGCGATCACCCTGGAGCACCCGTGAGAACCGCCGTCGTCATCGGAACCGGACTGATCGGCACCTCCGCGGCGCTCGCGCTGACCGCCCGCGGCATCACCGTCCACCTCGTCGACCACGACCCCTCCCAGGCCCGGACGGCCGCCGCCCTCGGCGCCGGCACCGACGAGGCCCCCGAGAACCGCGTCGACCTGGCGATCGTGGCCGTCCCCCCGGCGCACGTGGCGGCCGCCCTCGCCGACGCGATCGGCCGCGGCCTCGCCCGGGCGTACGTGGACGTAGCCAGCGTCAAGGGCGGACCGCGCCGGGAGCTCGCCGCGCTGGGCGTCGACGCCACCGCGTACATCGGCACCCACCCGATGGCGGGCAAGGAGCGCTCCGGGCCGCTGGCCGCGACGGCCGACCTCTTCGAGGGCCGCCCCTGGGTGCTGACCCCCACCCGCGACACCGACCACGAGGTGTTGAACCTGGCGCTGGAGCTGGTCGCGCTGTGCCGGGCCGTCCCCGTCGTGATGGACGCGGACGCCCACGACCGGGCGGTGGCCCTCGTCTCGCACACTCCGCAGCTCGTGTCGAGCATGGTCGCGGCCCGGCTGGAGGAGGCCGACGAGACCGCGGTCCGGCTGTGCGGTCAGGGCATCCGGGACGTGACCCGGATCGCGGCGTCCGACCCCCGGATGTGGGTGGAGATCCTCTCCGCGAACCCCGGACCCGTCGCCGACGTCCTCTCCGGGATCGCCGCCGACCTGGAGGAGACCGTGGAGGCCCTGCGCGGACTCCAGTCCGCCGACGAGGCCAAGCGCCGCGGCGGCGCCGCCGGCATCGAGGACGTCCTGCGCCGCGGCAACGCCGGCCGCGTCCGGGTCCCCGGCAAGCACGGCGCGGCCCCCACCGCGTACGAAACGGTCGGGGTCTTCATCAGCGACCGCCCCGGCGAGCTGGCCCGGATCTTCGCGGACGCGGGCCGGGCCGGCGTCAACATCGAGGACGTGCGCATCGAGCACGCCACCGGCCAGCAGGCGGGCCTGGTCCAGCTGATGGTGGAGCCCCGCGCCGTCCCCGGCCTGGAGGCGGAGCTGCGCGAGCGGGGCTGGGCCCTGCGCCAGCAGTAGCCCCGCACCGGACCGGCCGCGGGGGCCCCGAGGGAGCCTCCGTCACGGGCGGAGCCGGCGGGTGCCGGGGCCCGGTAACCTGGGGGAGGGGCGCTTTTTGGCGCGCCCGGACACGTACGCGCAACCAGGAAGGTGCCCGCACCGTGGAAACCGCAGCTCCGTCCGCCGTGATCGTCGCCATCGACGGTCCCTCCGGCACGGGCAAGTCCAGCACCTCCAAGGCCGTGGCCGCCAAGCTCGGACTCCGCTACCTGGACACCGGCGCCCAGTACCGGGCCATCACCTGGTGGATGATCACCAACGGCGTCGACACCGACGACCCGCAGGCCATCGCCGTCGCCGCGGGCAAGCCCACCCTCGTGTCCGGTACGGATCCGGCCGCCCCCACGATCACCGTGGACGGCCTGGACGCCGCCGCCCCCATCCGCACCCGGGAGGTCACCTCCAAGGTCAGCGCCGTCAGCGCCGTACCCGAGGTGCGCACCCTGATCACCGACCTCCAGCGCACCATCGCCGCCGAGGCGGCCGACGCGGGCGAGGGGATCGTCGTCGAGGGCCGGGACATCGGCACCACCGTGCTGCCCGCCGCCGACCTCAAGGTCTTCCTGACCGCCTCGGCCGAGGCGCGCGCCGCCCGCCGCAGCGGCGAACTGCGCGGCAAGGATGCCACGGACCTCGCGGCCACCCGGGAAGCCCTGATCAAGCGGGACGCGGCCGACTCCGGCCGCAAGACGTCCCCGCTGGCCAAGGCCGACGACGCCGTCGAGGTCGACACCACCGAGCTCACCCTCGACCAGGTCATCGAGTGCGTCGTGACCCTGGTCGAAGAGCGGCGCGCCAGGTGAGGGCAACACCCTCCTTCAAGGGGGCGGCGGTCGGCAGGCGCATCGGCATCGGACTCATGTACGGGCTGTGGAAGCCGCGCGTGCTGGGGGCCTGGAAGGTGCCCATCTCCGGCCCCGTCATCCTCGCGGTGAACCACGCCCACAACATCGACGGGCCCATGGTCATGGGCACCGCCCCGCGCCCCCTGCACTTCCTGATCAAGAAGGAAGCGTACGTGGGGCCGCTGGGCCCCTTCCTCGACGGCATCGGGCAGGTGAAGGTGGACCGCGGCGGCGCGGACCGGACCGCCATCACCCGCGCGCTCGGCGTGCTCGACGGCGGCGGCGCCCTGGGGATCTTCCCCGAGGGCAGCCGGGGCGAAGGCGACTTCGCGTCCCTGCGCGCCGGCCTCGCGTACTTCGCGGTCCGCAGCGGCGCCCCGATAGTGCCCGTCGCCGTCCTGGGCAGCACCGAGGCCAAGGGCCGCGTCGTCAAGGGACTGCCACCACTGCGGAGCCGGGTCGACGTCGTCTTCGGCTCCGCCTTCGACGCCGGGGACGGCACGGGCCGCCGCACGCGGACCGCGCTGGACGCGGCCACCGTACGCATCCAGGACCGGCTGACCGCCCACCTGGCCGACGCCAAGCGCCTCACCGGGCGCTGAGCGAGACTTGAACCAGTAGTGGAACCGCGCTGCGCGGGTGCCACCGATCACCACGAACGACGAGGAACGGACTTCATGAACGACCAGCACGACCACGGAGCACTTGGCGACGCCGAGTACGCGGAGTTCATGGAGCTCGCCGCGGAGGAAGGCTTCGACGTCGAGGACGTCGAGGGCGCGATCCAGGAGGCGGGCCACGGCCCGCTCCCCGTTCTCGCCGTCGTCGGCCGCCCGAACGTCGGCAAGTCGACCCTGGTGAACCGCATCATCGGCCGCCGCGAGGCGGTCGTCGAGGACAAGCCGGGCGTCACCCGCGACCGCGTGACCTACGAGGCCGAGTGGGCCGGGCGCCGCTTCAAGGTCGTCGACACCGGCGGCTGGGAGCAGGACGTCCTCGGCCTCGACGCCTCCGTCGCCGCCCAGGCCGAGTACGCCATCGAGGCCGCCGACGCGGTCGTCTTCGTCGTCGACGCCAAGGTCGGCGCCACCGACACCGACGAGGCCGTCGTCCGGCTGCTGCGCCGCGCCGGCAAGCCCGTCGTGCTGTGCGCCAACAAGGTCGACGGCCAGAGCGGCGAGGCCGACGCGGCCTCCCTGTGGTCGCTGGGCCTCGGCCAGCCGCACCCGGTGTCCTCCCTGCACGGCCGCGGTACGGGTGACATGCTCGACGCCGTACTGGAAGCCCTGCCGGAGGCCCCCGCGCAGACCTTCGGCACCGCCGTCGGCGGCCCCCGCCGCATCGCCCTGATCGGCCGCCCGAACGTCGGCAAGTCCTCCCTCCTGAACAAGGTCGCCAAGGAGGACCGGGTCGTCGTCAACGAGCTGGCCGGCACCACCCGCGACCCGGTCGACGAGCTGATCGAGCTCGGCGGCGTCACCTGGAAGTTCGTCGACACCGCGGGCATCCGCAAGAAGGTGCACCTCCAGCAGGGCGCCGACTACTACGCCTCCCTGCGCACGGCCGCCGCCGTCGAGAAGGCGGAGGTCGCGGTCATCCTGATCGACACGACCGAGAACATCAGCGTCCAGGACCAGCGCATCATCACCATGGCCGTCGAGGCCGGACGCGCCATCGTGATCGCCTACAACAAGTGGGACGACCTCGACGAGGAGCGCCGCTACTACCTCGAACGCGAGATCGAGACCGAGATGCAGCAGGTCGCCTGGGCGCCCCGGGTGAACGTCTCGGCGCTCACCGGCCGCCACATGGAGAAGCTGGTCCCGGCGATCGAGACCGCGCTCGCCGGCTGGGAGACCCGTATTCCCACCGGCCGGCTGAACGCCTTCCTCGGTGAGGTCGTGGCGGCCCACCCGCACCCGATCCGCGGCGGCAAGCAGCCCCGCATCCTGTTCGGCACCCAGGCGGGCAGCAAGCCGCCGCGGTTCGTCCTCTTCGCCTCCGGCTTCCTGGAGCACGGCTACCGCCGCTTCATCGAGCGCCGCCTGCGCGAGGAGTTCGGCTTCGAGGGCACCCCGATCCACATCTCGGTGCGGGTGCGCGAGAAGCGCGGAGCGCAGTACAAGAAGAAGAAGTAGCCGACCTCGGGGTCAGTAACCCCGGCGCGGAGCGGGCGGCAGGGCCGCCGGGACGTGGTGCGTCCCGGTCTGGTGCTGCCGCCCGCCGGCATATCCGGACCCGATGGTTCCGGCGTGGGCGTACGAGGCCTGCGGGGAGGGCGTGGCCGGGACCGGGAGCGGCGCGTGGACGGGCTGCCAGGGATCGCTCTGCCAGGCGGAGCCGCTCCATCCGCCGGTGCCGTACGAGCTGTACGAGCCACCCTGGGAGAACGCCGTGAAGCCGAGGTGCTCCTCGCCCGACCGGTCACCCGGCAGGGCCCGGAAGGCGCGCCGGTACTCCGAGTAGAGCGTGTCGTAGATCGGGGTGTGCGAGGCGGCCGGAGCGCTCTCCCGGTCCCGTGAAGGGCGCATCGGGGGGACGCTGCTCGGAAAGGACGGGGCGCGGGATGGGTCGTATGAATGCACGTATCAGCCAACGAACCCGAGGCCGTGCGGATGCGGGGTGACGGGACGGAAAACGCAGATCGCCGGGGGTGCGCGGGACGGACCGCGCACCCCCGGCGCATGCCGCCCGGCCCCTGCGGGAGGGGCGGGCGGCCGTTTCGGCGGGGAAGGTGGGAGGGGGCGGGTCAGGCGCCCGGCGTACCGGCCAGCGGCATGGAGGCGGCGACCAGCTTGCCGTTGCTCGCGGCCTTGTCCAGGGCGTCGCGGAGCAGGTCCTCGCGGGGCTGCTGGCCGATGGAGCCGACCGGGGCGGCGTAGATCAGCACGCGCTGGGTCTTGTTCACGGCGGCCCGCCAGCCGTCGGTGACGCTCAGCGCCTGGTGCGCCTGCCACCAGGCCACCTGGGGCCCGCCGTCGACGCCCGGCTGGAGGACGGCGTGCAGCTGGCCGCCCGCGAGCAGCACGGACCAGCCGCTCAGCGCGGAGGGGACCTCGGCGGTGTCGGTGACCGGGATGAAGCCCTGCTCGATGAGGAGCGGGAGGAAGTCGTCGCCGGGGCCGGTGGTGCCGGGGCGGGCGATCGGCGCGGTCGGCTCGACGACCAGCGCCGGGTGCAGGTCACCGTTGATCAGGACCAGACCGCTGGTGATGCCGAGGACGGCCTGACCGCCGGGCACCGCCTGCGGGACCTCGCCCTCGGGCGCCGGGGCGGGAGCCGGGCTGTCCCCGGTGATGCTGCGGACCGCGCCCTGGAGCTGCTCCTCGGAGACGGTGACCACCTGCGAGGGGATGCAGTTGGCGTGGGCGAACGCGAGGACGGCGGTCTCCTCGCCGACGAACAGCACCGTGCTGGTGGGGTCGCTCTCGGGGTCGCCGGGGGTACGGCAGGAGGTGCAGTCGTAACTGCGCGGGGCGTCGTCGCCGGTGAGCAGCCTGTCGGCTTCTTCGTCACCGATCTCGGCACGTACCTCAAGACTGACGTCGAGCATGCGCGGCACGGGGTGGCTCCTCATTCGTGCGGAGGCCGGGAGGCTCCCGGCTCGCCGGGCTCAACGCGGGAGCGGCGGCCGGGGTCACGCCGTTTGAGGGAACGGAATCGAACCTGACACCCGGAAGAGTGAACCGTCCGAGGCCCGCTTCGCATTCGCGTCAACTCTTGCCCGGTTGTGCACAGTTGATGGCCGCCGCCGGTCGTTTCGGCGGTGGCGGCCGGTCCGCCGTACGGGTGGGGCCGACGGGCGCGCCGCGTGGCGGGGCGGGCCGCCGACGGGCGCTGCGTAGCGTGTGCCGATGCCCGACCTCCGTCTTCGGATGCGGTGGGCCGCGGCCCGCGCCGCCGCCGCGCTGGTGCTCGTCCTCCCGCCGGGCGCGGCGGTGGCCGTCCCCGCCCCCGGCTCCCTCGCACCGCCACCTCCCGCACCCGGACCCGCCGGCGCCGCGCACCCCGGCTCGCCCGGGGTGATCGGGCAGGGGCCGGGGGACTGCGGACCGGGCGGCGAGTGGCCCTGGGACTGCGTCGCCGACTGCGAGAGCGGCGGACGCTGGTCGGTCAACACGGGCAACGGCTTCTACGGGGGGTTGCAGTTCTGGCAGCCGACCTGGGAGGACCACGGCGGCCTCGCGTACGCGGCCCGCGCGGACCTGGCCACCCGCACCCAACAGATCCGGGTCGCCGAGGAACTCCTCGGCACCCAGGGGTGGGAGGCCTGGCCGGTGTGCGCGAAACGGTACGGGCTGGCCGGGCGGATGCACGTGGTGCGGCCGGGGGACACCCTGACGGGCATCGCGAACGAGCGCCGGGTACCGGGCGGTTGGCGGGCGCTCCACGAGGCGAACCGGGCGGCGCTCGGCGAGCGGCCGCAGCACCTGACGGTGGGCACCCTGCTGGCCCTCCCGCCCGCGACGCCGCCCGCCGCGCGGCCGACCCCGGCCCCGACCGCGGCCCCGACCCCGGCTCCCGCGCCGTCGGTGTCGACCCCCGCCGCGCCCGCGAAACCGCCCGCGCCCGCCACGCCGCCCGCGCCCGCGCCCGCGCCGGGACGCTGAGCCGAGCCCGGACCCCGTACGCCCCGCGGGGGCCCGGCAGGGTCGCCGCGGTGGTCGGCGAGACTACGGGGATGCTGGAGACCTCCGCACGACTGCTGCGTCTGCTGTCCCTGTTGCAGGCCCACCGAGAATGGACCGGGGCCGATCTGGCCGACCGGCTCGGCGTCACGCCGCGTACCGTCCGTCGGGACGTGGACCGGCTGCGCGAACTCGGGTACCCGGTGAACGCCAGCCCCGGCACCGGCGGCGGGTACCAGCTGGGGGCGGGGGCCGAACTGCCGCCGCTGCTCCTCGACGACGACGAGGCCGTCGCGGTGGCCGTGGGTCTGAGGACGGCGGCGGGCAACGGGGTCGAGGGGATCGGGGAGGCCTCCGTACGGGCCCTGGCCAAGCTGGAACAAGTACTGCCGGCGCGACTGCGGCGGCGGGTGTCGGCCCTCAACGAGTTCACCGTGTCGATGCTGCGCGGGCCCGCCCCCTCCACCGTCGACCCGTCGGTGCTGACCGAGCTGGCCGCCGTGTGCCGGGACGCCGAGCGGCTGCGCTTCGGATACCGCGACCACGAGGGGAACGTCAGCCGGCGCACCGTGGAGCCGCACCGGCTGGTGTGCACCGAGCGCCGCTGGTACCTCGTCGCCTGGGACGTCGACCGGGAGGACTGGCGGACCTTCCGGGCGGACCGGATCGAACCCCGCCCGCCGCACGGTCCGCGTTTCCCCGCGCGGCCGGGTCCCGCCGAGGACCTGGCCGCGTACGTCTCGCGGGGCGTCTCACAACGGGCCTGGGCGGCCCAGGCCCTGGTCCGGCTGCGGATCCCGGCCGAGGAGGCCGCCCGGTTCGTGGGCCCCGCGGACGGGGCGTTGGAGCCGCTCGACGCGCGGAGCTGTCTGCTGCGCACCGGGGCGGTCAGCCTCGACGTCCTGGTGATTCACCTGATGCTGCTCGGCTGTGAGTTCGAGGTGGTGGAGCCGGTCGAGCTGACCGATCGGATCAGGTCCGCGCGGGACCTTCTCGGCCGCTCCCTGGAAGGCGTAACGGACAAAAGGTGAGGGCGGAGGTCGGGTCTCCGAGGGTGCGGCACCGCCCAATGCGCGGGGGTAATTCGGCGCCTCGCGACCGGAATTCGAAAGGGGTTCCGATGATGGTGGGCGGGAGGCGGGAAAGAATGCCGCTCGGCCTCGGCGGGCGGATCGCGCGCCGCGCCCGGCGGGCATTCGACCGTCGACAACCCGTGACACAAGCGTGACCCGGTACGGAGGAACATCCGGGCGCGAGGCTGACGGGCCGGGTATATGAACGACGAAGGCGGGCCGGTCAGGTGACCGGCCCGCCTTCGTGGGCGCGGGGAGGGCGTGCGTACCGTCCCGCGCGGTGTTCTCAGCCCCCGGTGGCCGGACGGGCCGCGGTGCCCCGGCTGCCCGCCCGCTCGGTGTGCGCCGGTCGGCGGCTGCCGGCCGGGGTGACCGGAGTGCGCTCGGAGCGGATCAGGTGCGGCCGGGGCGACGTGTGGGCCGCGGGGCGCAGCGTGGGGGAGTGCGCGGCCGCCGCGGCGACCGGCGCGGCGGCCGGCGTGGCGGCCGGGGAGGTGACCGGCGCGGTGGCCGGGGAGTCCGACCCGGTGGCGCGCCGGGGCTGCCACTTGCCGCCCGCGGAGAGCAGCGGGGTGAGCGCAGCCGCGACGGGCTCGGAGATCCGCCCCTCCTCCAGCCGACGCCGGAGCATCTCGCGCAGCTCGAAGACGTAGGCCTCGGCGCGGGCGATGAGCGGCTCGAACCAGGGCAGCGCCAGCATGATCAGGAGACCGGCCGTCCAGCCGAGCAGGACGTCGGACACCCAGTGCGTGCCGAGGTACACGGTGGTGGCGCCGACGCTCAGGGAGACCACCGCGGAGACGATGGACAGCACCCGCCGGGTGACCGTGGTGGATGCCAGGTAGGCCAGGATTCCCCAGGTCACGACGGCATTGGCGGTGTGGCCGGAAGGAAATATATCGCCGCCCGCGAAGAGCTCGGCGGAGCCGATCCTGGTCGCGTAGTGGGGGCCGAGCCGGCCGAGGCCGAGCTTCACGGCGCCGACGGTGATGTTCAGCAGCAGCAGGGCCACGCCGAGGGTGATCAACGGACGCAGCGTGTGCTGGCGCCAGGAGCGCCAGCCGAGCCAGGCCGCGACCATCACCGCGGTGGGACCGCGCTGGCCCAGTACGACGAGGTAGTCGAGGAAGGCGTGCAACTGCGGCCACTGCTCGTAGGGCCGGAAGAACATGATCTGCCAGTCCAGCCGGACGAGCCAGGACGTCATCAGCACGGCCACGACGATCGCGAGGTAGAACGCGAGGGTCGAGGCGAGGAGCACGACGCGGTGCCGGCTCATCCGCGGGGTTTGCAGATGAGCCGGTCGCTCCGGTTCCCGGTCCAGCCGGGCGAACACCGGCTCCAGCCGGGTCAGCAATTGGTCGGTACGCACTCAATCGACGTTACCGCGCGTCGAAGGGCAGCCCGGTCGAATCGCGGGCTTTGTGATGACCATGTGATGTGGAGTGCGTCTCACGCAGTACTTAATTCCCGTTATTGCGGCACCGGTTGGAACTCCGGGGATTCAACTCCCGCGACCCCGGCGGCGTAATTATCTGCATACTTACCCGACACTTATTGCCGCAGGTCAATTCCTTTGCCCAATCATGGATTGGAATGATCCGTTCCGTGGTCGTGTCCGCCTGACCGGTACGGAGGCCGTCCCGCGGCCGTCCTACGGAGGTCCGGACCCGTTGAGCCAGAAGGCTCCGTACACCGCCGATCCGACGGCCACCGCGCCCAGCACCGCCGCCGCCCGTCGCGTCCCCCACCGGCCCAGGGCCGCCGCCACCGGCAGCAACAGCGGGAACGCCGGCAGCAGCAGCCGGGGCTTGGAACCGAAGTACCCGGAGGCGCACAGGGCCAGCGCCACGACGATCCCGCAGTACACGAGCAGCGCGGCGGGCTGCCGCTGCCGGACGCACAGCCGGTACAGCCACAGCACCAGCAGCACGCCGACGATCAGGCCCGCACCGGCGAGGAAGGCGGAGGAGGCGAGCCGCGCCCCGATGAACCGGGCGAAGGCCCAGCCCCCGTCGAAGCCGTTGCCCCAGCCGGCCTGTACGTCCAGGTACCCCAACAGCCCGCCGCCGGTCCGGTGCCCCACCCACAGCACGTACGCGGCCGCCCCCAGCGGAGCCAGCAGCACCCCGACGGCCGTCCGCCGGGAACCCTCGCCGCGCCGCCACGCCAGGGCGGCCCCCACCCAGAGCGCCGCGACGACGGCGGCGCCGACCGGGCGGGTCAGTCCCGCCCCGGCCGCGAGCAGGCCGGCCGTGATCCAGTGCCCGCGCAGCACCCCGTACAGCGCCCACGCGGCCAGCGCCGTGAACAGGGCCTCGCTGTACGCCATGGACTGCACGACGCCGACGGGCAGCGCCGCCCACAGCGCCACCGCGAGGATCCCGGCGCGGCGCCCGAGGAGCAGGTCGGCCACCGCGAAGATCCCCCAGGCGGCGGCGAACCCCGCCACCACCGAGACGACCAGTCCCGCCGACCCGTACGAGAGCCCCGTGACCGCCGCCACCAGCCGCTCCAGCCACGGCAGGAGAGGGAAGAACGCCAGGTTGGAATGGACGGCCCCGCTCGGCAGGACCACCTCGTACCCGTAGCCCTCGGCGGCGATCCGGGCGTACCAGAGCGAATCCCAGCGGGCCGAGAGCAGCGTGTGGGGACTGCTGCCGGCCACCGCCCCCCAGACCGCGAGGACGGCGAGGCCGAGCAGGCGGACGGCCGCGAAGGCCGCCAGGGCGGGGGCGGCCCGCCGGAGTCGGGAGGGCTCCGGGGGCGGCTCGGTCACATCGGTCTCGGGGGTCACGGGCGTGTCGTTCACCCCGACAGTCTCGCGGGCCCGGCTCCCGGCGCCGTAGCCGCCCGGCCGCGCCGCCGACCCGCGACCACGCAACGCGTACGGGCGGATACCCGGAGGAAGGAGGATCGGGTGAGTGGCGCACACCACAGGCCGGCCGTCGCCGAGGTGAGAGCTTGACCACGTGTCGGACACGCGAACTCGCGTACGCTGACCGTTCACTCGCGTGTCGATGCCGGACCCCGTTGGACGCCGCAAGCGCACCACCCGCGGCGGGCCGACGACGCAGGTCCGCCGAGTGTGAGGGATCACCTGGGAGGTACATGCATGTCGGGCACGCACATGACCGGCGACAGGACCCCTTCCTTGCGGCAGCGGCTCGGCGCGGTCTCCGGCGGGGCGAACCGCTGGTTGGTCCTCGCGGTGCTGTGCGTCAGCCTGGTGCTCGTCGCCCTCGACGCGACGATCCTGCACGTGGCCGTCCCCTCCGTCACGGAGGACCTGCGCCCCGGCGCGATGGAGCTCCTGTGGATCGTCGACGCCTACCCCCTGGTCTGCGCCGCGCTCCTGATCCTCTTCGGCACCCTCGGTGACCGCGTCGGCCGCCGCCGGATCCTGCTCCTCGGCTACGCGCTCTTCGGCGTCGCCTCCGCCATCGCCGCCTTCGCCGACAGCGCCCAGGTCCTGATCGCCGCGCGCGCCCTGCTCGGCATCGGCGGCGCGATGATCATGCCGGCCACGCTGTCGATCCTGCGCCAGGTCTTCCCCGACCGGCGCGAGCGGGCCCTGGCCATCGGCATCTGGACCGCCGTCGCCGCGATCGGCGCGGCCGGCGGGCCCGTGCTCGGCGGATTCCTCGTCCAGCACTTCTGGTGGGGCTCCGTCTTCCTCATCAACATTCCGCTGATGGCCCTGATCCTCCCGCTCGGCCGCTGGCTGTTGCCCGAGTCCAAGGGCTCCTCCGACGGCCCCTGGGACGTCCTCGGCGCGCTGATGGCCGCCGCGGGCGTGCTCGGCTCGGTGCTCGGCATCAAACGGATCGGCGCCGAACGGCACCTCGCCGACCCCGAGGCGCTGGTCCCGCTGGCCGTCGGCGCGGCCCTGCTGATCCTCTTCGTGCGCCGCCAGAAGCGGCGCGAGCACCCGCTGATCGACATGCGGATGTTCTCCCGGGCCGCCTTCTCCACCTCCGTCGGCTGCATCGTGCTGGCCATGCTGGCCCTGGTCGGCCTCGAACTGATCGCCGTCCAGTACCTCCAGCTGGTGCTGCACCTGAGCCCGCTGGAGACCGGGCTGCGGCTGCTGCCGCTCACCTTCGCCGCCATGGCCGCGGGCGCCACCGGCTCGTACACCCTCCAGCGGGTCGGCCCCCGCACGATGGTCTCGCTGGGCTTCGTGCTCACCGCCGGCGCGGTCCTGCTGCTGACGCTGATGGGCCAGCAGGACCGGCCCGTGCTGCTGACCGTCGGCTTCGTCCTGCTCGGCTTCGGCCTCCAGACCACTCTGTTCGCCGCCTACGAGTCCATGCTGAGCGAGGCCCCGTCGGCCACCGCCGGCGGCGCGGCCTCCATAGGCGAGACCTCGTACCAGCTCGGCGCGGGCATGGGCATCGCGCTGCTCGGCAGCGTGATGAACGCCGCCTACGCGCCCGGACTCCACCAGGTCCCCGGTGTCTCCGCCGCCGACTCCGCGGGGGCCGCGCACTCCCTCGGTGAGGCCTACCAGATCGCCGCCCGGCTCGGCGGCCCGGCGGGGGAGTCCCTCTACGCCGCCGCCCGGCACTCCTTCGTGCAGGGCCTGCACGTCACCCTCGTCGTCAGCGCCGCGCTGCTGCTGGCGGGCGCCGTCATGGCGCTCAAGCTGCCGCGCACCATGGACAACACCGAGCCGGTCGGGGAAGGCGAAACCGGAGCGGAGCGGTCCGTACGGCTCCCCGCGCAGTCGACGGCCCCGGCCTCGACCGCCGGCGCGCGGATCCCCGGGCCGGCCACGTCCGAACGCGACCCGGCCGTCGGCGGGCGGCCCGGCCGCACCGCCTGACGGCACGCCCCCGGAAGTCGGGGGTGGACCCGGGGCGCGCCCGGCGACAAACTTGCACTGCTAGGTTTCGCCCACGTGCCTGCCGGGAGGCCCCTCTTGTCCGCCTCGTCTGCGTCATCCGCGCCGAAGACGCCCTTCGTCCCCACCGATCCGCTCGGCCTCGACGAGCTCCTCGGCCCCGAGGACCTCGCGGTCCGCGACACCGTCCGCTCCTGGGCCGCCGACCGGGTCCTGCCGCACATCGCGCAGTGGTACGAGGACGGCGAGCTCCCCGGCATCCGCGAGCTGGCCCGCGAACTCGGCTCGATCGGGGCCCTCGGCATGTCCCTGGAGGGCTACGGGTGCGCCGGTGCGAGCGCCGTCCAGTACGGCCTGGCCTGCCTGGAGCTGGAGGCCGCCGACTCCGGGATCCGCTCGCTGGTCTCCGTACAGGGCTCCCTGGCCATGTACGCGATCCACAAGTACGGCTCCGAGGAGCAGAAGCAGCGCTGGCTGCCGGGCATGGCGGCCGGCGAGCTGATCGGCTGCTTCGGACTCACCGAACCCGACGTGGGCTCCGACCCCGCGGCGATGCGCACCCACGCCAAGCGGGACGGCGGCGACTGGGTGCTGAACGGCCGCAAGATGTGGATCACCAACGGTTCGGTCGCCGCCGTGGCCGTGGTCTGGGCGCAGACCGACGAAGGCATCCGCGGCTTCGCCGTGCCCACGGACACGGCCGGGTTCTCCGCGCCGGAGATCAAGCACAAGTGGTCGCTGCGCGCCTCGGTGACCAGCGAACTCGTCATGGACGACGTACGTCTGCCGGCGGACGCGGTGCTCCCGGGCGTCACCGGGCTCAAGGGACCGCTGGGCTGCCTCAGCCACGCGCGGTACGGGATCATCTGGGGTTCCATGGGCGCGGCGCGCGCCAGTTTCGAATCCGCGCTCGACTACGCGAGGACGCGGGAGCAGTTCGGCAGGCCGATCGGCGGGTTCCAGCTCACGCAGGCCAAGCTCTCGGACATGGCACTGGAACTCCACAAGGGCATCCTGCTCGCCCACCACCTGGGCCGGCGCATGGACGCGGGCACGCTGCGGCCGGAGCAGATCAGCTTCGGCAAGCTCAACAACGTCCGCGAGGCCATCGATATCTGTCGGACCGCGCGGACCATCCTGGGTGCCAACGGGATCTCGCTCGAATATCCCGTGATGCGGCACGCCACCAACCTCGAATCGGTGCTCACCTACGAGGGCACCGTGGAGATGCACCAGTTGGTGCTGGGCAAGGCACTCACCGGGCTCGACGCCTTCCGGTGAGGGCCCCGCTCAGCTCTGGTTGAAGAAGTCGCGCGAGCGGCCGCCCGCTTCACCGTTGACGATCTGGGTGTCGGCCGGGGTCAGGAGGAAGACCCTGGTCGCCACCCGCTCGATCGAACCGCGCAGGCCGAAGGTCAGACCGGCCGCGAAGTCGACGACCCGCTTCGCGTCGCCCGGGTCCATCGACGACAGGTTCACGATGACCGGGACGCCCTCGCGGAACAGCTCGCCGATGCCGCGGGCGTCACGGAAGCCGTCCGGCGTCACCGTCGCGATGCGCCGGCCCTGCTCGACGGCCGACTCGGAGGCGACCTTCACACGGGGATCGGTGACCCACTGGTCGCCGGGGCCGGAGACCGAGCCCTGCTGGCGCTCCACCGCCTCCGCGTAGTCGTCGTCGTAGTACCGCTCGTCGTCGTTGTCCTCCACGAGACCCAACCAGGCACTCGCCTTGCGTACCGAACCCATGGACGCCTCCTTTCACCGTGGCCAGTCTTCTTCTTCTCCGTTGCCCCTATGGTCGTCCATGATGCTGACAACGCGCCAAGTGGATAGTCGCCGCGCAGGGGTTTCGTGACGGGACTGGTGCAGAACATCCGTTGCACGGTCAAGGATTCAGGGCGGCTGCCGCTGCTGTCTGAGTGAAAATACGACCGCCGCCGCCGTCCGGGTGAGCCCTTGCGGCGTACGGGTGAACGACCTGGCTGGATACGATGCCCGGGAAAACCGCGGATCACACACGGGGGAACCGGATTGTTCGGCATTGTCAGACCTTGCACGCACCGGCTCGGCGAGCGGTTCAAAACGGAGTGGATGGCCCATCTTTGTGGACTCTGCCTGGCACTTCGTGGTGACCACGGTCAGTTCGCACGCATCGTCACGAACTACGACGGGCTGCTCGTCTCCGTTCTGACGGAGGCTCAGTCGGGTCCGCTGCCCGGCGCCCGGCGCACGGCGGGCCCCTGTCCGCTGCGCGGCATGCGGACCGCCCCGGTCGCGAACGGCGAGGGGGCCAGGCTCGCGGCCGCCGTCTCCCTCGTACTGGCGTCCGCGAAGGTGCGCGACCACGTGGCCGACCGGGACGGGCTGTTGGCCCGCGCCCCGATCGCCGCCGCCGCGCGCAAGGTGGCCCGCGGCTGGGACCGGGCCGGCGCCCGCACCGGCGCCTCGCTCGGCTTCGACACGGCGGTCCTCGTCGACGCGGTGGACCGGCAGGGCGGCATCGAGACCCTGGCCGGGCGCGGCACCTCCGTGCTGCTGGTGACCGAGCCGACGGAGACCGCGACCGCGGCCGCCTTCGCCCATACCGCCATCCTCGCGGGGCGGCCAGGCAACGGGTCCGCGCTCGCCGAGGCCGGCCGGTACTTCGGGCGGCTCGCGCACCTGCTGGACGCGGTCGAGGACCAGAGCGCCGACGCCGCGGCGGGCGCCTGGAACCCGCTCACCGCCACCGGGACCTCCCTGACCGAGGCCCGCCGGCTGTGCGACGACGCGCTGCACGGGATACGGCTGTCGCTGGACGAGGTCGAGTTCGCCGACGCGGGACTCGCCCACCGGCTGTTGGTGCACGAACTGCGCACCTCGGTGGACCGGGCCTTCGGGACCGGCACCTGTCGGCACGGCGTGGCGAACGCCGCGGACCCCGGACCCGGGCAGCCCCAGGGCGGCCCGTACGGCCAGGGCGGGCCCTACGCGGGCGGTCCGTACGCGGGTGGTCCGTACGGCCAGGGCGGACCGTACGGAGGTGCGGGCGGCAACCCGTACGGGCAGCAGCCGACCCCCGGCGGGCCGGCCGGGCCGCCGCCGATGGGCCCCGGCGGCCCGTGGGGGCCGGGTGGTGGTGGCGGTCACGGCGGCCACGGAGGCGGGGGCGGTCACGGCGGCCCCTCCGGGCAGAAGCCGCGCCGCGGACTGCTGGCGGGCTGCGCCGTGGCCATCGGGCTGTTCTGCACCTGCCAGATCTGCTGCACCGAGCACGAGGGGCCGTGGTCGCGGAAGAAGCGTGACCCGTGGTGCGACGCCTGCGAATGCTGTGACTGCTGCCGGCCGAACTCCTCTCCCACGGGCGGCTCGGGCGGCGGGAGCGGCGGCGGGGACGGCGGGTGCTGCGACTGCAACTGCTGCGGGTGCGACTGCTGACGGTCGGCGGGCGCCGAGGCGCCGGGCCGGCGGCTTCCTGAGACTGCGTCAGTTTCCGTGGACCCGGACGGCGTACCGGGGGATTCCCGCCCGGGCGCGTGTGGAAGGGTTGAGCGCCATGAGTGACGATGACGCCGCCACGGCCTGGCGGGAGTGGCACGAGCACCGGACGGCCACCGTTTCCGGGCCCTACGGACCCCTGACGCTGACCGGTACCCACTGGCTCTCCGAGGCCGGGACCGAGCACCCGGAAGGTCGAATTCCGGCCGTTCCGGGCCGCTGGCGCGCCACCGACGGCGGCGTTCTGCTGAGCGCCACCGCCGAGGACGGGCTCACGCTCGACGGCGAGCCCTTCGTCGGGGACGCCGTCCTCGACGCCGACGAGGGCCGGCCCGCGGACTCCCGGGTCCGCGTCGGGGACGTGCGGCTCGTCGTGATCCGCCGGGAGGGGGAGTGGGCGCTGCGCGCCTACGACCCCGCCGCGCCCGCCCGGCGGGCCTTCCCCGGGATCGAGGCCACCGCGTACGACCCCGATTTCGCGCTGCCCGGCCGCTTCCGACCGTACGGCGAGGACCGGACGGTCCAGGTGGCGAACGTCGACGGGCGCGAGCGCGGCCTCGGGCTCGGGGGCGAGCTGAGCTTCTCGTACCGGGGGAGTCCGTACTCCCTCCAGGTGGCCGTGGACGGCGAGGACGGCAGCCTCTGGGCCGTCTTCGGGGACACCACCGGCGGCCGTTCCAGCTACCGCTTTCGGTTCCTGCGGCCCGGGATCCCGGCCGCCGACGGGAGCATCACCGTCGACCTCAACCGGGCCCTGCTCCCGCCCTGCGCCTTCGCCGATCACTTCGTCTGCCCCTTCCCGCCCCCGGGCAACACCCTGCCCTTCGCGGTCGCGGCGGGGGAGCGGAGGCTGAAAGACGCCCTTGTCGCCGGTATCTGACGCCGTGACACTCCCGTCAGCGTCATTCGGCGGACTTGTCAGGGGCACGGCGAAAATGTGCGGGGTGCGACCCCACCCGCACGCCCTGCCCCCACCGCCGCTCACGGGCTCCGGCACCCCCACGACCGCCGGGCCCCCGACCCCCTTCCGGGAGGACGTGCAGTGAGGATCAATCGCATCACCCGTGTCAGGCTGCTCGCGGCGGCCACCGGCCTGGCCGCCGTCGCCGCACTCGCCGCCCCCACGGCCGCCAGCGCCGCCGCACCCGAACCCACCGACAACGGCTTCAGCGCCGCCCGGCTCGCCGCCGCCGAGGCCTCCGTCCTACGGGCCGACGTCGCCGGCACCGCCTGGCACACCGACGCCGCCACCGGCACCCTCGTGGTCACCGCCGACTCCACCGTCAGCGCCGCCGACCTGGCCAGACTCCGCCGCGAGGCCGGGGCCGACGCCCGCGCCCTGCGCATCGAACGCACCCCCGGCAAGCTGACCAAGCTCGCCTCCGGCGGCGACGCCATCTACGCCTCCAGCTGGCGCTGCTCGCTCGGCTTCAACGTGCGCAGCGGCAGCAACTACTACGCCCTCACCGCCGGTCACTGCACCGACGGCGCGGGCACCTGGTGGACCAACTCCGCCAAGACCAACGTGCTCGGTTCCACCACCGGCTCCAGCTTCCCGACCAACGACTACGGCCTGATCAAGTACGCGAGCAACACGCCCGTCCCGCCCGGCACCGTCGGCAGCCAGGACATCACCAGCGCGATCAACGCCACCGTCAACCTGTCCGTCACCCGGCGCGGCTCCACCACCGGCATCCACAGCGGCAAGGTGACCGGCCTCAACGCCACCGTCAACTACGGCGGCGGCGACGTGGTCTACGGCATGATCAAGACCAACGTGTGCGCCGAACCCGGCGACAGCGGCGGCCCGCTCTACTCCGGCACCCGCGCCGTCGGCCTCACCTCCGGCGGCAGCGGCAACTGCTCCTCGGGCGGAACGACCTACTTCCAGCCCGTCGTGGAAGCCCTGAACGCCTACGGGGTCAGCGTCTACTGACGCACGCGCCCCCGTCGCGCCCCTGGACGTCCTCCCGCCTTCTGGGAGGATGTCCAGGTGCTCGCGTCCTTGGGGGAGGCAGGTTTGCCGCACGCAGGTTTCCACATGAAGCGCATCGGCGTGACCGGACACCGGACCATCCCGAGCGAGGCCCTCGGACACGTGAGGGAGGGTCTGCGGGCGCTACTGGCGTCGCACGAGGGGCCGCTGGAGGCGCTCTCCAGCCTCGCCGACGGAGCCGACCAGCTCTTCGCCGACATCGCCCTGGAACGCGGCGCCGACCTCACCGTCGTGATCCCCAGCGGCGACTACGAGGAGACCTTCGACGACGCGGACGCCCTCGCCGGCTACCGGCGCCTGCGGCTGCGCGCCACCCAGGAGGTCCGGATGGCGTTCCCCCGCTCCACCGACGAGGCCTACTACGCCGCCGGCACCTGGATCGCCGACTCCTGCGACCGGCTCGTCGCCGTCTGGGACGGCCTGCCCGCCCGCGGCCACGGCGGCACCGCCGAGATCGTCGCCTACGCCAGGGCCCTCGGCAAACCCGTCACCGTCATCTGGCGGGAGGGCGTGGCCCGGGACTGAGCCGCGCCCCGCCCCGAGCCCCGCCTCGACCGCCGTGCCGTTTCAACCGGCGTGCCGCCTCGACCGCCGTGCCGTCTCAACTGCTGTGCCGTGCCAACCAGTCGGTGTGCTGCGGTGACACGTACCGCTCCGTCTCGTACACGCTGGACGGCCACTGCGCCTCGGTGATCGTCGTCTGCATCACGACCATCATCGCCGACAGGTCCTGCTCGATCAGGGTGTGCGCCTCGATCAGCGGATGGTGGCGCCGCACCTCGTTCCAGGCGATCCCGGCCGCCGCCGCCGCGCTCAGCAACGCCGTCAGCCGCGGCCCCGGACCCGAACCCAGTGCCCCGAACAGGGCGAACAGCAGGGCGAGACAGGTCAGCAGCACGATCGTCCACGACCACACCCGGGTCGCCCGCCGCGACACCTCCGTCCTGCGCCGGTACCAGGTGCGCTGCTCGATCAGCCGGTCCCGTACGTACGTCTCCCGACGGACCTGGTAGTCCATCCCGCGCAGCCGCTGCATCGCCCCGGTGATCTCACCGCCCTCCGGCACCGGCCCCGAGGCCCGCGGATCCTGCCAGCCCATCTTGCGCAGTTCGGCGAGCCCCGCCTCCAACCGGGTGCGGTACGCCGCCTCCACCCCCTCGGTCTCCTTGCCGAACGGCGCCCCGTGCACGGCGTACCGCCAGGCCAACGACTTGATGAACTCGGCCGCGCTGCGGTTCAGTTGCCACTGCGGTCGCGCCCGCCGCCGCGTCGCCCGTACGCCCACGGCCAGCACCCCCGCGTACGCCAGCGTGCTCAGCGCCCCGAACAGGTGCAACGGACCCACGGCGGGCCCGGACGGCAGTGCGGCGGCCCCGGCGGCCGCGACCAGCAGCAGCAACTGCGCGCGCGTGGCCTTCACGGACTCCCGCTGCCGGGAGATCGCCGCCTGGTCGGTGTGGTGGAAGAGGGCCGGCAGGTCCTCGTTGCGAAAGGTCATGCTGTCGGTCACAGCGCCCCCCTGCTGTCGGGTGGCGGGCAGCGGGGGCCCCGCGGTCGCGGAACCCCCGCCGCCCTCCGTCGGATCACACGGCGAGCGGCTCCAGGTCCCGGTGGACCCGCCGCTCGTCACGGGCGTACCGGGTCAGACCGTGGTCCTCCCCGAGCAGCCGGGCCAGTTCGGCCACCGCCTCCGCCCGTACCCGGGCCGCCTCCTCCTTGCGGCCCATCATGTCCAGGCTCACCGCCATGTTCGACGCGCTCGCCAGGGTCTCCGGATGGTGCGCCCCCAGGGCCTCGCGCAGCCGCAACACCGAGAGCCGCTCCAACTCCAGGGCGCCCTCCGGGTCACCGAGGTCCGCCCGCGCGTTCGCCAGGTTCAGGTGGGCGAAGATCGTGTGCGGGTGGTTGTCGCCCAACACGTCGCGCATGTGCCCGATCGTCAGCCGCAGCATCGACTCGGCCGTCTCGGCCGCCCCGGTGCCCCAGTGGAAGACCGCCAGGTTGTTCGCCGCGGCCAGGGTGTACGGGTGCCGCGCGCCCGGCACCTTCATGTACTCGGTCACCACGTCCTGCGCCAGGTCCCGGGCGGCGCCCGGATCCCCCGTCGCGAACAGGTCCGCGGCCAGGTTCAGCTCGCAGGCCAGCAGGTCCGGGTTGACCGAGGTGTACTTGGCCCGGTACCGGGCCCGGGTCGCCGTCGTCAGTCGCAGCGCGTCCTCCAGTTCGCCCGCCCGCCGCAGCGACACCGCCAGGTTCTTCGCCGCCGACAGCGTCCCCGGGAAGGCCCGGCCCAGCTGCCGCTTGTAGATCTCGTACGTCCGTCCCAGCAACTGCACCGAGTCCTCGTACCGGCCCACCTCGCGCAGGTCCCGGGCCAGGTTCTGCGCCGAGGACAGGGTGTACGGGTGGTCCGGGCCCAGCACCTCCGTGCGCCGGTCGAAGACCTCCTGGTCGATCTCCCGGGCCCGCGCGTACTGCCCGATCATGCGCAGGTTCAGCGCCAGGTTGTTCGCGGCCGCCAGGGTGCGCGGGTGCGCCTCGTGGAAGATCTGCCCGAACCCCTCGTGCGCCGCCGTCGCCAGCTCCATCGCCTCCCCGTACCGGCCGAGCGCGCCCAGGTCCATCGCCAGGCCGCTGGTCGTCATGTACGTGTGCGGGTGCGAGGGACCCAGCGCCGTCCGCTGCCGCTCCAGCGTCACCTCGTCGAGTTCCTTCGCCTCCACGAAACGACCCTGCGACCGCAGGATGTTGGACAGGTGGAAACGCAGGTACAGGTACTGGAGGTCGTCGTTGCCCAGCGTCTCCTTCCAGGTGTCGCGCAGCTCCTCGCCCAGCGCGTACGCCGCCTTGAAGTCGCCGCGCTTCCACAGGTAGCGGACCCGGTCGATCAGCAACCTGCGCGTCTCCGGCTCCTTGCAGAACCGCGCCTCCGACGGACTCAGGTGCGGCCAGATGGTGTTGAACCGCGGCCACGTCTCCGGATTGTCTATCGGCTCGTCGTCGTCCGGCCGGGCACCCGCCAGGATCCGGTGCACCGCGTGCCGCGCCTCCCGCTGTTCCTCCTCCGTCAACTGCGCCCGGATCACGGCCTGTACGAGGCGGTGCACCTGGATGCTGTTGCTCACCTGGTCGACCTTGGCCATCGCGAACCGGCCGATCTCCCGGATCACCCGGCCCAGCACCAACTTCTCCTGGAGCGAGGCGTCGTACGGCTTGAGCGCGTCGATCATCTCCTTGCTGTACAGCAGGTTCGCCGAGATCGGCTCCGGCGCGAAGAAGGCGCACAGCTGCAACAGCCGCACCGCGGCGGGGGAGCGGGACTGGAGCCGCTCGATCGACACGTTCCAGGTCGCCGCCACCGGCTCCGGATAGCCGGGGGGCTGGTTCAGTCCGAGGACCCGGGCCGCCTGCTGGGCCAGCTGCTCCAGGTACGCCGACACCGGCGTCGCGGTCTCCGCGATCCAGGCGCCCGCCTGCTCGACGGCCAGCGGTAGGTCGCCGACCGCCACGGCCACCTGCTCGGCGTCGTCCTGGGAGAGCCCGGGCGCGCGCCGCTGGAGGTGTTCGATGGACTCCTCGCGCAGGAACACGTCCACCGGCAGCGCGTCCCCGTACTGCGACCAGGACTGGTTGCGGGAGGTCACCAGGACGTGCCCCGGACCTCCCGGCGGGAAGAACCGCTTGAGCGTCTCGGGATCGTCCGCGTTGTCGAAGACCAACAGCCAGCGCGAGGACGGCACCCCGCGCCGCAGCAGGTCGATCGCCTCCTGGGACGCCGCCGACATGTCCTCGCCGGTCTGCGCCCCGAGCCGTACCGCCAGCTCCGCGAGGGCCGCGACCACGTCGTCGGTCTGCTCCGAGGAGATCCACCACACCAGGTCGTAGTCGGCCATGAACCGGTGCACGTACTCCAACGCCACCTGCGTCTTGCCGACGCCGCCGAGCCCGTACAGCGTCTGCGGCTGCGGCAGCACCACGGCCATGCCGCCGCCGAGCTGGTCGCGCATCCGCTCCAGCACGATGCTGCGGCCGGTGAAGCCGGGGTTGCGGGGCGGCGCGTTCCAGATCTTCGGGACCGTGCCCGGGAAGCGGGGGCCGGGATGGGAGGCGCCGGCGACGCTGTCGGGCAGCGCCATCGGCCGCTCCACGGCCCGCAGCAGGGCGGTCGCCGCGTGCACCTCGTCCAGCCGGAACAGGTCCACCGGGTTGCGGTCGATGTACGGCGTCGCGAGGCGTACGTCGCCCACCCGCAGCGGCACCAGCTGCCGCCGGCCGCCCGTCGGGTCCTCGGCGGCGGCCCGGTTCCAGACGTCGACGGCCCGCGCCGACTTGAGGTACGCGCTCGAGAGCAGCACCACGGTCCGGGCCGCGGTGTCGACGCCGATGCCCGTCCCGCCCAGGGTGTCGCCGGCGCCCGCCGCGGCCGGCGCCGGCGCCCGCTCGGCGGACACGTCCCGGGGGACGACCCGGAAGCCGGCCCGGGTGAGCACCGACTCGATCCAGTCGGCCCACATCCGGTTCTCGGCGACGTAGGACAGGAACAGGTCGGCGGGCAGGGCCGGGCGCCGCCGGGTGAAGGCGTCCCTGATCCGCAACCTGACCTCCTCGCCGATGGCCGGCATGGAGGTGACCTCGCCCTCGGTGACCACCGTGGTGAGCCGCTCGAAGGCGGAGAGCAGGGAGTTGGTGAGCCCGGCCTCGTCGCCGAAGGTGGCCAGGGTCTCCTCGTAGGCGTAGTAGGGGCGGTACGGGATCTCCACCGCGCCCCAGTACGAGGTGAGTTCGTCGCCGATCAGGCCGTTCGGGAAGCGGTCGAACTTGATCCGGGCCAGCGCGCGGCCCGCGTCGGCCTTCTCCTTCTCGCCCTCGTCGATGCGCATCGGCACGGGGTAGATCTTGATGCCCCGGTCGTTGAAGCGCTCGTCGATCTGCCGGGCGACGGAGGCGGCGCCGTCGATGGACTGGTCGGAGAGGGTGAAGCAGTCGACCAGCACGTCGGGGAGGTGGACGGTGCAGATGTCGGCGATGTCGGACAGGCCGGTGCGGCTGTCGATCAGGACGTAGTCGTAGGCGCGCTTCATGTCCGCGCGTAACGCGTCGAAGAAGAGGCCGCCGCCGAGCCGGTCGTAGAAGTTGTCCCAGTCGAACGTGGACACGGTCGCCGAGTACTCGCGGTTCTGCTTGCCCGCCGAGACGAAGTCGAGGGTGCCGCCGTCCGGGAACTCCCAGCCCAGGTTCTCCGGGGTGAGCGAGACGGCGTGCGGCTGTATCCGGGCGTAGTCCTTGTGCCAGTCGTCCGCGCGCTGCACCGGGCTGGTGGCGGCCCACGCGTACTCGCTGATCAGGTCGATGACCCCGGTGGTGGCCCCGAGCGTGGAGGGGTCCAGGAAGGGGTGGAAGAAGCGGTGCAGGCCGGGCGCCTCGAGGTCCCAGTCCACGGCGAGCACCCGCTTGCCGTTCGCGGCCAGGATCCAGGCGGTGTTGGCCAGCGCCATGGTCCGGCCGGTGCCGCCCTTGTACGAATAGAAGGTGACGATGCGTCCGTCTCGGTCGTCACGACTCGCTGTCATCCGCGTCCCCCCGGTCGGTGTCGTGTGGGTCGTCGTGCCCTGCGCGTCCTTCGGGTCCGTGCCGCCCGCCGTGCGGTCCCGCCTGCGGGCCCCCGCGTGACCCCCCGCGCCCGCCGTGGGCGTCGGGCGGGAAGGGGGCCGGTGGGGGGAGGGGCGGGCCGCCCATCCCCATCGGCCCCAGCAGCCGCGGGCGTTCGGTGGTGCTGTTCCCCGCCGGGAGGTAGACCTGCGCGTGTCTGAGGAACTGCTGGGCCGCGGCCTCGACCACCTGCGGCAGGATCTGCCCGAGCGTCTCCATGTTGGCCACCCCGTTCGCGGCGGCCCGGCAGGCGGCCCGGCCCTGGCCCATCTTGACGGGCAGGGTCTCCTCCAGCCTCCGGGCCAGTTCGGCCTCCTTGGCCCGGCCCTGGTGGTCGTAGCGGTTCCAGGGCACGACCACGTTGATCCACGGCCTGGCCTCCTGGTCGAAGGCGGCCAGCCGGCGGCGGCGGTGTTCGTCCTCCACGGCCCAGCGGTCGACGATGAGGATCTCCGGCCGGGTCGGCGGCTGCTTGCTGTCGAAGTGGCCCGACTCGTCGTCGAAGGACGACATGGTGGTGCGGTAGTTGAGGTTCTTGACCAGGTCCTCGGCCACGTAGGCGATGGGCCGCTGCGAGACCGGGTGGTACGGGTTCCAGTCCAGCGCGCTCTCCCCGTAGTACTCGGGGCTGCGGCCGTCGGGCAGGTCGTGCCGGGAGGCGGCGGCCACGGTCACGTGGAGCGTGCGGGCCGGGCTGCCGCTGGGACCGAAGGCGCTGGGCACCACCCGGTAGTCCAGTGGACGGACGGGTTCGAGTCGGACGGTCTCGGCCACCCGCACGATGCGCTTGGCGAGCTCGTAGACGGCCCGCTCGTACTGCTCGGCGTACCCGCGCAGTTTGATCAGCCCGTACAGCCCGTCGGTGACGTAGCGCTCGCCGAAGGTGTTGTGGTTGAACTGCAACCGCTCGGCCGGCCCCGGTAGTTGCGAGGGGGGAACGGGCACCCACAGCGCGGGCACGATGGCCTCGGCCCGCTCGTTGCTGACCGCGCCGTGCTGGATGGCGCGCTGCGCGAAGGCGAACCACTCCTTCCCGCACATCTCGCTGGCGAAGTAGCGCGGCGAGAACAGGGGGACGAAGACCCGGCAGGTGGCGAGCGCCGCCCCGAGCCGCTCCGACCAGCCCTCGCCGCTGCGTATCTCGCGGTCCATGAAGCCGGCGTCCGATCCGGCGGGCAGGTCGGTCAGTGCCATGACGTGGCTGCAGAGATCGCGGAAGAGGCGCTCGACCCACATGTCGGGATCGGGACCGCCGGCCCCGAACCTCGGTGTATGCGCATAACTGAGAAAAAAATACGGCTGCACTGATGCGGGCACACGACCCCCGTCCCGAAGATGCGAGCGAAGAAACATCATTCCGGAGCTGCTTCGCCACATCCCCTCATCGTTCAGTCAATCAGCGTCTGTTTTCGGTCATCCAGTTCATTGCGTGGTCGACGGCGTCCGGAATGGAGAAGAGCATGGCCGGAGCCCCTCCCACCCGCCCCCTGCGCACCCGGGAATCCGGGAATGCGCCGCCGATCACGGCGAAATCGCTGTCGTCCAGTGCGACGTCCTCGAAGGTGGTCCACTCTCCCCCCTGCTGACCACCACTTCCCCCCGGAAGGTTCACCTTCACCACACAGTCGTACATGCGCAAGGGGGGCTTCGGAATTCGGTACTCCGCGAGATGGAAAGCGGTACAGGACGCAAAGCCCACATTGATCATCAGAACCTGACCCCCCTCCCAACACAGCTTTCCCAGGGGCGACTCCTCGCCGAGGTGGTTTTCGAGCCGGTGCCCGGAACACAGTTCGCGCGCGCCCGCGCCGAGCGCGGCGAAGGAGGTCTGCGGATGGTCGCTGCGCGCGGCGCCCGGCGCGGTACGTACGGCCTCGGCGAAGGCGCCCATGCCCCGGCTCGGCGTGCGGTCCGCATCGAAGGCGGGCATCCGGGCGCGGAAGGCCCGTACACCCGGCTCGTCCAGCCCCGCGGTACGCGCCCGGTGGGCGGTGGAGGTCAGCGAGTTCTCCGGGGTGAACGCCGGGACGACCAGGGTGCCGTGCGGACCGAGGAGCCCGGTCAGGGCGTCGCGCAGGGTCTCGGCGCGCAGGCCGGTGCCGCCCAGCGCGGCGTGCACCAGCAGCCGCGCGCGGGGGCGCACGCCGAGCAGCCGCAGCTGCACGGCGAGCGCGAGCGGGCCGGGGGTGCGGCCGGCCGGGGGCGTGGGAGCGCTCACGCGTCGACCGCCTTCAGCTCCCAGTGCAACTCCTCCACCAGCCGCTTGCCGGTCACCGTCAGCTCCGCCGCCCCCGCCAGCCGCTCCAGTGCCCGCTGGATGCGGTCCGCCCCGTCCGGCTCGTGGGTGGCGGTGGCCCGGCGGTACGCCTCCACCGCGACCCGTTCGTGCACGTCGGCCAGCAGCCGGGACACCGGTACCGGACGCTCCCGCCACGGCGAGGGGTGCTGCCAGGCCCCGTCCAGCGCGTACAGGTCGGCCACCTCGGTCAGCTCCCGCAGCCGGGCCCGCCGCCGACCGGTCAGCAGGGCCAGGGCCGTCTCCCGCACCCCGGCCCCGTACGGGACGCCGAGCGCCCCCGGCCCGTGTCGTCCGGCCTCGCCCCAGCCCCCGGCCCGCGGGCCCCCGGCCAGCGGGGTCAGCGTGCTCAGCCCCGCGCCGGCGGCCCGGGCGAACCCGGGGACGGTGCGGTGCAGCAGTGCCCAGGCCGCGCCGAGCCGGCTGCGCCAGGCGTCGGCCTCCCCGGCCCCTAGGCGGAGCCTGGGCGGGCGGGCGAAGCAGTTGCGGTGCGGATCGAGGTCCTCCAGCGCCACCGGAGCCGCGTCCGGCCCCGGGGACCAGGTCCGTACGGGGAACCAGCGGGCGTCGCCGGCCGCCGGGCCGAAGCGGTGCTCGGCGCGGCCGTCCCGGGCGGCGTACCCCTCGTCGGTGGCGCGCAGGGCGGCCCGTCCGTCCGTGCCGGGTTCCCCGAGTCGGAGCAGGCCCAGCGTCGGCAGGTACACCTCGCCGTCCCGGTAGGCCACTTCGGCGGGCAGGGCGAGCCCGCCCCGCAGCACGGCGGCGGCGCTCAGCGCGGCGAGCCTGCGGGCCGCGCCGGGGCCGTCCGGGCGACCGTCCCGGGCGGTGTCGAGGGCCGCGAGCACCCAGGTCCGGGTGAAGGGGTGGTCCAGCACGGCGTCCAGGGCGTCCGCGCCCGCCTCTCCGGCGGCTTCGACCCCGGACAGTGACTCCCAGGCGCGCAGCCATTCGGGGTCGGCGGCGAGGTCCTCGTGCAGACGGGCCAGCAGGACCCGGGTCAGCTCCGCCTGGGACCGGGCGAGTGCCGCGGGGTCGGCGAGCTCGGGGGCGGCCTCGCGGGCCGCGGTCCGCCCCTCCACCCCGTCCACGAGTTCGCGCAGGTCGGAGCAGTAGACGGAGGGGTGGTCGAAGCCGGGCCCGGTGGGTCCGTCCTCCCGGTAGCGGTGGGTGTAGAGGCCGCCGCCGCACGAGCGTACGACCGGGCAGCGGCGGCACGTGTCGCTGACGCCCGCCAGGCCCAGTTGGCGGGCCCGGACGCCGGGGTGGGCGGCCACTTCGTCGAGGGAGTGGTCGAAGACGTTGAACCCGGTGGCGGCGGCGCCCTCGTAGGCGCTCTTGAGCGAGTCGACCTGCTCCAGGGACCCGTCGGTCTCCACGACGACGAGGTCGGTCGGCGCGAGTCCGAGGGACTCGGTCAGGCTGGGGCCGCCGCGCAGGGTGGAGCGCAGGGACTCGAAGAGCCGTACGGGTACCGGCCGCCCCAGCCGGTCCCAGTGGTCGAAGACCCGCAGCAGCCAGCGCGCGTAGGCGTCGGGGGCGCCGTCGGGTCGGGCCGGCGGGGTGGCCCAGGTGGCGTGCGGGAGCAGGAAGTCCACCCGGGGCGGCTCCAGCTCGACCAGGGCGTCCAGGACGGCGACGGGGTCGTTGGCCACGTCGACCGTGCACAACAGGCCCTGGTAGAGCCGGCGGTAGGGCTCGGAGCGGAGCAGGTCGACCGCGGCGAGGACCAGCGGGTGGCTCGTACGGCCGTCGGCGAAGCGGCGGTGGCGGTCGTTGGCGGCGCGGTCCCCGTCGAGGGAGATGCCGACCCGGACGCCGTACTCGGCGAAGAGGTCCAGGTAACGGCTGCTGAGCTGGAGCCCGTTGGTGTGGATCCGCAGGTCGAGGGCGGCCGTGCCGGCGAGGGCGCGGGTGAACTCCTCGCACACGAGGCGGAGTCGGGCGGTGCCCGCCAACAGGGGTTCCCCTCCGTGGAGGATCACCGTGACGGAGGGGAGGGCATGGTCACGGGCATGTTCGGCGAGCCGTGACGCGGTCCGGGAAATGACCCCGGGGGAGATCACCTTCGGACGGGCCCGCCAGCTCTGATCTGCGTGTTCGTAGACGTAGCAATGATCACAAGCGAGATCGCATCTGCTGTGAACCTTCAGGACGATCTCGCGAAATGCGATCAGGCCGGTCATTTCGCCAGTCTAGAGCGCGTACTTCCGGGTCAGAGCGCAGAGTTGAAGATCGGTGCCTGGACGTGATGACCGGATTCCGAGGGAAGCATCCGGCCGAGCGTCACGGCGGCGGCCGCACTGCGGACGTCGATCCGCGCGAGCGGGACCCGACGGTCCCTGTCCGTGCTGGTCGGGGGGGTTGCGGAAGTGTTCACGACACCGTCCTCGGGGAGGCCATGTGAAATGGGCGGGGGAGACGCCAGCGCGTTGCTGCCGTCAAGCGTGGACTTTACTCGGCCACACCCCATTGGCAACCGAGACATGACGCCTGGTCAAGCGTTCTATGGAAAGCGTGGCGCATTTCTCAGGAGCCGGCATTCGGCCGTTTGCCACACGTCAAGATCCTTTTTCCCGGCACCCGCCCCGACGCCCGTCCCGGCACCCGCCCCGACGCCCTCCGCGACATTCGACCCGACCCCGGACCGCCCCGCCGACCCACCTTTTTGATCAAGATGTCATCGACGCCTAGCATGTCCACGCCACCAACCCGTGACCTGCCGTGACGACGAAATGAGCGCCATGCGCCACCAGCGGATACCCGCCGCAGCCACCGTTCTCCTCTGTCTCGCCGCGCTCACGGCGTGCGAGGGATCCGAGCCGAGCACCCGGGACGCGGCGGCCCCCGGCCCCTCCGCCGCATCCGCGGGGGCCTCCCCCTCACCCTCCGCGGCCACCGACGGACCGGGTTCACAGGCCCCGACGGAACCCACCCCGACGGCCTCCGGCAAGTCCGCCCGGCCGAAGCAGGCCGGCTCCGGGCTGGCGCGGGCCGCGAACATCGACGAGCTGCGCAAGCTCGTCCACTCCAGCGCCGACTGCACCCGGTTCTTCACGGACCCCGACACCGTGTCCATCGAGTCGATCGACTACCTGCCGGTCGTGCAGGGCGACCCGCTCGCCTGGGGCGTCACCAGTCGCGCCCTGTGCGGCCAACCGGGTGGCGAGCGACGGGCGCACCGCCTCAACTGGCTCGACATGGTCGGGGACATGGAGAAGCTCCAGAACAAGGCCAAGGAGGCGCAGTTGGCGGACCTGAAGGACGACGGCCGGATCAAGGCCACCGCGAGCAAACTGCTCGTCGGCGAGAACGTCGCGGTGGAGAGCAACGACGAGAGCGTCCACTACGGCCTCTACCAGGCCCAGTTCCTCTACCTGAACTGCGTGCCCGGGTTCACCACTCCCTCCGGCTACCGGGAGCAGCTCGCCTCCGTGCCCGACTGCGTCCTGACGAACTACGACCCCGAACACCCCGCCGCCGGCTGACGTCGGCTCAGGCGGGTTGGCGGGTGTCGAGCGGGGGCGCGGGCAGGTCGCGCAGGAGCCAGGTCAGTACGTCGGGCAGCGCGCGCAGCGCCGCGAAGTGGGCGGCGGCCGGGTCGATGCTGGTGGTGGCCCCGGGAATGCGCCGGGCCAGCCAGCGGGAGTGGCCCACGGGGGAGAAGACGTCGAGTTCCCCGTGCCACAGGAGCACCGGGCAGCGGATGTCGGCGGGGTCGAACCCCCAGGGGGCGCTGAAGGCCAGGGCGTCGTCGATCCAGCCCCAGGCGGAGGTGCGCAGCCCCTCGCGGTAGTTGCGCAGCAGCATCGCGCGCAGCCCCGCGTCCGAGACGATCATGCGGTCGTTGTCGGTCAGTTCCCGGCGCAGTTCGTCCAGCAGCCGCCCGGGGTCCCGGCGGATGCCGTCGGCGCGCGGGATCAGCCGGGCGGCCAGCTCCTCGGGGTCGTCGGAGGCGGTGGTGTACTCCCGTACGTTCGAGGCGGCCATCCCCGCGAACCAGTCCAGGTCCTGCGCGTCCCGCGGGGCGAGGGGGACCAGGGCGGCGGTGCGGGTGACCCGGTCGGGCAGGAGTGCGGCGCAGGCCAGGGCGCCGGGGGCGCCGCCCGAGCGACCGGCCACCGTGAAGGTGTCCAGGCCGAGGGCGTCTGCGATGGCGGCGACGTCCTCGGCCACGTCGGCGACGGTGCGGCCCCGGTGGCGGTCGGAGCCGCCGTAGCCGGGTCGGTCGTAGGCGATGAGCTGCGTCCGCCGCTGGTAGAGGACCATGCCCCGGGGGGCGGGGCCCAGGCGGCTGCCGGGGGTGCCGTGGAGCAGGAAGACGGGCTTGCCGTCCGGGTCGCCCCAGCGTTCCGTCATCAGGACGCGTCCGTCGGCGGTGCGCACCTCTTGGCGCACGCGCTCCCTCCCTCACATGGGTGCGGGCTGTCGGTCAGGCTGATTGTGCTCTTCCGTCGGGGAACGCGATAGGGCGCACTCTCCGGGAAATTCTTGTGAAAGTTTTCACAAGCGCGCAGGGGTCTTTGGTCCTCCACTGTTCCAGCAGGTCAGGGGCGTGCGCGACGGGGAGTGAACGGGCGTGAACGGCCCTTCGTCCCCCCTGGTCAGGGCTTTTTCGGCGCCGCCGCTTCCGCTTTCGGGTGTCGAATGGAGACATCAGGAAAAGGTCGAAATGAAGGAGTCCTGCCATGCGGGCCAACGAGATGGTGGACGGGCTGGTCCAGGGGGCGCTCGCGGCGCTCGGCCGGTTCGAGTCGTTCAACCAGGAGCAGGTCGACCACATCGTCAAGAAGGCCTCCCTCGCGGCGCTGGGCCGGCACGGCGACCTCGCCGAGCTCGCCGTCGAGGAGACCGGGCGGGGCCTCTTCGAGGACAAGGCGGTCAAGAACCTGTTCGCCTGCGAGCACGTGGTCAACTCGATGCGCGGGCTGAAGACCGCGGGCGTCATCCGCCGCGACGAGCTGAACGGCATCACCGAGATCGCCGAACCCGTCGGCGTCGTCTGCGCGATGACCCCGGTCACCAACCCGACCTCGACCACCCTCTTCAAGGCGCTGATCGCCCTGAAGACCCGCAACCCGATCATCTTCGCCTTCCACCCCTCCGCGCAGAACTGCTCCGCCGAGGCCGCCCGCGTCGTGCGCGACGCCGCGATCGCCGCCGGCGCCCCGGAGAACTGCGTCCAGTGGGTCACCGCCCCGTCGATGGAGGCCACCGCCGCCCTGATGAACCACCCGGGCGTCTCCACCATCCTGGCCACCGGCGGCAACGCCATGGTCAAGGCCGCCTACTCCTGCGGGAAGCCGGCCCTGGGCGTCGGCGCGGGCAACGTCCCCGCGTACGTCCACAAGAGCGCCAAGCTGGGCCGGGCGGTCCACGACATCGTGCTCTCCAAGGCCTTCGACCACGGCATGATCTGCGCCTCCGAGCAGGCCGTCATCCTGGACGCGGAGATCTACGAGCAGGGCCTCGCGGAGTTCAAGCGGCTCGGCGCCCACGTGGTGAGCGCCGCCGAGAAGACCAAGCTGGAGCAGTTCGTCTTCGGCACCACGGCCCACGCGGCCGACTGCTCGGGCGCCAAGCTCAACCCGGCGGTCGTCGGCAAGTCCCCGCTGTGGATCGCCGAGCAGGCGGGCTTCAACGTCCCCGAGGGAACCTCGATCCTGCTCGCCGAATGCGACGAGGTCGGCGAGAGTGAGCCGCTGACCCGCGAGAAGCTCTCCCCGGTGCTGGCCGCCCTCAAGGCCTCCGACACCGACCACGGACTCGAACTGGCCGCCGCGATGGTCGAGTTCCACGGGCTGGGGCACAGCGCCGCCATCCACGCCGAGGACGAGGCCCTCGTCGAGGAGTTCGGCCGCAAGGTCAAGGCGGTCCGCGTCATCGCCAACTCGCCCTCCACCTTCGGCGGCATCGGCGACGTCTACAACGCCTTCCTTCCCTCGCTCACCCTCGGCTGCGGTTCCTACGGCCACAACTCGGTGTCCAACAACGTCACCGCGGTGAACCTGATCAACGTCAAGCGGATCGGACGGCGCAACAACAACATGCAGTGGTTCAAGGTCCCGCCGAAGATCTACTTCGAGCGCAACTCCATCCGCTACCTCGGCGAGATGGAGGGCATCGGCCGGGTCTCGATCGTCACGGACAAGAACATGGTCGACCTCGGTTTCGTGCGGAAGGTCACCGACATCCTGGGCGCCCGCGAGGGCTCCGTCGCCATCCAGGTCATCGACACCGTCGAACCGAACCCGGAGCTCGCCACCGTCCGGGCCGGCGCGGCGATGATGCGCGACTTCCGGCCCGACACGATCATCGGCCTCGGCGGCGGATCGCCGATGGACGCCGCGAAGATCATGTGGCTGATGTACGAGCGCCCCGAGGTCGAGTTCGCGGACACCAAGGAGAAGTTCTTCGACGTCCGCAAGCGCGCCTACACGTTCCCCTCGCTCGGCGAGAAGGCGAGGATGGTCGCCATCCCGACCACCTCCGGCACCGGTTCCGAGGTCACTCCCTTCGCGGTCATCTCCGACCCGGCCGCGGCCCAGAAGTACCCGCTCGCCGACTACGCGCTGACCCCGAACGTCGCCATCGTCGACCCGGTCCTGCCCATGGGGCTGCCGCCCACGGTGACCGCGGACTCCGGCTTCGACGCCCTGACCCACGCCACCGAGGCGTACGTGTCCGCGTACTCCAACGACTACACCGACGGCCTCTGCCTCCAGGCCATCAAGCTGATCTTCGAGAACCTCCAGCGGTGCGTGGTCGACGGACCGAACGACCCCGAGGCCCGCGAGAAGATGCACAACGCCTCGACGATCGCGGGCATGGCCTTCGCCAACGCCTTCCTCGGTCTGGTGCACGCCATGGCCCACACCCTGGGCAACACCTTCAAGGTCGCCCACGGCCGCAGCAACGCGATCCTGCTGCCGCACGTGATCCGGCACAACGGCACCGTCTCGCACAAGGCCACCCCGTGGCCGAAGGCCGAGGTCTACCGGGCTCCGGAGCGGTTCCAGGAGATCGCCGGGATGCTCGGACTGCCGGCCGCGACCCCGGCCGAGGGCGTCGAGTCCTACGCCCGGGCCGTCGAGGAGCTGCGCGCCAAGTGCGGGATCCCCGCCTCCTTCGCCGAGGAGGGCGTGGACGAGCAGGCCTTCGTCGAAGCCCTCCCGGTCCAGGCCGTGAACGCCTACGCCGACCAGTGCGCCCCCGCCAACCCGCGGATGCCGATGATCGACGACATGAAGCGGCTCATGCGGCAGGCCTACTACGGCAACGCCGAGGGCACCCCGGCCGGTGAGGCCGCCGGCGAGCGGGAGTAGCCCGCACCGCCGCACCACGCAGGGGCCCGCCCGGGCCGGCAGGACCCGGGCGGGCCCTTCGGCGTGCCGGGGGAGCCCGCCGGAACGGTGCGGGGCGGGGCGGGTGGGGATGGTGTGGTGCGGGTGGGGACGGTGCGGTGCGTGTGTGGGGTGGTGCGGTGGCGGGGCTGTGCGCTCTACGCCGGCGGGACCCTGAGCGGGGTCGGGATCAGCAGGGCCGTCGCCGAGCGGGCCCGTTCCAGGGCGGTGGCCCGGTCGGCGCCGCGCTGGCCCAGCACCACGCGGGTGCTCAGCCCGTCCAGCAGGGCGAGCAGCTCCGAGGCCCGGGCGGGTACGTCCAGCGGGGCGAACCGGCCCTGCTCCACGCCCTTGGTCAGCAGTGCCTCCAGGTCCCGCTGCCAGCCCTCGTCGATCTCCTCCTGGGCGGCCTTGAGCGGCTCGTTCGAAGCGGTACGGGCCCACAGCTCGATCCACAGAGTCCAGCGGGGGTCGCGCGGTCCGAGCGGTAGGTACAGCTCCACGAAGAGGGTGAGCTTGCGCTGGACAGTGACCCGACGGCCCATCAGTTCCGTGCGCTCTGAGCCGAGTTGGGCCTCGCTCCAGCGCAGGGCCTCCAGCAGGAGCCGGTCCTTGCTGCCGAAGTAGTACAGGATGTGGCCGCCGCTGGTGCCGAGCCGCTCGGCGAGCGCGGACATGGTGAGCGCGGCCAGGCCGTCCTCGGCGATCGCCGCCATGGCCTCTTCCAGCATCCGCTCCTGGGCGATCCGCCCGTCGCGCCGCCGTGCCGCTCCAGCCACCGGTCCGCCTTTCCGATCTTCCTGGCCCGACCTTATCCCGGACAGGGTCTTGACGGGGCCGCCGTCCAGCACGCATCTTGAATGCCATTCAAGAACTTAGAACGTCATTCAAGGTTCATAGCCGAGTCAGGGGCACGCCATGAGACAGCAGGAGAGCGCCGACGTCGACGAGGTGTTCCGGGTCGAGACCCACGGGATCGACCCCATCCCCGACGCCGAGCGGCACGGCAGCGCGAAGGACCTCTTCTGGCTCTGGTTCGGCTCCAACCTCACCTTCACCTACGTGATCAACGGCGCCCTCGCCGTGGCCTTCGGCCTGTCCTTCTGGCAGGCCACCGCCGTGGTCGTGATCAGCGGCCTGTCCTTCTTCGCGATCAGCGCCGCCGGCCTCAGCGGCATCCGCACCGGCACCGCCACCCTGGTCATCTCCCGCGCGGCCTTCGGGGTCCGCGGGAACTTCCCGGCCGGCGTCCTGAACTGGGTGGTGAGCATCGGCTACACCATCGTCAACACCGTGGTCGGGACGCTCGCCCTGGAGGTCTTCCTCGCCGAGGTCGGCCTCGGCGGCGGCACCGCGGTCCGCGCCCTGGCGCTCACGGTCACCCTCGCGCTGACCTTCGCCGTCGCCATGTGGGGGCACGCCACCGTGCAGTTCGCCGAGCGGTGGATGGCCTACGTCCTGGCCGCCGGATTCGGCGTCCTGCTGCTCTTCGTGCTGCCCGGCGCCGACACCTCCGCGCCGGCCGCGGCCCCCGGCCTGTCCGGGTGGAGCCTCGCCTTCGTCGTCATGCTCGCGGGACCGTTCTCGTACCTGCCGATGCCCGCCGACTACACCCGCTACCTGCCGCGGACGACCTCGCTGAAGTCGATCACCTGGATGGGCGCGCTGGGCGGCTTCGTCTCCTCCGTGGCCCTCGGCGTCGCGGGCGTCGCCGCGGCCACGCAGACCGACATGACCGACGCCGTCGCCGGGGCCGAGAGCCTGCTGCCCGGCTGGTTCCAGCCCCTGTTCCTGGCCCTCGTGCTCGGTGGCTCCGTCACCAACTCGATCATCACGCTCTACTCCTCCAGCCTGAACCTCCAGGTCCTCGGCATTCCCTGGAGCCGCGCCCGCGCCATCGTCATCAGCGCCGCCGTCACCGCCGCGGGCTCCCTGGCCGCCCTCTTCCTCACCGACTTCACCACCTCCCTGCTCTCCTTCCTCTCCCTGCTGATCATCGTGTTCGCGCCCTGGGGCGGGGTCTTCCTCGCCGACATGCTGCTGCGCCGCTGCCACTACGACGCCGAGGCGCTGCACTCCGGCAGCGAAGGCGCCTACTGGTACCGCTCCGGCTACCATCCGGCCGGCCTCGCCGCCCTCCTCGCCGGCCTCACCTTCTCCGCCCTGACCTGCGACTCCGCCCTGTGGACCGGGCCGCTGGTGGCCCCCCTCGGCGGCGCCGACCTCACCCTGCTGGGCGCGGTCGTCTCCGGGCTCACCTACTGGGCCCTGGCCCGGCGCGTGCCCTCGTACGCCCCGGTCGCCTGACGCCGCCTCCCCCCTCCCCGTCCCACCCCTCCCCGTCCCACCCCTCTGCACAGGAGCACCACCCCATGGCACAGCAGCCCTTCCCCGCCGACCTGCTGCTCACCGGAGCCCGCATCCACACCGTGGACGCGGAGCTGCCCGAGGCGGAGGCCCTCGCCGTGCACGACGGCCGGATCGTCTGGGTGGGCCCCGACACCGGGGCCGGGGCCTGGGCCGGCCCGGACACCGAGCGGATCGACGCCGGCGGGAAGCTGGTCCTGCCCGGCTTCATCGACGCCCACAACCACGTCCGGCTCGGTTCCGACGACGCCTGCGTCCAGCTGGCCGGAGTACGGACCCTGGAGGCGATCCTCGACCGCATCGGGACCTGGCACGAGGCCCACCCGGACGCCCCCTGGATCGAGGCCGAGGCCTTCGACTACTCGGCCATCCCCGGCGGCCGGATGCCCTGCGCCGCCGACCTCGACCCGGTCACCGGCGACACCCCCGCGATCGTCCTCTCGTACGACGTGCACACGGCCTGGCTGAACACCGCCGCGATGCGCCGCCTGGGCGTCACCCGCGAACAAACGGACCTGCCCTTCGGCACCGCCGCGGTGGACCCGGCGACCGGCGAGCCCACCGGCTTCGTCAAGGACTTCGCGATCAAGGGGCTCTCCCTGGACGGCCACCGCGCGCTGCGCGACCTCGGCGTGCCGTGGGCCTCGCCCGACCGGCAGTACGGGCGCCTCGCCAAGAGCCTCGACGACGCCATCGGCTTCGGCATCACCACGGTCGTGGAACCGCAGAACTCCCTCGACGACCTGGAACTGTACGAGCGGGCCCGCGCCGAGGGTCGGCTGCGCTCGCGGATCGTCGCCGCGCTGTTCCACCCGCGCGGCACCACGGAGGCGGAACTCGACGCCTTCGCCGCCGCCGCCCGCAGGTACGCCGGGGACCGGCTGCGGGTGGGCCCGCTCAAGCTGTACATCGACGACGTGGTGGAGCCCCGTACGGCCGCCCTGCTGGAGCCGTACACCGGCTGCGGCAAGCACCGGGGCGAGACCTTCTACCCGGCCGAGGAGTTCGCGGAGCTGCTGGCCGGGCTGGACGCGCGGGGCTTCCAGTGCTTCGTCCACGCCACCGGCGACCGGGGCATCCGCACCGTCCTCGACGCGGTGGAGCACGCCCGCGCCGTCAACGGCCCGCGCGACGCCCGCCACCAGGTCGTGCACGTGGAGTGCCTGGACCCGGAGGACGTGCCCCGCTTCGCGGAGCTGGGCGTGGTCGCCTGCATGCAGCCCCGGCACTGCGCCCCGGAGATCGCGGGTCCCGGCCAGGACTGGGCGGAGAACGTCGGCGAGGACCGCTGGCACAAGGCCTGGCCGATGCGCAGCCTGCACGAGGCGGGCGCCGTGCTGGCGTTCTCCAGCGACTGGAACGTGGCCGAGATGGACCCCATGGTCGGCATCTACACGGCGGTCACCCGCCGCCCGCTGAACGGCGGGGACCCGTGGCAGCCGGCCGAGACGGTGGACGTACGGACCGCCGTGTACGGCTACACGATGGGCTCCGCCCACGCCAACTTCCTGGAGGCCGACCGCGGTTCGCTGACCGTGGGCAAGGCCGCCGACTTCGTCGTGCTGTCCCGCGACATCCTCGCCATCGCCCCGGAGCGCATCCCCGGCACGGTCGCCGAGACGGTGGTGGTGGCGGGCGAAGTGGTCCACCGGATCGCCTGACGCCCGCCGCGGACCCTTCGTAGGGTGGAGCGCTGCCGTCGCGGCAGCGCTCTTCGGGGGTGGGGACGATGGAAACATTGATCGAGGCGGCGCTGATCGTGCTGCTCGTGGCGCCGGCGGGGTGGCTGGCGCGCAGGACGGTGGCCCGCCGGGCCGAGGCACGGACGGCGTCCGCCGCCGACGGCGCGACCGTGCCGATCCCCTGCCGGGCTCGGTGGCGACAGGGCGTCCGGCGACGGGTCTTCGGTTACGGGAAGCTCGGCCCCGGCGCGGACGGCGCGGGCGCGGTCTTCAAGGCCCCGCTGCGCAGGGCCGTCGTACTGCCCTGCGGCGGCCGGGCAGCGGTCCGCACCGGCCTGCGTCCGGGCATGCACGTGCTGGAGTACCGGGCCCCCGACGGCCTGCGCGTCGACTTCCAGGTGTACGACGCCGAAGTCGCCCGCGCCGCCCGCATCCTGCGGATCCCGGACCCGGCCGACTTCCGCTGACCGGGGCTGCCGGGCACGGATCACGTCCCGGGGTGTCTTCGGGCGCGTACGTCGCCCCGGGCGCGGCCGACAGGCCGCTCCGGCCGGTGGTCCGGCCGGTGGTCCGGTTCCGGATCACCGGGGTGTTCACCGCCCCGGGGCTGGGTCGTCGGCGAACCGGGCGACGGCGGGGGAGTCGTCGTCGAGCCCGCTGCCCACGGCGGCTCCCGGCCTGCCCTTGCGGAAGGCCGCGCAGGCGATCGTGACCACCGAACCGACCACCGCCCAGGCCGCCAGCACCAGCATCGGCCCGCCCGCGCCGTTGCCCTTGAAGTAGGCGATGGAACGCGCGGCGTAGGTGCCCGCGCCCGGTGGCAGGGCCGGACCGATGGCGCTCCAGAACGGCGGGAGCAGCGGGTACGGGTAGGCGCCGCCCGCGCTCGGGTTGCCGAACACGACGACCAGCAGGATCGCCAGGCCGATGCCGACGACGCCCGCCAGCCCCTGGAGGGCCAGGGTGATCGCGCCGACCGCGAAGACGACCAGGGCGCCGAGGCCCCACAGGGCCATCAGGGAGCCGGGCAGCGCGCCCAGGACGGGGCCCGCGATGACCGCGCCGAGCAGTCCGGCGACGATCGCGTACGCGAGCAGCGCGCCGAGCCGGATGACGGCGCGGGCGGAGTTGGCGGGCCGGGCCCCGGCGCTGATCGCGAGGATCGCGGCGCACAGGTACCCGCCGACGCACCAGCCGACGACGAGGTAGAAGGAGCTCAGGCCGCGTCCGTCACCCGCGGCGGACGGGGCCACGTCGGTGACCCGGACGGTACGTCCCTGGCTCTTCTCGGCGAGGCCGACGACCTCCTCGATGGCCTGGGAGAGGGAGGCTCCGGCGCCGCCCGCGACGAGCAGCCGGTCGGTGGTGCCCTCCGGGTCGACGACCAGGGCCCCGTCCACGTCGCGGTTCTGGATCAGCCGGACGGCGTCCACCTCGTTCGTCGCCACCCGGGTGTCGAGCGGCTTGCCGGGCAGCCCGTCGAGCTGTTGCGCGGTCCGTTGGGCGAGCGGGCCGGAGGGGGCGGCCACGGCGAGCGGGATCCCGCTGGGCTTCGGGTGGTGGAAGGCCCCGATGTAGGAGGTGATGAAGGCCAGCTGAAGGGCCAGTACGCCCAGGACCAGCAGGGCGGCCCGGACGGTCACGGCGTCCTTGATCTCGGCGAGGAAGCTGCCGGGCGGACCCGGGTCGGTGCTCCGGGAGGGCTGGGTCATGCCTCCCACGCTCGGCGTGTCGGGGGCGCGGCGCAGCAGGGGAGGACCGAACGGATGACCGAACAAGTGTTTCGCACGAATATTCGAATTGCTCTATGGTGGAGAGCGGGGACAGACCGAAGGAGCCGGGGGGCATCGAAGGAAGCAGGAGGCCGCGGGTGCCCGGTTTTACGCATCTGCACACCGTTTCGGGGTTCTCCACGCGCTACGGAGCCTCCCACCCGGAACGACTGGCGGAACGCGCCGTCGAGCGGGGCATGGACGCCCTCGCCCTGACCGACCGCGACACCCTCGCGGGCGCGGTGCGGTTCCTGAAGGCCGCCGCGGGAGCCGGCATCCGGCCCCTGTTCGGAGTGGACCTGGCGGTGGCTCCGGCGGTGGACGCGGGCGGCCCTTCGGGGGACGCGGCGTCCGCGCCGGGCGGTGCCCCGTACCGGCGGCGCGCCCCGGTCAAGGGCGGGGCCTTCGTGGACGAGTCCGCCGCGCGCGCCGTCTTCCTCGCCCGGGACGGAGCCACCGGCTGGGCCGAGCTGTGTCGGATGGTCACCGCCGCGCACGCGGCGGGCGCCGCCGCCGATCCGGGCGCGACCGGCCCCGGGGCCGACGCCGGCGTCCGCCCCCGCACCCGGGCGCCGCTGCTGCCCCGGGAGGCCCTGCGCGGCGACGGGGTGTTCGTCCTGCTCGGTCCCGGCTCCGAAGTCGGCCGGGCCCTCGCCGCGGGCCGGCCCGACCGCGCCGCCCGGCTGCTCGCGCCCTGGCGGGAGGTCTACGGGGACTCCCTGCGCCTGGAGGCCGTCCACCACGGCCGCACCGGTACCGGCTCCGGCTCGCTGCGGCTGGCCGCCCGTACGGTCGGCTTCGCCGAACAGCAGGGCGTCCCGGCCGTGCTGACCAACGCCGTCCGGTACGCCGACCCCGGCCAGGGTCCGGTCGCCGACGTCCTCGACGCGGCCCGCCGGCTCGTCCCCGTCGACCCCCGCGGCCCCCTCGACAGCGGCGAACGCTGGCTCAAGGCCCCCGCCGCCATGGCCGAGGCCGCCGACCGGATCGCCGAAGCCGCCGGGTTGCGCCCCGCCGACGCCCGACGCCTGCTCGCCCGTACCCGGGAGACCGCCGAGGCCTGCTCCGTCGACCCCGAGGAGGACCTCGGCATCGGCTCCGTGCACTTCCCCGAGGCCCGCCTCGTCGGCGCCGCCCACCGCACCGCCCAGCGGGTCCTCGCCTCCCGCGCCGCGGCCGGCATGGTGCTGCGCGGCCACGCCGGCGACCGCGCGTACTGGGACCGGATGCACGAGGAACTCGACGTCATCGCCCACCACGGCTACGCCTCGTACTTCCTGACGGTCGCCCGGGTCGTGGACGACGTACGCGACATGGGCATCCGGGTGGCCGCCCGCGGCTCCGGCGCCGGTTCCCTGGTCAACCACCTCATCGGCATCGCGCACGCCGACCCCGTCGAGCACGGCCTGCTGATGGAACGCTTCCTCTCCAAGCGCCGCCGCGTCCTGCCCGACATCGACATCGACGTGGAGTCCGCCCGCCGGCTGGAGGTCTACCGCCGGATCATCGCCCGCTTCGGCACCGAACGCGTCGCCACCGTCTCCATGCCCGAGACCTACCGGGTCCGGCACGCCATCCGCGACGTCGGCGCCGCCCTGTCCATGGACCCGGCCGCCGTCGACCGGCTCGCCAAGGCCTTCCCGCACATCCGGGCCCGCGACGCCCGCGCCGCACTGGAGGAACTGCCCGAACTGCGCTCCGTGCGGGGGGAGTCGTACGGTCGGCTCTGGGACCTCGTCGAGGCGCTGGACGCGCTGCCGCGCGGCAGCGCCATGCACCCGTGCGGGGTGCTCCTCTCGGACGCCTCGCTGCTCGCCCGCACCCCCGTCGTCCCGACCAGCGGGGAGGGCTTCCCCATGTCCCAGTTCGACAAGGAGGACGTGGAGGACCTCGGGCTGCTCAAACTCGACGTGCTGGGCGTCCGCATGCAGTCCGCGATGGCGCACGCGGTCGCGGAACTGCGCCGGGAGACCGGGCGGGAACTCGACCTGGACGACCCGGCGCAGCTGCCGCCGGGCGACCCGGCGACGTACGAGCTGATCCGCTCCGCCGAGACGCTGGGCTGCTTCCAGATCGAGTCCCCGGGGCAGCGCGACCTGGTGGGGCGGCTCCAGCCCGCCACGTTCCACGACCTCGTGGTCGACATCTCGCTGTTCCGGCCGGGTCCGGTCGCCGCCGACATGGTGCGGCCCTTCATCGAGGCCCGGCACGGGCGGGCCCCCGTCCGCTTCCCCCACCCGGACCTCGCCGACGCGCTGCGGGAGACGTACGGGGTGGTCGTCTTCCACGAGCAGATCATCGAGATCGTGCACGTCATGACGGGGTGCGGTCGCGACGAGGCGGACCGCGTCCGGCGCGGACTGTCCGACCCCGGCTCGCAGGCGCGGATCAAGGTCTGGTTCGCGGCGGCGGCCGGCGGGCGCGGCTACTCGCCCGAGGTGATCGCCCGCACCTGGGAGATCGTCGAGGCCTTCGGCAGCTACGGCTTCTGCAAGGCGCACGCGGTGGCCTTCGCCGTGCCCACCTACCAGTCGGCCTGGCTCAAGACCCACCACCCGGCGGCCTTCTACGCCGGACTGCTGACCCATGACCCCGGCATGTACCCCAAGCGGCTGCTGCTGGCCGACGCCCGGCGCAGGGGAGTGCCCGTGCTCCCGCTCGACGTGAACCGGTCGGCGGCCGCCCATCGAATCGAACTGGTGTCCGGTCGGCCGGACCGGTGGGGAATCCGGCTGGCCCTCTCCGACGTCCACGGCATCAGTGAGGCCGAGGTCGGGCGCATCGAGGCCGGCCGCCCCTACGCCTCCCTGCGCGACTTCTGGGACCGCGCCCGCCCCGGCCGCCCGGTCGCCGAACGCCTCGCCCAGGTCGGCGCCTTGGACTGCTTCGGCGCGAACCGCCGTGATCTGATGCTGCACTTGACGGAACTGCACGGCGCGCAACGCGCCTCGGGCGCGGCGGGCACCACAAGCGCCGGGAGCACCCAACTCCCGCTGGAAGGGGGCAGGTCCACCGCCCGCGTCGGCCTGCCCGATCTCGGCGACGCCGAACGGCTCAGCGCGGAACTCGGCATCCTCGGCATGGACGTCTCACGCCACCTCATGGGCGACCACCACGCCTTCCTCACCGAACTCGGCGTCACCCCGGCCCGCCGCCTCCGGGACACCGACCACGGCCGGACCGTCCTGGTCGCGGGCGCCAAGGCCGCCACCCAGACCCCGCCGATCCGCTCCGGCCGCCGCGTCATCTTCACCACCCTCGACGACGGCACCGGCCTGGTCGACCTCGCCTTCTTCGACGACAGCCAGGAAGCCTGCGCGCACACCGTCTTCCACTCCTTCCTGCTCCTCGTACGAGGAGTCGTGCAGCGGCGCGGACCGCAGAGCCTCAGCGTGGTCGGCGCCGCCGCCTGGGACCTCGCCGCCCTCGCCGAACTGCGCGGCAGCAGCGGCCTGGAAGCCGTCACCGCCCGGCTCGCCGAACCCCTGACCCAGGGCCCCGGCGACTCCGGTCGCCGCATCCACCTGCCGACCGGCTACGAGATGAACCCGTGGGCCGACCTCCGGCCGCCCGGCGAAGGCGCCGCGACCGGGCGCAAGTTGTGGCACTCCAGCCCCGGGAGCGCCGGATGACCGCGATCCTGCACGTCCGCTGCGCCCCGGGGCTCCCCGAGCGGGGCTACCGCGAGGTCCTGGACCTGCTCCGCGAGTTCTCCCCGCTCGTCCAGGCCCTGCCGCCGCGCGCCGCCCTCGTCCAGGCGCGCGGTGCCCAGCGGTACTTCGCCGCCGACGCCACCCGCATCGCCGAGGTCGTGCGACTGCGCGCCGTGGCCCGGCTCGGCACCGACGTGCGCATCGGCGTCTCCACCACCTGGGCCGTCGCCGCCACGGCCTCCGCGCGGATCCCCGGACCCGGCGGCGTCCTCGCCGTGCCCGAGGGCGAGGTCGCCGCGTTCCTCGCACCCCTGCCCGTGGAAGCGCTGCACGGACTCGGGGCCCGGCAGGCCGAAGCGCTGCGCGGGTACGGGCTGCACACCGTCGGGGCGCTCACCCGGGTCCCGTCCGGAGTCCTGGAACGGATCCTCGGCAAACGGGCCGGTCGCACCGCGGCCGAACGCGCCCGCGGCATCGACCCCCGCCCCGTCACCCCGCGGGACCTGCCCGCCACCGCCGTCGTGCGCACCCGCTTCACCCGCCAGGAACTCGACGGCCCCCACGCCCGGGCCGCGCTGCTCGCCCTCGTGGTCCGGCTCGGCGCCGGCCTGCGCGAACGCCGGCAGGCCGCCCGCTCCCTGGTCCTGACCCTCCACTTCGCGGACGGCACCCGCTGGGAGAGGTCCCGGCGGCTCACCGAAGCCTCCGCCCACGACGAGGACCTGCGCACCCTCGCGTACCGCCTGATGCGGGCGGCGGGACTCCAACGGGCCCGACTGACCGGTATGACGCTGCGCGCCGAGGACCTCACCGGCGCGGCCGGCGTCACCCGGCAGCTCTCCCTCGACCCCGTCCGCGAATCCCGCCTCACCGTCGAAGCCGCCGTCGACCGGGCCAACGCCCGCTTCGGACCGGGCACGGTCAGGCCGGCCTCCACCTTCCTGGCGGGTCACGCCCCCGGGGCGGTCGCGGCCTGACTCACAGGTCTTCGAGCATCAGCCGGGCCGTTTCCGTACGCAGGGACGTGGTCTGGGCCTGGATCAGGTGGAACTGGGCCTCGCGGGAGAGCCGGCCGGCGGTGTGCCCGTACTGGATCGCGCGGCCGCCCGCCACGGCCACGCAGGTCGCGGCGGCCCGCACGGCCAGGTCCAACGAGGCCGCCCGCAGGGTGAGGCGCTCCGCCGTCCCCTCGCCCGGCGCGAGTTCGTCCCGCAGCGCGTACGCCCGGGCCCGCAGCCCGGCCGTCCGGCGGGCGACCCGCGCGCCGAGGTCCTCGTACGGGGGCGACGCGAGCAGGAAGTCGGCCGTGGCCCGCAACTGGCCGAAGATCGCGGGCTGGGCATCGGCGTTCTCCATGTCGTACGCCCGGATCCAGTCGGCCCTCGGCTCCAGGCCCAGCACCCGGGCGTCGGGCACGTGGACGTCGCGCAGCTCCACGGACGCCGTGTGCGTACCCCCCATCGCCCACAGCGGGGCCCCCGCGACGGCGGTCATGCCCCCGTCCGGTACGCGGTCGACCAGCGCGAGGAGCACCTCGTCGGAGGCGGTGACCGCCCCGACGAACAGGGAGTCGGCCAGCTCCCACCCGGTCACCCACGGGGCCCGGCCGGACAACCGCCACCCGCCCGGCGCCCGCTCGGCGGTGACCGGCGGGCGCGGGTGGCGCAGGAAGGCGAAGCCGGCCGTGGCCCGCCGCGTGCCACCGGCCAGCGCGGGCAGCCATTCCTCGCGCAGCGCGGCGCCCACCGGGCCGGCGGCCGCGAGCAGCGCCTTGGCCAAGGGAACGTGCTGGGTCCACACGAACCACGTCGACGGATCCACCGCCGCCAGCACCTCGTGCACCTCCCGGCCCACCTGACGCGGCGTAAGACCGCTCCCCGGCGCCGGTTCGTATCCGATCAGCCCGTACGCACCGCAGGCGGTCAGCGCCTCCAGGTGCCTGACGGGCACCCCCGCCTCGGCCGTCCGCTCCGCCTCGGGCCGCAGGACGCGCACGGCGGTCTCCGTGACGGCCGCGACGAGCGGATCGGCCGCCAGGGCCGGGGGAGCGGCGAGTGCGGTACCGGCGCCGGGGGCCCTCTGCATGGCCGTGCTCACCTCAACCTGGGGTTCGGGGGCGTCCATTGTTCCCGAGCGGTACTGGAGAAGGACTCGACACGCGAGTTTTTACCGACGCGTAACTTCCCTGTCTTGCTACTCACCCGTAATTTAGCGGCAGCAGCCCCACCTTGTGATCCGGATCACGGGACGAACCCCCACGCATTCCCCTTGACCCGCAAGGAGATCACACGATGCTGCCCTGGAGACGCCTGCTCCGCCCGCTGGCCGTCCTCACCCTCACCGCCGCCGCCCTCGTCGCCCCCACCGGCGCGGCGCAGGCGGCGAACGCACCCAGCAGCGGCTGGAACAACTGGTCCTGCAAACCGTCCGCCGCGCACCCCCGCCCCGTCGTCCTCGTCCACGGCACCCTCGGCAACTCCGTCGACAACTGGCTCGGGTTCGCGCCGTACCTCGTCCACCGCGGGTACTGCGTCTACTCCCTGGACTACGGGCAGCTCCCCGGAGTCCCCTTCTTCCACGGCCTCGGCCCCATCGACAAGTCGGCCGGCCAGCTCGACGTCTTCGTCGACAAGGTCCTCGCCGCCACCGGAGCCGCCAGGACCGACATCGTCGGCCACTCCCAGGGCGGCATGATGCCGCGCCACTACCTGAAGTTCCTCGGCGGCGCCGCCAAGGTCAACGCGCTCGTCGGCATCGCCCCCGACAACCACGGCACGACCCTCCTCGGCCTCACCCAACTCCTCCCGTACTTCCCCGGCGCCGAGGACCTGATCAGCACCGCGACCCCGGGCCTCGCCGACCAGATCGCCGGATCCGCCTTCCTGACCCGGCTCAACGCGGGCGGGGACACCGTCCCCGGGGTGAAGTACACCGTGATCTCCACCCGGTACGACCAGGTCGTCACCCCGTACCGGAGCCAGTTCCTCGACGGACCGAACGTCCGCAACGTCGTGCTCCAGGACCTGTGCGCCCTGGACTTCTCCGAGCACGTCACCATCGCCCTGACCGACCGGCTCACCTGGCACGAGGCGCTCAACGCCCTCGACCCGGCCAACGCCGAACGGACCACCTGCGCGTCGGTCTTCGACTGACGCGCAGGTGGCCCGCGGCGGGAGGGCGCCGTTGGGGCGGCGCCGTGGATCGTGACACCCGGGTCGGGGCCCTCGGCCCCGACCCGGGTTCGGTGTCAGCGGCCGTGACGGCCCGCGCCGGCCCGACGGCGGGCCAGCCCGAACAGCACGGCCGCCCCGGCGGCCAGCGCGCCCGCGCCGGCGATCGCGATCGTCGGGGTCGTGCTGCTGCCGCCGGTCTCCGCGAGGTTGTCGCCCTTGACGGCGACCGGCGTGGAGGACGCGAGCGGCGCGGGGCCGCCGGCGTGAGCGTTCGTCTTCGGGTCGTCGTCCCCGTGACCGTTGTGCTCCACGGAGGACTTGTCCGCGCCGTCGGCGATCTGCTGGTCCGTCGGAGCCTGCGGCTTCGGGGCCTCCCCGCCGGTGGCGGGCGTGCCGGAGCCGTCCGTGGCCGGGGCGGAGGTGCCCGTGCCCGGCTTGGCGCTCGGCTTCGTACCGGTCGGCGCGCTCGCGGAGGCGCTCGGCTTGCCACCGGGGGCGGGCGTCGTCGTACCGCCGCCGGCGGAACCGCCGTTGTCCTTGCCGAAGACCACGTCCGAGCAGCTGTAGAAGGCTTCCGGGCTGTCCGAGCGCTGCCAGACGCTGTAGACGAGGTGGCGGCCGGTCTTCTTCGGGACCGTCCCGCTGAACACGTAGTCGCCGTTCTGCATCCCCGGGTCGGTGACCTTCGCGAACGGCGCCGCCTCCAGGTCGGACCACTTCAGCGGCTTCGTCGGGTCGTAACCGTCCTTCGTCACGTACAGCTCGAAGGATCCCTTGTGCGGGGCGGTGCCCTTGTAGCGGAAGGTGTGCGCGCCCGCCGTCATCGGGCCGGCCGGCCAGTCGGCGCGGGGCAGGTCCAGGCCCTTGTACTTGGGGTTGCCCGCCGAGCACAGCTGCCCGTCGGGGATCAGGGACTTGCTCTGCCCGGCCGCGTTCGCGATGTTCACCGCGTTCCAGTCGTAGAACGCCTGCGCCCCGCTCGCCGCGACGGCCGCCTTGCACGCAGCCGACTTCGGGGACTCCGGCCCCTCCGCGTAGCACGCCGCCACCCGGCTGACCGGGTCCGTCATCGAGCCGTGGGCGGCCGCGGGCACGGTGGCGTACGCGGCCACCGCGAGCGGGGCGAGACCGACGGCGGCGATCCGGGTGGCGGTGCGGCGTACGGGCATGGGGGAACTCCTTCGGGCACGGGGCAGGGTGCGCCAGTGGGCCCGGACTGCGCGGCGCCGCCCCCGAATCGGGACCCGGCGCCGTCCCCGGCCCTCCCTGGCCCCGCCAAGCTAGCCCGCCGAACCAGCCGTTCCCCCTCCCCGAGCCCCCGAAAGCTGATCCTTAGGCTCCACTTAAGGAAGGGGTAAGCGGGGGCTCAGGTAGCGGGGGTTTCGCGCCCTCCCGTGCCTCGGGATCCGGCTCCCGAGTGCCCGTGTAGGTCCAGGTGGATCCGTTCCGTGCCGCCGGTGGTTGCTCCCGGACCGGCTCCCCGCCATGCCCCGAGGTTCGCGTGCCCACTGCTCGATCAGGCGGAAGGGGAGACCTGTTCGCGCACCCACTCGGGATCGGGGTTGGTGTGTGGCCGGCCCGCCACGACGACGGTCGGCACGGTCTCGTTGCCGTTGTTGGCCGCCCTCACCGCTTCCGCCGCTGCCGGGTCCCGCCAGATGTTGACCCAGTGCAGCCGGCGGGCGTCGCGGCCCAGCCGGATGCGCAGTCGTATGCAGTACGCGCAGCCCGGCCGCCAGAAGACGACCGGTCGACCATCGACCGCGCTGCGGCGCCGCGCCTCCAGCGCACCCGTTGACCTCGGGAAGACCAGGGGCGAGTTCACGCCCGCGAGCAGCACGAACACCAGCAGGAACGCCACCGCTTCACCGGGGCTCCCGCCGAGGAGCAGTCCGGTCGAAACGAGTGCGCCGCAGAGCGCGAGCAGCATCGGCAGGATCCACGTGCGCGTCATGACGACGCAGACTACCGAGGGGTTCGACACGCTCCTACGCGTGTCCGACCGCGCGGCACGTCAGCGGCTCTGCGGGGCCACGGGTTTGTGGCCCGGGTAGACGTGGGCGGGGGTGACGATGCTCGTCACGGCCTCGCCGAAGAGGGTGCTGGGTTCCTGGCCCTGGTGGAGGTTGTCCGTGTTGAGGAGGATGACCATGGTGGCCCCCGCCTCGGGCAGGTGGACGGGGAGGACCTCGTACCCGGGGATCGAGCCGTTGTGGCCGATCCAACCCTGGATGTTGAAGATGCCCAGGCCGTAGCCGTCGCCCGGGATGTTCATCGGCGTGGTCCGCAAGCGTTCGGCCTGCGTCGCGGGCTTCAGGAGGGTGCCGGTGGCGACGGTGCGGGCCCAACTGCGCAGGTCGTTCAGATCGGATGCCATCGCGCCGGCGGCCCACGCCCAGGAGGGGTTCCAGTCGGTCGCGTCCACGGTCCTGCCCGAGGGCGTCTGGTCGGTGTAGCCGTGCGCGTACGGGACCGGCAGCGCCGCGCCCGTGGGGAAGACCGTGCTGCGCAGCCCGGCCGGTTCGATGACTTCCCGCTCGATGACCTCGTGCAGGGGCCGGCCCGTCACCTTCTCCAGCACCAGGCCGAGGAGGATCAGGTTGGTGTTCGAGTAGTCGAACCGCGCGCCCGGCGCGAACTGCGCGGGGTGCTTGAACGAGTAGTCGAGCAACTGCCGAGGCGTCATGGGCTGTTCCGGTGCGGATTCGAGCCGCTTGATGAAGTCCGGGTCCAGGCTGTAGTTGAAGAGCCCGCTGCGCATCCCCGCGAGTTCGCGCAGGGTGATGCGGTCCCCGTTCGGCACGCCCTCGACGTACGTGCCGATCGGGTCGTCCAGGCGGACCGTGCCCCGGTCGACCTGACGGAGCAGGGCGGTGACCGTGAACGTCTTCGTCTCACTGCCGATGCGGACGTGCAGCCCGGTCGTCATGGGGGCGCCGGTCGCCTTGTCCGCCACGCCGAAGGTCCTGACGTAGCTCCCCTTGCCGGGCGCCCACAGCCCCACGATCGCGCCCGGCACCCCCGTCTCGCGCATGACCTGGCGCAGGGCGGTGTCCAGCCGCGCCGCGACGGCAGGTGTGAGCTGCGGGAACTCGGTGTCGGCGGCCGGTGAAGGGGCGGCGGAGGAGGCGGAGGCGGAGGAGCGCGCCGGGGACGCGGCCCCGTACGCGGGGCCCGCGAGCGCCGGGGCGGCGAACAGACCCGCCGCGGCGGCGGTCGCGCAGGCCCGGCGGAGCCGGATGTGGGCTGGCGTCACGGCAGTCTCCGGTCGTCCGGGAACCCTGCGAACCACCCCAGCGTAGGCCCGCCCCATCCCGATCGCGCGGTGGGCCGTACGGGGCCCGGGTCGCCTAGGGGAGCAGCGGGGCGAGGCCCTCGGGGGTCCTGGCCCGGTCCTCCAGCGCGTCCAGGGCGCGGACCGCCCGGGCGGCCGCCTCGGGGTCGCTCGTGCGCAGGCCGCTCGCCTCGAACTCGTCCTCGTCGAGCCGCAGCACCGATGCCCCGTCCGCGGACACCCACAGGTCGAGGTCCAGGTCCTCGACCAGGATCTCGCCCTCGCGGACCACCGCCGGGCGCGTGATGTCGCAGTACCACCCCTTCAGCACGCCCTCGCCGGTCCACACCTCCTTCACCGCGTACCAGCGCGTGCGCCAGAAGTGCTCGACGAACACGTCACCGGGTTCGAAGCGCACGAAGCCGAAGTCCTTGACGCCCTCGGCCGCCCACGGGGCGCGTACGGAGATCCGGTCGCCGTCGTCGGCCACCTCCGTCGCCGGATAACGGATCTTGGTGCGGCCCGCCTTGGTCAGGGTGACCGTCCATCGGGGAGTGGTCATCACGCGGTTCCCGTCCTCTTCGTCCAGCGCGTCTCGGACGCGCAGATCTCGTACCCGAACCACCTGTTGATGGCGAGCATCGGCTGGTTCCCGGCGTCGTTGCCGGTGAACGCCTCCCGGTAGCCCGCGGCGCGGGCCCGGTGCAGCGAGTCGGTCTTGGCGAGCTTGGCCAGGCCCCGGCCGCGGAACGCGCGCAGGGTGCCGGTCATCGCCGAGCCGTACCGGGTGGCGCCGTCGGTGTGCGCCGCGGAGAAGGCCGCCACGACCCCGTCGACGAGGACGACCGTGGTCAGTTCGTGGTCGAGGGCCGGGTTCAGCCAGACGTCGTCCAGCCAGTCCTCGTAGTCGTCCAACCCGACCGGTACGTCACCCGGCTCGTCGGCCGTCGCCTCGGCGTCGGCCCGGTACAGCGGACGCGGATCCGCGTCGAAGGCGCTGCCCGGGCGCAGCTCCACCCCGGCGGGCCGTTCCGCGGGAAGCGGCGGCAGGGTGCCGGCCGTCAGGTCCAGGCGCAGGAAGTGGGCCGAACGGCTCGGTCGGTACCCGCGCCGCTCCGCGAACGCCCGGTGCTCCGGCTCGTCCAGCACCCAGGCGTACGTGTCCACCACGTCCAGCGCGGCCAAGTGCTCCTCGGCCGCCCGTACGAGCAGGCCGCCGGTGCCCAGGCCGCGGTGCGCGGGGTCGACGTACGCGTTGAAGTACGCCTGCCCGGGCTCGGTTCCCCGGTGTGCGACGCCCACCGCGACGGTGCCGACGGGCAGGCCGTCCGGGGTCTCGGCGAGCAGGACGCGGTGGTGGCTGTCGGGATGCGCGGAGGTGAGCTCGTGGGCCACTCCCGCCGCCGTGGTGATCATGAAGGGGAGCGCGGAGCGCCGCACCCGGACGACGGACTCGGCGTCGGCGACGTCGCCCGTACGGAGGTCGCGGATCGTGGGGATCATGGGACCGACGCTACGGGCGCGGGGGTGGGGGCCGCCTCCGAATTACCCGGCGATGGGGGAGAATCGGCCGGGTGACCCCGACGAACCTGAAGATCACCCTTGACGGCGCGGCGGGCTCGCCCGCCCCCTACGAGCAGCTGCGCGCGCAGATCGCCGACCGGGCCCGGTCCGGGAAGCTGCCGGCCGGCTTCAAGCTGCCCACCGTGCGGGGGTTGGCGGAGGAACTGGGCCTGGCCGCCAACACCGTCGCGAAGGCGTACCGGGCCCTGGAGGCCGACGGGGTCATCGAGACGCGGGGCCGCAACGGAACCTTCGTCGCGGCGGCCGGGGAGGGCGCGGCCCGCGAGGCGGCCGGAGCCGCGCAGGCCTACGCGGAGCGTGCCCACCGGCTGGGCCTGACCCGGGAGCAGGCCCTGGAGGCGGCCACGGAGGCCCTGCGGGCCCGGTACGGGCAGTAGCGCGGCCGGCCGGTCAGGGCCCTCCCGGACGCCACAGGCGTCAGAGGTAGAGGCCCGCTTCCCTGTCGTGGGACTGCGCCGGCAGGACGGCTGCCGGGCCCGTGCCGCGCCGCAGGGCGAAGAGCTCGGCCAGGGTGGCGCCCTCGCGGGACACGCCCTCGTCCGTGCCGAGCCACTCCACCGCCTCCCCGTGGGTCAGCCGGCCGACCTCGATGCGGGCCAGGCAGCGGCCCGGCCGGACCACCGCCGGGTGGAGCCGCTCCAGGTCCTCGTTGGTGGTGACGCCGACCAGGACGTTGCGGCCCTGGCCGAGCAGACCGTCCGTCAGGTTCAGCAGCCGTGACAGCGCCTGGCCGGCGGTGTGCCGGGCCTCGCCGCGGATCAGCTCGTCGCAGTCCTCCAGCAGCAGCAACCGCCAGCGGCCCTTCGCCGTGCCCTCGTCCTCGCCGATCGCGATGTCCATGAGGTAGCCGACGTCGTTGAACAGCCGCTCGGGGTCCAGGACGCAGTCCACCTGGCACCAGTCCCGCCAGGACCGGGCCAGCGTGCGCAGCGCCGAGGTCTTGCCGGTGCCGGGCGGCCCGTGCAGCAGGAGCAGTCGTCCGGCGATGTCGTCCGGGGTGACCTTCATCAGCCGGTCCATCGCGCCGGCCACCGGAGCCGTGTAGTTGGGTCGGACCTCGTCCCAGGTGCCCGCGGAGATCTGCCGGGTCGTGCGGTACGGACCGCGGCGCGGGGAGACGTACCAGAAGCCCATCGTGACGTTCTCCGGCTGCGGTTCCGGCTCGTCCTGCGCCCCGTCCGTGGCTTCGCCGAGGATCCGCTCCGCCACCTCGTCGCTGACCGCCGTCACGGTCACGTCGGCGCCCCGGCTCCAGCGGGAGACCAGCAGCGTCCAGCCCTCGCCCTCGGCGAGGGTGGCGCTGCGGTCGGTGTCGCGCGCCGAGCGCAGGACGGTCGCCCGCGGTGGCAGCAGGGTCGCCTCCGCCTTCACCCGTTCGATCGACACGCTCTGCGAATAGGGCTGTTCGCCGGACGCGAAGCGGCCCAGGAACAGCGCGTCGACGACGTCCGACGGCGAATCGCTGTCGTCGACATTGAGCCGGATCGGCAGCACGTCATGCGGGTCTGCTGGCATGGCGCCCATGATCCGGCACGAACTGGCCTCCTGCACCTGTGTTTCGCCGGATCGGGTGCCCGAATTCCCTCTTCAAACGCATCGGGGGTGAAGATTCCGGCGCGTTCCCACCCCGAACATTCTTGGCATGAACACTTACAGAATGCCCCGGCTGCTTGTACCACGGACTCAGGAGTAACCCCCACAAGGAGCCGCACACATGAGCATGAGAATGTCGCGCTTCGCAGCACTCGCCTCCTCCCTGGTCCTCGCCGCGGGCGCCGCCCTGTTCGGCGCGGGCCAGGCGTCCGCCGCCCAGGCCGATTTCGGATACGTCGCCCTCGGCGACTCCTACTCCTCCGGCGTCGGCGCCGGCAACTACGACAGCGGGAGCGGCAACTGCAAGCGCACGAACCGCGCCTACCCGGCCCTGTGGGCCGCCGCCCACTCCCCGCAGACCTTCTCCTTCACCGCGTGCTCGGGCGCCCGTACCGGTGACGTCCTCGCCAACCAGCTCGGCCCGCTCAACTCCGGCACCGACCTCGTCAGCATCACCATCGGCGGCAACGACGCCGGATTCTCCGACGTCATGACGACCTGTGTGCTCCAGTCGGAGTCCACCTGCGTCAACCGCGTCAACCAGGCCAAGGGGTACGTCGACTCCACGCTGCCCGGTCAGCTCGACCAGGTCTACAACTCCATCCGCAGCCGCGCGTCCGGCGCCAAAGTGGTCGTCATCGGCTATCCCCGCTTCTACAAGCTGAACGGCAACTGCGTCACCGGCCTCACCGAGGGCGAACGCTCCGCCATCAACGGCGCGGCCGACCACCTGAACGCCGCCATCGCCAAGCGCGCCGCCGACCACGGCTTCACCTACGCCTCGGTCGCCGGCGCCTTCACGGGCCACGAGATCTGCTCCGGCAACGCGTGGCTGCACAGCCTCAACTGGCTCAACATCGGCGAGTCGTACCACCCCACGGCCGCCGGGCAATCCGGCGGCTACCTGCCCGTCTTCACGTCCAAGGCCTGACCGCGGGCCGCTCCTCAGGCGGCGAGCTCCGGATCCGACGCCCCCGAGGGCGTCGGATCCGGTGACGCCGACGGGTCCGGCGTCCCGGAGGCCGAGGGCGATCCGCCCGTCGGTGTCGGGGTCGGGGTCGGTGCGGGCGTCGGGGTCGGCGTCGGTGAGGGCGCCGCGCAGGCCACCGAGAACCCCAGCCACGTCGACTCCGTCCGCGCCGGCTGCCGCACCTCGATCCGCACCGCGTCGTCCAGGGTCGCCCCCGCCCGGTACCCGGTCGCCGTGTGGAACAGCTGGCGGGTCCGGGGCCCGCCCTCCTCGTACGTGAGGCTCTGCCACTCCTCGCCCCCGGCCGACCCGCCGCGCGTGGCCCAGCGGTACTCCAGGACGGCCGGGGTACGGGCCACTTCGAGGGTGGCGGTGAAGGCGGGCGCCCCCACCGCGGGCGGCGGGCAACTCCCGGCGTAGGCCGCGCGCAGGGTGTGGGCGTACACGGTGACGGCCTGCGCGGCAGCCGTTCCCGAGGAGGCCGGTGCGGAGGACGGGGCGGACGGCGGCGCGGAGGTCGGGGCCGGCGCCGAGGGGGTCACCGCCCCCGCGCCCCGGCCGTCGTCACCGCTCGGCGGGTCCCTCAGCAGCAGCCACGCCAGCACCCCCAGGGCCACGAGCATCACCGCGATGCCCAGGGTCAGCACCACCCCCGCGTTCCCCTCCCGCGGGGCCGGCCCACCACCCGGACCGGGCCCGCCCGCGCGGGCCGGCCCGGACACCGGCATCGGCGGCGTGGCCCCGCCGTACGGGCCGCCACCGCCCTCCTGGCGCAGCACCGCGGTGGCCGCCGTGCCGCCGGGCCCCGCCGTCGGAGCGTCGGAGTCCCGTACGGCGCCGCCCGCGCCGATGACGCGCAGCATCCGGGTGGCCCGCGCCGCGTCCAACCGCCGCTCCGGATCCTTGCGCAGCAGTCCCTCCAGGACGGGCTCCAGGGCGCCGGCCCGGCGGGGCGGCGGCAACTCCCCGTCCACCACGGCCTGGAGCGTCGACAGCGGGGTGTCCTGCCGGAACGGCGAGACCCCCTCCACAGCCGCGTAGAGCAGCACCCCGAGCGACCACAGGTCCGACTCCGGCCCCGGATCGCGCCCGAGCGCCCGTTCCGGGGCCAGGAACTCGGGGGAGCCGATGACCTCGCCGGTCATCGTGATCGCGGAGGAGCCCTCCAGGCTCGCGATGCCGAAGTCGCCCAGCACCACCCGCCCGTCGTTGGCGAGCAGCACGTTGGCCGGTTTGACGTCGCGGTGCAGCACTCCCGCCTCGTGAGCGGCGCGCAGCGCGGCGAGCACCTGCTCACCGAGGTGCGCCGCCCGCCGGGGGCTCATCGGCCCCTCGGCCTCCAGCACCTCCGCCAGGGAGAGCCCGCGCACCAGCTCCATCACGATCCAGGGCCGGCCGTCCTCGTTCGCGACGTCGTAGACGGTGACGACCCCGCGGTGCGAGACGCGGGCCGCCGCCCAGGCCTCCCGCTCCAGGCGCCGGTACATCCGCGCCACCCCGGCCGCGTCCGTCCCGGCGGGCGCGCGCACCTCCTTGACGGCGACCTCGCGACCCAGTACCTCGTCCCGGGCCCGCCACACGATGCCCATGCCCCCGCGGCCGAGCGGACCGAGCAGCCGGTACCGTCCGGCGACGACACGCGCGGCGTCGTCACTTTCGTTCCCACTCACGCGTACCCCCATGCGTCACCGAGCGATCACTCCAAGTTAGCGCAGGACGTGTTCGTCGGCCCCTGTCGTGACGTCAATCTCCACAGGACTCCCCAAGTGGGCCGATTTGTGCGGAGAGTGACGATTGACTCCGTTGAGTAATCGTCAACTACCCGTAAGGACAGGGGTAATTCACACCACCGGGATACCCGGGCGCGACGCGGGGGCGATAGGGTTAACCTGCCCGGGCCGGGTGCCCTCGTACGGGTGGGGAGAGACATGGAACAGATAGCAATGCGCAGCAGGCCGCCCCGCGTGCCTGCCATCACCTGCGGCAGCAAAGCGACAAGCTCGCGCCTCGACCGCCATCTCGCGGTGTTGGGCGGCCCCGCCGTCCCGCACCACGAGGCCGCCGAGGCGACCCTGCTGATGCGTGAGCTCACGTCCCGCGACCACACGCACGTCCAGCGGAGCCGGAGCGCGCGCGTCGCGCTCTTCGCCCCGCTGCGCAGGCTGCGGCGCACGCTCTTCGGCAGCCGCCGCTCGTAACTGCCCCCGTAGTGCAGCCGGCCGCTCCGGCCGCACCCCGGCACCCGTCCCTACTCGCCGGCGTCTCCCCGGCCTTCGGCGATCACACCGTCCCGGCGCAGTCCCGCGATCTGCGCGCCCGTCATCCCCAGGGCGCGCAGTAGGGCCTCGTCGTGCTGGCCGAGCGCGGGCACCGCACCCATGCGCGGTGCCGCGCCGCCCGGCAGTCCGATCGGCGGCAGCAACGCCCGCAGCGGGCCCACCGGCGAGTCCACCTCCCGCCAGCGGTCGCGGGCCGCCAGCTGCGGATGCCCGGCCAGTCGCGCCACCGAGTTCAGTCGCGCGCAGGCGATCCCCGCCTCCTCCAGCCGGCGGACCGCCTCGTCCGCCCCCAGCGCCCCGAGCGCCCCCGCCACCACCGCGTCGGTTTCCGCGCGGCCCCGGGTGCGCGCCGCGTTCGTCGCGAACGCCGGGTCCTCGGCCAGGTCCGGCCGCCCCAGCACCTGCCGCGCCAGCCGCTGCCACTCCCGGTCGTTCTGCACCGACAGCAGCACCCGGTCCCCGTCCGCCGTCGGGTAGGCGTCGTACGGGGCGATCACGGCGTGCGCGAGGCCCGTCCGTACGGGCTGCTCCCCGCCGTGCATCGTGTGGTGCAGCGGATGCCCCATCCACTCGGCGAGCGAGTCCAGCATCGAGACCTCGACCGGGCCGCCGCGCCCGGTGATCCCGCGGCGCAGCAGCGCGGCGAGGACGCCCGAGAAGGCGTACATGGCCGCCGCGATGTCGGCGGCGGGGATCCCGGCCTTCACGGGCTCGTCCGGGGTGCCGGTCACCGACACGAGGCCCGCCTCGCACTGCACGAGCATGTCGTAGGCCCGCTTGTGGGCGTACGGGCCCTGCGGACCGTAGCCGGAGACGTCCACGGCGATCAGTCGCGGGTAGCGGGCGCACAGGGTGGCCGCGTCGAGCCCGAGTCGGGCGGCGGCCCCGTGCGCCAGGTTCTGGACGAAGACGTCGGCGCCGTCGAGCAGTTGGTGCAGCACCGCCAGGCCGCGCGGGTCCTTCAGGTCGAGCGTCAGGGACTCCTTGCCGCGGTTGGCCCACACGAAGTGGGAGGCCAGGCCGTGGGCGGCGGTGTCGTAGGCGCGGGCGAAGTCCCCGCCGTCGGGACGCTCGACCTTGATCACGCGAGCGCCGAGGTCGGCGAGTTGGCGGGTGGCGAAGGGCGCCGAGACGGCCTGCTCGACGGCGACGACGGTGAGGCCGGCGAGGGGGAGGGGCTCGGGTTCGGCCTGGGGCTCGTGCGGGGGGCGTGAGTTGGTGTCCATGACACCGATCCCTATCCCGGGAGGCCCCGGCCTGTCACCGGGCGAGGGACGTGGCGCCGACGGTTCGCCCCCGTTCGTACGCGTACGGGTTCCCGCGCGGGCCGTGTGCGGGCGGGTCCGGAGGTCACAGCAGCGCGAACTGACCGCCCGGGCCCTCCTCCTGGTGGTCCAGCACGGAGGCGGGCCGGCGGGCGGAGCGCGGCGGCGGCAGCACCCCGCCCGCCACGAGTTCCGAGGTCGCCAGCAGCGGCCCCGGGTCGAACGCGGCCCGCTCCGGGGCCAGCTCGGCCAGCAGCGCCAGGGTCGTCACCAGGGCGAGCAGCTCCGAGGTCCAGGCCTGCGGCCACCCGGCCGGGCCCAGCGCGTCCAGCCCGTCCGCGTCCGGCGCCCGGTGTGCGCGGCGGGCGGCGAACCAGGCCTCCAGCACGCGGACGCCCTGGGCCTCGTACTCCCACGCCGCCTCCGGCACGGGGGCGACGACTCCGTCCCCGAGGGTCAGCGTCCGCGTCTGCGGGTCGTAGCCGAGGCCGTCCGGCCATCCGGTGACCGCCGCCCGGACGTACGGCCGGCGCCCGCCGGGCAGCCTCGGCGGCTCCCCGCCCCGCGCCCCGCGCAGCTGGACGGACAGCAGCCGGTGCCCCAGCTCCAGCCCGACCCGCCAACGCTCCGGATCGGCGGCGAGGGGCACCTCGTACCCCCGGGGTCCGGGGCGGCCCGCGGCGAGGATCCAGCACAGCACGTCCTGCGGGGTGACCCAGCCGCCGTGGCGCTCGCCCAGCAGCGTCAGCAGGCCCGGCGCCAGGTTCGGCTCGGCGCCGCCCGGCCGCCGGTGCAGGGGGCGGATCCGGCCGAGCCGGCCCGCCGGGAGGTGGGCCGTGACCAGCAGCTCCGGGGTCTCCACCGCGAACAGCTGGTACCCGTCCCGGACCCGCCACAGCTCCGGCCGCGCCGCGTCGATGAGCCGTTGGTCGGGCAACAGCCACTGCTCGTCGAAGGGGGCGCGGAGCACCCGTACGGGTTCGGGGAACGGGCCGGGCGCGTCGGCGAACCGGGCCGTCGCGGAACGCTGCCCCGGCAGCGCGGCGGCGCCGGAGGCGGTCGTACGGCTCCGGGAGGGGCGGAACAGCCGTTCCCGCTCGGCCCCTTCGGCGCCCGTCAGGGCCGTCCAGCGGGCCCGCAGGGTGGCCGGGTCGGGCGCCGCGACCCAGTCCCGGCCCAGGCGCAGGCCGCCCACGGCCCAGGGCATCAGATCGTCCAGCAGCGGGTTCGGCGGCGGTGTCTCAGCGCTCACCCGGCAGATGGTAGCGACGCCCCACGGGGCCGGGCCCCGTCCTGGCCGAAGCGTTACGCTCCTTATGGGGTACATGCGGCATGTGTGCCCCTCCGTACCGACGGAGGAGCGGCCATGAGTCAGTACGACGAGTACACGACGCCTTCGCAGGCCGAGGGCGAGCGCCTCGACGAGGACATGGACGAGACCCAGCGCAGGCAACGCCACCCGCAGACCACGCGCACCACCCCCTCCCAGGCCGAGGGCGAACGCGCGACGGACGACGACGACCGGAAGTGACGGCGGCGCCCGAGGCACCGCCCGGGCTCGCCCCCGGGGCTCGGGGCGCACGCCCGGGCTTCGGGCCCGTCCCCGGGGCGCGTCGACGGGCTCAGGGCGTCGACGGGCTCAGGGCGCGTCGACCGTCACCGTGAAGGAGAACCGGTCGCCCCGGTAACGGATGCGGGCCACGTCGGCCACCCGTCCGTCCGCGTCGTAGGTCACGCCCGTGTAGTGCAGGATCGGGCTCAGCAACGGCACCCCGAGCAGTTCGGCCGTCACCGGGTCCGCCAGCCGCGCCTCGACCGTGTCCGTGATCCTGCTGATCCGCACGCCGACCACGTCGCGCAGCACCTTCGTCATCGGCCACCGCGCCAGATCCGCCAGGTCCACGCCCTCGGCGAGGTCCGGGCGCACCGCGTTCTCCGCCCAGTTCGACGGCTCGTCGCTCTCGCCGTCGTACCGGAGCCTGCGGTACGTGACCACCTCGGGCGTGTCCGGGAAGTGCTCCAGCAGCTCCCCGGACACCGGGGTGCGCTCGTGGCCGAGGATCGTCGTCCGCTCGCCGGACTGCTGCGCCACGATCGCGTCCACCGAACCGAGCAGCCGCACCGGGGCGCCCCGCCGCGCGCCCGGCTCGATGAAGGTCCCGCGCCGCCGGTGCCGGCTGATCAGGCCCTCACCCTCCAGCTCCTTGAGCGCCTGGCGCATCGTCAGGACGCTCACCCCGTAGTGCTCGGCGAGCTGTTCCTCGGTCGGCAGCCGCAGCGAGGCGTCCGGGGTGCGGCCGAGTATCGAGGCGCGCAGGGACTGCGACACCTGATACCAGAGCGGCAGCTTCCGGTTCAGTACGAGGGAGTCGGGTGCGAAGGCGGTCACGGGTGGTTCTCCGTACGGCTGGCTGGACGTCATGCGGTGCGCGGCGGGGCAGGGGCGGATGCGGGGGGCGGCGGGTCGGGCGCGTGGCCGGCGTCGCGCCGGCCCTGCGGGTTCTGCCCTCGCCCCCGTTCCCGCACTGTTCCCGCCCCCGTCCCCGTTCCGTCCCGTTCCCGCGCGCGCATGCGCATGTTAGGCGCGGAAGTGGCGTTCGAGACCCTGCCACACGTCGTCGTATCCGCGCTGGAGGTGGTCCGCGTCGGCCGCCTGCGGGGTCGCGGTGATCGGCCAGCGGGTCTCGAACATGAAGGCCAGGCCGTCGTCGATCTTCTGCGGCTTCAGCTCGGCGGCGCTCGCCCGGTCGAAGGTCTCCCGGTCCGGACCGTGCGCCGACATCATGTTGTGCAGCGAGCCGCCGCCGGGGACGAAGCCCTCCGCCTTCGCGTCGTACGCCCCCTCGATCAGGCCCATGTACTCGCTCATCACGTTCCGGTGGAAGTACGGCGGCCGGAACGTGTCCTCGCCGACCAGCCAGCGCGGCGCGAACACCACGAAGTCGACGCCCGCGAGTCCGGGGGTGTCGGACGGCGAGGTCAGCACGGTGAAAATGGACGGGTCCGGGTGGTCGTGGCTGATCGACCCGATGACGTTGAAGCGGCGCAGGTCGTACACGTACGGGACGTGAGTACCGTGCCAGGCGACCACGTCGAGCGGGGAGTGGTCGTACGTCGCCGACCAGAGGTTGCCGCAGAACTTGTTGACCACCCGGGTCGGGCGCTCGCTGTCCTCGTACGCCGCCACCGGGGCCCGGAAGTCACGCGCCGAGGCGAGGCCGTTGGCGCCGATCGGGCCCAGGTCGGGCAGCTCGAAGGGCCGGCCGTAGTTCTCGCAGACGTACCCACGGGCGGGCCCGCCCTCGGAGTCCAGCGGCTCGACGCGGAACCGGACCCCGCGCGGGATCAGCGCCACCTCGCCGGGGCCGGCGCCGAGCAGACCGAGCTCGGTGCGCAGCAGCAGGCCGCCGCGCTCGGGGACGATCAGCAGCTCGCCGTCGGAGCTGCTGAACACCCGGTCCGTCATCGGGGCGTTGGCGGCGTAGAGGTGGATGGCCATGCCGCTGCGCTGGGCGGCGTCGCCGTTGCCGCCCAGGGTCCACAGGCCGTCCAGGAAGTCGGTGCCGGGCGCCGGGTCGGGCAGCGGGTTCCAGCGCAGCCGGTTGGGGTCGGGGACCGACTCGGTGAAGGGCGCCGTGCGCAGGGCGCCGTTGTCGACGCGGACGAAGGCCGGGTGCGCGGCCGACGGGCGGATCCGGTACAGCCACGAGCGACGGTTGTCGGCGCGCGGCTCGGTGAAGGCGCTGCCGCTGAGCTGCTCGGCGTAGAGACCGAGCGGGGCGCGCTGGGGCGAGTTCCGTCCGTGCGGGAGAGCGCCGGGCACGGCCTCCGAGCTGTGCTCGTTGCCGAAGCCGGTGAGGTACTCCAGCCCCTCCGCCGTCTTCCTGGCCTGCTCACTCATGTGCTGCTCCCACTCCGTCGAAGGAATCCTATGCCTGACAGTAGGATTCCGCGACCCCGCCGTCAACGCCCCCTCGCCCGAACAGGGGGCGGACGGATTCCCGCAGAGGGGGATCCAAAAAGATGAACATTGCTCTACTCTCTCGCGCATGTCGTGGACCCGCAGGTTCCCTGCCGTGCCGGCGGCGCTCCTCGCCGCCCTCCTCGCCTTCCTGTCCCTCCTCGTCGCCGCGCCCGCCGCCCGCGCGCACGAGGAGCGCCCCGTCACCTTCCCCGACGGCACCGGCTCCGTCCCGCAGTACCGTTCCACCGCGCCCGACCTGCTGGTCTGCAAGACCGACCGGGCCGCCTTCGAACGCCGCACGGCCGGCTTCCCCGACGCCCTGCGGCAACGCAACCTGACCCTGTACGAGCAGTGCGAGAAGAGTGGTTACCGCCACCTCCAGGAGGCGGTCGACGCCGTCGACCGCCCCGGCATGAACATCGCGATCCTCCCCGGCCTCTACGAGGAGGAGCCCTCGCTCCCGAAGCCGACGGGGGAGTGCGCCGCCCTCAAGGCCCCCAACTCCTCCTTCGGCTACCAGATCCTGTCCTACGAGCAGCAGGCGCGGTGCCGGCACAACCAGAACCTCGTCGCGATCCTCGGCAAGACCGACCTGCAGATCGAGGGCACCGGCGCCTCCCGCACGGACGTGATCATCGACGCCAAGTACCAGAAGCTCAACGGACTGCGCGCCGACCGCTCCAACGGCATCTACTTCCGCAACTTCACCGCGCAGCGCACCACCTTCAACTCGCTGTACGTCCTCGCGGGCGACGGCTTCGTCATCGACGACGTCCTGACCCGCTGGAACGACGAGTACGGCTTCCTGACCTTCGCCAGCGACCACGGCCTGTACAAGAACTGCGAGTCGTACGGCAACGGCGACTCCGGCATCTACCCCGGCAGCGCCTCCAACATCAACGACGGCCGCGGCTACGACGTCCCCCGCTACTCCATCGAGATCACCGGCTGCCGCAGCCACCACAACATGGTCGGCTACTCCGGCACCGCGGGCGACTCCGTGTGGGTCCACGACAACGAGTTCGACCAGAACATGGGCGGCGCCTCGATGGACAGCGCCTTTCCCGGCCACCCCGGCCTCCCGCAGAACCACGCCCGGTTCGAACGGAACCTGATCCACGACAACAACCAGGACTACTACCGTTACGTCGCCGACGACACCTGCGCCAAACCGCCCGCGGAACGCGGCTACGAACAGGGCGTGGTCTGCCCGCAGATCTCCATGCCGCCCGGCACCGGCATCATCACCGCGGGCGGCAACTGGAACCTGTACGAGGACAACTGGGTGTACGGGCACAAGCGCGCGGGCTTCTTCCTCAGCGCCGTCCCCGCCTTCATCCGCGGCGAGGAGGAGTGGTCCAAGCAGACCGACACCTCCCACCACAACCGGTACGCCGGCAACGTCCTCGGCAAGGACAAGTCCGGTGCCTCCCGCCCCAACGGCACGGACGTCTGGTGGGACGGTCAGGGCAGGGGCAACTGCTGGCAGGACGGACCCGACGGCTCCACCCCGGGCACGCTCCCGCAGTGCGGATCGGCCCGCGGCGACGTCAGCGGAGCCTCGGCCCGACTGGTCGGCGAACCGGTGAAGCTCGCCCAACTGCTCGTCTGCGCGGACTACAACGTCCAGGCGCGCAAGCTTCCGGCGGGCTGCGACTGGTACGGAGCCCGCGGTGCGGAGCGGGTCGAGACCCAGCTGGCGCTGGGCGTGGCCGCCGTACTGCTGCTGGTCGGCGGCGTGCTGTGGCGACGCCGACTGACCGGCTCCCGACTGGGCGCGGCAGCCTCCCTGCTGGGCCTCGCCGGGCTCGCCCTGGACGTCGCCGGATCCACGATGCCCCTCGTGGACACCTTCGTCCCCGCGCTCGCCCTGCTGCTCCTGGGCCTGTGGTGGACGGGCGCCGGGCTGGTCCTGCGCGCGGAGCGCCCCTGGCTGGCGCGCCTCACCCTGGTCCTGGGGGCCCTGACCCTGCTCGACGCGTTCGACAAGGCCGTCCTGATGATCCCCTGGACCCCGCTGAGCCCCGCCTGGGTACGGGCCCTGGTCGCGGTGGTGTGGGTGCTGTGGGCCGTCGTCGCCTCGGCCCGCCCGGGCCCGCCCGCCCCGGCCCGCCCCGCCGGCCCGGGCGACGCCCCGGAGGGCGACCGGGCCCCGACCCCGGCCGCCCCACCCCCGCCGCTCACCACGGAGGCGACTCCCGCCCCGTGACACCCGACGGACGTACGACGACCCGTACCAGGACCGGAGGTCCGCAGTGAGCGTCCGCCCCGAAGACCGCGTCCGGTGCGACGCGTGCGGGATACCCGACCGCACGGCCCGCAGCGACCGCACGGCCCGCAGCACCAAGCCGTCCCGCCGGGCCGGCCGGGTGGCCGCGCTGGTGGCCGTCCTCCTGCTGCTCGCCTGCGGTGCGGTGTCGGGCTGCGGGGGCCGGGCCACGACCCACCACAAGCCCGGCACCACCCACGAAGAGGCGTCCGGCGGAGTCGGGACCCTCCTGGAGGCGCGGGACGGTACGGGCCACCGCCTGCGCGAGGTCCCCGCGCAGGGCGCGCCGGAGGTCCGGCTCACCGCACGCCCCGACTCGGAGGACGGCTGGAACCTCCACCTGGCCCTGACGAACTTCCGCTTCACCCCCGACAGCGCCGGCGGCGGCGCCCTCCCGGGCGCCGGCCACGCCCACCTCGAACTCGACGGGCGCAAACTGGCCCGGGTGTACGGCCCCTGGTTCCACCTGCCCGCGGCGCAGGTACCGCAGGGCCCGCACACCCTGACCGTCCGGCTGTACGCCGACGACCACACCGCCTGGGCCGTCGCCGGCAAGGCGATCGAGGCGGCCGTCCCGCTGGCCGCGCCGCCCGCGGGCGGCGAGCACAGCCACCCGGCCGACACCCCGAGCGCCACCGGCACCCCGAGCACCACCGGCGCCCCGGAGGTGGACCGGACCGTCACCTTGGCCGTCCGGGACGGCAAGGTGCACCCCGCCCCCGACCGCACCGAGCTCAAGCGCGGTGAGAGCGTGGCCCTGCGCGTCACCAGTGACCGCGCCGACACCCTCCACGTCCACGGCTACGACAAGGAACTCGCCCTGCCCGCGGGCCAGGAGGCCACCCTGGTCCTGACGGCCGACCGCACCGGCCTCTTCGAGGTCGAGACCCACGCGTCCGGCCTGCTCCTGACCCAACTCGTCGTCCGATGACCCGCGCCGCCCCCGCCGGCACCGCCACCGGCGCCGCCGCACCCGGCCCGTTCACCTCCGGCGGCACAGGGCCGGACGGTGGTCCGGGTGCGTGGCCCGACATCGGGATCACCGCCGCGAGCCCTACCGCGAGCCCCCTCGACATCCCGACCGGGATCGCCGCCGGACTCGCCCCCGGCGCCGCCCCCGGCGCGAGCCCGCTCGGCGGGTCCGGCCAGGGCGTGGTCCTTCACCCGGCCGACCCGTCGACCCTGCTGGCGCACGGCATCGGATCCCAGCACGACCTGCCCATCTCCCCCTTCTACGCCTTCGCCGGGGCCTTCACCGCCCTGTTCGTCTCCTTCCTGGCACTCGGCCTGCTCTGGTCCGTGTCCCGCTTCCGCGGCGACCGCTCCGGTCTCGCCCTGCCCGCCGGGTTCCAGCGGGTGGCCGACGCGCCGGCCACCCGCCTCACCCTGCGCGGACTCGGCCTCGCCGCAGCCCTCGCCGTGCTCCTCCACCTCCTCCTCGGTCCCGACGACCCCACCCGCAACCCCGCGCCGGGGGCCGTCTACGTCCTGTTCTGGGTCGGCCTCGTGCCCGCCTCCCTCCTCCTCGGCCCCGTCTGGCGCCTGGTCAACCCGCTGCGCACCCTCCACCGCCTCCTCTCCCGAGGTCGGGCCCGACTCCGGGGCCGCCCGCCCGGTCCCGGCCGCCCCCTGCCCGCCCGGCTGGGCCAATGGCCCGCCGCCGTGGGCCTGTTCGGCTTCACCTGGCTGGAGCTCGTCGCCCCCGATCCCGCATCCACCACCACCCTCCTGATCGCCCTCATCGGCTACGCGGCCGTCCACCTGCTCCTCGCCGCCCGCCACGGCGAGCGCTGGTTCACCGACGCGGACGCCTTCGAGGCGTACTCCGGCCTCCTGGCCCGGCTCGCCGTGCTCGGCCGTCGCAGCGACGGCCGCCTGGTCCTGCGCAACCCCTTCCACGGACTCGACGCGACGCCCGAGCGGCCCGGACTCGTCGCCACCGCCTGTGTCCTCCTCGGTTCCACCGCCTACGACGGCTACAGCGACAACCCCTCCTGGATCAACGTCGTTCAGACCTCCCCCCTCGGCCGCACCCCCACGGCCACCCTCGGACTGCTCGCTTCCATCGCTCTCGTCGCCACCCTCTACTGCCTGTGCGCGGCGGCCACCCGCCTCGTCGCCGGACCGCACCCCGGCCCGCTGACCGCCTTCGCGCACTCACTCGTGCCGATCGCCCTCGGCTATCTGATCGCCCACTACTTCTCCCTCCTGGTCACCGAAGGACCACGCACAGTGAGCATCGCACTCGGCACTGACAACGGCCCCGATCCCAGTCCCCCCTTGAGTCCCGGGGGGCTCGCGGCCCTTCAGGTCGTCGCCGTCGTCACCGGACACGTACTCGGAGTGATCGCCGCGCACGACCGTTCGGTACGACTCTTCCCGCCGGCCAAAGCCGTCGCCGGTCAACTCCCGCTGCTCGCGCTGATGATCGCGTACACCGTCGGCGGGCTCGCCCTCCTGCTCAACTGACCGCCCGGGGAGCGGGGCGAGAAGGCCGGAACGCTGGACCGAGAAGCCAGGAGCGGCATGATGGACACCGTGCCTCCCGCCCATCCCCTGCGCCGGACCCCCGTCCAGCAGCGCAGCGCCGACCGCCTCGTGCGGATCCTCGACGCCTGCGCCGAACTGCTCGACGAGACGGGTTACGAGAACCTCAGCACCCGGGCCGTCGCCGTGCGCGCCGGAGTGCCCATCGGCTCGGTCTACCGTTTCTTCGGCAACAAGCGGGCCATGGCCGTCGCCCTGGCCCACCGCAACCTCGACCGCTATGCCGACGGCATCCGGCGACGCCTCGCCGAACTGCCCGCCGGCCCCTGGCAGCCGGCGGTCGACGCGGTGCTGGACGAGTACCTGGCCATGAAGCGCAGCGTGCCCGGGTTCGCCCTGGTCGACTTCGGCGTGCCCGCGCCGCCCGTCGACGGCCCGGCTTCCGACCCCAACCACCAGGTCGCCGCCCGGCTCACCGAACTGCTCTGCGCCCACCTCGGGCTGACCCCCGACGCCGACCTCCGCAGGGCGGTCCTGGTCGCCGTCGAGGCGACCGACGCGCTGATCCAGCTCGCCTTCCGGACGGACCCGGCCGGCGACCCCGGCATCGTCGCCGAAACCCGGGCGATGATGCGCGCCTACCTCGCGCGCGTCCTCGACTGATCCGGCGCGGGCCGGCCGCGCCCTCCGCTGATCCGGCGCAGGACGGCTCCCCCTCCGCTGATCCGGCGCGGGCCGGCCGCGCCTGCCCGCAGCCCGTCACCGCGGACCCCTCCCGCCCGTCCCTACCGGTCGGTATGCTCGGGGCGCCGAAGCTCGACCGCCACCCCCGTGGTCGGGCCCGGGTCGTGTCCGTGCCGCAGCCTGCCGCCTCCCAGGAGCGTCCATGCCCCGCACCGCCCCGCGCATCTGCCCGCTCTGCGAGGCCACTTGCGGTCTCACCCTCACCATCGAGGGCACCGCCGTGACCGGCGCCCGCGGCGACCGTGACGACGTCTTCAGCCGCGGGTTCATCTGCCCCAAGGGCGCCGCCTTCGGCGCACTCGACGCCGACCCCGACCGGCTGCGCGGCCCCCTCGTCCGCCGCGACGGACGCCTGCGGGAAGCCGGCTGGGAGGAGGCCTACGACGCCATCGCCGCCGCGGTGCCGGCGCTCGTCGCCGAGCACGGAGCACAGTCCGTGGGCGTCGTCCTCGGAAACCCGAACGTCCACACCATGGCCGGCGCCCTCTACCCGCCGCTGCTGGTCAACGCCCTGGGCACCCGCAACCTGTTCACCGCCAGCACCCTCGATCAGATGCCCAAACACGTGTCCAGCGGGCTCCTGTTCGGAGACCCCTTCGCCATCCCGGTCCCCGACCTGGACCGTACGGACTTCCTCCTGATCCTCGGCGCCAATCCGGTGGAATCCAACGGATCCCTGTGCACCGCCCCCGACTTCCCCGGCCGACTCAAGGCGCTGCGCGCCCGCGGCGGCACGCTCGTGGTCGTCGACCCGCGCCGTACGCGCACCGCCCGGCTGGCCGACCGTCACCTCGCCCCGCGCCCCGGCAGCGACGCCCTGTTGCTGGCCGCCCTCGCGCACACCCTCCTGACGGAGAAGCTCGCGGATCCCGGCCCGCTCGCCGAACACCTCGACGGACTCCGGGAACTCGCGGACGCCCTCGGGAGTTTCACCCCTGAGGCCGCCGCCCCCGCCTGCGACCTCCCGGCCTCCGAGATCCGCGCCCTCGCCCGCGATCTCGCGGCCGCGCCGACCGCCGCCGTCTACGGGCGGATCGGCAGCTGCACCGTCGAGCACGGGACGCTCGCCAGCTGGCTGGTCGACGTACTGAACATCCTCACCGGCAACCTCGACCGCCCGGGCGGAGCCCTCTTCCCGCTCGCCGCGGCCGGCCCGCGGCCCCGTCCCGCCGGGCCGGGCAGGGGGTTCGCGCTCGGCCGCTGGCGCAGCCGGGTCAGCGCTCACCCCGAGGTGAAGAGCGAGCTGCCCAGTGCGGCACTGGCCGAGGAGATCGAGACGCCCGGCGAGGGGCGGATCCGCGCCCTGATCTCCATCGCGGCCAACCCGGTGCTGTCCGCCCCCGACGGCCGCCGGCTCGACGCCGCCCTCGCCGGACTCGACTTCATGATCAGCGTCGACCCGTACCTCAACGAGACCTCGCGCCACGCCCACGTCGTCCTGCCCCCGCCGCCGCCCTCGCAGAGCGCGCACCATGACTTCGCCTTCAACGGCTTCGCCGTCCACAACCAGGTCCGCTACACCCGCCCGGCCGTACCCCTGGAAGCGGACCGGCTCGACGAGTGCGAGATCCACGCCCGCCTCGTCCTCGCCGTATCGGGCATGCACGGCGCCGCCGAGCCCTCCGCCGTGGACGACCTCGCCATCCGGGCCGCCCTCGCCAAGGAGACCTCCGACCGGCACTCACCGCTGCACGGAGCGGACCCCGAACGCCTCGCCGGACTCCTCACCGGCGAAAACGGCCCCGAGCGGCGGCTCGACCTGATGCTCCGACTCGGCCCGTACGGGGACCGGTTCGGCGCGCCCGGGGGCGCCGCCCCCGACGGGGGCGCCGACCCCGGGGGGACGGGGACGGCGTACGGAGCCGGCCTGAGTCTCGAACGGCTGCTCGCCCACCCGCACGGCATCGACCTGGGCCCGCTGGGGCCCCGGCTTCCCGGCGTGCTCAGGACCCGCAGCGGCAGGATCGAGCTGCTCCCGGACCCGATCGCGGCCGAGCTCCCCAGGCTCCGCGCGGCGCTCGCCGAACGCCCCGCCGCCCTGGTGCTCGTGGGCCGCCGCCACCTGCGGTCCAACAACAGCTGGTTGCACAACGTCCCGGCCCTCACCGGAGGTTCCAACCGGTGCACCCTCCAGGTCCACCCCGTGGACGCGGCGCGCCACGGCCTCACCGACGGCGGCCGCGCCAGGATCAGCGCGGACGGCGGCAGCCTGGACGTACCCGTCGAGGTCACCGACACCGTCCGCGCGGGCGTGGTCAGCCTCCCGCACGGCTGGGGACACGACCGGTCCGGCACCCGGCTCTCGGTGGCCGCCGCCGACCCCGGCGCCAATGTGAACCAGCTGCTCGACGGCACCCGGCTGGACCCCCTGTCCGGCACGGCGGTGCTCAACGCCTTCCCCGTCCACCTGGCACCCCTGCCCTGAGCTGGGGTTTTGCTCGTATTGCTCACGCGCGGACATCTTGTTGGGCGCAGCAGGGGGCACCTACGTTCCCTGCATGCTGACCTTCCTCGGCTTCGCCATGATCGCGACTTTCCTGGTCCTGATCATGCTGAAGAAAATGTCGCCCATCGCGGCGCTCGTGCTCATCCCCGCGCTCTTCTGCGTGTTCGCCGGCAAGGGCGCGCATCTCGGGGACTACGTCATCGACGGGGTCGGCAAGCTCGCGCCGACCGCCGCGATGCTGATGTTCGCCATCGTGTACTTCGGGCTGATGATCGACGTCGGCCTCTTCGACCCGATCGTGCGCGGCATCCTGCGCTTCTGCAAGGCCGACCCGATGCGGGTGGTGGTGGGTACGGCCGTGCTCGCCGCCATCGTCTCGCTCGACGGGGACGGTTCCACCACCTTCATGATCACGGTCTCTGCCATGTACCCGCTGTACAAGCGGCTCGGCCTGAGCCTGGTGGTCATGACCGGCGTCGCGGCGACCGCCAACGGCGTCATGAACACCCTTCCCTGGGGCGGCCCCACGGCCCGCGCCGCCACGGCCCTCAAGCTCGACGCCGGCGACATCTTCGTCCCGATGATCCCCGCCCTCGCCGTCGGCCTGCTCTTCGTCTTCGCCCTGGCCTACGTCCTGGGCGTCAAGGAGCGCCGCCGGGTCGGCTCCCTGGTGATGCCCGGCCGGGAGGGTGAGGAGAGCGCTGATGCGGTCGGTACGGAGGTCCTGGTTCCGGCCGGCGCCCGTACCGGCGGCGGCGCCGACGCTTCCGGCGCCCGCGCCGTCCCCCCGGCCTCCGGCGGCGTACCCGGAACGGACGGAGCCGAGGCCGACCGGCCCGCACGTACCGATCAGCCGACCGGCTCCGCCCCGACCGGCTCCGCCCCGACCGACGTCCCGCCGGACACCGACGGATTCCAGGGCCTCGACCCCCACCGTGCGACGCTGCGCCCCCGCCTCTACTGGTTCAACGCGGGTCTGACGATCGCCCTGCTGACGGCCATGATCATGGAGCTGCTGCCGATCCCGGTGCTCTTCCTGCTCGCCGCCGCCCTCGCGCTCACCGTGAACTTCCCGCACATGCCCGATCAGAAGGCCCGGCTCGCCGCGCACGCCGACAACGTGCTGAACGTGGCGGGCATGGTCTTCGCGGCCGCCGTCTTCACCGGGGTCCTCACCGGTACGGGCATGGTCAAGGACATGGCGGACTGGTTGGTCGGGGCCATCCCCGAGGGCATGGGCCCGCACATGGCCCTGGTCACCGGACTGCTCAGCCTGCCCCTGACCTACTTCATGTCGAACGACGGCTTCTACTTCGGCGTCCTGCCGGTACTCGCCGAGGCCGGCGCCGCCCACGGGGTGTCCCCGCTGGAGATCGCCCGCGCCTCCCTGGTCGGCCAGGCCCTCCACATGTCCAGTCCGCTGGTCCCGGCCGTCTACGTGCTCGTCGGCATGGCCAAGGTCGAGTTCGGCGACCACACCCGCTTCACGGTGAAGTGGGCGGCCCTCACCTCCCTCGTCGTCCTCGCGGCGGGGATGCTTTTCGGCATCATCTGATCCGGGCCACCCCTGGCGCCCGGAAAACTACCGACGCTAGTTTGTAGGGTGTTGGTGACGTCAGGTCTACGCGCTCGTGCGTGCTCGGGAGGAATGCCATGAAGGCCCAGGACGGGATGTACATCGGCGGGGCGTGGGTGCCCGCAGCCGGCGCCGGCCGGATCCAGGTCGTCAACCCGGCGGACGAGCAGGTGATCGCGGAGGTGCCGGCGGGCAGTGCCGAGGACGTGGACGCGGCCGTACGGGCCGCCCGCGCGGCCTTCCCCGGCTGGGCCGCCACCGCCCCGGCCGACCGGGCGGCCCTGATCGGCGCGCTGCGCGACGTACTGGTGGCCCGTAAGGGCGAGCTGGCCGAGACGGTCACCGCCGAGCTCGGTTCCCCGCTCGGCTTCGCGGAGGCGGTGCACATCGGATCGCCGATCGCGGTGGCCGGCTCGTACGCCGAGCTGGGGGCCTCGTACGCCTTCGAGGAGCGGATCGGGAACTCCACCGTCCTGCTGGAGCCCGTCGGTGTGGTCGGGGCGATCACGCCCTGGAACTACCCGCTGCACCAGATCGTTGCCAAGGTGGCACCCGCACTCGCCGCCGGCTGCACCGTCGTCCTCAAGCCCGCCGAGGACACCCCGCTGACCGCACAGCTCTTCGCCGAAGCCGTGCACGAGGCGGGCATCCCGGCCGGGGTCTTCAACCTGGTGACCGGAACCGGTCCGGTCGCCGGTCAGGCCCTGGCCGAGCACGAAGGGGTCGACCTCGTCTCCTTCACCGGCTCGACCGCCGTCGGGAAGAAGATCGGCGCGATAGCCGGTGCCGCGATCAAGCGCGTCGCCCTCGAACTGGGTGGCAAATCGGCCAATGTCATCCTGCCCGGGGCGGACCTCACCAAGGCCGTCGCGGTGGGCGTCGGCCACGTCATGAACAACTCCGGTCAGAGCTGCAACGCCCTCACGCGCATGCTCGTCCACCGGGACCAGTACGAGGAGGCCGTCACCCTCGCGACCGCCGCCGTCGCCAAGTACCCGTCCGGGGACCCCCGCGACCCGGGCACCCGCCTCGGCCCGGTCGTCAACGCCACCCAGCGCGACCGCGTCCGCGCGTACATCGCCAAGGGCGTCGAGGAAGGCGCGCGCCTCGTCGCGGGCGGCCTCGACAGCCCCCACGAACAGGGGTACTTCGTCGCCCCGACGGTCTTCGCGGACGTCACCCCCGCGATGACCATCGCCCAGGAGGAGATCTTCGGCCCCGTGCTGGCGATCCTGCCGTACGAGGACGAGGACGACGCCCTGCGCATCGCCAACGACACCGTCTACGGACTGGGCGGCGCGGTGTGGGCCGGGGACGAGGAAACGGCCGTGGCGTTCGCCCGCCGCATGGACACCGGGCAGGTGGACATCAACGGGGGCCGCTTCAACGTGCGCGCGCCGTTCGGTGGGTACAAGCAGTCGGGTGTCGGCCGCGAACTGGGCCCGCACGGTCTGGGGGAGTACCTCCAGACCAAGTCCCTGCAGTTCTGACCGCCCGAGACGGAGAAAAGATCATGGTCCGCGCCGCCGTCCTGCCCGCCGTCGGAGCCCCGCTGGAGATACGGGAGATCGTGCTCCCCGAGCCCGGCCCCGGCCAGGTCCGGGTGCGCCTCGCCGCAGCGGGGGTCTGCCACTCCGACCTCTCCCTCACCAACGGCACCATGCGGGTGCCCGTCCCGGCCGTCCTCGGACACGAGGGAGCGGGAACGGTCCTCGCCGTCGGCGAGGGCGTCACCCACGTCGCCCCGGGGGACGGCGTGGTCCTCAACTGGGCTCCGTCCTGCGGGGAGTGCCACCACTGCCTGATCGGCGAGGTCTGGCTCTGCGCCAAGGCGCTGACCGGCGTCGGGGCCGTCCACGCCCATGACGCCGAGGGGACCGAGCTGCACCCCGGGCTCAACGTCGCCGCCTTCGCCGAGGAGACCGTCGTCGCGGCGAACTGCGTGCTGCCCGCGCCCGCCGGGATCCCGCTCACCGACGCCGCCCTCCTCGGCTGCGCCGTCCTCACCGGCTACGGCGCCGTCCACCACAGCGCGCAGCTCTTCCCGGGCGAGTCGGTGGTGGTGTTCGGCGCCGGCGGCGTCGGCCTGGCCGCGCTCCAGGCGGCCCGGATCGGCCAGGCGGGTCCCATCGTCGCCGTGGACGTCTCGCCGGCCAAGGAGGAGCTGGCGCGTGCGGCCGGCGCCACCGAGTTCGTGCTCGCCTCGGACACCACCGCCAAGCAGGTCCGCGCGGTCACCGGAGGGCGGGGCGCGGACGTGGCCATCGAGTGCGTGGGCCGTGCGGAGAGCATCCGCGCGGCCTGGGAGTCGACGCGGCGGGGCGGCCGCACGACGGTCGTCGGCATCGGCGGCAAGGAGCAGCAGATCACCTTCAACGCGCTGGAGATCTTCCACTTCGCGCGCACGCTCAGCGGCTGCGTCTACGGCAACAGCGACCCCGCCCGGGACCTCCCGGTGATCGCCGACCACGTCCGCGCGGGCCGCCTCGACCTCGGCGGCCTGGTCACCGACCGGATCACCCTCGACGGCATCCCGGCCGCGTTCGAGGCGATGCTCGCGGGCAAGGGAGGCCGCTCGCTGGTCATCTTCTGACCCGCCCCGGCGCGTTTCACCCGCCCGGTTCCGCCCCGCCCCACCCCGCCCGCGCCGGGGCGCGGGCGGGGGTCAGGGGGAGTCGGGGCTCAGAGCGTCGAACTGGAGGGCCAGGCCGTCGAGCAGGGCGGCCAGACCCGTTTCGAAGGCGCCCTCGTCGACTTCGCTGCGCCGCTCCGCCAGCAGGTGGGCCTGGCCCAGGTGGGGATAGTCCGTCGGGTCGTACGCCGCTTCGTCGTCGACGAAACCGCCGGCGAACGAGGCCACCGCCGAGCCCAGGATGAAGTACCGCATCAGCGCGCCGATCCGGGTCGCGTGCGCCGGCGGCCACCCGGCCTCCGTCATCGCGCCGAACACCGAGTCCGCCAGCCGCAGTCCCGCCGGCCGCCGGCCCGGCCCCCGGGCCAGCACCGGCACGATGTTCGGATGGTCCGACAGGGCGTCACGGTACGAGTGCGCCCAGGCGTGCAGCGCCCGTCGCCAGTCCCGGCAGTCCTCGAACATCGACAGGTCGACCCGCGCGCTCACCGCGTCGGCCACCGCCTCGAGGATCTCGTCCTTCGTGCGGAAGTGGTTGTACAGGGACGGCCCGCTGACGCCGAGAGCTGCGGCCAGTCGGCGCGTCGAGAGCGCCTCCAGGCCTTCCGCGTCCACCAGCGCACCCGCCGCCTCGACGATGCGGGCTCGACTGAGGAGGGGCTTGCGCGGTCTGGCCATGCGCCACATAGTAGGGCCTGCCCGCCATAAACTACCGGTGCTAGTTAAAGGCCGGTCGAGACGCCCCGGAGGTGCCCGGTGAACCTGGAGCCGAGCGAGGAGCAGAGCGCCGTACGCCGGTTGGCCCGCGCGTTCACCGAGCGCGAGATCGTCCCGTACGCCGCCGCGTGGGACCGGGCGGAGAGCGTGGACCGGGGCATCGTGAAGAAGCTCGGCGACCTCGGGTTCCTCGGCCTGACGGTGCCCGAGGAGTACGGCGGCTCGGGCGGGGACCACCTCTCCTACGTCCTGGTCACCGAGGAACTCGGCCGCGGCGATTCCGCCGTGCGCGGCATCGTCTCCGTCTCCCTCGGCCTCGTCGCCAAGACCATCGCCGCCTGGGGCGACGAGGAGCAGAAGCGGGACTGGCTGCCCCGCCTGTGCTCCGGCGAGGCCCTGGGCTGCTTCGGCCTGACCGAGCCCGGTACCGGCTCCGACGCGGGCAACCTGACCACCCGGGCCGTGCGCGAGGGCGACGCGTACGTCATCAGCGGCAGCAAGATGTTCATCACCAACGGCACCTGGGCCGACGTCGTCCTCCTCTTCGCCCGCACCAACGACACCCCCGGCCACCGCGGGATCTCCGCCTTCCTCGTGCCCGCCGATGCCCCCGGCCTCACCCGCCGCGAGGTCCACGGCAAGCTGGGCCTGCGCGGCCAGGCCACCGCCGAACTCGTCCTCGACGGCGTCCGCGTGCCCGCCTCCGCCATGCTCGGCCCCGAGGGCAAGGGCTTCTCCGTCGCCATGTCGGCGCTCGCCAAGGGCCGGATGTCGGTCGCCGCGGGCTGCGTCGGCATCGCCCAGGCGGCGCTGGACGCGGCCGTCTCGTACGCCGCGCGGCGCGAGCAGTTCGGCAGGCCGATCGCGCACCACCAGCTCGTCCAGGAACTCATCGCCGACATCTCGGTCGACGTCGACGCCGCCCGGCTGCTGACCTGGCGCGTCGCCGACCTCATCGACCGGGGCAAGCCCTTCGCCACCGAATCCTCCACCGCCAAGCTCTTCGCGTCGGAAGCCGCCGTGCGCGCCGCCGGCAACGCCCTCCAGGTGCACGGCGGCTACGGCTACATCGACGAGTACCCCGTCGGCAAACTGCTGCGCGACGCCCGCGTGATGACCCTCTACGAGGGCACCAGTCAGATCCAGAAGCTGCTGATCGGCCGCGCCCGCACGGGGGTCTCCGCCTTCTGAGTACCCGGCTGAGTACGTGCGCCCATGTGCGCCCGGCCGCCGCCGCCGATGCTGGACCCATGAACGAGACACCGGTCAAGCAGCAGAACACGGGGGCCTACTACGGCCAGGCCGTCGCCTCCTTCGGCGTCGCCATCGCCGCGGTGGCGTTGGGGATCTACAACATGGACGCCGACGGCTGGGTCCGTGCCTTCCTCGGCATCGCGGTGCTCTACCTCACCACCTCGGCGTTCACCCTCGCCAAGGTGATCAGGGACCGCCAGGAGGTGACGCAGATCGTCACCCGCGTCGACCAGGCCCGGATGGAGAAGATCATGACGGGCTACGACCCCTTCGCGCCGAAGCCCCCCGCCCAGGACCGCTGACCCTGCGGCCCGAGGCGCTCCGTCGAGCCGCCCCCGCCCCCCGCCCGCCCGGAGCGGCTAAGCGCTTGCTCACCCTCCGGTAAGGTGTTCCTTCCTACAAGAGGAAGAGGTGGACGGGCCATGGACAGCGCGGCGGAAACCGGCGGATACCAGCCGTGGTCGGAGGTCACCCCCGACGCCGCGCGGCGGCTGCTCGTCGCCGCCGTCGAGGCCTTCGCCGAGCGCGGCTACCACGCGACCACCACCCGGGACATCGCCGGCCGGGCCGGGATGAGTCCGGCCGCGCTCTACATCCACTACAAGACCAAGGAAGAACTGCTCCACCGGATCAGTCGCATCGGTCACGACAAGGCGCTGGAGATCCTGGAAACCGCCGCCTGCGGACCGGGCACCGCCGCCGAACGGCTCGACGGCGCCGTGCGGTCCTTCGTCGGCTGGCACGCGGCGCACCACACCACCGCGCGCGTGGTCCAGTACGAGCTCGACGCCCTCGCTCCGGAGCACCGCTCGGAGATCGTGGCCCTGCGCCGACAGAGCGACGCGGCCGTACGGCGGATCCTCGCCGACGGCGTGCGGGCGGGGGAGTTCGCGGTGCCGGACGTCCCGGGCACCACCCTCGCCGTGCTGTCCCTGTGCATCGACGTGGCCCGCTGGTTCAGCGCGGCCGGACCGCGCACGCCCGACGAGGTCGGCGCGCTCTACGCCGACCTCGTGCTGCGCATGGTGGGCACGCCCCAGGCGCCACCCGCTCAGAAGTAGTAGCGGGACACCGACTCCGCCACGCACACCGGCTTCTCGGCGCCCTCGCGCTCCACGGTCACCGTCGCGGCGACCTGTACGCCCTCGCCCACCTCGGTGACCGACGTGATCACCGCGGTGGCGCGCAGCCGTGAACCGACCGGCACCGGGGCGGGGAAACGGACCTTGTCCACGCCGTAGTTGATGCCCATCCGCATGCCCTCGACCAGCATGATCTGCGGCACCAGGCTCGGCAGCAGCGACAGCGTCAGGTAGCCGTGCGCGATCGTCGAACCGAACGGCCCGGAAGCCGCCCGCTCGGGGTCCACGTGGATCCACTGGTGGTCGCCGGTCGCGTCGGCGAACAGGTCGATCCGCTTCTGGTCCACCTCCAGCCATCCGCTCGGGCCGAGCGGCTCGCCGATGCCGGCGCGCAGTTCCTCGGCGGATGTGAAGATCCTCGGTCCGGTCATGCCCTGCCCCTGTCTGTCGACGTCTCCCACACGCTCTTCCCGCGTCTTCGCCGGCGCGCTCAGGCGAATAAGCGCTTGCTCAGCATGCTGCTCCGCGTGTGTGAATGTCAACGCGCCTCCGACTAGGCTCGGCAGGGTGCCGCAGATTCCCGAGAAGATCCACGAACTCACCGTCGGTCAGCTGTCCGCGCGCAGCGGAGCCGCGGTCTCAGCGCTCCACTTCTACGAGACCAAGGGCCTGATCAGCAGCCGCCGCACCTCCGGCAACCAGCGCCGCTACACCCGTGACGCGCTGCGCCGGGTCGCGTTCGTGCGCGCCGCCCAGCGGGTGGGTATCCCGCTCGCCGACATCGGCGAGGCGCTGTCCAAACTGCCGGAGGGGCGCACGCCGAACCGCGAGGACTGGGCCCTCCTGTCGGAGGCCTGGCGCTCCGAACTCGACCAGCGCATCGAGCAACTCAGCGGCCTGCGCGACCGTTTGACGGACTGCATCGGCTGCGGCTGCCTCTCCATGAAGACCTGCGCGCTGTCCAATCCGGACGACGTCTTCGGCGACCGCATGACCGGCTCACGACTCGCCCGCTGACGCCGCCCCGCCGGTACTCACCGCCCCGCCCGACCGGCGGACGCCGGCGCCCCCGCCGGAGAGGTTTCGGCCGTGATCTCCAGGGCCGCCGCCACCAGTTCGGCATTCGACCGCGCCGGGCGGCCGTCCGGCAGGTGAAGGACCTCTCCTACGCCGATCCGTGCACCGGCGCCGCACCGGGAGGCCAGCCGCAACACCGGCCACGCGGCTCCGTCCCTCCCGTAGAGCAGCAGGGGCACGGGAGGCAGCCACCGCAGCCCCGCCACCAACTCGGGATCGGCCCGCGCCGGCTCGGCCACCAGCCGCACCCGCCTGTGGTCGGCCGGGGCCCACGCCAGGAAACGGGCCAGTGGCTCGGGTCCGGCACCGCCGCCCAGCGGTACCACCGCGTCGACCGCCACCCCGCGGGCCAGCAGGGCCAGACCCAGCTCGCCCGCGCCGGGTTCCGCGAAGGACACCGTCGCCCGGTCCGGCAGCACCTCCCAGCCCCGCACCCGCTCCAGCCGCCCCGCCGGATCCGGCTCCGCGGCGAGCGAAGCGGGCACCGTCAGGGGTACGCGGACCCCCGCGCCGCGCAGCTCCTCCAGCAGCGGCCCCACCACCCGGGGCGAGAGGCTCTCCCGGCCGCACGGGGTCCGCGGGTGCACCAGTACCTCGCCGGCCCCGGCGGCGACCGCGGCCAGCGCCGACTCCGCCAGCGCCCGCGGTGACATCGGTACGGCCGCCCCGTCGGCGGCGCCTCGCGACCCGTTGAGCCCGACCTGGAGCGCCACGCCCCGACCGGCCGGCCCGACCGCCCGGCCCGCCGCGGCTCCCGATCCGCTCATGCCGCGTCCGCCGAGGCCGGGTGCACCACCGCCGCGTAGGCCAGGGCCGGTCTGGGCACCACGATGCCGCAGCCCCCGCACACCGGCCCGTCCCACGACCACGCCCCGGCCCAGTCGCCGTGCCGGGCCGCCGGTACGGCCGGCCAGCGCAGCTCCTCCTCGCCGCACACCGGACACGAGGTGCCCGGCTCCGATTCCAGCGCCGTCACCAGCCGCCGCAGTACCTCGCCCAGCGTGCCCTCGGGCCGCACCCACGGGTCGGCGCAGCGCACCACCGCGTCCCCGTTGCCGCCCCAGGCCCACTCCGGGCGACGCACCCCGTCGTGCTTCTCCCGTCTGCGTCGCGCCGCGAACTGCCTCTCGTACTCCAACCAGACCGCCCGCGCCTCTTCCAGTTCCTCCAGCGCCGCGACCAGCCGCAACGGGTCCGCACCCCGGTCCTCGGGAGCGATCCCGTGCCGGTCGCACAGGTGCCACCACGTCGCGCGGTGCCCGTACGGGGCGAACCGTTCCAGGCACCGGCGCAGCGAATGGCGCCGCAGGGCCCGGTCGTTGCGCGCGTCGCGCACCTGATAGGCCAGACTTCGAAAACCCGCCATCGCACCTTCACCTCCGCCGTCCCCCCACACCCGTGCCCGTGCCACTCCGTCGAACGAAGCAGCCCGCCCCGACGTGCCCAACATGCCCTGCGGGATGTGGGCGCATGCGGGGGCGGTCGAGGCGTGTGGGTGGCACATGGCCGGAACTCAGCGCCCCATGCGCCCCGCGGACACCACGAGCCGGGCCAGTTCCTCGTGGCAGATGTCACTGTGCGCCCCCGACGGGGCCCCGCCCCGGCGCACCACGGACCCGGCGTCGACGCTGACGCAGCCGCTCTCCGGCAGCCCGTCGCGCAGCGCGGCGGCGAGGCCCAGCCGGGGCGCGCCCGGCACGGCCCGCACCCCGTCGTGCCCGATCGCGCCCCACCGCTCGTCGAAACCGAGAAGTCCGGCCGAATCCCCCGCCATCCGGGAGGCCAGCGGATAGAACACCCCGAGCGAGGAGTCGTGCGCGGAATGACAGGCCACGACCGGTCCGTCCACCCGGCGCTGGAGCCCGCGCAGGGCCCCGCCGCGGCGTGCGTCGTGGGGGAGCCGGTCGCTGAAGGCGTAGTGGGAGAAAGCCCCTTGGAGCAGCGTCAACGACTTCGGGTTCCGTCCCCCGTCGGGGAGCGCCCGCAGCGCGAAGGAGACCACGCGGGCGCCGAAGCTGTGCCCGATGAGGTGGACCCGCAGAGCGGGCCGGCGTCCGGCCAGGTCCGCCAGGACCGGTCCGAGCCCGAGTTCCCCGACCACCCCGGCCCGCTTCTTCATCTCGTAGTACGTGGCCTGCCGCAGCAGTTCCTTGGCCCCGCTCCACAGGGACCGCAGCCCGCTCCCGAGCGCGAGGCCCGGCGCCCCGGGAGGTACGGGTACGGCGTCCGGGCCGGCGCCCCGTCCGCCTCCGACCTGCTCCAGCGCGTCCGCGAGGGTCCGGCAGACCGCCAGCACGTCCTCGGCGAAAATGGCCGGTACGTCATGCCGCGCGGCCCCGCCGGACACCCCGGCCGGCGTCGGGGCCGGCATCGGGCCCAGCAGGTTGACGGGCGTGCCGACCCGGTCGGCCCGCAGCAGCTCCCGTACGAGCGCGCCGAACTCGACGAGCGCGGCCGCCGAGTCGGGGCGACCCTCCAACAGCTCGGCGATCCGGTCGAGTTCCGCCTCGCGGCCCGGCCAGAACCCCGCGAGGGCCCGCCGCGTGTCGTGGTCCAGGGCCGTTCCGAAGCCCGGCGGGGCCGGCGCGCCGCGTGCCTCGAAGTCGGGTATCGGCTCGTCGGAGAACCGGATCGACGGCCAGACGACGCCCACGTACCCGAGCCGTACCCCCGTCCCCACCAGCTCGGGGAAGGGGGCGAAGAACCGGTCGTAGAGACGCGTCGCCGTCGACCTGTCGCTGTTCCAACCGTGCGCGAAGACCAGCAGGTCCGTCGCCTCGATCCGGGCCACCGTCTCCCGGGCCGCCGGATCCACGTCGCCCTGCGCGTCGAAGGTCAGCTCCCGGTACGGGCCGACGCCGATGCCCGCGGCGGCCGGGGCCGAGCCGGCCGCCGTGACGCCGACCGCGCTCCAGCGCCCGGTCACCGCCGAGGACCGGTTCCCCGTCGCCCCGGTGAAGCCCCCGCTCCCCGCCCGGGTGCGGCTCCCGCCCCCCGCTCCCGCCCCGCCATCGGATCCGCCCGGCCGTCCACCCGCCATGAGGTCCCCCTCCGCGCCGCGCCTGTGGTGCTTGCAGCATCCCGCCGCGCGGGCCGCCCGACCAGCCCCGCGACGTCCCGGATCGGGGACGGCCGCCCGGCGCTCACGGGTAGAGCAGGTACTTCTCCCGTACGGCCGCGAAACGCGCGAGTCCGGCCGCCCAGTCGTCCACGATCTCCCGCACCCCGGCCCCGGCGTCCACCATCGCGCGCACCCGGCCCGAGCCCGTCAGCCGGTCGATCCAGTGGTCGGAGCGCCACGCGAACCCGGACCACTCCCGGCGCGCGGTGACCAGCAGTCCGATCCCGGTCCGCACCGGATCGAAGGCGTCCCGGTCGTGCACGATCAGCCGGACCCCGCCGCAGACCTTCCCGGCGTGCTTGGAGAAGGACGGGGTGAACCAGGTCTCCCGGAACCACACTCCGGGCAGCTCCAGGCCGTTCGCCGCCTCGGCCCACCGCCGGTCGACGCCCTCCGCCCCCACCACCTCGAAGGGGGTGGTGGTGCCCCGGCCCTCCGACAGGTTGGTCCCCTCGAACAGGCAGGTCCCCGCGTACGCCAGCGCGGTGTCCGGAGTCGGCACGTTCGGGCTCGGCGGTACCCAGGGCAGTCCGGTCGCCCCGAAGAACGACTCCCGCCGCCAGCCCGCCATCCGCACCGTGCGCAGCCGCACCGGCCCCTGCGGGAAGGCCGTACCGCCCAGGAACTCGCCGTTGAACAGCAGTGCCAGCTCCGCCGCGGTCATCCCGTGCGCGAGCGCGATCGGCTCCCGGCCGACGAAGCTCGCGTAGGGCCGCTCCAGCACCGGTCCGGCCGCCCGCCGCCCGCCGATCGGGTTCGGTCGGTCCAGCACGACCACCGCCTTGCCCGCGAGGGCGGCCGCGCGCATGCAGTCGTAGAGGGTCCATACGTAGGTGTAGAACCGCGCTCCCACGTCCTGGATGTCGAAGACGACGGTGTCGATGCCGGCCTTCGTGAAGAGGTCGGCGAGCTGCTGACCGCTGGTGGCGTACGTGTCGTACACGGGCAGCCCGGTCGCCGGATCCCGCCCCGCGCCCTCGGAGCCGCCCGCTTGCGCGGTGCCGCGGAAACCGTGCTCCGGCCCGAACACCGCGACCAGGTCGACCCGTTCGTCCGCGTGCAGCACGTCGACCAGGTGGCGGGCGTCGGCGGTGATCCCGGTGGGGTTGGTGACCACCCCGATCCGTTGACCGGCCAGCGCCGCGTACCCGTCGGCGGCGAGCTGCTCGAACCCCGTGCGCACCCGCTCCGCCCGGGGAGCCGTGGCCGCCGCGGAACCCGCGCCCGCCGCGGAACCCGCGCCCGTCCCCAGGGCACCCACGGCCCCGGCCGCCCCCGCCAGTCCCAGCACCCCGCGTCGTGACAGCGTCATCCCGCCACGCTAGGCCGGCCCCCGCGGATCCCGCCCGACCCACGCCGTCCAGCGCCCCGCCCGCACGCGCGGTCGGGGCGGGCCGCGTACCGCCGAGGGGGCCGCACCCCTTCCGGCCGGGCATACCGACTGGTTAGTCTGCCCGGGACCGGCCCTCAGGGCAGCGACGAAAGGTGACCCCCGTGAGCGCGTACCAGGACCAGCGAGTCGTCGTGACCGGCGCGGGCGGCGGCATCGGCGCGGCCCTCGCCCACCGGTTCGCCGCCGAGGGGGCGAGCGTCGTCGTCAACGACCTCGACCCCGCCAAGGCCAAGTCCGTGGCGGACGCGATCGGCCCCCGGGCCATCGCCGTACCGGGTGACGCCTCGACGGTCGTGGCCGAGGCACGGGAAGCGCTGGGCGGCGCCGTGGACGTCTACTGCGCCAACGCCGGCCTCGCCTCCGGCGGCGACGCCTTCGCGGACGAAGCGGTCTGGGAAGCGGCCTGGGACACCAACGTCATGGCCCACGTGCGCGCCGCCCGGACCCTGTTGCCCGACTGGTTGGAGCGGGGCGGTGGCCGCTTCGTGTCCACCGTCTCGGCCGCGGGACTGCTGACCATGATCGGAGCGGCGCCGTACAGTGTCACCAAGCACGGCGCCCTCGCCTTCGCGGAATGGCTCTCGTTGACCTACCGCCACCGGGGCGTGTCGGTCCACGCCATCTGCCCGCAAGGGGTGCGCACCGACATGCTCACCGCCGCCGGATCGGCGGGCGAGCTCGTCCTGGCGCCGACCGCGATCGAGCCCGACGCGGTCGTGGAAGCGTTGTTCGACGGCATGGAGAAGGGCCGGTTCTTGATCCTCCCGCACCCCGAGGTGGCGGACTACTACGCCGCGCGCGCCACGGAACCCGACCGTTGGCTGAGTGGCATGAACCATCTCCAGCGCAAGTGGGAGTCCTCGTGACCCCGGCGCGCGAGGCGGCGGCCGTCGAAACAGCGGCCGTCGAAGTCCCCGCTCTCGACGGCCCGGCCGACCCGCTGCCCGGCGTCGATCCGGCGCCCGAGGCTCCGGTCGACCCGCTGCCCGCCGCCGCCTCCCGGTACGCCGCCCGCCCCTGGCTGCGGCAGCTGAGTCCGGCCCAGTTGGCCGGGGTCTCGCCGCAGCCCAGCGTGCTGCACGCCTTCCGGGCGGCCGTCGCCCGTGCCCCCGGCCGCCCGGCCCTCGCGTACTTCGACGGCCGGATCGACTACGCGGAGGCGGACGCCCTCTCCGACTCCCTCGCCGGGCACCTCGCCGCGCAGGGCGTCGGTCGGGGCGACCGGGTCGCCGTCATGCTGCAGAACACCCCGCACTTCGTGCTCGCGGTGCTGGCCGCGTGGAAGGCCGGGGCGGTGGTCGTCCCGCTCAACCCCATGCACAAGGCCGCCGAGGTCCGCCGCGCCCTGCGCGACTGCGGCGCCGCCGCGCTGGTCTGCGCGGAGCCGGCCTGGGCGGCGTACCTGGGGGAGGCGGTGCGCGGGACCGGCGTACGGACCGTCCTGACCGCCCGCGACCGGGACTTCCAGACCCGCGACGACCCCCGCGTCCTGCCCGAGCGACCCGCGCCCGCCGAGCCCGCGTCCGCCGAGCCCGTATCCGCCGGGTCCGCGCCCGCCGTGCCCCCGCAAGCCGAACCCCCGCACCCCCCGGCCCCCGCCCCCGCAGACCTCGCCGAGGTGGCCCGTCGGGGACATCCGGCCCCGCCCGACCCCCGACTGACGGCCTCCGACACCGCCCTCATCAGCTACACCTCCGGCACCTCCGGCGCCCCCAAGGGCGCCCTGAACCCGCACGGCGCCCTCACGTACAACGCCACGCGCCAGGTCACCGGACACCCCCTCCCCGAGGGCGCGGGCTACTTCGCCCTCGCCCCGCTCTTCCACATCACCGGCATGGTCTGCGAGCTCGCCGCCTGCTTCACCAACGCCGGCACGCTCGTCCTCGCCCACCGCTTCGACGCCGGCGTCGTCCTGGACGCCTTCCTCGAACACCGCCCCGCGTACACCATCGGACCGGCCACCGCCTTCATCGCGCTCGCCGCCCACCCCGCCGTCACCCGCGACCACTTCGCCTCCTTCCGGGTCGTCTCCTCCGGCGGCGCACCGCTCCCGCCCGCGCTCGTCGCGCGGCTGCGCGCCGACCTCGGCTTCTACCTGCGCAACGGCTACGGCCTCACCGAGTGCACCGCCCCCTGCGCCTCGGTCCCGGCCCACCTCGAAGCCCCCGTCGACCCCGTCTCCGGCACCCTCTCGGTCGGTGTCCCCGGCGCGCAGACCCTCGTACGGATCCTCGACGAGCGGGGCGCGGAGGTGCCCTTCGGCGAGAGCGGCGAGATCGCCGTGCGCGGCCCCCAGGTCGTGCCCGGCTACTGGGGTCTGCCCGAGGAGAGCGCGAAGGCCTTCCCGGACGGCGAACTGCGCACCGGGGACGTCGGCTTCATGGACGCGGACGGCTGGCTCTACGTGGTCGACCGGAAGAAGGACATGATCAACGCCGCCGGATTCAAGGTCTGGCCGCGCGAGGTGGAGGACGTCCTCCACACCCATCCGGCCGTCCTCGACGCGGCCGTCGTCGGGGTCCCCGATCCGTACCGCGGGGAGAGCGTGAAGGCGTACGTGAGCCTGCGCCCGGGCGCCTCGGCGGAGCCCGCCGAACTGGTCGCCCACTGCGCCGAGCGCATCGCCGCGTACAAGTACCCGCGCGAAGTCGAGATCCTGCCTGTTCTTCCCCGGACGACCAGTGGCAAGATCCTGCGACGGGAACTGCGCGAGCGAGGCTGAAAACAGTCGGATGGTCGTACGACGCAGCAGGTCAGGGATCAGGAAAGGAAGGCGAGCGCCATGACGGCCAGGACCACCACGGAGCCGGCGGACAACAACCGGGAGACCCCGGTACCGCAGCGGTTGCTGGCCGTGGCCACCAGGCTGTTCGCCGAGCGTGGCTACGACCGCACCTCCGTCCAGGAGATCGTCGAGGCCGCCGGCGTCACCAAGGGGGCGCTCTACCACTACTTCGGGTCCAAGGACGACCTGCTGCACGAGGTGTACGCGCGCATGCTGCGCCTCCAGCAGCAGCGGCTCGACGCGGTGGCCGGATCCGATTCCCCCGTCGAGGAGCGGCTGCGGGCCGCGGCCGCCGACGTGGTGGTCACCACCATCGAGAACCTCGACGACGCGATGATCTTCTTCCGGTCGATGCACCAGCTCAGCCCGGAGAAGTACAAGCAGGTCAGGGCCGAGCGCAGGCGCTACCACGAGCGCTTCCGGGCCCTGGTCGAGGAGGGCCAGCGCACCGGGGTGTTCGCCGCCGCCACGCCCGCAGACCTGGTGGTCGACTTCTACTTCGGCTCCGTCCACCACCTGTCCACCTGGTACCGCACGGACGGCCCGCTCACCCCGCACCAGGTCGCCGACCACCTCGCCGACCTGCTGCTGCGCTCCCTGCGCCCCTGAGCGGCCGGCCCGCTCACACCCGGGCCAGGGCCGGGTAGTCGGTGTACCCCTCGGCGCCCTGCACGTGCATCAGGAACTCCGGGCGGAGTTCGTTGAGCGGGGCCCCGGTGCGCAGCCGCTCCACGAAGTCGGGGTTGGCGAGGAACCCCCGGCCCAGCGCGATCAGGTCGGCGCCCGCCTCCAGCAGCCGCTCGCCCCGCAGCCTGCCGCCGTCGCCCGCGACCTCCTCGCGCGACAGCGCGGGGTTGGCGATCAGGGTGCCCGGCCAGGCCGCGCGGAGCGCGGCGAAGGCGGGCAGGTCCGGGTCGGCGTACACCTGGTGCAGGTACACCGGCCCGAGCTCGGCCAGGGCCCGGGTGAGCACCGGGTAGATCTCCTCGGTGTCGCCCTCCTCGATGCCGTTGACCCCCAGGCCGGGGGAGACGCGTACGCCCACCCGGTCCGCGCCGATCGCCCCGATGACGGCCCGGACCACCTCGACGGTGAAGCGGATCCGGTTCCGTACGGGACCGCCCCACTCGTCGGTGCGGCGGTTCGTGTTCCGGGAGAGGAACTGGTGGAGCAGGTGGCCGTTGGCGGAGTGCACCTCCACGCCGGCGAACCCCGCCGCGACGGCGTTGCGGGCGGCGGTCGCGAAGTCGGCGATGGTGGTCCGGATGTCCTCGCCGGTCATCTCGCGGGGCGGCACGGCGTCCTGGAACCCGGAGGGGGTGTGCAGCGGCTCGGGGAAGCGGACCGCGGAGGGGGCGAGCGGGACGTGTCCGCTGGTGTCGGGGTGCCCGACCCGGCCGCCGTGCTGGAGCTGGAGGAACATCCGCCCGCCGGCGGCGCGCACGGCGTCGGTGACCCGGTGCCAGCCGGCGATCTGCGCGGGGGAGTGGATGCCGGGGATGTGGGGGTACGTCTGCCCGACGGCGTTCGGCGTGGTGCCCTCGGCGATGATCAGAGCGGCCGAGGCGCGCTGCGCGTAGTGGGCGGCCATGAGCGCGCCCGGCACCCCGTCGGCGTCCGCGCGGTTGCGCGTCAGTGGCGCCATCACCAGGCGACCGGGCAGCTCCAGGCCGCCGAGGCGGACGGGTTCGAAGAGGCGGGAGGCGGCGGGTACCTGCTCGGTGTGCGTCATGCCGGTACCGTAGAACCTCACATTGATGTCAGGTTCAAGGCCTTGGGGCGGGGAGACGGACCATGCGGATCGGTGAACTGGCGGCGCGCACCGGGGTCGGCGCGCGGTCGCTGCGCTACTACGAGGAACAGGGCCTGCTGGTGTCCGACCGGACGCCGGGCGGCCACCGCGACTACCCCGAGCGGGCCGTCGACCGGGTGATCCGGATCCAGGAGCTGTACGCGGCCGGACTGCACAGCGAGAGGATCGCCAGGATCCTGCCCTGCATGCGCGACGAGGACGGCGGCCCGTCGGTGCGCGCCACTCCGCTGCTGGTGGCCGAACTGACCGCCGAGCGGGAGCGGATCGAGCGGATGATCGGCGATCTGGAGCGCTCCCGCGACGTGCTGGACGAGGTCATCGACGCGGCCGCCGGCCTGCTCGCCGCCGACGGCCCCGCCTGATCCGGCCCCGGGTCCTCAGCCCAGCGGAAGGACCTTGCGGCCCCAGGTCTCCTCGGCCACCACGGCGAAGGAGACGTACCAGGCGATGCCCGCGCACAGCAGGCCGAGGAAACCGCCGACATGGCCGAGGGCGGCGACCCGGGTGAGGTCGCCGAGCGCCAGGAAGAGGAAGGTCAGGGCGAGCACGGTGAAGAGCAGCCGGTGCGCCAGGTCCAGCTTCAGGGCGGCGACGGCCATGTACGAGGTGAAGACGAACCAGGCGATGAGGAACCAGCCGGTCGCGATGTGCGCCTGGCCGGCGGGCAGCGTCGGGACGACGAACTTCACGTAGCCCGCGAACGACATCCAGAACGCGCCGTACGAGACGAACGCCGTGGTGGCGAAGGTGTTGCCGCGGCGGAACTCCATCGCACCGGCGACGAACTGCGCGAGACCGCCGTAGAAGAGGGCGAGCGGCAGGACGACCGCGCTCAGCGCGGTGTCCGCGATCAGGCCGGAGTTGAAGAGGCTGAGCACGAAGGTGGTCAGTGCGAACGCGGCCAGGCCCAGCGGCCCGGGATTGGCGACACGGGGCGCCTGCGCCTGCGGGGAGCCGGCCTGCGGGGCCGTGGCCCCTGCGGAGATCGGACCGGCGGGGGCGGGGGCGGCCGGGGTCAGGGTGGAGCTGGGCATGGCGATATGCACCTTCGGTGGGGGGATGTTCCGAATATAGCCCACCGTGCGGGACCCCTCCGACCGGTTCGCCCGGGACCCCGCGGGGCGAAGGTCCCGTCCCGGCGGGGCCGCCCGGCCCCCGCACGCGGACCGGCCCGCCCCCGGCGCGCCCCTGGTCGGGGCGGGCCGGAAGGCGGGCCGGTCCGTCGTAACCGTTGGATCGGCTACGTCCGGTCACCCGTTACGGGGCGACCTTCAGCAGCTTGTTCGCCGTGCCGGACGACGGGTTGGTCACCGCGCCCGCGGTCGCCGCCGCGGTCAGGGCCGCCGCGGTCTGCGCCGGGGTCGAGGACGGGTGCCCGGACAGGTAGAGGGCGGCGGCGCCCGCCACGTGCGGGGCGGCCATCGAGGTGCCGGAGATGGTCTTGGTGCCGGTGTCGCTGTCGTTCCAGGCCGAGGTGATGTCCGAGCCGGGAGCGTAGAGGTCCACCACGGAGCCGAAGTTGGAGAAGTCGGACTGCGCGTCGTCGATGGTGCTCGACGCCACGGTCAGCGCCTCCGTGACCCGGGAGGGCGAACCCTGACCCGCGTCGCTCGACTCGTTGCCCGCCGCGACGGAGAACGCGACGCCCGCGGCGACCGCACGCCGCACCGCCTCGTCGAGCGCCTCGTCGGCGCCGCCGCCCAGGCTCATGTTGGCGACGGAGGGGCCCGAGTGGTTCTTGGTGACCCAGTCGATGCCGGCGACGACCTGCTCGGTGGTGCCCGAGCCGTTGTCGTCCAGCACCCGCACCGCCACCAGCTTCGCCTTCTTGGCGACGCCGTGCGCGGTACCCGCCACGGTCCCGGCGACGTGCGTGCCGTGGCCGTTGCCGTCGTCGGCGCTGTCGTCGTTGTCCACGGCGTCGAAGCCGTGCGTGGCGCGACCGCCGAAGTCCTCGTGGGTCACCCGTATGCCGGTGTCGATGACGTACGCCGTGACCCCTTCACCGGCCTTGTCGGGGTAGTCGTACTTCTTGTCCCCCCCCTGCGCGTTCTGGTCGATCCGGTCCAACCCCCAGGACGGCGGGTTGGGCTGGCTGGCCTTGATGGTGAACTTCTTGTTCTGCACGACCTTGCCGACGGCAGGGTCCGCCGCGAGCCGCTTGGCCTCGGTCTCGCTCAGCCCGGAGGCCGAGAAGCCGTTGACCTGGGAGCCGTAGCTGCGTTGCAGTTCGCCTCCGTACTTGTTGGCGAGCTTCGCCTTGTCCGCGGATGCGTCGAGGATGACGACGTAGCTTCCGCTGATCGCACCGGGGGCGCCCAGTCCGTAGACCGTGCCCTCGGCCGGCGCCGCCGCCCCCGCGAAGGGGGTGGCGATCAGGGTCACGGCGACCGCGGTGGCGGCTCCCGCACCGATGGCCGCGTAACGGAAACCGCGCGAACGCTTGTGAGTTGCCATGTGGAGGGTTCTCCTCGTGGGTGACGTGTGGGGCGTCGAACCTTCTGGAGAACCCTGTTCCGATTGACAGGCGCAAATCAAGATCGCCCCTGCCTTTCGGCCTTATTCAACAAGGTTTCTTAAAAGGCCCCCCGCATCGCCTTCACCGTGCACACACGTTCACCCGAACTCCCGCACGAATGCCCCACTTTCAGGGCCGGCCGCCCTCGTACTTCCTCAGCTCGCGGCGCGCGAGCGAGCGCTGGTGCACCTCGTCGGGTCCGTCGGCCAGCTGCAAGGTCCGCGCGGCGGCCCACAGTTCGGCCAGCGGGAAGTCCTGGCTCACCCCGCCGGCGCCGTGCAGCTGCACCGCCCGGTCCAGGATCCCGACCACCGCGCGCGGGGTCGCGATCTTGATGGCCTGGATCTCCGTGTGCGCCCCCCGGTTGCCCACCGTGTCCATCAACCAAGCCGTCTTCAGCACCAGCAGCCGCAACTGCTCGACGGTGACCCGCGCGTCCGCGATCCAGTTCCGCACGACCCCCTGGGCGGCCAACTCCCGTCCGAAGGCCGCACGCTCCACCGCTCGCCGGCACATCAGCTCGATGGCCCGCTCCGCCATTCCGATCAGCCGCATGCAGTGGTGGATCCGGCCCGGACCCAGCCGGGCCTGGGCGATGGCGAAGCCGCCGCCCTCCTCACCGATCAGGTTCCCCACCGGCACCCGGGCCCCGTCGAAGACCACCTCGGCGTGCCCGCCGTGGTCGTGGTCCTCGTACCCGTACACCTTCATGGCCCGCCGGACCTCCACGCCCGGGGTGTCGCGCGGGACCAGGACCATGGACTGCCGGCGGCGCGGATCGGCGCCCTCCGGGTCGGTCTTGCCCATCACGATGAAGACTTTGCAGTCCGGGTTCATCGCACCGGAGATGTACCACTTGCGTCCGGTGACCACGTACTCGTCACCCACCCGCTCGATCCGCGTCTCGATGTTCGACGCGTCCGAGGAGGCGACCTCGGGCTCGGTCATCGCGAACGCGGAACGGATCTCGCCCGCCAGCAGCGGCTCCAGCCACTGCTTCTTCTGCGCCTCGTTCCCGAACTGCGCGAGCAGCTCCATGTTCCCGGTGTCCGGGGCCGCGCAGTTCGTCGCCATCGGCGCCAGGTGCGGACTGCGGCCGGTGATCTCGGCCAGCGGGGCGTACTGGAGGTTGGTCAGCCCGGCCCCGTACCCCTCGCCGGCCGCGCCGGGAGGATCGACGAAGAACAGGTTCCACAGGCCCTGACGGCGCGCCTCGGCCTTCAGTTCACCGAAGACGGCCGGGGTGTCCCAGGGCGAGGCCAGCCGCGCGCGCTGCTCGGCGGCGACGGCTTCCGCCGGGTGCACGTACTCCTCCATGAACGCGAGCAGCCGCTCGCGGAGTTCCTCGGTCCGGGTGTCGAATGCGAAGTCCATGGGGAGCTCCTCAGCCTTCCTGAAGTTCTTCGAGTGTGGTCAGACCGTGCTCGATGAAGACCGGGACGAGCTCGCCGATCCGGTCGAAGCCCGCACCGACGGTCTGCCCGAGCGTGTAGCGGTAGTGGATGCCTTCGAGGATCACCGCGAGCTTGAACCAGGCGAAGGCCGTGTACCAGGCGATGGCGCCGGTGTCCCGCCCGGAGCGCGCGGCGTAGCGCTCGATCAGCTCGGCCGGCGCCGGATGGCCCGGGGCCCGGCTCGTGGTGCTGACCGGGGAATCGGTGAGACCCAGGTCGGAGCTGTACATGACGAGCAGTCCGAGGTCGGTCAACGGGTCGCCGAGCGTGGACATCTCCCAGTCCAGCACCGCCCGGATCGTGTCGTCGGGCCCGCCGATCAGTACGTTGTCCAGCCGGAAGTCCCCGTGCACCACCGTCGGAGCGGGGGAGCCGGGCAGCGTCCGGCCGAGTTCCTCGCACAGTTCGTCGATCCCGGCGAGCTCCCGCCCCCGGGAGGCCGCGAGCTGCTTGCCCCAGCGGCGCACCTGCCGTTCCAGGAAGCCCTCGGGCCGGCCGAAGTCGCCCAGGCCCACCGCGTCCGGATCGACCGCGTGCAGGTCGACCAGGGTGTCCACCAGGCCGAGCACCGCCCGCCGGGTGCGGTCGGGCCCGATCCCGGCGAGCTGGTCGGCCGTCCGGTACGGGACGCCGTCCACGTGCTCCATGACGTAGAACGGCGCCCCCAGGACGGCTTCGTCCTCGCACAGCAGCAGCGCCCGCGGCACGGGCACGGCCGTCCCGTGGAGGGCGGCGATCACCCGGTGCTCGCGCCGCATGTCGTGCGCGGTGGCCAGGACGTGGCCGAGCGGCGGGCGGCGCACCACCCACCGTCCGGCGCCGTCGGTGACCGCGTACGTCAGGTTCGAACGGCCGCCCTCGATCAGTCGGCCGCTCAGCGGACCGGTGACGAGGCCGGGCAGTTCGGCGTCGAGGCGGCCGCGCAGCCGCTCCAGGTCGAGGCCTCGCGGATCATCCGGGACTGGGGTCATGCTGGGCACCTCCGTACGGAGTGGACGGCAACGGGCTGAGCGCCCGGAAGCCATCATGCCGACCAGTCGGTATGCCGTCCAGGGGGTGGCGCCGGGAAACCCCTTCCGGCCGTACCGGATCACCTCGTGCGGGGCCCGGCGCGGCGCCGGTGTCCCGGCGCCGGCGTGCTCACCTCACGCGTGACACAGGATCGGCGTCCCGCCGTTCATCACCGTCATGTCCCCGAGCAGCGCGAGGAGGTCCAGCGGCGCCCCCTCCGGCTCCCCGGCCAGCTCCGCGTACGCCCGGTGGACGTTCGCCACGAGCCGTTCGCTCTCCCGCCAGGCGGCGAACTCGCCCAGGTCGGCCCCCCGCGCCGTCTCCAGCGGGGTCAGCCCCCGCGCCCGACCCTCCCGGGCGAGCTCGCCGACGTGGCGCAGGTACCGCTCGGTGGCCTCGTACGCCGACGGATCGGTCAGCGGCCCGTGGCCCGGCACGACGGTCTCCGCGCCCAGCTCCCGCAGCCGCTCCAGCGCGCGCAGCGACCCCGACAGCGACCCCATCGCCAGGAACGGCGTGCCGCCCGCGAAGACCAGGTCGCCGGTGAACACCACCTTCTGCCGGGGCAACCACACGACGGAGTCCCCGGTGGTGTGCGCGACACCCGGGTGCAGGACCCGCACCTCGATCCCGCCGACGTGCAGGACCAGCCGGTCGGCGTACGTCAGGTCGGGCGGGGTGATCCGTATCGCGCCGAAGTCCGTCGCGGGCCAGATCAGCTCCAACTGGTGCCCGGCGGCGAGCTGCTCCGCCCGCGCCGCCTCGTGCCCGATGATCACCGCCTCGGGGGCGAAGAGGCCGTTGCCGTAGGTGTGGTCGCCGTGGTGGTGCGTGTTCACCACCGTCCGCGGCAGCGGCACCCCGGCCGCGGCGACGGCCTCGCGCAGGGCCAGCGCCCGCCGTTCGGTGGCGGCCGTGTCGACGAGCAGGGTCCGCCCGCCGTCACTCACGAACCCGGCGTTGTTCAGGCACCAGCCGCCGTCCGGCTGGACGTACGCGTACACGCCGGGCGCGGGCTGGACGAGGTACGGCTCTTCGACGGACATCCGGACTCTCCCCGGGTCGCTGTGACGGTCCGTCGGCATCCTGCCACCCGGCGTCCCGCCCGGGGAGGGCGGGACCGGGGGCGGGGTCAGTGGTCGTCGTAGTGGCCCTCGTGCTCGGCGTGCCGGTGCCCGTCGTGCAGGTAGTCGACGTGGTCGCCGTGCGGGACGGAGTCGTGACCGCAGTCCGATCCGTGCGCGTGCGGGTGGGCCTCGTGCGTCGTGTGCCCCGGGGTCTCGCACTCGTCCCAGTGCCCGGAGTGCTCCCGGTGCAGGTGCCCGTCGTGCGCGTAGTCGACGTGGTCGCCGTGGGAGACGGCCTGGTGCCCGCAGTCCGGGCCGTGGGTGTGCTGGTGCGTCGGGTGCTCGTGGTGCAGGGTCGTCATGGCGCAGAGGCTAGTGCGATTCGCCCCGGAACACCCGCTGTGTCCGCTCCCGTGTCGCGGGTGCGCGGGTGGGTGGACCGGCGCCGGCGCCGCTCAGAGGATCACCGCGACCGCGAGGACCGCCAGCGCCACCGTGCACGCCACCACTCCCAGGGCCGCCCGCGGCGCGAGCCCCCGGGGGCGGGCCGCCGCCAACCCCCGCATCCGCCGGTGCGCCACCCACAGGAAGGCGACCCAGATCAGGACGGTCACCGCCGCCCCCGCCACCTCCGTCGCACTGCCCGTTCCCCGCAGCGCCTGCCGCACGGCCAGGACCGCCACGACGGAACAGGCCAGCGTGGTGCGCCGCCACGCGAGCCGGGTCCGCTCCGGCTGCAGCCCCGCGTCGCGGACCTCGCCGGCGGCGCTCACCGCCCCGACGTCCAGCCCAGCAGGACGACGGCGACCATCACCACCGCGACCAGCCCCACGCACAGGCTCAGCACCACGGGGAACCGCGACAGCGGCAGGTCCTCGCCCCGCCGCATGGCCCGCTCGCAGCGCGTCCAGTGGCTCACCGCCCGCAGGGCGCACGCGGCGCCCACCGCCAGCAGCGCGAAGGCCATCCCGATCCGCACACCCCACCGCAGGTCCGGCAGGAACTGGTCCACCGCGAACCCGCCGCCCACCAGGGCCAGGGCGGTGCGGATCCAGGCCAGGAAGGTCCGCTCGTTGGCCAGCGAGAAGCGGTAGTCGGGGGTCTCGCCCTCGTCCCTCAGCCGCGATGGTGCGAACCAGAGGCGCACGTCCTTGACGAAGTCGATCACCCACCCAATCTACTGGCGCGCCGCCCCGAACTCCCGCAGCCGCCGGTACGCCTCCAGCCCGTCGGGCACCCAGGCCCACCCCGTGTCGTCCGCGACCCGCCGCTCCAGTTCCTCGGGCGTCAGCCAGGCGTGCCAGTCCACCTCGGAGACCTGCGGGGACACCGGCGCCTCGCACCGCACCTCGTACACCGAGGACCACCAGGACCCGCCCGGACCCTCGTACAGGAACTTGAACAGCGGCGCCGGCGGCTCCAGCCCCCGCACCCCCAGCTCCTCCTCGGCCTCCCGCAGCGCGGCCCCCGCGTAGTCCTCGCCGGCGCCCAGCACCCCGCCCACGAACATGTCGTAGTACGAGGGGAAGACCAGCTTCGACGCGACCCGGCGGTGCACGAAGACCCGCCCCCGCGCGTCCGTCGCCCGGACGAAGGCGCACCGGTGGATCAACCCCCGGGCGTACACCTCGCCCCGCGGGGCCCGCCCGATGACCCGGTCGTCCCGGTCCACCACGTCCAGTACTTCATCTGCGGCATCCACACGGTCCATCCAACCACCGCTGTTGACTGGTTACCGCTCCGTAGCCAAGGATCTGCCCCACCACCGACACCGGAGGACGGGCAACGCATGACGTACGACGCTGACGTGATCGTGATCGGAGCGGGGCTCGCCGGCCTCGTGGCCACCGCCGAGCTCGTCGACGCGGGCCGCAAGGTCATCCTCGTCGACCAGGAACCCGAGCAGTCGATCGGTGGCCAGGCCCACTGGTCCTTCGGCGGCCTGTTCTTCGTGGACTCGCCCGAACAGCGCCGCATGCGCATCAAGGACACCCGCGAACTCGCCCACCAGGACTGGCTCGGCACCGCCGGCTTCGACCGCGAGGAGGACGCCTGGCCGCGCCGCTGGGCCGAGGCGTACGTCGACTTCGCGGCCGGCGAGAAGCGGCCCTGGCTGCACGCGCAGGGCGTCCGCTTCTTCCCCGTCGTCGGCTGGGCGGAGCGCGGCGGCTACGACGCCAACGGACACGGGAACTCCGTACCCCGCTTCCACATCACCTGGGGCACCGGCCCCGGCCTGGTGGCTCCCTTCGAGCGCCGGGTGCGCGCCGGGGTCGCCCGCGGGCTGGTCCGGCTCGCCTTCCGCCACCGCGTCACCGGCCTGGCCTCGACCGCGGGGACCGTGGACACCGTCACCGGGGAGGTCCTGGCCCCCTCGGACGCCGTACGGGGGGCCGCGAGCAGCCGCGAGGCCGCCGGCACCTTCAGCCTGCGGGCCCAAGCCGTGATCGTGACCAGCGGGGGCATCGGCGGCAACCACGACCTCGTCCGCCGGCAGTGGCCCGCCCGCCTCGGCACCCCGCCCGAGCGGATGCTCTCCGGCGTGCCCGCGCACGTGGACGGGCTGATGCTCGGGATCACCGAGGACGCCGGGGCCAGCCACATCAACAAGGACCGGATGTGGCACTACACCGAGGGCATCGAGAACTGGGACCCGATCTGGGCCCGCCACGGCATCCGGATCCTGCCCGGCCCGTCCTCCCTGTGGCTGGACGCCACCGGCAGGCGGCTGCCCGTACCGCTCTTCCCGGGCTTCGACACCCTCGGAACCCTCGAACACATCATGCGGACCGGCCACGACCACACCTGGTTCGTCCTCAACCAGCGCATCATCGGCAAGGAGTTCGCCCTCTCCGGCTCCGAGCAGAACCCGGACCTCACGGGCAAGTCCGTCCGTGACGTCATCACCCGCGCCCGGCAGGCCGTACCCGGCCCGGTGAAGGCCTTCATGGACAACGGAGCCGACTTCGTCGTCGAGCGGGACCTGTCGGCGCTGGTGCGCGGCATGAACGCCGTCACCAAGGAGAACCTCCTCGACGAGGCCACCGTCCGGCGCGAACTCGTCGCCCGCGACCGGGAGATCGCCAACCCCTTCACCAAGGACCTCCAGGTGACGGCGATCCACGGGGCCCGCCGCTACCTCGGCGACAAGCTGATCCGCACCGCCGCCCCGCACCGGATCCTGGACCCCGCGGCGGGCCCGCTGATCGCCGTCCGGCTCTCGATCCTGACCCGCAAGTCCCTCGGCGGCCTGGAGACGGACCTCTCCTCGCGCGTCCTGACCCCCGCCGGCGACCCGCTCCCCGGGGTCTACGCGGCCGGCGAGGCGGCCGGCTTCGGCGGTGGGGGAGTCCACGGCTACCGCGCCCTGGAGGGCACCTTCCTCGGCGGCTGCATCTTCTCGGGCCGCGCCGCGGGCCGCGCCGCGGCGAAGGCGGTGGGCTGACCCGGCGCCCGGTCCCGCGCCCGGCCCGGCCGTCAGACGAGCCGCTCGGTGACCCGGAACCGCTCCATGACGACGAGGGTGTCGTCGTCGACCGTGTACTCCGGGTCGCCGATCGCCGCGCGCACCGACTCGGAGTGCCAGAACGTCTCGTGTGCCGTGCGCCATTCGGCCACCGACGCATGGCCCTCGCCCTCGTCGAGGGCGTGTCGCAGGGGGACGTCCGCCAACCGCAGTACCTCCACGCCGGTGACCTCGACCACGGCCGAGCCCGCCTCGTCCGAGTCGACCAGGACGGCCCGGTCCCCGGGCACCGGCAGCGGTTCGCCCTCGGCCTCGTACTGCGCGAGGAGACCGGTGGTACTGGTCTTCGCGCCGCTCAGCACCGCCGCGACCAGCTGGTCGCGCAGCGGGCCGGGGAAGCCGAGGAGATAGGGAGGAAGATCGTCGAGGGATGCCATCGGGCCACCTTAACCACCGCCCCCGCCCCTTCCGAGCGATATTCGTGGCACCCCAACTCGGCCCTCGGGAAGACCAGTTGAAACCCGCCACGCAGTGGACTGGACCTTGACGTGGAGCTGTGCGTACCGCTTAGCTGTATGTGATCATCCGAGTTCTCACCGGCATGATCCCACCCGCACCACCGCACCACCCACCACCCCGTGCGCCTCCCCGCGCACGTCCGCCCGCGCCCGCGCCCTGGAGGGAACCCGCGGATGTCCCCGCCTCCGCCGCCCCTCGGCCGCGCCCGCAAGCGGGACGCGCAGCTCTTCGACCCGGCCCTGTGCGACACCGAACTCGTCGACGTACGGACCCAGTTCGCGCAAGGTCGATGGGCCAGGGCGCGCGCCCTCCTGGTGGGCACCGGCGACGACTGGGACCGCCGCGGCCACCGCGTCGTCGTCCTGGCCGAAACCCCGGCCGCCACCGCCTGGGCCCGCGAGTGGCTGCTCGCCGAACCCGACAGCGCCGACGCCGCCACCCTCCTCGCCTGCGCCACCGTCTTCACGGCCCTGCGGCACAAGGGCACCCCCGAGTCCGCCGAGGAGGCCTGCCGCCGCGCCGCCGGACTGCTCCCCGCCGACCCCACCCCCTGGCTGGGCCTGCTCATGCTCTCGGGGACCTTCGGCACCGAGGAGGAGTTCAGCCGGCACTTCGACCAGGTCCGCGCCCGCCACCGCGAGCACCACCACGCCCACCACCTGATGGTCGCCCGGCTCGCCGAACGCACCCCCGCCACCGGCCAGGACCCCCTCCACGAGGTCTACGACTTCGCCGCCTGGGCCGCCGAGGAATCCCCGGCCGACTCACCGCTCGCCGTGCTCCCCGTCATCGCCCACGCCGAGCGCTACCGGGTCCTCGCCGCCGCCCAGGGCCGGGCCACCCCCGAGGCCGCCGCCGAGCACTGGTCCGGCCGTCGCGCCCGCACCGTGCTGCGCTCCGCCTTCGACTGGTGGCTGGAGTGGGAACGCGAGGACCACCCCCGCAACCGGGTCGACCTCAACTTCCTCGCCCACGCCAAGCTCTGCGAGGGCCGCTCCGCCGAGGCCGCCGCCCTCTTCCACCGCATCGGCGCCCACGCCACCCCGGCGCCCTGGTCCTACCCCGACCGGGACCCGCACAAGGCCTTCCTCGCCGCGCGCAGCGTCGCGCTCGGCACCGCCTAGCGCCACTTCGGACACCCCTACGACCGTCCCCGCAGACCGCTCCCGAAAGGACGCCCCGCCATGCCGACGGGCAGATCCACCACGCTCAGCGAACCGACCGAGATCCGCACGTACAAGGGCGAGGACCGCGCCCTGCGCGCCGACCGGCTCGGCACGGCCGGACTGCTGCTCTCCGTACTCGCGGCCAGCGCGCCCCTGATGGTCGTCGCCGGCGTCATGCCCACGATCTTCGGGGTCATGGGCATCGTCGGACAGCCACTGCTCTTCGTGATCCTCGGCGTCGTCCTGGCCCTGTTCAGCATCGGCTACGCCGAGATGAGCCGACACGTCCACAACGCCGGCGCCTTCTACGCCTACATCGCCCGCGGCCTCGGCCCGACCGCCGGAGCCTGCGCCTCCGTCGTCGCCCTCGTCGCGTACAGCGCCATGCAGGTCGGCGTCTACGGCATCCTCGGCTTCGAGATATCCGGCCTCTTCGCCACCTACCTCGACATCGAGCTCGCCTGGTGGATCCCGGCGCTGCTCGCCGTCGCCGCCACCGGGGCGCTCGGCTGGCTGAAGATCGACCTGAACGCCAAGGTGCTCGGCGTCCTGCTCCTCATCGAGTGCGCCCTCGTCGTCGTCTTCGACGCCGCCGCCCTCGGCAAGCCCGGCCCCGAGGGCCTGTCCCTCACCGCCTTCGACCCGAGCACCCTGTCCGGCGCCGGCCTCGGCACCGCCCTGTGCTTCTGCATCGCCGCCTTCGTCGGCTTCGAGCAGTCCCCGGTGTACGCCGAGGAGACCAGCAAGCCGCACATCGTCGTCTCCCGCGTGATGTTCCTCGGCGTCGGCTTCGTCGCCCTCTTCTTCGCCTTCAGCGCCTGGGCCCTGACCGTCGCCACCGGCCCCGCCGCGATCACCGACGCCGCCGCCGCCTCCGGCCCCGGACTGCTCTTCGAGCTGACCGAGGCCCGACTCGGCGCCGTCTTCACCGACGTCCTGCACGTGCTCTTCGTCACCGGCATGTTCGCGGCGATGCTGAGCTTCCACAACGTCGTCGCCCGCTACGCCTTCGCCATGGGCCGCGAGGGCCTGCTCCCGGCCCGCTTCGGCCGCACCAACCCCGGCACCGGCGCCCCGGCCACGGGCTCCCTGCTGCAGACCGGCATCGCCGCCGTCGTCGTCGCGGTCTTCGCGCTCACCGACGACCTGCCGACGGGCGACCCGACCGCGCCCGTCCTGCACCTGTTCACCTGGATGGGCAGCGTCGGCGCCCTCGGCGTGACCGTCCTGATGGCCGCGTCCTCGTTCGCCGTCATCGCCTTCTTCGTCCGGCGCGGCACCGCCGGCGCCCAGGTCTGGCGGCTCGTCGCGGCGGGCCTCGCCGGGCTGGCCCTGGTCGGGATCGCCCTCTACACCGTCAAGGACTTCGCCGTCCTGGTCGGCGCCGAGAAGGGCTCCGCGCTCAGCTGGGCGCTGCCCGCCATCATCGCCGTCGCGGCGCTGGGCGGCCTGGCCCACGGGCTGTACCTGAAGTCCCGCCGCCCCGAGGTCCACGCCCGCATCGGCCTCGGCAACGAGGCCTTCCGGCTCGACCAGGCGGCGGAGTCCACCCCGCACGACTGACCCGATCCACCTCGCATTCGTGCCCCTACGAACCCCCCGGAGACCGTTTCCATGGTCGCCGGGGGCTTGTGCGTGCAGGGAGCCGATTTTTGCGGGAACGGAGCCTCATGGTCTCCTGGGGCGACAAAACCACCGGATCGCGGCACGGGGGACACCACCCGGCTCCCCCGCGCGGCGCTCCCGCCCTGCCTGTCCCACCCACGAAGGCGAAGTCCGTATGAGTGACCGCACCTTGACCGAGGCTCCCGCCGAGGCGCATTCCCGCCCCGTCGACGCCGGTGACGAGGGCTACAGCAAGGACCTGAAGTCCCGCCACATCAACATGATCGCCATCGGCGGGGCGATAGGCACCGGCCTGTTCCTCGGCGCCGGCGGCCGCCTCGCCGGAGCGGGCCCCTCGCTCGCCATCGCCTACGCGGTCTGCGGCGTCTTCGCCTTCTTCGTGGTCCGCGCCCTCGGCGAGCTGGTCCTCTACCGCCCCTCCTCGGGCGCCTTCGTCAGCTACGCGCGCGAGTTCATGGGGGAGAAGGGCGCCTACACGGCGGGCTGGCTCTACTTCCTCAACTGGTCCACCACCACCGTGGCCGACATCACGGCCGCGGCGACCTACGCGCACTTCTGGTCGATGTTCACGGACGTCCCCCAGTGGGTGCTCGCCTTCATCGCCCTGGCCGTCGTCCTCACCGCGAACCTGATCTCGGTGAAGTACTTCGGCGAGATGGAGTTCTGGTTCTCCCTGGTCAAGGTGGCCGCCCTGACGATCTTCCTGCTCGTCGGCATCTACCTCGTCGCCACCAGCCACGACATCGACGGCAACACCCCGGGCCTCGCCAACATCACCGACAACGGCGGCATCTTCCCCGTCGGCGTCCTGCCCATGCTCCTGGTCATCCAGGGCGTGGTCTTCGCGTACGCCTCCGTCGAGCTCTGCGGAGTCGCCGCGGGCGAGACCGAGAACCCCGAGAAGATCATGCCGAAGGCGATCAACTCGATCATGTGGCGCGTGGGCATCTTCTACGTCGGCTCGGTCGTCCTGCTGGCCCTGCTGCTCCCGTACACCGCCTACTCGGAGGGCCAGAGCCCCTTCGTCACCGTCTTCGACAAGCTCGGCGTCCCGGGCGCCGCGGGCATCATGAACCTGGTCGTCCTGACGGCCGCCCTGTCCAGCCTGAACTCCGGCCTCTACTCCACCGGCCGGATCCTGCGCTCGATGGCCATGTCCGGCTCCGCCCCCAGGTTCACCGGCGTCATGAACAAGGGCAAGGTCCCCTACGGCGGCGTCCTCTTCACCGCCGCCTTCGGCATCGCCGGCGTCGGCCTGAACTACCTGATGCCCGAGGACGCCTTCGAGATCGTCCTGAACTTCGCCTCGCTCGGCATCCTCGGCACCTGGGCGATGGTCATGCTCTGCTCGCTCCACTTCTGGCGGAGGGCGAAGCAGGGCCGGCTGGAGCGCCCGTCCTACCGGCTGCCCTGGGCCCCGTACACCCAGATCGTGACGCTGCTCTTCCTCGTCACGGTCCTGGTCCTGATGTGGTGCGACGGGGGCGTCGGCCGCACCACCGTCCTGTTCGTGCCGGTCATCGGCGCCGCCCTGGTCGGCGGCTGGTTCCTGGTCCGCGGCCGGGTGGCGGAGATAGCGGCCTCCCGCCGCTGACCCCAGGCGCGTACGAGGGGCCCCGGCCCGGGATCGGATCCCGGGCCGGAGCCCCTTCCTCGTCCCCCGCGGGCGGGAAACGAAGAAGGACCCCGCCGCGGCGGGGTCCTTCTTTCTTGTGTCCGAGGGGGGACTTGAACCCCCACGCCCGATAAAGGGCACTAGCACCTCAAGCTAGCGCGTCTGCCATTCCGCCACCCGGACAAGGTGTCTGTCTCGCGTCCCTCGCGGGCCGTTCCGACGTGGAAAACATTACCAAACATTCCGGGGGCCCGATCACACCCCCCGGTGACCCGGACACGCCCTTGGGCGCAGCGCCGCAGAGGGCGAGGATGGGGAGGTAGCCGGTACTGATCAGTGGGAGGAACAGCGTGAGCGAATCGGGCGCGGGCAGGACCGTCTCCGGCCAGGACGAGGTCGTCGACCTCTGCCGGGACCTCATCCGGATCGACACCAGCAACTACGGGGACCACTCGGGCCCGGGCGAGCGCAAGGCGGCCGAGTGGATCGCGGAGCAGCTGGCCGAGGTGGGTCTGGAGCCGCAGATCTTCGAGTCCCACAAGGGCCGCGCCTCGACCGTGGCCCGGATCGAGGGGGAGGACCCCTCGCGGCCGGCCCTGCTGATCCACGGGCACACCGACGTGGTCCCGGCCAACGCCGCCGACTGGACCTACGACCCCTTCTCGGGCGAGATCGCCGACGGGTGCGTGTGGGGCCGCGGCGCCGTCGACATGAAGGACATGGACGCGATGACGCTGGCCGTCGTGCGCGACCGCATGCGCAGCGGGCGCAAGCCCCCGCGCGACATCGTGCTGGCCTTCCTCGCCGACGAGGAGGCGGGCGGCATCTACGGGGCCCGCCACCTCGTCGACAAGCACCCCGGCCTCTTCGAGGGCGTCACCGAGGCGATCGGTGAGGTCGGCGGCTTCTCCTTCACCGTGAACGAGAACCTGCGCCTCTACCTCGTCGAGACGGCGCAGAAGGGCATGCACTGGATGCGGCTGACGGTGGAGGGCACCGCGGGCCACGGCTCGATGACCAACAACGACAACGCCATCACGGAACTCTGCGAGGCCGTGGGCCGGCTCGGCCGCCACCAGTGGCCGGTGCGCGTCACCAAGACCGTACGGTCGTTCCTGGACGAGCTCTCGGACGCCCTCGGCACCCCGCTGGACCCCGACAACATGGACGAGACCCTCGCCAAGCTCGGTGGCATCGCCAAGATGGTCGGCGCGACCCTGCGCAACTCGGCCGCCCCGACGATGCTCGGCGCCGGCTACAAGGTCAACGTCATCCCCGGCCAGGCCACGGCGCACGTCGACGGCCGCTTCCTGCCCGGCTACGAGGACGAGTTCTTCGCCGACCTCGACCGGATCCTCGGCCCGCGCGTGAAGTACGAGGACGTGCACGGCGACAAGGCCCTGGAGACGGACTTCGACGGGAAGCTCGTCGACGCCATGCAGGGCGCCCTGAAGGCCGAGGACCCCATCGCGCGGGCCGTCCCGTACATGCTCTCGGGCGGTACGGACGCGAAGTCCTTCGACGACCTCGGCATCCGCTGCTTCGGCTTCGCCCCGCTCCAGCTGCCCCCCGAGCTGGACTTCGCCGGCATGTTCCACGGCGTGGACGAGCGCGTACCGGTCGACGGGCTCAAGTTCGGCGTCCGCGTCCTCGACCGTTTCATCGACAACGCGTGACCGGCCACTCCTAACGCCGGGGAATCGGGAAGGTGTGCGGATTCCACTGGGAAGAGTGAATGCGCTCATACGCTCGTAGCCCCGGTGGGAACTCCTCGTTACAGGTGGTGCGGTCCGCGGCTGGGACCGCACTTGCCTACTAGGAGGAACAATGCTCAAGAAGGTTGTCGCCGCTGCGGCTGCTACCGGTGGTCTGGTTCTCGCGGGCGCGGGTCTGGCCGTCGCCGACGCGGGTGCCCAGGGTGCGGCCATCGGCTCCCCCGGTGTCCTGTCCGGCAACGTCGTCCAGGTTCCGGTCCACATCCCCGTGAACGTCTGCGGCAACACGATCTCCGTGATCGGCCTGCTGAACCCGGCCTTCGGCAACACCTGCGTCAACGCCTGACGCGTCTGAAGACCCGGCCCCGGAGCGCTCACCAGCGCTCCGGGGCCGCCGGGCTTTCAGGCCCGTTCCATCGACTTTTCGGCGTACCAGGCGGGGGAGCCTGGACGGCCCGGCCGCCGCGCGGCGGCCGTCGACGTACCAACAGGGGACGAGTACAGATGCGACGACCGATCAAGGTCACCAGGAAGACGCTGATCACCATGGCGGCCGCGGGGGGTGTGCTCGCGCTGGCCGGTGGCCAGGCGCAGGCGGCCTCCGGAGCGTCCGGCCAGGCCACGAACTCGCCGGGCGTGCTGTCCGGGAACAACCTGCAGGCCCCGGTGGACGTGCCGGCGAACCTCTGCGGCAACACCGTCGACGTGATCGCCCTGCTGAACCCGGCCTTCGGGAACGGCTGTGCCAACGAGTCGGGCAAGCACCGCCCGCCGGGCAAGCCGGACCACCCGGGCGGCGGCGGCCACGAGGAGCCGTGCGACGACCACCCGGGCAACCCGGGCGGCGGGAACCCCGGTGGGGGCACACCGGGCGGCGGGACCCCGGGCGGTGGCACGCCGGGTGGTGAGAACCCCGGTGGGGGCACGCCCGGCGGTGGCACTCCGGGCGGTGGCAACCCCGGTGGGGGCACGCCCGGAGGCGGGACCCCGGGCGGCGGCAACCCGGGTGGCGAGAACCCCGGCGGCGGGACCCCGGGTGGTGGGAACCCCGGCGGCGGCACCCCGGGTGGTGGGAACCCCGGCGGCGGCACCCCGGGTGGTGGGAACCCCGGCGGCGGGACCCCGGGTGGTGGGAACCCCGGCGGCGGGACCCCGGGCGGCGGCACCCCCGGAGGTGGCAACCCCGGCAGTGGGAATCCCGGCAGTGGGAATCCCGGTGGTCCGGGCGGGCAGACGCCCGGCGGCCCCGGAGGCCAGGTGTCCGGCCAGGCCCCCGGTCAGGGAACGGGCGGCCTCGCGGCCACGGGCGCCGGTGACGCGCTCACGGCCGGAGTGCCGCTCGCGGGCGGACTGCTGCTCGCCGGAGCCGTGCTCTACCGGCGCGCCCGCAACGCCGCCTGACGGACGTACCCGACGCGGGTCCCGCTCCCGGGGCCCGCGTCACCAGGTCGCGCGGACCTGGCGGATGATCCGGCGGCGCAACCGCACCCTGCGGCTGCCGTCCCGGTGGAGCGTCAGGCGGTCCAGTTCCCAGTGCCCGTACTCGGCGTGGTCGGTCAGTAGTCGGGTCGCCTCCTGGCGGGGGGTCCCGCGAGGCACGTACACGTCGACGAATTCGTATTCCGGCATCGCATCTATTGTGCGGGCAGAGCCCCGCTACGGATAGCGTCTGCACTATGTCTGATGCCGCTCTGCCCACTGTTGCCGAGGTCCGCGCCGCCGCCGAGGCGGTCAAGGCCGCTCTCGACCGCCACCTCGCCGCGGTCGAGAGCAGGATCGGGGACGAGGACCCGGCCGTCTACGCCGCTTTCAACGAACTCGCCGCCGCCGCCGAGGAATACGACGAACTGCTCTACGACCGCTACGACGAGGTCACCCCGTTCGAGATCCCCACACCGGAGGACGGAGTTCCGTACACCGGGCCGGCGGAACCCGCTGCCTTCAGCGTGTTCATCCGCCGCGACTACGCCGTCGTCGAACCGGCCCGGCTGATCGCCCAGGCCGAGCGTGTCGCCGCGCACGACCGCGAATCCGAGTTCGTCGACGACGGCGGCACGGCGGGTGCGCTCGGCGTGCTCTTCGGGGAGTACGAGCCCGACGAGATCGCCTCCCGTTACAAGGAGTTCGGACTGGAGGAGGGTGACTCGACCCTCTGGATCGCGGCGCTCGAAGAGGTCGCGGAACCGGGTGACTGGCTCGACGCGCCCTTCGGGCAGACCGACCCGCAGGACGTGCTGCACCGCTTCGACGTCAGCTCGGTGTTCGACGAGGACCCCGAGGACCCCGAGGGTCCCGAGGACCCGGAGGAGTTCGAGGAGGCGGCCGAGCACGGGCTCACCCCGGCCTGATCCCGCCCCGACGCGTGCGCCGCCCCCGCCCGATCCGGGCGGGGGCGTTCCGTCTCCGGTCCCGCTTCCCGTTACTGCGGCGCGGCCTCCTGAGCGGCCGTCAAGGCCCGCAACAGGCCCGTGAGTCGGGTGGTACGGGGCTTCGGCAGGACCTGGGCCACCGCGTTCGGGAGCGCCTGGTCCACCCCGTGGACGACGGACAGGTGCCGCTCCGCCCGCCCGAACGCCGTGTACACCCAGTCCCGGGACAGGGCCTGCGCGGCGTCGCCCGGAAGGACGACCACCACGGCCGGCCAGCGCCTACCGACGGCCTGGTGCGCCGTCACGGCCCAGCCGTGCCGCACCTGGGACTCGACCCGTTCCTTCGGTACGACGAACGGCGCCCCCGCGAGGTCCAGGTGCAGCCCCTCCGCGTCGGCCGACACCACCCGGCCCGGCAGCGCCCGCCCGGGGGAGGGCACGTGGACGACCCGGTCACCGGGGTCGAACCCGCCGAACCGGCCGGGGCCGGGGTTGAGCCGTTCCTTGAGGGCCGCGTTCAGCGCGCGGGTGCCCGCCGAGCCGCCGTGGCCCGGGGTGATGACCTGCACGGCCTCGGCCGGGATCCCGAAGGCGCGCGGCACCGACTCGGCGACCAGCTGCACCGTGCGGTGCACCGCCTCACCGGCGTCCTGCACCGGGACGATGACGACCTCCTTGCCGGGGGCGTGGACCTGGTTCAGCTCCCCGATGCCGATGCCCGAGACCAGCTCGCCGACCGGGCCGGGGTCCGGCGTCCGGGACACGACCTGCGGCCAGGACCGGGCCGCCAGTACGTCGGCGAACACCCGCCCGGGACCGGCCGACCCGAGCACGCCGGGGTCCCCGGACAGCACCAGGCGGGCGCCGTCCGGGACGGACTCCACCAGGGCGGCGGCCGTCTCCACGTCCAGCTGGGGGGCGTCCAGCACCACGAGGAGGTCCAGCTCGAACCGGCCGTCGGTGTCCCGTCCGGGCCCCTGCGTCCCGGCCAGCAGTCCGGCCGGGGTGACCCGGTCCGGGCCGGGGGCGTGCGCGGCCAGCACGGCCCGCAGACCCAGCTTCCGGGCCGCTTCCAGCAGCGCCAGCGGCTCGGTACGGGCGGCCTCGCCGCCGGTGTGGGCGACCACCCCGTGGCCGGCGACGGCCCGGATCAGCTCGGCGCCGGGGCCGCCGGCGGCCCGCGACCAGTCGGCGGGGGCGGTGACGCCGGCGGCCAGGCGGGCCAGCCCGTCGGCGAGGCTCTCCTCGGCCAGGGCGTACTCCTCCAGCCCCACGAGGACCCGTACGGGCCGCTCCGCTTCCCCGGCCGCCTCGTCGGCGTCCGCGGCGGGGCTCGGCGTGGGGCCGTCCAGCGGCTCCTCGAACACGAGCACCGCGCCCTCGCCGACGGCGTGTTCGAGGGCTACGGCCGGCTCCGGCACCCCGTACTGCGCCAGGGCCTTCTCCAGCACCGGGGTCTCCAGGGCGGTGTGCCCCTTCTCGGCGGCGCGGTCCAACAGCCAGCCCACCAGGGCGGCGCCGCGGCGCTCGTCGGCGGGGCCGGCCTCGGCGCCCAGCAGCGCCTGCGCGAAGCCGTCCGCCTGGGTCGGGCGCACACCCGGGACGGCCAGCAGCCGCCACGGGTCCTCGACGAGCCGTGCCGCGGCGCCCTCGCCGAGGATTCGGGCGGCCGGCCCGGCCAGCGCCTCGGGGGCGCCACCGCGCGCCAGCACGGCCCGTACGCCCTCGATCTCGGCGGCGGCGGGCTCCGCGGCGGCCGGCACGGGCCGGGGCTGCGACGGGGGAGCGGGGGCGGCCTTGCGGGGTGCGGCCGGCGCCTCGTCGAAGTACACCGGGTCCGGGGCGGCCCCGCTCTCCACGGCCCGTACGGCGGCCAGCAGGTCGGCGGCCTTCCCGCTGAGCTTGGCGCCCGCCTCGACGGGAGCCTCCCGCTCGGCCTTGCGCCGCGCGATGCGCTCCCGCTCGACCTTCTGCGCCGCCAGCTCGGCCTGCGCCTCGGTGAGCGCGGGCGCCGCCCCCTCCACGCCCGCGGCGGCGGTCCCGCCCTCGGCGGCGTCCTCGCCGGCAGTGCCCTCGTCCGGTTCACCGTCTCCGGCGGTCGCGGGAGACGCCTGGACGTCGCCGTCCCGGTCGGGAGTCCCGTCGTCCGGCTCGTCCTCCCCGGCGCCCGCGGTCGCTGCTGCCCCCCGGGCATCGGCGTCCCCGTCGGGAGTCCCGTCGTCCGGTTCGCCCCGCCCGGCGCCCGCGGTCGCTGCGTCGGCCTCGACGTCGGCGTCCCCGCCCGGCTCGCCGGCTGCGGAGGATCCGGCCCCGGCCTCCGGCGCGTCCCCGTCCCGCGCGCCCTCCGACGGCTCCGGGCCGAGGTCGGCTTCGGGCTCCGGGTGGGCCTGCGGCGTCGCGGGGTCCTCGGGCGCGGCCCCGCCGGCCCCGGCCCCTTCCTCCGCGGCAGCGGGCGCGGCGGCGGCGGTGGTCTCGGGGTCCGTACTCACAACGTGCTCCAGTCCTGATCGGGGTAGCGGTGCACCGGGACGGAAACGTCGTCCAGCGCACGGCAGATCTCCTCGGGAAGACTAAGGGCCTCCACCGACAGCGCCGCCCCGAGCTGCGCCGAGGTCCGCGCGCCGACGATCGGGGCGACCACCCCCGGCCGGTCCCGTACCCACGACAGCGCCACGTGCAGCGGCGTCACCCCCAACCCCTGGGCGGCGGTGACCACCGCGTCGACGATCCGGCCCGCCGGCTCGTCCAGGTACGGGTCCACGAAGCCGGCCAAGGACTCCGAGGCGCCCCGGGAGTCGGCCGGCGTGCCGTCGCGGTACTTGCCCGTCAGCACGCCGCGACCCAGCGGCGACGAGGGCAGCAGGCCCATGCCCAGGTCCAGCGCGGCGGGCAGCACCTCCCGCTCCACGCCCCGCTGGAGGAGCGAGTACTCCATCTGCGTCGAGGCGAGCCGGGTCCGCACCCCCGGCACGGCCAGTTGCCAGGTCGCGGCCTTCGAGAGCTGCCAGCCGCTGAAGTTGGACACCCCGGCGTAGCGGGCCCGGCCGCTGCTGACGGCGAGGTCCAGCGTCTGCAGGGTTTCCTCCAACGGGGTGAGCGGGTCGAAGGCGTGGACCTGCCACAGGTCCACGTAATCGGTGCCCAGGCGATCCAGGGAGTCGTCGAGGGCGGCCAGCAGGTGCCCGCGCGAAGCGTTGAACCGCCGGTCGGGATCCGGCACGCTGCCGGCCTTCGTCGCGATGACCAGGTCGCGGCGCGGCACCAGCCCGGCCACCAACTGCCCCAGCAGGTACTCGGCCTCGCCGCCGCCGTACACGTCGGCCGTGTCGACGAGCGTGCCGCCCGCCTCCCAGAACGTCTTCAACTGCTCGGCGGCGGCTTCCTCGCCGGTGTCACGGCCCCAGGTCAGGGTGCCGAGGCCGATCCGGGAGACGCGCAGTCCGGTGCGGCCGAGATGCCTCTGCTCCATGAGCGCTGAGACTACTGGGGCGCTGACGCGGAAGACCTTGGCGCGCTACAGTCCCCCGCAGACCCACGTTACTGATCGGTAAATCGGCTTCACCGTTAGGGGACGACACATGCGGCTCGGCATCAATCTCGGCTACTGGGGTGCGGGCATGGACGCCGACAACCTCTCCGTCGCCCAGGAGGCCGACCGGCTCGGCTACGACGTCTGCTGGGCCGCGGAGGCCTACGGTTCCGACGCGGCCACCGTGCTGGCCTGGGTCGCGGCCCAGACGGAGCGGATCGACGTCGGCTCGGCCATCTTCCAGATCCCGGCCCGCCAGCCCGCGATGACGGCGATGACCGCCGCCACCCTGGACTCGCTCACCAAGGGCCGCTTCCGGCTCGGCCTCGGCGTCTCGGGACCGCAGGTCTCCGAGGGCTGGTACGGCGTCAAGTTCGACAAGCCGTTGGCCCGGACGCGCGAGTACGTGGAGATCGTCCGCAAGGCGATGACCCGCGAGCGGCTGTCCTACGACGGCGCCCACTGGACCCTCCCGCTGCCCGACGGCCCGGGCAAGCCCCTCAAGCTCACCGTCCACCCGGAGCGCGAGCACATCCCGCTCTACATCGCCGCCATCGGACCCAAGAACCTGGAGCAGACCGGCGAGATCGCCGACGGCGCCCTGCTGATCTTCCCGGCGGCCGAGCACCTGGAGGAGACGGCCCTGCGCCACATCCGGGCGGGCCGCGAGAAGGCCGGCCTGACCATGGACGGCTTCGACGTCTGCCCGACGGTGCCGCTGGCCCTCGGCGAGGACGTGAACGCCCTCGCCGACATGTTCCGCCCCTACACCGCCCTGTACGTCGGCGGCATGGGCAGCCCGAAGCAGAACTTCTACAACCAGCTCGCCCAGCGCATGGGCTACGAGAAGGAGGCCGCCGAGATCCAGACCAAGTACCTCGGCGGCGACAAGACCGGCGCGGCAGCGGCCGTCCCCCACTCCCTGATCGACTCGACCACCCTGCTGGGCTCCGTCGAGCGGATCGCCGACGGCATGCGCGCCTACGCCGACGCCGGGGTCACCACCCTCACCCTGGCCCCGGCCGGCTTCACCCTGGACGAGCGGATCGCCGCCCTGCGGGCCGGTACCGAGGCCCTGGAGCTCGCCGGCCTCGCCTGACGCGGGGCCCTCGGGCCCCTGACACGACGACGGAGCCGCGCGGGGTGCGCGCGGCTCCGTGATCAGGTCTGCGGCCGTGGTGGGGGCTCGGGGGGTCTTCCCCGCCACGGCCGACACAGCCAACAACGCCCCGCGCGGCCCCCGGGTTACGCCCTCGCGCCGGGTCGCCGATTTCGTTCATTCGGCCGAGTCGGGCGGCCTCCTCGGTTGCCCGCCCGATCGATCCGCATTTGACTCGTTCCATGCTCTCTGCCCGCAGCCTGTTCCAGGAGATCGTCGAGCACGACGAGTCCTTCCAGCTGTTCTGCTCCATCGCCGCCAGCGGGGAGTCCCAGGGCGGCTGGGAGAACGCCCGGATCGCCGCCCTCGTCCCCGCTTCGATGCGCGACCTGACCCCCAAGATCACCCGGCACGGCGCCGACGAGGACAAGCACGGCAGGATCTTCCACGCCCTGCTGCGCAAACGCGACCTGGCGCCCGTACCCGTGCCCCCCGAGACCGACTACACGATGCTGCTGGAGCGCCGCGGCATCGGCCTCGCCCACGAGAAGCTGCGCGGCGACCGGCCGCTGACCGAGGACGACATCGTCGTCTACCTCGCGCACAGCCGGGTCACCGAGCAGCGCGCGGCCGACCAGATGGTCATGCTCGTCCGGCACTTCGGCGACCACCCCGAGCTCGGCAGGGCCGTCCGCATGATCAGCGCCGACGAGGACAACCACCTCGCCTACTGCCACGAGGAACTGCTGCGCCTCGCCCGCCGGGGGCACGGCCGCGCCATCCACCGGATCCTGCGCGAGAGCGCCCTCGCCGAGATCGCCGTCCACCGGGACGTCAGCCTCGCCGTCATGGACCACATGGGCCGACTGCTGCGCTGGCCCGCGACCAAGTCCGCCGCCCTCGCCGCCGGCATCCGCGCCGCGTACGCGTACGAGCGCTTCAGCGGCTGGCACCGGGCGGTCCGCCTGACCCCGCCCGAGCGGGTCGACGCCCTCGGCGGCGCCCCGGTGCCCGCCGCGGGACTCGCCTGACCGGGCCGCCGCGGCCCGCCCGGTGGTTCGTCCGACCCGCCCTCACAGCCAGCCGCGGCGCTTGAACATCCGGTGCAGACCCAGGCACACGGCGACCATGAGGGCCACCACACCCGGGTAGCCCCAACCCTGCCGCAGCTCCGGCATGTCCTCGAAGTTCATCCCGTAGATGCCCGCGACCATCGTCGGGACCGCGGCCATCGCCGCCCAGGCGGAGATCTTGCGCATGTCGTCGTTCTGCCGGACGCCCATCTGCGCCAGGTGCGCGGCCAGCGCGTCCGACAGCAGCCGGTCCAGGCCCTCGACGTACTCGTTCGCCTTCGTCAGGTGGTCGGCCACGTCCCGGAAGAAGGGTTGCGCGTGCTCGTGGACGAACGGCACGTGCCCGGAGGCGAGCCGGTCCATCGGCTGGAGCAGCGGGCTCGTCGCCCGGCGGAACTCCAGCACCTGCCGCTTGAAGCCGTAGATCCGGGACGCCGTGTTCTTCGAGTCCTGGGCGTTCGGGGCGAACACCTCCGCCTCCAGTTCCTCCAGGTCGCCCTGGAGTTCGGCGGCCACCTCGATGTAGTGGTCCACCACCGCGTCGGACACCGCGTACAGCACCGCCGTCGGGCCGTGCCGCAGCACCCGCGGATCCTGCTCCAACCGGTGGCGCACCGCGGCCAGCGCCGCGCCCTCGCCGTGCCGGACCGTGACCACGAAGGAGTCCCCGATGAACACCATCAGCTCACCCGTCGTGACGGTGTCCGCCTCGTCGTCGTAGAGCACCGGCTTCAGGACGACGAACAGCGAATCGTCGTACACCTCCAGCTTCGGCCGCTGGTGCGCCGTCAGCGCGTCCTCCACCGCCAGCGCGTGCAGCCCGAACTCCCGGCTCACGTGCTCGAACTCCGCCTCCGTGGGTTCGTGCATGCCGATCCAGACGAAGGCGTCGCCGCGGGCCCGTGCCTCGGCCAGGGCGTCCGAGAAATCACGGGGCGCCGCGGAACGGCGGCCGTCACGGTACATCGCGCAGTCGACAATCACGCGGCGCATTCTCCCCCGCCGCCGCCCGGCCCGCACCAGGGCGACACCCCTACCCTGTTCCCATGGCCACGTTGATCCTCGTACGGCACGGGCGTTCCACCGCCAACACCGCGGGCTTGCTCGCCGGATGGACTCCGGGAGTCGCCCTCGACGAACACGGAGCCGGGCAGGCCGACGCGCTGCCCGGCCGGCTCGCCGGGGTACCGCTGGCCGCCGCCGTCACCAGCCCCCTCCAGCGCTGCCGGGAAACCCTGGCCCCGCTGCTCGCCGCCCGCCCCGAGCTGCCCCTGCACACCGACGAACGCATCGGCGAGTGCCACTACGGCGACTGGTCGGGCCGCAAACTCTCCGAACTCGCCGCGGAACCCCTCATGAAGATCGTCCAGCAGCACCCCTCGGCCGCCGCCTTTCCCGGCGGCGAGTCCATGCGCGCCATGCAGGCCCGAGCCGTGGACGCCGTACGGGAATGGAACACCCGCGTCGAGGACGAGCACGGCAGCGACGCCGTGTTCCTGATGTGCTCGCACGGCGACATCATCAAGTCCCTCGTCGCCGACGCGCTCGGCATGCACCTCGACCTCTTCCAACGGATCCACGTCGACCCCTGCTCGGTCACCGCCGTCCGCTACACCCCCACCCGCCCCTTCCTGCTGCGCCTGGGCGACACCGGCGACCTCGCCCCGCTGGTCCCGCGGCCGGCCCCGGCCGCCGAGGGCGAGTCCGAAGGCGCCGGGAACGCCGTGGTGGGGGGCGGCGCGGGCGCGGCGTGATCGAACGGAGCAGTAGGGTGGCAGGGCCGATACGCGTGCGCGGACCCGCCCACGCCTGAGACTTGGAGACTGGACGTGCCCCGTCAGGTGTTCCTTTACGACCCGCCGGACCGCTTCGTGGCCGGCACGGTCGGTCTGCCTGGGCGCCGTACGTTCTTCCTGCAGGCCTCCGTGGGTACCCGCGTCACCAGCGTCTCCCTGGAGAAGACCCAGGTGGCGGCGCTGGCCGAGCGGATGGACGAGCTGCTGGACGAGGTCGTGCGGCGCACCGGCGGCAACGCCCCCGTACCCGCCGTCGCCTCCACCGAGGCCGCCGACACGGCGCCCCTCGACGTACCCGTCGAGGAGGAGTTCCGGGTCGGCACCATGGCCCTCGCCTGGGACGGCGAGGAACAGCGGATGATCGTCGAGGCCCAGGCGCTCGTCGAACTCGACGCCGATTCCGACGAGGACCTCGCCGAAGCCGAGGAACGCCTCCTCCAGGACGAGGAGAACGGCCCGCCGATGCTCCGGGTGCGCCTCTCCGGCGCACAGGCCCGCGCCTTCGCCAAGCGGGCCCTGGACGTGGTCAACGCGGGCCGGCCCCCGTGCCCCCTGTGCAGCCTCCCGCTCGACCCCGAGGGACACGTGTGCCCCCGCCAGAACGGCTACCGGCGCCAGGCGTGAGCGCCGTGACCCCGATCGAGGAGCTGCTCACCCGCGGTGAGCTCACCGTACGAGGACGCATCGCCGAGGCCTCCAACGCGGTCCTGCTGTGCACCGTCGCCCACGACGGCCGCAGCGCGGACTGCGTGTACAAGCCGGTCAAGGGCGAGCGCCCGCTGTGGGACTTCCCCGACGGGAACCTCGCCCGCCGCGAACGCGCCGCCTACCTCGTCTCCGAGGCCACCGGGTGGGGCCTGGTCCCCGCCACCGTCCTGCGCGACGGACCGTACGGCGAGGGCATGGTCCAGCACTGGATCGACTCCGGGGAGACGCCCGAGGCGGAACTCCTCGCGCTCGTCGAGGGCGAGGAGGCGGCGGAGGGCTGGAAGCCGGTCGCCCTCGCCGAGGTCGGCGAGGGCCGCACCGCCCTCCTCGTGCACGCCGACGACCCCCGGCTGCGCCGCCTCGCCGTACTCGACGCCGTGATCAACAACGGCGACCGGAAGGGCGGCCACCTGCTGCCCGCCCCCGACGGCCGGCTCTACGGCATCGACCACGGCGTGACCTTCCACGCCGACGACAAGCTGCGCACCCTGCTCTGGGGCTGGGCGGGGGAGCCCCTCACCGACGAGGCCCGCACGGTGCTGCTCTCCCTGGAGTCCCAGCTGGCCGCGGGAGAGCCGCTCGCCACCCGGTTGGCCGAACTGATCACCGACGCCGAGCTGGACGCCGTACGGGCCCGCGTGGCCGCTCTGCTGCGCACGGGGACCCATCCGCAGCCCTCCGGGCAGTGGCCCGCCATCCCCTGGCCCCCGGTCTGACCGGGCGCGGCCCGGGACGCACAGAACCGGCCAGACGGCAAGAGCGCGGATCAGGCCAAGAGTGCTCCTCCGGTTCGTTTCCGGAACACTCGTCCGGTTAGTCTCAAGGCATGCATGCCTGGCCCGCTTCTGAGGTCCCCGCCCTGCCCGGCAAGGGCCGCGACCTCCAGATCCACGACACCGCGACCCGGGGGACGATCACCCTCGCCCCCGGTCCCGTCGCCCGTATCTACGTCTGCGGGATCACCCCGTACGACGCGACCCACATCGGTCACGCGGCGACCTACAACGCGTTCGACCTCGTTCAGCGCGTGTGGCTCGACAACAAGCGGCAGGTCCACTACGTCCAGAACGTCACGGACGTGGACGACCCGCTCCTCGAGCGGGCGCTGCGCGACGGACACGACTGGACCGAGCTCGCCGAGCGTGAGACCGCCCTCTTCCGCGAGGACATGACCGCCCTGCGGATGCTGCCTCCGCAGCACTACATCGGAGCGGTCGAGGCCATACCCGGCATCGTGCCGCTGGTCGAGCGCCTCCGCGACGCGGGCGCCGCCTACGAGCTCGAGGGCGACGTCTACTTCTCCGTGGAGTCCGACCCGCACTTCGGCGGGGTCTCCCACCTCGACGCCGAGGCGATGCGACTGCTCTCCGCGGAGCGCGGCGGCGACCCGGACCGCCCGGGCAAGAAGAACCCGCTCGACCCGATGCTGTGGATGGCCGCCCGCGAGGGCGACCCGAGCTGGGACGGCGGCTCGCTGGGCCGCGGCCGACCCGGCTGGCACATCGAGTGCGTCGCCATCGCCCTGGACCACCTGGGCATGGGCTTCGACATCCAGGGCGGCGGCTCCGACCTGGCGTTCCCGCACCACGAGATGGGTGCCTCGCACGCCCAGGCGCTGACGGGCGAGTTCCCGATGGCCAAGGCCTACGTCCACGCGGGCATGGTCGGCCTGAACGGCGAGAAGATGTCGAAGTCGAAGGGCAACCTGGTCTTCGTCTCGACGCTGCGCCGCTCCGGGGTCGACCCGGCGGCCATCCGCCTCGCCCTGCTGTCGCACCACTACCGGGCCGACTGGGAGTGGACGGACGCCGTCCTCGCCGAGGCCGTGGCCCGTCTGGAACGCTGGCGCGCGGCGGTCTCGCGCCCGGACGGCGTACCGGCGGACGCCCTGGTCGAGGAGGTCCGCGAGGCCCTCTCCCGCGACCTGGACGCCCCCGCAGCACTGGCCGCCGTGGACCGCTGGGTCGAACTCCAGCTGGCCACCGACGGAGACGACGAATCGGCCCCCGGCCTGGTCTCCCGCACGGTCGACGCCCTGCTCGGCGTCGCCCTCTAGCAGCAGCCCGCCCCCGGGCGGAACGAGAAACGCCGGACCGGCCGCGGAAGCGGCCGGTCCGGCGTTTCTCGTACGACTGCCGGGCGGGACGTGCGCCACACGCCTCAGGCGTCGGGGGAGGAGCCCGGTGCCTCGGGGGCCTCGGGCTTCTCCGGCGCCTCGGGCGTCCCCGCGGTCCCGGACGGCCCCGCCTCCTCCTCCACCCCGCTGTCGGAGCCGGCGGCGCCCCCTTCGGGCGCGGTCGCCGCCGGCGGTTCCGGCTCCGGCTTGCGCTTCGACGGCCGGCTCAGACCGCCGGCGGTGTCCCGCAGGTACGACCCGTCGCCCGGGTCCGCGGTGGCGGAAGGATCCCGCCGCCGCAGGTACCGTTCGAACTCCCGGGCGATCGCGTCCCCGGACGCCTCCGGCAGGTCCGCCGTGTCCCGCGCCTCCTCCAGCGTCTGGACGTACTCCGCCACCTCGCTGTCCTCGGCGGCCAACTGGTCCACGCCCAGCTGCCAGGCCCGCGCGTCCTCCGGCAGCTCGCCCAGCGGGATCCTGATGTCGATCAGGTCCTCCAGCCGGTTGAGCAGTGCCAACGTCGCCTTCGGGTTGGGCGGCTGGGACACGTAGTGCGGCACCGCCGCCCACAGCGACACCGCGGGAACGCCCGCGTGCGTGCAAGCCTCCTGCAGCACGCCCACGATCCCGGTCGGACCCTCGTACTTCGTCTCCTCCAGGTCCATCGTCCGCGCCAGGTCGGCGTCCGAGGTCACCCCGCTGACGGGCACGGGCCGCGTGTGCGGGGTGTCCCCGAGCAGCGCGCCCAGGATGACCACCATCTCCACGCCCAGTTCGTGCGCGAAGCCGAGCAGCTCGTTGCAGAACGACCGCCACCGCATGGACGGTTCGATGCCCCGCACCAGCACCAGGTCACGCGGCTTCGCACCGCCGATCCGGACCACGGACAGCCGCGTCGTCGGCCAGGTGATCTTCCTGACCCCGTTGTCCAGCCACACCGTCGGCCGGTTGACCTGGAAGTCGTAGTAGTCCTCGGCGTCCAGAGCCGCGAAGACCTCGCCCTTCCACTCCCGGTCCAGGTGCGCCACCGCACCGGAGGCGGCGTCACCCGCGTCGTTCCAGCCCTCGAACGCGGCCACCATGACCGGGTCGATCAGCTCGGGCACGCCCTCAAGCTCGATCACCCAGGTCTCCTTCCGAAGTTCCCTTGCGTACGTGGGCCAGCCTAAGCCTTGAGGTGGCACCGACCACAGCCCACGACGGAGGGGCGGTTCCCCTCGGAACCGCCCCTCTTCCCCACCTGCGCGGGAGCTATGCCTTGTGACCCAGCATCTCCTCGACGCGGGCGCGCACGGAGGCGTCGTCCAGACCGCGGACCGTCACCGTCGTGCGGCGGCGCAGCACGTCGTCGACCGTCTCGGCCCACTCGTTGTCACGGGCGTAGGCGACCTGCGCCCAGATCTCCGGGCCGTCCGGGTGGATGCGCTCGGCCAGCGCCGGGTCCTCGTTCGCCATGCGCGCGATGTCGAAGGCCAGCGAGCCGTAGTGCGAGGCCAGGTGGCGGGCCGTCAGCGGGTCCATCCGGGTACCGGGCTCACGGTCCACCAGCAGCCGGTGCGCGACCGCGTTCGGGTTTGCGACACCGGGCAGCGGGATCCGGCGCACGAGCGACTTCGCCGGCTCCATGTCTTCGGTCAGCGGGCTGCCCGGGAGCTTGGCCAGCTTGTCCATGACCACACGGCCGATGTGACGGTACGTCGTCCACTTGCCGCCGGCCACCGACAGCATGCCGCCCGCGCCCTCGGAGACGACCGTCTCGCGCTTGGCCTTCTCCACGCCACCGGGGCCGCCGGGCAGCACCCGCAGGCCCGCGAAGGCGTACGTCATCAGCGAACGGTCGAGGTCCGCGTCGTTCACGGAGAACGCCGCCTCGTCGAGTATCTGCTGGATGTCGGACTCGGTGGCGCGCACGTCCGCCGGGTCGCCCTCGTAGACCTCGTCGGTCGTACCGAGGAGCAGCTGGTCCTCCCACGGCAGGGCGAACGTGATGCGGTACTTGTCGATCGGGGTGGCCATGGCGGCCTTCCACGGCGACTTGCGCTTCATGACGATGTGCGCGCCCTTGGACAGCCGGATCGACGGCATGGAGTGCTTGTCCTCCATGCGCCGCAGGTGGTCCACCCACGGGCCGGTGGCGTTGAGCACGACCCGCGCGTCGACACCGAACTCGGTGCCGTCCAGGCGGTCCTTGAGTTCGGCTCCGGAGACCCGGCCGCGCGTCATGCGCAGCCCGGTGACCTCGGCGTGGTTGAGGACGACCGCACCCGACTCGACGGCCGCGCGGACCGTCATGACGGCGACGCGGGAGTCGTTCATCTGGTGGTCGTAGTAGACCGCGACGGCCTTCAGGTTGTCCGTCTTCAGGCCCGGGTTGTCGGCGACGGCGCGGGCCGGCGAGATGACCTTGCCGATCCCGTCACCGAAGGCCGAGAGCGCCGAGTACGCGAACACGCCCGCGCCCAGCTTCGCCGCACCGACCGGACCGCCCTTGTACACGGGCAGGTAGAAGGTCAGCGGGTTGACCAGGTGCGGGGCCACGTCCTTGGCCAGCACCCGGCGCTCGTGGTGGTTCTCCGCGACGAGCTTGACCGCGCCGGTCTGCAGGTAGCGCAAACCTCCGTGGACGAGCTTGGAGGAGGCGGAGGAGGTGGCGCCGGCGAAGTCGCCGGCGTCCACCATGGCGACCCGCAGACCCGACTGCGCGGCGTGCCAGGCCACCGAGGTGCCCAGGATTCCACCGCCGATGACCAGCAGGTCGTACGTGGCCTTGGCCAACTGCTCACGGGTCTCGGCGCGGCTCGCGTGGGAACCGGCTGTCGGGTGCGTACCCAGGGTGGGGACGCTCTGCGGGCTGCTCATGTCTCTTTAGCTCCTCGTCGATTCGTCAGCCGGTGCGGTCAGCTGGCGTCTTCGTCGTCGACCCAGCCCATGGACCGCTCCACGGCCTTGAGCCAGCTCTTGTACTCGCGGTCCCGCTGCTCGGCGGGCATCCGCGGGGTCCACTCCGCCGCGCGGCGCCAGTTGGCGCGCAGGGCGTCGGTGTCGGGCCAGAAGCCGACGGCCAGGCCGGCGGCGTAGGCGGCGCCGAGGCAGGTGGTCTCGGCGACCATCGGGCGCACCACGGGGGCGTCCAGGAAGTCCGAGAGCGTCTGCATCAGCAGGTTGTTGGAGGTCATGCCACCGTCGACCTTGAGGGCCGCCAGCTCGACGCCGGAGTCCTTGGTCATGGCGTCGGTGATCTCGCGGGTCTGCCAGGCGGTGGCCTCCAGGACGGCACGGGCGATGTGCGCCTTGGTGACGTACCGGGTCAGGCCGGTGATCACACCGCGGGCGTCGGAGCGCCAGTACGGGGCGAACAGGCCGGAGAAGGCCGGCACGAAGTAGGCGCCGCCGTTGTCCTCGACCGAGGAGGCCAGGGTCTCGATCTCGGCGGCCGACTTGATCAGGCCCATCTGGTCGCGCATCCACTGGACGAGCGAGCCGGTGACGGCGATGGAGCCTTCCAGGGCGTAGACCGGCTGCTGGTCGCCGATCTGGTAGCCGACCGTGGTCAGCAGGCCGCTGTAGGAGTTGATGATCTTGTCGCCGGTGTTCATCAGCATGAACGTGCCGGTGCCGTACGTGGACTTCGCCTCGCCCTCGGCGAAACAGGTCTGCCCGAAGAGGGCGGCCTGCTGGTCACCGAGCGCCGAGGCGACCGGGACACCGGCGAGGACGCCGTCCTTGACGTGGCCGTAGACCTCGGCGGAGGACTTGATCTCGGGGAGGACGTTGAGCGGGACGCCCATGGACTCCGCGATCTTGTCGTCCCAGGCCAGCGTGTGCAGGTTCATCAGCATGGTGCGCGAGGCGTTGGTGACGTCGGTGACGTGCACGCCGCCCCGGGCGCCGCCCGTGAGGTTCCAGATGACCCACGAGTCCATGGTGCCGAAGAGGATGTCGCCCGCCTCGGCGCGCTCGCGCAGGCCCTCGACGTTGTCGAGCAGCCAGCGGACCTTGGGGCCGGCGAAGTAGCTGGCCAGCGGGAGGCCCGTCTCGCGGCGGAAGCGGTCCTGGCCGACGTTGCGGCCGAGCTCCTTGCACAGGGCGTCGGTGCGGGTGTCCTGCCAGACCAGCGCGTTGTGCACCGGCTCGCCGGTGTTCTTGTCCCACAGCAGGGTGGTCTCGCGCTGGTTGGTGATGCCGACGGCCTTGACGTCGGCGGCGGTGATCTCCGCCTTGGCGATGGCTCCGGCGACGACCTCCTGGACGTTGGTCCAGATCTCCGCGGCGTCGTGCTCGACCCAGCCCGGCTTCGGGAAGATCTGCTCGTGCTCCTTCTGGTCGACGGCGACGATGCGCCCGTCGCGGTCGAAGACGATGCAGCGGGAGGAAGTGGTGCCCTGGTCGATCGCGGCGATGAAGGGGCCGGTGCTGCTGGTCATGATGGCTGCTCCTGGCAGGTCTGGTGAGTTGGCGGAATCAGGAGTGCGGTGCGGATCTTACGAGCGCTGCAGGTGCTGATCAGGCGAACGCGAGGTTGTACAGACCACCGGCGAGTACGGCACCGACGAGCGGGCCGACGACCGGGATCCAGGAGTACCCCCAGTCCGAACCGCCCTTGTTGGGCAGCGGGAGCAGGGCGTGCACGATGCGCGGACCGAGGTCGCGGACCGGGTTGATGGCGTAGCCGGTCGGACCGCCCAGCGAGAGGCCGATGCCGACGACCATGAACGAGGTGATCAGGACGCCTATGACACCGAGTCCCTTGCCGTCGTCCTGGAGGCCCTGGGTCAGGATGGCCAGCACCAGGACGGCGGTGCCGATGATCTCGGTCGCGAGGTTCTGGACGACATTACGGATCTCGGGGCCCGTGGAGAAGACGCCGAGCACCGGGCCGGCCTGGTCGTGCGGGTGCGGGTCCTCGGGGCCGAGCTTGGCGTCGCGGATGTGCTCCGGGTCGGACAGGTGCGCGCGGAACTGGCCGTAGTACGTGATCCACATCAGGACGGCACCGAGCATGGCGCCGAGGAGCTGGCCCGCGAGGTACACGGGGACGTCGCCCCACTCGCCGGTCTTGACGGCTATGCCGAACGTGACCGCCGGGTTCAGGTGGGCCCCGGAGAGCGGAGCGGAGACGTAGGCGCCGATCAGTACGGCGAATCCCCAGCCGAAGGTGATCGCGAGCCAGCCCGCGTTGCGGGCCTTGGAGCTCTTGAGGGTGACGGCGGCGCAGACGCCACCACCGAGCAGAGTGAGCAGGGCGGTACCGATGGTCTCGCCGATGAAGATGTCGGAGCTGGACACCCGCGACTCCTTTGTCTTACGTCCAGGGGTGGGCGGACACCGGGTCCCTCCGGTGGTCCACACACTCGGTGAGTGCTGCACCGGTCCTTGGCCTCGCCATAGCCTAACGCGTATTGCCGGTAGGTGTTCGACAATGCCGACCGATGAACGGCAGTTTTCCGCCTGAATGAAGAACGCGTCAAGGGTTGGCCAGGTCAAAGAACCGGATCGTTACCACGCGGTACGATCGCCCAAATCAGGCCATCGGGCGATCGGGAAACGAAAAAACCCACCCAAAGAGCGCCAGAAGCGCCCCTCGGGTGGGCCGAACGAATCAAGTCAAGCTCAGAACCGGCCCGCCCCGAGATCGCGCGAAACCGACCGTGCGCAGTCCCGGACCGACGCCACCAGCGACGCCCGGGGCTCCCCGCCCTCCCCGCAGACCCGCTCCACGGCCCCGGCGACCGCCACCGCGCCCACCGGCATCCGGCGCCGGTCGAGGATCGGCGCCGCCACCGAGGCGATGCCCTCCCAGGTCTCCTCCACGTCCGCGGCCCAGCCGCGCGCCCGGGTCAGGTCCAGGACCTCCTCGAAACCCGCCGCGTCCGTGACCGTGCGGGGCGTGAACGACTCCCGCTCCACTTCCACCACCTGGGTGTGCGCGACCGGATCCCAGGCCGACAGGACCTTGCCCAGGGCCGTGGAATGCAGCGGCTGCATCGCCCCCACCTCCAGCACCTGACGGCTGTCGTCCGGCCGGAACACGTGGTGCATGATCAGCACCCCGCTCTTGTGGAGCACACCCACGTACACGCTCTCGCCGCTCGCCCGGGCCAGGTCGTCCGTCCACACCAGCGCGCGGGCGCGCAGCTCGTGCACGTCCAGATAGCTGTTGCCCAGGCGCAGCAGCTCCGCGCCCAGCTGGTAGCGCCCCGACGCCGGGTCCTGCTCGACGAAACCCTCGGCCTGCAGGGTGCGCAGGATCCCGTGCGCCGTGCCCTTGGCCAGACCCAAGGACGACGCCACATCCGACAGTCCCAGCCGGCGCTCCCCGCCCGCCAGGAGCCGCAGCATCGCAGCGGCTCGTTCGAGCGACTGGATGTTCCGTGCCATCGCGCAGCCTCCTGCTGACGTAGTTCGACAATGCTGAACACTATCGGTCGATGCCGACCTCGTGCATGGTTGGGCGATTCCTGCGGACAGTGCACACCGTCACACCACCCGCGTAGTCCCGCGCACAGAATGCAGTCCGCCACGTGGGACGCCCCCACCGGGTCCACTGCCACACGGTTACCCTGACCGCGTGCACCCTTGACACGAGGGGGTGCAAAGCCGACAGCCGTCGCATCCCAGGGAGCTCAACCATGGCCTCGTTGCCGAACCCGCCCGCAGACACCCAGACCCGGGCGAACGCCCTCCGAGAGGCGCTCGCCACCCGCGTGGTCGTCGCCGACGGAGCCATGGGAACGATGCTCCAGGAGCAGGACCCGACGATGGAGGACTTCCAGCAGCTCGAAGGCTGCAACGAGGTCCTGAACGTCACCCGCCCGGACATCGTCCGCTCGGTCCACGAGGCCTACTTCTCCGTCGGCGTCGACTGCGTCGAGACGAACACCTTCGGCGCGAACTTCGCCGCCCTGGCCGAGTACGACATCCCCGAACGCAACTTCGAACTGTCGGAGTCCGGCGCCCGCATCGCCCGCGAGGTCGCCGACGAGTACACCGCCTCCACCGGACAGCAGCGCTGGGTCCTCGGCTCCATGGGCCCCGGCACCAAGCTGCCCACCCTGGGCCACATCACCTACGCCCAGATCCGCGACGCCTACCAGATCAACGCCGAGGGCCTGATCACCGGCGGCGCCGACGCCCTCCTCGTCGAGACCACCCAGGACCTGCTCCAGACGAAGTCCTCCATCATCGGCGCCCGCCGCGCCATGGAGGCGCTCGGCATCTCCGTCCCGCTGATCTGCTCCGTCACCGTCGAGACCACGGGCACCATGCTGCTGGGCTCGGAGATCGGCGCGGCGCTGACGGCGTTGGAGCCGTTGGGCATCGACATGATCGGCCTGAACTGCGCGACGGGTCCCGCCGAGATGAGCGAGCACCTGCGCTACCTGGCGCGCAACGCGCGCATCCCGCTGTCCTGCATGCCGAACGCCGGCCTGCCCGTCCTGACCAAGCAGGGCGCGCACTATCCGCTGTCGGCC